>CAYMAZ010000081.1:0-1896 GCA_964388575.1 uncultured Bacteroidales bacterium | reverse complement strand
TTTTACGTTAATTGTTTAACTTAGGTTCCTGTCCTAATTTTTTAGACCACTATAACGCTCCATATCCATCCTGCCACGAAAAGTGTCCGGGAGCAAGTTTTTTTTGGTTTATCCACAGAGAAGAATTTCTTTTCACATGATACATTAAATCAGAAGGCGACTTGGTAGGAGCCATACTGATTAAACTATGGATATGGTCGTCCATTCCATTTATTATGTATAGCTTATGGTTTTGATTTTCAACAATACCGGTTATATACTTATACAAATCTTCTCTCCAATGCTTCTTCAAAAGACAAAGTCGGTTTTGTACTGCAAAAACATAGTGTACATATAATTGGGTGTAAGTGTTTGCCATAAATCAACTTTTTTTTTAGTTAATGTCCTACGGACAAAAGTACTTCTTTTTTTTCTTTTTTTTTATTGACATTAAAGCCCTACGGGCTATTGGGTTTTTGCATATATCAAAATTATAGAGTAATGATGTTGGTATGTTTTTGCAAAATGACACAGTGAACTATAATGAACAATTCTCAGCCCGGCAGGTTTTTGTAGTATCGTCTTCAATCTTATCTTCAAACTTTGCCGATAACTCATCTGTCTGATATATGATAATTTCGTTCTTCATTCATGAACTTGTATGTGCAAATATAGAAAAGTTATCAAGTTGGAAATGTTGTGCAGCCTTTGTGGCTAAATCTTTTTTTGAGGTGCTACGTATAAAGAAAAAACACTTTTACCATTGAGATATCGAAAAATATGCGACAGTTGATTCTGAAAAGTCTCTGATTAAAAAAATGTTAAAACAATGTTGGAAAACTGAAAAATGTGTAATTTTGCACCATGATGCATAAACTATTAAAATTCTTCATTTACCCGCTTGCAGCTGTGATATTACTGTCAACACAGGGTATTTCACTGTTTATGCATCATTGCGATTCAACCGGAGATACATATTACGGACTTTTCACACCGGCAAGTTGCGATCATTCTCACAACCACGCACAATCTCATTCTGACTGCTGCCCGGGTGAATCTGAATGTGAAAAAACACAACAGCCAGAAAAATGCAGTGATTGCTGTTCAGACTCATTTGTTTATCTGAAACCTAACATCAGTGCATTGACAGCAACCTCATATACTGTTGATCTTCATCCTCAGCTTACAGAATTTCCGTTTTTCAATAAAATTTCTGACTTACAGTTCACATTGCCAGATCAGTCTCTGGACTTTTTTCAGCCAAAACCACCGCCTAAAACAGGCATATTTAAACTCATTCTCTTTCAGAGCCTTAAAATTCCGGACATCTTAAGCTAATCGGGAAATTACGGATGATTTTCCGTTTTCCGTCATTTAAAAATTTTGTATTCATTTTTAAATTTTTCGATTATGCTTAAAATCATTTTAACAATATGTATATCTATTCTGACTTTGTCAGGATATGCCCAGCAACTCAGAGGGACAGTGTATGAACTTGATGAGCAGGGCAATAAAAAAACGCTTCCCGGTGTCAATATTTATTTATCTGACAAAACCAACGGAACCGTATCGGATACGAAAGGGAACTTCAGTATTAATATGGACGACAAAACGCATCTTTCAGTGGTTTTTTCCTTCGTCGGGTTCAAACCGGACACCCTGAAACCGGAAAGATTTACAGAGCCAATTGAAGTCATTCTCAATCTCGGAAAAACACTTACTGAAGTCATCGTCTGGGAGAAAACATCCGGTACACACATGATGCGCATGGAGCCTATTGTTGTACAGGTGATCGGACAGGGAGAACTAAAGCGTGCAGCCTGCTGCAGCATGGCTGAAAGTTTTGAAACCAACGCTTCTGTTGATGTCCAGTACAGTGATGCCGTAAGCGGAGCAAGACAAATTCAGCTACTCGGA
>CAYMAZ010000080.1:0-2034 GCA_964388575.1 uncultured Bacteroidales bacterium | reverse complement strand
AACAGATGCAAATTCAATTAGTTACCAGTTTACACAAAAATTTTCACACCCTCAATTTTATCCAAAAAGTCAGTGTTGATTTCTTTTCATTAATTTTGCCAGTCTGGAAAAACATTTGAAATTGAAAATTTCTGCCCCTATTTTATCTGTTGAAACTGCCGTTAATGTGTGCAGTATTTGCATTTCTAATGAAGCTGGTGTACTGTCATTACGCGAAGAAATCGGTGTGAATAATCATTCATCCAGAATATCTGTTTTAATAGAAGAAGTTATTCAGGAAAGCAGAATCGATTATGCTTCGCTTTCAGCAGTTGCTGTATCAGGTGGGCCAGGTTCTTATACAGGTTTGAGAATAGGCATTTCAACTGCAAAGGGATTATGTTTTGCATTAGATATACCCCTGATTGCTGTTGACACATTACATGCAATGGCAGTAATCATGAAAGAAAATATATTTTTAAAAGAAGAAGAGGACTATGTTTTTCAACCAATGATTGATGCAAGGAGAATGGAGGTATATACTGCTCTTTTTGATAAAAATCTAAATGTTATTAAAGGTGTTTCTGCAGATATTATTACAGATGATTATTTTGAAAACATTGTAAATAAAAGTAAGATAATACTTGGAGGAAATGGAGCACTTAAATGTAAAAAATTTGCAGATAACAATGAACATATCATTATTCTTGATGCAAATGTCCATACATCTGTGGGAATTTCACATATTGCATTAAAAAAATTAAAAAATAAGGAATTTGCAGATACAGTCTATTATGAACCATTTTATCTGAAAGATTTTATACCGGGCAAACCTAAAGTCAAAGGGCTGCATGAATGAAAAAATCAAAATAATTTTACGCTATATACGTTTCAGACTTTCTGCAGGAAAAGCCTATTCCATTCATTCTCCATTTGTATATAAATTATATTCTGATGTTTTTCAGAATAAGAATAAACTATTGCCTGCAGATGTTAAGAAAAAAATTGCCAGCATTCGTAAAGAATTATACCAAAAGAATGAAAATCTGAAATTATTTCAATTGGGAGGAAAAAACAGAAAAGTCCATGAGCATTCAACGGCTGGAAAATACATTCAATCTGTTTCAGTATCTTCTACAGAGGGAAGTTTGTTATATGGCCTGGTTCAATATTTTAAACCAACAAATGTGATAGAACTTGGAACAGGTGCAGGTATCGGAAGCATGTATATGACATCTGCAGACGAAAATATTCCTTTGTATACGATTGAAGGAAATGCTGATATGTACAGCATAGCCAGCGATATATTCAAAAAATACAGATACTTCAACATTCACATACAACATGGAACATTTGATGAGGCTTTACCATCGACACTTAAAAGAGCAGGATCAGCACAAATGGTATTTATTGACGGAGACCATACCAGTCATGGATTATTCAGATATTACAACCAGATCAGGCCATTTTTAACCAAGACATCAATATTGATACTTCATGATATTTATTGGTCAGATGACATGCAGATGGCCTGGAAGAAAATGATTTCTCTACCGGATGTTACTGTATCAATAGATGTTTTTTATTTTGGAATATTGTTTTTCAGGAGTGACATTGCGAAACAGCATTTCAAACTGAAAATCTGATACTTTTTCAAATTTTGTGTAAAAATTTTTTCTACAACAAATTCTTTTCGCTTCAAAAACACGTTGAAAATAGGATTATTCAGTGTACATTTGTCAAACTTAATCTTTTCAATATCTGTTGTGATGAAAAAAGCATTTCTTTTTTTAGTTATTGTATTTTCATATTGTTGTCTTTGTGCACAAGCCCAGTGGCATTCAATTAAAAAAAATACTCCTGAGGATTTTTTTCCTCAACTGATCAGTTCCTCAAACGGAGAAACAGTTATTGAGTTTAATCTGGATGGCTTTCATATCACTGATGTCAAGGCCCCGGTTGCAAACTCCAAGATTATCGGAATTCCACGCTCAGGCAGAATGTCTGTTGTTGGAACACCTGATCTCGTTCAACTTTCAGCACCTCTGATTATTC
>CAYMAZ010000079.1:0-3312 GCA_964388575.1 uncultured Bacteroidales bacterium | reverse complement strand
GTTTGCAAAATTACAAAAAATTCAAATACAAAATCAGCTTTTTTATACCAAGTACAGCTTATTACTTTATTCGTACTTTTGTAAAAATGATTGAACTAAACGTACATCCTGTTGGGTATAAATTGAATTTTTGATGCAACCTGAAAAATTATTTTTTTAACAATTTTGTCTTTTAATTGAAATATTTTATATTTTTGAATCGTAAACCGAAGTTGATTAAAGATCAGTACCGTTCATGATCAAATTTCAGATGGATAATATTAACCCTAAAATACTCATTTTATGAAGAAAAAAATCATGTTTATGTATCCATTGCTACTTGTGGCAGTGTTCTCTCTAATTGTTGTCAGTGCCTGTAAAAAAGATGAAGAGGACCCACCCCCTCCAACTACTGTAACCGATGCAGACGGTAATGTCTACAATACAGTCGTTATTGGAACCCAGGTATGGCTGAAGGAGAATTTGAAAACGACCAAATACAGAAACGGATCTCCCATTCCTGCAGTGACTGATCAGACAGAATGGGGTACCATTTCAACTCCGGGTGTCTGCTGGTATGAAAACAGCCAGTCAAACTACGGGAACACATATGGTGCAATTTATAACTGGTATGCGGTTAAAACCGGAAATATTTGTCCAACCGGATGGCATGTTCCGACAGATGCCGAATGGACAACTTTGGTGACTTTTCTTGGTGGCGAAAGTGTCGCCGGTGGGAAAATGAAAGAAACAGGAACAACGCATTGGAATACTCCTAACACAGGAGCTACAAATGAATCAGGATTTACAGCCTTGCCTGCCGGTTACAGATATCTTGACGGAGGTTATTATGATAACGGAAATTATGGTTACTGGTGGAGTGCTTCCGAATTTGATTCAGGCGACGGATTGTTCAGACTGATATATTTCGATGACAAAGTGGTCGAACAGGGAAATTTTAGCAAGAAATATGGATTCTCTGTTCGTTGTGTAATGGATTAGAAAAAAAATTAAAGGTGTTTTTCTATTTGCTGTTTGATAAAACCTTTATTTTTAACTCCCACAATTCTTTCAACTTCTTTTCCGTTTTTTAAAATGACAAGTGTTGGTATGCTTCTCACTCCGAACATCTGAGCTGTTCGTTGATTTTCATCAACATTGAGCTTACTGATTGTGGCCTTTTCATTAAATTCTTCTGCAAGCTCATGGATGACTGGTGCGATTAGTTTGCATGGCATACACCAGGCAGCCCAGAAATCAATAAGTACAACACCTTTGCCAATCATCTGCTGAGCATTCGCGTCAGTCAGAGTTGTAACAAATTCACTATCACCGGGAGCAGGCAGGTTCTTGATTCGTTTGTACTGCCATGCAAGATATGCAACGACAAGTACGATGACAACAACAACAATAATAATTGTATTCATAATTGATCGTCCTCAATTTGAGGAAATTGGATTTTAGTTTAAACTATCTTTATTTCGTAACTCATTTTTGCAAATTGCCTGAACATATGCGAAACTCCGCAATATCTGTCCTGCGAGAGGTTGATTGCTTTTTTTAACTTCTCTTCTTCAAGATTTGTTCCACTGAATTCATAAATAATATGGAATGCTGAGTAATGCTTTGGATGCTCTTCTGTCATTTCTGCAACAACCTCAATTTGAAATGAATGAATTTCGATGCGCATTTTCTTCAAAATACTCACTACATCCATTCCGGTACATCCTGCAAGTGCAGTTAGCAAAAGTTTTTTCGGCGACGGTCCGGCATCAGCACCCCCATGTTCAGGTTGTGCGTCAATTGTAATTCTGTGTTGGTCGATGTCAGAATCAAAAGACATGTTATCAATCCATTTTGTTTCGACAGTATGTTTCATAGATTAAAAATTTTTGCAAAATTACATATTTTTGCACAATTATTTAAATTTATTTTAAATTAAAATAATATGCATTTTTTTAAATTAGAATTCTTAAAAAAAATATTGAAAAATTCAGGTTTTGAATGAAACTTTCTGTGTCCACATCCAACAATTTTATTAATTTTGCGCGGAAAATCAGTATTATGGAAAAAAATTCAGAAAAAATAAAAGGCACTGGACTTACATATGATGATGTGCTTCTTGTACCGGCTTACAGCGAAGTACTTCCCCGCAATGTCAATGTAAGCACCTGGTTTTCAAAAAATATTCGATTGAACATACCTGTTGTATCGGCAGCAATGGATACGGTGACTGATTCTGTTATGGCAATTGCAATGGCACAGGAAGGCGGCATTGGTGTGATACACAAAAATATGACAGCAGAAATGCAGGCCAATGAAGTACGAAAAGTGAAGCGGGCTGAAAACGGAATGATCATAGATCCTGTTACAATCACAGAGAACGGAACAGTCGGAGATGCCCTGGCATTGATGAAGGAATATAAAATTGGTGGAATTCCTGTTGTAGATCATGACGGAAAACTTGTTGGGATTCTGACCAATCGTGATCTCAGATTTGAAAGAGATTTGAAAAAGCGTGTTTCAGAGGCTATGACATCGGAAAATTTAATTACAACCACAGAATTTACAGACTTTGAGAAAGCTGCAGATATATTGCAGGAATACAAAATTGAGAAGTTACCAGTTGTTGACAAGGATTATCGTCTTATTGGTCTGATTACATACAAAGACATCATAAAAATTAAAGCCCGTCCGAATGCATGTAAAGATTCCCGTGGACGTTTGAGAGTTGCTGCGGCCACTGGTGTTGGACCTGAAGCACTGGAGAGGGCAAAGACTCTTGTGGCTGCCGGTGTGGATGCACTGGTGATCGATACAGCTCACGGACATTCAAAAGGAGTTCTTGAAACACTCAAACTTTTTAAAGAGATTTTTATCGATATTGATATTATTGTTGGGAATATTGCAACATCAGAGGCGGCAGTTGCTCTTGCACAGGCCGGTGCAGATGGTATTAAAGTGGGCATAGGTCCGGGTTCAATCTGTACGACAAGAGTTGTTGCTGGTGTTGGCGTTCCACAACTTACAGCAGTTATGGATGTTGCTGAAGCTCTCAAAAAATTTAACATTCCTGTCATCGCTGATGGAGGAATTCGTTACACAGGTGATATTCCAAAAGCGATTGCTGCCGGTGCTTCGACAGTGATGCTTGGTTCGATGTTTGCCGGTGTTGAAGAATCACCGGGAGAAACCATAATATTTGAGGGAAGGAAGTACAAAACCTATCGTGGTATGGGTAGTATTGAAGCCATGCAGCAGGGATCAAAAGACCGTTATTTTCAGGATATGGAAGATGACATCAAAAAGCTTGTTCCTGAAGGAATTGTTGGA
>CAYMAZ010000078.1:0-4337 GCA_964388575.1 uncultured Bacteroidales bacterium | reverse complement strand
TTGCTTCCAATATCATGACAACAACTGCTGATCTTGGCTGGACAGAAAACGGTACTGCTACATCATGGAATGTTGAAGTCGGATTACCCGGCTTTGTTCCCGGAACAAATGATTATGTTGTGAACGGAACTGCTACAGCTACAACATGGCAAGCTACAGGCTTGACACCAGCAACCACTTATGAATTCTATGTACAGGCTGATTGTGGCGGCACCCTGAGTACATTGACCGGACCTGTCAGTTTTACAACCCTGCTTTGTGACCCTGCTGATCAGTGTGAATACACATTTATATTGTCAGATGACTATGGTGACGGATGGAATGGAAATTCTATGAGTGTCATTCAAGGTGGAGTTACAGTCCAGACACTTTCGCTGATCGATGGTTTAACTGAAAATGTCCTGGTTGGATTATGTGACGGATTAAACTTTGAATTGTACTGGAATGATGGTGGTTCATGGCCTGGAGAAGTGATTGTTGAAATTTTGAATCCTTTCGGACAATCAATTTATGTAAAACCGGCAGGTGTAGGTACTCAAAACAGTTCGCTTTATATAGGTATGGTGAATTGTACACCTCCTGCATGTCCTGCACCAATGAATCTGACGGCAACAAATATCACTGAAGTTTCTGCTGATCTTGGCTGGACAGAAAGTGGTTCTGCTACATCATGGGAAGTTGAATGGGGTATTGCCGGATTTATACAGGGAAGCGGAACACTCGTTTCTCCTGCAACAAGTCCACTATCAATCAGTGGATTGGCTTCAAATACTGAATATTCATTTTATGTGCGTTCATTCTGTGATCCAGCATACAGTGACTGGTCAGGACCCTTTACGTTCAGAACTGAATGTGGTGTTCTTACAGCTCCCTTTGTTGAGGATTTTGAAAGCTTACCATTGTATTGCTGGTTTGTTTCTTCCGGAACAACTCAAAACTGGGGTATCACTTCATCTGCAAGTGCATACGGTGTTGGTTCAAATTCAGCAGTGGCTCAATTCTATAACTTCTCAGATCCCACGCCTTTCTATTTGATCACTCCGGAATTTGATGCCAGCGGATTGACCAATCCGATTGTGAAATTTGATTTTGCTTATGCAACATATATGAATGAAGTTGATCAGCTTGCCATCCTTTACTCAACAGACGCTGGCAACACCTATAACACTCTTGTCGTACTTCAGGGTGGACTAAACGGTGAACTCAACACTGCAGGTTCGACAACCAGTGGATTTGTTCCAACATCAGCGCAGTGGAATTCATTTGTAATGCTTCTACCTGCGGGAACAAATATGCTTGCGTTTGGTGGAATCAGTGCATTTGGAAATAATCTGTTCGTGGATAACATTGCCATTCAGGAAGCACCTCCTTGTCAAGATTATGAATTTGTTGAGAATGTTGATATTTGCGATGGCGATGTCTTCACATGGAGAGGTGTTGACTATTCCTCAACAGGAACTTACAATGAATCATTCACTACAGTTTATCCTCCTGGATGCGACAGTGTGTATGTTTTGAACCTGACAGTTCATCCAGAATACTTCTTTACTGAAACTGTCACAGTTTATGACATTGACCTGCCTTATGTATGGCATGGCCAGTCATTGAATGCTGCAGGAACATATTATGATACTTTAATGACACAGTTTGGATGTGACAGTATATTTGAACTTCAATTGATTGTCAAAGCTGCCAATCCATTATGGGTCAGCAAGAATATCGGAACAGCAGTACAGGCCAACTGGGAAGCAATTCCCGGCGCAGCTCTGTATCAGCTCAGATATCGTGAAGTTGCACCCAATTCAATTTGGGTGTATGTGACTCAGTCTACACAGCTGAACAGAAAGGTGTATGAACTAGTTCCTGGAACAGATTATGAACTGCAGATCAGACACAAAGCCAACCTGGTCTGGCAGTCCTGGAATTCAGTGTATGCTCCGATCATTTTCACTACTGAAGAAATCGGTTTTGAAACATCTTACGATATCGGAACCAAGTTTAAAGTAGAATGGACTCCGATTGATGATATCTCTTCATACATCCTTCAGTACAAGAAATCATCAGATGCAACATGGACCACAAAGGGGTATTTTACAACCAACTTTGCAATTATGAATCCGGTGGATGAAAATACTTCCTATGATTTCAGAGTGTGTCCGCGTTACAATGAAGTGTCATTCCACTGGTCACAGGCTGGAACTGTGACTTCAGGCTACATTGCCATCAATGTGAGTAATTACGATGGATTGTCTGCAAATTTCAGCTGGAATGATGTTGTTAATCCTGCTGCATCCGATTATCTGATCCAGGTCAGACCTCTGAATACAAACATCATCAGCAGTTTCTACACAGTGATTCCTGAAGTGGTTGCTTACGGCCTTGATCAATCATTGAATTATGAATACAGACTGATTGTTCGTTATGCAGGTGTATCATGGGGATCTACAAGTTGGAGACCTCTGACAAATTCAAAAGAAGAAGGCATTGTTCTGCAACCGATGAACGAACTGAATGTGTATCCGAATCCTGTAAGTGAAATGTTGACAGTTGAAATAATGTCAGTCGCTGATGCAACACATGTGTGGAATCTGTACGATGTGAACGGCAAACTTGTGATGAGCGGTAGCAATTCACTGACCACAGGAGTGAATTACATGCAGATTGAAACCGGACATCTGCCGGCAGGATTGTACATGCTGCAATCCACATTTAACGGCATGATGCGGACATCAAGAATCATTAAACAATAATCAGGAGATTATTGCACTATTAAAAAACCGTCCGGAAGAAATTTCGGGCGGTTTTTTTGTTTATTACAAGCTGCTTTTCATTAGCGTTCTGCTGTTAATGATTAATGATTAACACCTAACACAAAATGACTAAGTAAAGTCATAGAAAATAGCAAATATTCAATATCACCACGTCACCCCGTCACCTCATCACCTCGTACAAAGGTATAAGAGAAATTCAATTGAGACTGGACCACTAGACCACTAGACTACTTGACCACATTCTCCATTCTTCATTTTTTCCCAAGTGGATGCCTTTGGCACATTCTCAAATTTCTGCTTCCTTTTTGCTTTGAAATATGATTTCCTGTTGGTAATTAAATATTTTTAACATTTTTTAACAATTATTGCAAACTCTTAAAATACAATATTTTACATGCATAAATTAAAGATATTAACAAAATAATCAAAAATTTCATTTTTTTTTTCCAAGTATCACAAATTATTTATTTATTTTTGGAAGTGCAAAAAAAGGAAATATCAGTTAGCATGATTTTCTGATAAACACTGAAATTTACCTTATGAATGCACCGAAAATAACTAAAAGTAGATGATGATTATGGTATAAACTTTATGGTTGACTGCTTTACGAAACTCATATTTTCCACATTCCTGCCATGCACAAGGAATGAGTTTGCATTTCATGAAAATGCAAACCATTTTGCTTATGGCCGGATTACTGTGCTGATGACAGATCAGTTCAGAAAAATTCCCTTTTCCAATTTTCAAATTTTAATCAACATACACACCTCATTCTTATTTGAAAAATGAATGAACAAAAAAAATATATGTATCAAATAACAAACATTATGAAAACAATGAAAAATTTATTCTCTTTTGTGTGCATTATGATCCTTACACTCCTCCTCAGTGTGAATGGCTGGGCGCAGAATTATTTAATTCAGGAAGGATTTGCTACAACTTCTTTACCAAGTGGTTGGAGTGGTGATGTGTATTTTAATACAACTGCTAATATCGGAAACCTGTCAGGTGGTAATGGTGCTGGTTTTAATGAAAATGGTAAATATCTCCAAACTCCAGCTATTGATTACCCTGGAACTTTAACATTTTGGTTTAAAGGCTCTGCAACTACAAGTCAAATCTCCTTAAGAGTTTCAAAGCAAGTGAATGGTGGTAGTTGGACAACAGTAGCTGAATATCCAAAACCACATTCAACAACAGCTGCAAAACAAACTGTCATTCTGAATGAAAGTAGTAACAATGTAATAATTAAATTTGAAGCTTATGACAGAACTGGTAACAGTATTTATTTGGATGATATTGAATTAACAAGTTATACTGGAAGTGGAAATTTACCCCCATCTATTACAAATATTACCCAAACACCTTCAACCAATATCACATCAGCAACAACAGTTTCTGTTTCAGCAGATATTACCGATACTGACGGAACAATTTCACTTGCGCAACTTAAATGGGGAACTGCTTCGGGCACGTATCCCAACACAATCAATATGACATTGGGAACAGGTGACACATATACCACAGTGAGCAATATTCCTGCACAATTAAACAACACAACCGTAT
>CAYMAZ010000077.1:3090-4479 GCA_964388575.1 uncultured Bacteroidales bacterium | reverse complement strand
AACCAGAGTGTTTTTCGGAACAAACAGTCCGACGATGTTCACTGCTTCTCCAAGCAGCCCGCCACCATTACCTCTCAGGTCAATGATGATTGAACTGATCTGATTGTTTGCCTTGAGATTGGAAATGGCATCCCTGATTTCTGTGGAAGCTCCGATTGCAAAATTTGAGAGTTTCACATATCCAACGTCATCTTCCAGAACACCAAAATAAGGAACATTTTTAATTTTAATGTCTTCACGGACAATGTCAAAAGTGTAACTTTTATTCTCGATGGGCCTTTCAATCATAACCTTCACTGTTGAGCCCGGAAATCCTTTCAGTGCGGTACTGACATCGCTCACTGATTTGTTTTGTGCCGATTCCCCGTTGATTTCCATGATCTTGTCTCCGGCTTTGATCCCGGCATTGTATGCAGGAAAATTCTCATACGGTTCGCTGACAACAACATACCCGTCTCTCTGCTGGATCAGTGCACCAATGCCTCCGTACTGCCCTGTTGTCATCAGACGGATGTCTTCAATGTCCGATTCAGGGATGAAATTTGTAAACGGATCCAGAGACTCGAGCATCTTGTCAATGGCTGTTTTCATCAATTGCCCCGGATTAATTTCGTCAACATAATTTAAATGTAACTCTTTGTATAGGTTGATGAAAATTTCAAGGTTTTTGCTGATCTCAAAATCATCGGTTTCTTGTGCCCGGACACCAAAACTGAAAATAATTGTGATCAGGATCAGAGAAAAACGCATCATTTTTCCGGCGAAAAGTGTCATGGTGAATTTGTTATGTTTTTTTTTCATTGAGGTCTGTTTTGATGTCATATCCTAATGATTGTTTCAGGGCACAGGATCATATCCGCTGCCTCCCCACGGATGGCAGCGCGAAATTCTCTTCAGCGTCATCCAGCCGCCTTTCAGTGCACCATGTTTTTTTAATGCTTCAACCCCATATTGCGAACAACTGGGTGTAAACCTGCATGTTGAGGGCAACAGCAGTGAGATGGTGTTTTGATAGATACGGATCAGGAAGATAAAAAACCTGGCAATCATTCGTTTGTAAAACATTGTAACGTTACAAAATTAATATTATTTTGACTTGAACTAAACTTAAAATCAATGCCTGCTTTTGCTGATAATACTTTCAGATGCACAACATGTGACAATGTGTTGTTCTGCAGTATCTTAACCCTTAGAATAGGCATTAACCCTACAAATTCCGTCAGCTTAGTTACGTCTGATTTCCATTTCCTCAATCAGATGGGTTGCTCCGGCAACTTTGTCGATCACAAACAACACATATCTTATATCAACTGAAATTGTCCGTTGAAGTGGGGGTTCAAACTGGATATCACCACTCATGGCTTCCCAGTTGCCGTCGAAAGCAATACC
>CAYMAZ010000077.1:0-3080 GCA_964388575.1 uncultured Bacteroidales bacterium | reverse complement strand
AATACCGATAAGTTCTCCGTTTCCGTTAATGACCGGACTGCCGCTGTTGCCTCCTGTAATGTCGTGGTTGGTAAGGAAACATATTGGTAAACGTCCGTGTTTGTCGGCATACACCCCGTAATCTTTTTGTTCAAAAAGCTCCTTCAGTTTTGCAGGAACGATGAATTCATCATTTTTCGGATTTTCTTTTTCCATAATACCTTCAATATAAGTGACATAATGATACGTCACCGCATCTGCAGGTACATAACCCTCAACGCGGCCATAAGTCAGTCTCATGGTTGAATTTGCATCTGGATAGAGTTTTTTATCAGGCTGCATTTCCATAATTCCTTTCAGATACAAACGCATACCCTCATTTGTCTTTGCACTAAGGGCGTTCACATCGTTGTTGAATTTTCTGTGAAGATCGTCAATGGAGATGGCCATCTTGAATAAGGGATCTTTTTCAAGCGCTTTTAGCGATGGTTTTTTTAGGAAATTCAGGCATTTTACTGAATCAGTAAACATTGAAATCCCGAAAGTTTTGTCAGCAAATGTACTGAAATTCATTTTATATTTTTTTCCGATCAGTTCAAACCCTTCCGGATGATAGTCTGAAGCCACATCTTTATAATACATCTCGACCATGGCTTCAAACAACTTGCGCTCAGTAGAATACACAAAGGACTTGAAGAAATTTCCGGTCATCACAGTCAAGCTGGCAGCCATTTCCTGAATTTTATTTTTGTCAGGGGACTGACTTTTAAGTTCGTTATACAGTGGCCTGAAGCGCATTGCAAAAGGAATGGCATCTGTTCCCCTCAGCATAGCTTCACGGATATAGGTTCTGATGAGTAACATCTCTGGCAATTTTTCGTATGATGTTTTAACAAGTTGCAGTGCCTGGGTATAATTGTCTGTTTTTAATAATGAAGCATTGTTTGCCCAGTCAAGAAATGCATTTTCTTCTTTTTCTTTTCGGTCGATCACCCTGAGGCGCTGAATTCCTTTGTTTTGTCCGATGAAATACTTCCAGTAATTGGCCGTTGAAGCATATTTTGTGGCATAAATCAGTCTCACTCTGTCATCGGCTTTCATATCTTCATCCATAATGCTGAGTTTCTTTTCGCGAATTTTGATAATAGCAGGATTCACAATGTCATGGGCTGCACGAATTGCATGCGAGGTGTGGTTTCTAGATGTTGAACCCGGATAGCCGATGATCATTGAAAAATCATTTTCTTCATACCCTTTGACTGAAACAGGCAGCCATTTTTTCACCTGCAAAGGTACATTGTCTTTACTGTACGCAGCAGGCTTTCCGTCCGAAGAAGCATAGACCCTGAACATTGTAAAATCTCCGGTGTGCCTGGGCCACATCCAGTTGTCAGTGTCCCCGCCGAAATTGCCGATTGACTCGGGCGGCGCTCCAACAAGTCGCACATCATTAAAGACTTCGTAAATAAAAATATAATACTGATTTCCGTAATACATTTCCTTCACTTCAGCCTGATAATGCGTTCCTTCAACAGCAGCTTCCTTCAGTTCTGAAGTGATTTTTGCAACAGCTTCTGATCTTTGTTGTTCGGTCATGGTCCTGTCCAGACCTTCCAATACCTGGGATGTGATGTCCTCAATCCGAACCAGGAACTTGACAAAAAGTCCCTTTGCAGGTAGCTCCTCATTGTGTGACATTGCCCAGAACCCGTTTCTTGCATAGTCAAACTCAACTGTACTGTTCTGAACAATTGCAGAATAACCGCAATGATGGTTGGTCAGCATCAAACCGTTTGGCGATACGACTTCTGCAGTGCAGAAACCTCCAAGTGAAACCACTGCATCTTTGAGTGATGAATTATTAATGCTGTAAATCTCTTCTGCTGTCAGCTTCAGGCCCATGGCTTCCATGTCCTGCTGATTCAGTTTTGAAATAAGATGCATCAGCCACATCCCTTCATCTGCACGAGTTGCAGGCGA
This sequence comes from uncultured Bacteroidales bacterium, assembly GCA_964388575.1. Taxonomy (GTDB): domain Bacteria; phylum Bacteroidota; class Bacteroidia; order Bacteroidales; family DTU049; genus CAYMAZ01. The sequence continues at coordinate 1,121 of CAYMAZ010000077.1, read as the reverse complement.
TACAATAAATAAAACGGAAATTACAATTCCGAAAATGAATCTCTTTCTCATTACTTTAATTCGTTAATTAATACATGTTTTATTAAATGCAAAATAACAAAAGTTCGCTGATTCTGACAATAAAAAATGTGAAACATGACTTCGGGCTGAAATAATCTCAGGCCTTCAGCCTGAGTGTTTCATACAATCCATGCTGAATATTTCACAGATTTATATTTTCCGTCTCAGGCTGAAAGCCTGAATTTAATTCAGCCTGAGGTGAAGCGAAGCGAAACCTCAGGAATATATCGCAACACAACATAAGCGCCCTGAAAGGGCAGCTTAAAAAAAGCACAATTCTACAAGCAATTAATCAGTCCACAAGTACTCCTCGTTAAAGTCAATCCCATGCATTTTCAGCAATTCAAGATATTCTTCCTTGAATGTGATTGTTCTATGATGAATTTCCTGATTAACGATGTAGGTTTTAATCTCATCATATTCAGAAGGACTCACAGAGAATCCTGCATACCCATTCTGCCAACCAAAGTTTCTGTAATAATCGCCTTTGGTTTTTATCCATCTGCTGCTGTGCTTTTTTACTAACTCAACCAGCTTTGAAAGTGCAATATTTTTTGACATAACACATAATATGTGCACATGATCATCAGCCCCGTTTATGATAATTGGAATGGATTCATTGTCCTTTATGATAGATGCCATGTATGCATGTAATTCTGCTTTTACATTCTTCCTGATAATCTTTTCGCTGTGTTTGGTATGAAACACAATATGAACTAAAAGTTTCGATAAAGATTGCGCCATAATTAAATCTTTTTAAGCTGCTCTTTCAGAGCGAAATTACAATTTTAACGTTAAATCCCGAAGCTTCGCTTCGGGCTGAAATAATCTCAGGCCTTCAGCCTGAGTGTTTTATCCAAACCATGCTGTAAAGATAGAAAAATATTATATCATAGAAGTCATTCACTTGCGACTGGACCACCAGACCACTAGACTACTTGACCACATTTTCAGGAATGAACATATAAAATCCTAAATCCCAAATTCAAAACAAAGAAAACACATAGAAAATAGCAAAAATCAAATAGAAAATATTCAATATAGCGAACTTTGGGAAAATT
>CAYMAZ010000076.1:0-4483 GCA_964388575.1 uncultured Bacteroidales bacterium | reverse complement strand
AGTACTGTGGCTTTCGTGCAAGCAATAAAGATGCAGTGAGGAAGACGCTTTCTGATGATGAAATCATACATGAGATTGAAGCACTGGAGGACAACGGACAAAAACGACTCATTCTGGTATTTGGTGAGCACGATCAGTATGATGCCAACTACATTGCACATTGTACAAAGCTGGCATACAGTGTTAAAAAGGGAAACGGCGAAATCCGGCGTGTGAACATCAATGCAGCACCTCTTGAAATTGAAGGCTTCAGAATTGTGAAGGAAGCCGGTATCGGAACGTATCAGATTTTTCAGGAAACCTATCATCCTGAAATTTATAAAACTTATCATCTCAGAGGCAAAAAGGCAGATTACAGTTACAGACTCACTTCACTTGACCGGGCTCAGGAAGCAGGATTGGATGATGTGGGCATCGGAGCTCTGTTTGGATTGTATGACTGGAAATATGAAGTTCTGGGACTTGTCAGACACACAAACCATCTTGAGGCATGTTACAATGTGGGGCCTCACACCATCTCCTTTCCGAGAATTAAGGATGCATCAATGCTGGATATGGGTGATAAATATTTTGTCAGTGACAATGATTTTGCCAGGATGATCGCCATTCTGAGGCTTGCAGTTCCATATACAGGAATGATACTCACAGCCAGAGAACCCCGCCACATCCGTGATGAATGTATAAATTACGGGGTGTCTCAGATTGACGGTGGAACAAAGCTTGAACTGGGAAGTTATTCCCACACTCAAAATGAAGAACAGGATCTGAACAAAGGTCAGTTCCGGATCAATGACAACCGATCACTGAACGAAATCATTGATGAACTTCTGGATCATAATATGCTCCCTTCATTTTGTACTGCATGTTACAGACTGGGTCGAACAGGTGAGCATTTTATGGAGTTTTCAGTGCCGGGATTCATAAAAAGATTCTGTTCACCCAATGCCATTCTGACGCTTGCAGAATATCTGCTTGATTATGCTCCTGAAGATACCGCAATTAAAGGCTGGAAAGTGATTGAAGAAAATATTAGCAAACTCCCTGATGAACCGGTGAAAGAAAAAATCAGAGACAGACTTGAGCTGCTGAAAAACGGGAAACGTGATTTGTATTTCTAGAATATAAATATTTAGGTGACAGATAGAAAAGTGATTCAAGAATCATGTTGAATGCTTAATTAAGTTATAGAATATTCTCAATGAAAGGAAAAGATTTAAAACCACATATCGGGATTTTCGGAAGAAGAAACAACGGCAAAAGTTCTTTGATAAATCTTCTGACAGGTCAGAACATTGCCATTGTATCAGAACATCCCGGAACCACAACAGATCCGGTGAAGAAATCAGTTGAAATTTTCGGCATTGGCCCTGCAATTATCATAGATACTGCCGGAATAGACGACGAGGGAGATTTGGGGAAACTCAGAATTGAGAAAACGATGCAGGTGATTCCAACCATTGATCTTGCAATCCTGATTCTTGCAGGCAATACATTCGGTGACTTTGAGGAAACACTGATCCAAAAATTCAATTATTATGATATCCCCTATCTTGTTGTTCACAACAAATCGGACATACAAAAACCTGCACCTGCACTCGCTGAGAAAGTGAGTTCAACCACAGGGCGTGATTTGTTTGAGTTCAGCGCCATGAATCCTGACAATTTTGATGATCTTGTTGACATGATAAAAAATGCCATTCCCGAAAAGGCTTATGTCAGCCCCTCATTGTTTGAGGGCATTGTTCAACCCAAAGACATTGTCCTGCTTGTTACACCCATCGACTCGGAAGCCCCGGAAGGCAGAATGATTCTGCCACAGGTGATGGCATGGCGCGATCTGCTTGACCATGATTGTATCTGCATGTCAGTGAAAGAAACCGAACTGGAAGACTTTTTCAAACTAGGCATAAGACCTGCACTGGTAGTGACCGACAGCCAGGTTTTTGAGTTTGTTGCAGGTATCGTACCTGAGGATATTTTGCTCACTGGTTTCAGTATTATTTTTTCAAAACTCAGAGGTGATTTTGAAGCATTTCTGAACGGGACACCACACATTGACAAACTCAGAGACGGAGACCATGTACTGATCCTTGAATCATGCACCCATCATGTGAGCTGTGACGATATCGGCAGACATAAAATTCCACGCTGGCTTGAAAAACATACAGGGAAGCATCTCGAATTTGATGTTGTTTCCGGATTGTCAGCAATCACCAAACCGGCAAACACATATCAGCTTGTTGTTCAGTGTGGTGGATGTATGGTCACCCGAAAACAGCTGGTTTCGCGCCTCAAACCATTTATCCATGCCGGAATACCCGTTACTAATTACGGGATGACCATCGCATGGGTCAACGGAATTTTTCATCGTGCTACACAACCTTTTCAATCGCTTTTCAACCATGATTGATACGATTTTAAGCAAGCAACTGCTCACACACAAAGACATTGTGTTTCTGCTCAAAGCGGAAGGTGATGATCTGAAAAAACTATTTCGACGTTCAGCTGCTGTCAGAGATCAACACTGTGGCAAAAAGGTCTATTTGCGCGGACTTATTGAATTATCAAATGTATGCTTAAAAAACTGTCTGTATTGCGGAATCAGGTGTGACAATAAACAGGTGGAGCGATATAATCTCACTGATGATGAAGTGTTGCAGGCAGCACATTTTGCACTGGAAAACAATTACGGGTCTGTTGTGATTCAAACAGGAGAATTGCAAAACAGGAAAAACACAGAGCGCATTGAGCATTTATGTCGAGAAATCAAGTCTCTGTCAGACGGCAAACTCGGCATCACGCTTTCGTGCGGAGAACAATCAGAGGAAACATACAGGCGCTGGTTTGAAGCTGGAGCTCACCGATACCTGCTTCGCATTGAAGCATCAAACAGGGAGTTGTATGCAAAGTTGCACCCCAATGATGATGCACACAGTTTTGACATACGTCTTGAATGCCTTTCTTTGCTGCGTAAAACAGGCTACCAGGTTGGAACCGGAGTGATGATCGGTCTCCCCTTTCAGACTTATGAACATCTGGCTGACGATCTCCTTTTTATGAAAAATCAGGACATCGATATGTGTGGAATGGGACCCTATATTGAACACCATGACACGCCACTTTATGCATACCGAAATGATTTGATGCCTCTGGAAGACAGATTCAGGCTCACACTCAAAATGCTGGCAATTTTGAGATTGCTGATGAAAGATATTAATATGGCTGCAACAACTGCACTGCAAGCCATCGATAAACTTGGCAGGGAAAAAGCAATACAAATAGGCGCCAATATTCTGATGCCAAACATTACACCGGGAAAATACAGAGACAATTACAAGTTGTATGAAAACAAACCCTGTACTGATGAAAGTGTCGAAGATTGTGCCGGATGTATCGAGGGCAGAATTAAACTGGCCGGAGCCGAAGTAGGATATGATGAATGGGGCGATTCGATGCACTTTAAGAAAAGAAATCAATAATAACAATCACTATTGTCCGATAAAATGCTTTCAAACTTCAGAATCCTATTGATAATACTGGCTTAGCTGAATTTGTATTTTCTAAAGGCTTATTTTTAAAATTGCCACAAAGACTCCAAGACACCAAGAAATCACAAAGATTAAGTCATTGACTTCTTGAAGCATAGTGTCTTAGTAGCTTTGTGGCTAAAAATACGTAAATTTTACCCGGACAATAGTGAATAACAATTTTCTTTTTTGAAATTTTATGCAAAATCAACACTTGATTTTCAGATATGAATGTTATGATTCCGGCTTTCGTTGCCCTTAACCTTATCTAATCAGAGGTTGGTCAACTTAGAAGTCATGCCTCCTTCTCCCCTTTTCAATATTGTTCGTTAATATCCACATGCAAGTTTGAAAATTAAATTATTGAAGTATTGTCCTGTTCATCTAAAATATTTATTTGTTAATACGGAATATATTTCTATTTTTGTTTTTACTTTTTTGATTATTTATTCAAGCCGTGAAATCGTGATATTTCAAAGCATTTTTTTGTGACTTGATTTTTTTGATTTTTCAGGTTTGACGGTTGTTTGACTTGGTGTCTCCGAAAAACGGATGGGACTGAGAGGGCAGTGCCGTGGGGAATGAAGAATGAAGAATGAAAAATGAAGAATGAAGAATGTGGTCAAGTAGTCTAGTGGCCAGGTGGTCCAGTCTCAATTGAATTTCTCTTATACCTTTGTACGAGGTGATGAGGTGACGGGGTGACGTGGTGATATTGAATATTTGCTATTTTCTATGACTTTACTTAGTCATTTAGAGCGTTTTGTCATTCTGAGCACTCTGTCATTCTGAGTGAAACGAAGAATCTGATAGGCAGAGATACTTCACTTCGTTCAGTATGACAAACACACCGTCATTCTGAGTGCACTGTCATTCTGAGTGAAACGAAGAATCTGATAGCCAGAGATACTTCACTTCGTTCAGTATGACAAACACACCGTCATTCTGAGCACTCT
>CAYMAZ010000075.1:0-4931 GCA_964388575.1 uncultured Bacteroidales bacterium | reverse complement strand
ACTGTCCGATGGTGTAACGGTAGCACTGCAGATTTTGGTTCTGCCTGTCCAGGTTCGAATCCTGGTCGGACAACAAAAATGGATGGGTAGATTATGGATAGGGGGCTGAGAGCCCCTTAACTTTTATTAAAAACTGGTATGATTGATAAAGACCACATACGTAAAACTGCTGAAAAGTGCATAGAAGGAACTTCTATGTTTGTGACTTCAGTGAATGTCAAGGCCGGGAACAAGATTATGATCTTTCTTGACGGTGACCATGGTGTTTCCATTGAAGAATGTGTCCGTGTGAGCCGTGAGATTGAATCATCACTGAACAGGGATGTTGAAGATTTTGAGCTGAATGTTTCATCATACGGGTTGACCAGTCCGCTGACTCTTCCCAGGCAGTTTGTAAAAAACATCGGAAAAGCAGTAACAGTTTTAATACCTGACGGGAAGAAGTTCTCCGGCACCATCGTTTCAGCTACAGATGAATTCTTTGAACTGCTGGTTGACAAGGCTAGGAAGAAAGCGGTGAAAGACACTCATGAAGAGGTATTAAAAATACATTATAATGAAATCAAAGAAGTCAAATTAAAAATATCATTTAAATAAGAATACAATGGAAAATCTGAATTTGGTCGAAACGTTTTCGGAATTTAAGGAGTTCAAAAATATTGATCGTCCGACCATGATGCGCATTCTGGAGGATGTGTTCCGTCATTTACTTATCAAAAAGCACGGAACAGCAGATAATTTTGATATTATTGTAAACATTGACAAGGGAGATCTTGAAATCTGGCGGACCCGTGAGATTGTTGAGGATGGGACAGTTGAAGATGAAAACCTCCAGATTGAATATTCTGAAGCAATTCAAATTGAACCTGATTTTGAGGTGGGTGAAGAAGTATATGAGCAGGTTAAATTATCAGATTTTCAGCGTAGAGAAATTCTTACAGTCAGGCAACATCTCAATGCCAAGATCCTTGAATATGAAAAAGATAATATCTATAAGAAATACATTGACAAAGTCGGAGAAATTCTGACAGGAGAAGTATATCAGGTATGGAGAAAGGAAATTTTAGTTCTTGATGAAGAAGGAATTGAGCTTGTTCTGCCCAAATCGGGCCAAATTCCGGATGACAATTACAAGAAAGGTGACACCATCCGTGCCGTCGTTGCTTCAGTTGAGATGAAAAATAACACACCGGTCATTTATTTGTCACGAACTGCCCCTGAATTCCTTGAGAGGTTGTTTGAACAGGAAGTGCCTGAAATTTATGACGGACTGATTACAATTAAAAAAATTGTCAGGGAACCCGGTGAAAGAGCAAAAGTTGCTGTTGAATCATATGACGAAAGAATTGATCCGGTTGGAGCCTGTGTTGGGATGAAGGGATCAAGAATTCATGGAATCGTCAGAGAGTTGAGGCAGGAAAATATCGACGTTGTAAATTTTACAACAAATATGCAGTTGTATATTTCACGTGCTCTGAGTCCGGCAAAGATCACAAGCATCAAATTGCTTGAAGATGAAATGAGGGCAGAAGTGTATCTTAAATCAGATCAGGTTTCACTTGCAATCGGAAAGGGCGGACACAACATCCGGTTGGCTGCGAAACTGACAGGATACGAAATTGATGTGTACAGAGACAGTACCCCTGATAACGAAGATGTGGATATTCAGGAATTTGATGATGAAATTGATCCATGGATCATTGAGGAATTTAAAAAAATTGGTCTTGATACTGCAAAAAACATCCTCGATAAATCTGTTGAGGAACTGGTTGCCCGAACAGACCTTGAAGAAGAAACCATCAATGAAGTCATCAGGATATTAAGAGAAGAATTTGAATAAATTAGATTTTTACCAGGATTTTCCCGGTAAAAGAATAAGATAATAATCACAAAAAAAGATTATGACTCAAGAAAATGCACCTTTGCGATTATCAAAAGTAATGAATGAATTCAATATCGGGATTCAGACCATTAATGACTTTCTCAAAAAGAAAGGGCTGGTGAAAGAAGACCTTAAGCCAACAGCCAAAATTGAACATGAATGGTATCTTCTCCTGGTCAAGGAATTTCAGGGTGAAAAAAACATCAAACAACAGAGCATGAAGGTTGCTGTGGGATCAGAGAAAAAAGAAATTGTTTCTATTGAGCCAGAAAAAATTCCTGAAAAAAAACAGCCTGAACCTGAGAAACAAGAACCAGAGAAATCAGAGGTTGTAAAAATTGAACAACGAGGTCCTAAGATTGTTGGGAAAATTGATGTTGAGTCTTCAAAACCAAAGAAGAAACAACCCAAAAAACAAGAAGCTGTTCCCGAAGAGCCAGAGGTTATTCAAAAAGAGAAAGAAGTTACAGAGGATATTCAAGAGCAAAAACCCGAAGAAGCTCCAGCCACCGTTACTAAATCTGAAACTGAACAGAAGACAGAAAAGAAAGATGAGGTAATCAGAGCTGAAAAGGTTGAATTATCTGGACCGAAGATTATTGATAAAATTGAAGTTGAGTCCCGGAAAAAGGGAAAGAAAAAGCAACAAGAGTCTGAGTCCGTTGCTGCTGAAGAAGAAGAGATCACAAAGCAGGAAATCACAGAAGAAGTCATAATTGATGAAGAAATTATCAGTAAGGAAGAATTAACTGAACAAACTGAAGATACTCCTGAAGAAATTTCAACAGAAATCAAAGAGTCCATAGCACCAGTAAAAGCGGCAGACGATGTCATGGAAACTAACTATGAAAAGTTAAGTGGTCCAACGATAGTTGGGAGAATCGATCTGGCACAGTTTAACAAGAAAACTGAAAAACCGGATAAAAAAGATAAGGAAAAAGCCAAAGATGCAAAAGTGCCTGTGGCATCTTCACATGATGAAAAAGTGAAGAAACGTAAAAGAAAAAGAATTGATAAAAGTGATGCCGGGGCAAAAGGGCGTGGAAAATTTGATGATAAATCAAAAGCAGCACCGGAAGTTTCTGATGAGGAAATTCAGAAACAAATTAAGGAAACACTTGCCAGACTCACAACTTCCGGAAAGTCGAAATCTTCAAAATATCGTCGTCAGAAAAGAGATATTGTTCAGCAACATCATCAGGCTGAACAGGAAGAATTTGAAAAGCAGAAAAATGTGCTGAAAGTAACAGAGTTCCTGACAGCAAATGATCTGTCATCCATGATGAATGTTCATGTAAATCAGGTGATTTCAACCTGTCTGAATCTCGGGTTGTTTGTCTCAATTAACCAGAGGCTTGACGCAGAGGCAATTACACTTGTTGCTGATGAATTTGGGTATGATGTTGAATTCGTCAGTGATGAAGTTGAAGAGCAGATTGTCGAAGAACAGGAAAGCCCTGATTTACTTTTACCCAGACATCCGGTTGTAACTGTAATGGGGCATGTTGATCACGGAAAAACATCGTTGCTCGATTATATCAGAAAATCAAATGTTATTGCCGGTGAAGCAGGAGGAATAACCCAGCATATTGGAGCTTATGAAGTACAATTGCAGGATGGGAAAAAAATAACCTTCCTTGATACGCCAGGTCACGAAGCATTTACTGCCATGCGTGCACGTGGTGCTAAATTAACTGATATTGCCATTATCGTTGTTGCTGCTGATGACAGAGTGATGCCACAAACAGTTGAAGCAATCAATCATGCCCGTGCAGCAAATGTTCCGATGGTTTTTGCCATAAATAAAATTGATAAACCTAATGCAAATCCTGAGAAAATCAAGGAAGAACTTTCTATGATGAACATTCTTGTTGAAGATTGGGGTGGGAAATTTCAGAGTCAGGAAATCAGTGCCAAACAGGGAATCAATCTGGATTCTCTGCTTGAAAAGGTTTTGCTTGAAGCAGAATTATTGGATCTGAAAGCAAATCCTAATAAACCTGCTGTTGGCGCTGTTATTGAGTCTTCACTGGAGAAAGGTCGTGGTTATGTTTCAAAGATTTTGATTCAGAGCGGAACCCTGAGAGTGGGAGATATTGCCGTTGCGGGATGCTTTCACGGCAAAGTCAAGGCAATGTTCAATGAGCGAAACCAACCTGTCGATGAAGCCGGGCCATCAACTCCCGTTTTAATGCTTGGTCTTGATGGTGCACCTCAGGCCGGTGACAGATTCGGTGTTTATGAAACAGAAAGAGAAGCAAAACAGGTGTGTGTGAAAAGACAACAATTACTTCGTGAGCAGGGTCTTAGAACTCAAAAACATATTACGCTTGATGAGATCGGAAGACGTATTGCAATCGGAGATTTCAAGGAACTGAATATTATTGTCAAGGGAGATGTTGATGGTTCAATTGAAGCATTGTCAGATTCATTACTTAAACTTTCTTCCACTTCCCAGCAGGTTCAGGTGAATGTCATTCACAAGTCTGTTGGACAAATTACAGAATCTGATGTTCTACTTGCTTCAGCTTCTGATGCAATCATCGTTGGCTTCCAGGTAAGGCCTTCAGTAAATGCCAGAAAACTTGCAGAATCAGAACAGATTGATATTCGAACCTATTCTGTTATTTATGATGCAATCGAGGAAATCAAGTCTGCTATTGAAGGGATGCTTTCTCCGACATTTGAGGAGAAGATTGTTGGAAATATTGAAGTAAGGGATGTGTTTAAAATTACGAAAGTTGGTACTGTTGCTGGTTGTATGGTGCTTGACGGTAAAGTCAGCAGAAATACAAAAATCAGAATTATTCGTGACGGTATTGTGATTTATGAAGGTTCTTTGTCATCATTGAAACGATTCAAGGATGATGTGAAGGAAGTTTCTGCAGGATATGAATGCGGGCTTTCTGTTGAAAATTTCAATGATCTGAAAGTAGGTGATATTATTGAAGGTTTTGACATTATCGAGAAAAAATCAAAGCTTTAAATCTGAACAGGGAGTGTGAATAATTTTGTGTAAACTCTGGGTAACTGTATTTTAAAGAACCGA
>CAYMAZ010000074.1:0-5137 GCA_964388575.1 uncultured Bacteroidales bacterium | reverse complement strand
CAGCATACCTTCGTGCTGTAACATACCCTATTCCGGAAGTTGCCCCTGTTATAACGACAAGTTTGTCCCTGAAATCGTCTGAGCAAATTTTTGGCTTTTTACGATTGTTTCTGATCATCGCAAAGATGTTCGACCACTTGTACTCTTTAATGTATTGCTTTGTTTTACTTTTCATAAATCAGGATTAACCAAATTTCTTAATTAGAAATCTACGGTACATCTTACCAAATCTGGGTATATTGTTGAAAATATCGCCCCACAAATCATAGTAATCACGTTGTTCCTTAATCAAACCATCTTCGCTGAGAACCAGTTTGGTTGCACCGTATATTGGTGTGTTTGGATATTTCTTAAACATCATGGTCATCACCCAGTCGAACATGATCACATTATCATTTTGAGCAATGGATACGATTTCCATTTTTAATTGCTTCGTCCGTTTGGTAAGCCGGTTACACATGGCTACAAAATTATCAATGCCTTCAATTCTCTGAATGGTGTCCTGAAAAATAATGTCCTTATGATAATATGGAAATATGTGCGACCAGTCAGGTTTTCCTTCACGGTTGTACGTTTGTGACCATAAGTCTTTAATTGTATCAACATTAATTGTAACCTTCTCCTGTGAATCAGTTACAGGCAGTTCTGGTGAATTCATTTTTTCATTTTTTATGAATTTATATTAAGGGTTCATAAAATTAAATATTTATTTTGTTTTATAAGTGATAATTTATTGAATATTGAATACCATGGTCATTGAATCTCCAACCATTTTATGATCTTTAAAACCGGTTTTTTTATAAAAATCATAAGCGTAATTGATGATATCAACACTGAGTGAAATTTGTCGGCAGCCTTTATCAGCCAAAGTTTGGATCATGGTTTTTAAAAGAATAGTCCCAATTCCTTTGTTCCGGAATTGCTCGTACAATGCCATGCTGAGTTCAGGAATGCCGGAATCAACAAATCCATAGCCTTTATTTGTTTCATCAAAATGTCTGATCCAAATGGCTCCAACCAATTCATCATGGATTTGAGCAACAAGACAAAAATCACCTTCCCGGCCAAAATTTTTTGTATATCTTGAAATGTCAGGATGTTCAATTATATCAGTTGGAAGTTTTTCCTGTCCCGGAGGCACATATATTGCATGATATAGCATTGTGTCCAGAAATCTAAACTCCTTTTTGGTAATCGGTCTTATTGTAAGAGATTCAATCATCGATTTTTTAGTTTGTATAACCCCATGTTGGTTGCTCCAAATCCGCATTTTTCTAGCACTTTGACAGAGGTTGTATTTTCTTGATCCTGATCTGCAATAAGAATCTCGTTACAACCCCTGAATTGTAATTCCTGTGATTCTCATCGTGTGTATGAATTTCAGTTCCAAAAATGTCAATGACTTCGGTTTTGGTTTGACCAATCAAAATTTCACCTTTCATTAAGTCTTTTGACATTATGTATCTCACTTTCTTGTTTTCATTCCATTGCTGCTATTCTTCTAAATCCTTTTTTAGATAAATCATATCAATAAGTTGGATGTCGCCATCAAACATTGGGTGATCGTAATTGTCTGTAAAAAAATTCTTTACCCGATGTGACTTTTCAAATCCGCACCCTTCATAAAATGACAATATGCCTGGCGTTTCACCTGTCCCGACAAGCATTGTTTTGTAGTCGTTTTTATAGAAATCAGCAATGAAGTTTATCAAAGCTTTACCATATCCTTTCCCTTGATATTTCTCGTATGTCGCTATGTTTTTCAACTCGCAGGTTTCATCATTTACTGGCACTACAACGCAAACACTTTTCAAATCATCATCATATAAAGCAAACAAGTCTCCACACGCCAAATAATTGTCAATCATATTTTCCTGCTCGTCAGCCAGCAACAATAAGTCAAGGTATTGTTTCTTATTTTCGATAATTTTTTCAATTTTCATCGTATTTGATTTGTCAAGTTTTCACACAGCATTACTGCCAACGGATAAATGTATGCGAAGTGGCGGGATTCGAAGTGTTTGCATGTCAAACTAAACTGAACTTGATGGGAGGTAGAACGCTCGAACACGTTATAAACCCTGCTACTTCTTTTACATGATGATCGCAAACGTTAATTCTTTATTAATCTTATAGTTGCGTTCTTATTTCCTGAATGAATCATCATCAGATAGATGCCTGACGGAACATCTAAATGCATTTCTAACATTTCGGTGTTTTTATAGGTTGATTGACTTATTCTTTTGCCGTTCATATCAGTGACTTCAACAGTAAATTCTTTTAGGGGTTCACCTAAGTTAATTTTAATTACTTCGTCAGTTGGATTTGGATAAACGGTTAAGGTATTGCCAAAAGTGTTTTCCAAAATTCCAACATCATTTATAATACAACAAGCCGAAGTGTCGACACAAGCATTTTGAGTTATTTCGACCGCGTAGCTTCCATTTTGGGTTACATTAAAAGATTGGTTTGTTTCTCCCGCGATAGCAGAATACGAATTGTTACAATCGAGCCACTGGTATGTTGCACCTGATGCACTTGCAGTCAGAGTCAGATTATCTTGTGTTACTGAAACATCAAGATTGCATTGATACATTTTGTGGATAAAAGAATTATTGTTTCCGACAGTTGAGGTTAACCAATATTCAGCTGTTGCGCTGGGATCAAAATCCACAGAGCCTGTAAAAATTCCTCCGCAATACACATTCCCATTCTTTACAGATATTGATAATCCAACTTCATAAGTTTGATACCCTGCGATTTGAGCTACCCATGAAAACGCATCTAAAGAATCCAGTTTTGAAATAAACACATCACTATCGTATCCATTCAAAATAAAAGAGCTGCTATCATCAGGGTCAAAATCCATTAGTTGGTTAAAATCACCGGTAGTATATATATTGTTGTCTTCGTCCAGATCAATGGATAATATTCTACATTCTCCCTGGAATTGTTTTGCCCACCTAAAATTACCCGAAGAATCTAATTTGGTGATAAAGCTACCACCGGACTGAAAGATACAAGTGTCAGAAATACCAAGTCCGGGGTCAACATCAATTGTAATTTGATAGCCACCGGCACAAAAAACATTTCCCAAATAATCAACATCAATTACCTGATTATATGCCCAATAAGGGCTTTCGAAACTTCTAGCCCAAATTAAATTGCCGGTACTGCTTAGTTTGATAAAATAGGGGTCAAGACTGCCTGATAAAGATGTGAGATTGTAAACTCCTGCTCCAGGGTCGAAATCAACAGTTCCTGAAAAACCTCCGGCCGTATAGATGTTGTTGTCGTTGTCAACTTTAATGGATTCCCCACAATCATAATCAGCTCCACCTATTTTCATGGCCCAACAAAAATTACCCAAAGAGTCAAGTTTGCAAATAAATGCATCTTCAAATCCGGAAGACGTCAGAACGTAAGAACCAATAGTGTCGGGGTCAAAATCTACAGTCTCAATAAAACGACCTGTAATATAAACAGATGATTCACTGTCAGCAGTAATTGCATGACCCAAATCATTATTGGGTCCTCCAATTTTTTTTGCCCATTTAAACATGCCGTTAGAGTCCAGTTTTAAAACAAAAATATCGAAACTTAATCCTGTAGCACTTAAAAACGAAGTATCTGAAATGCCGGTTGCTGGATTGAAATCAACTGTGTCTTGAAAACCACCTGTAATATAAATGTTTCCTGCCTCATCAAGCGCAATAGAACGACTCCGTTCATATTCGGGTCCGCCAATTTGCTTAATCCATTCAAAATCACCTGCAGCATTCATTTTAGCGATAAATATATCCGATTGTCCAATCGCAGTTAAAGTCCACAATCCAACGCCAGGATCAAAATTCACCGTTCCTGAAAAATATCCGGTTGAATAAATATTTTCGCTTTCATCAGTTATAATGGATGTAACCTGATTAACGCCATCGATGGTCTTTGCCCATTCGAAATGCTGGGCATTAACACTTATGAGAATTGAGATGCTAATAAGTAGCGTTGTGATTTTTTTCATATTTCATGTTTTTTTTATGTTTGCCAACGGTTTCGCCATAAAAATTGAGCGGGTGTGAGCCCGAACAACTTGTCAGCCCTTTGCACGTTTGTGTTTTGTTTTAATTGTCAGAGCACCAATTCACCCCGCTTTGTTTTTATGGAGTGTTAGTGCCTGTGCTTTGTTATTATAATTTACTTTTTATAAATTCAATATCCTCAATTAATTCTACTTGTTTATTGAGAAATTCTTTACTCTTTTTATCTACTTTTTTCTTATCTGAATCCAACCACCGAATCAATTTGTTGTTTGAAATATAAAATCTGTTCTCAATAATTTTAGTTTTATTATAATCAAATGCCTCTAATCCGATACTAGTATCGGGCTCAGTTACATAATAAGGGCTATTATATCTGTAATCTTGCCTAAAAATAAAAAACACATTGTTATTTTTAAAATAATAGTCAATGGCAACCTTACCTGTCTCTCCATAATATAATACAATTATTTTTTTTAAATCATTTTGTTCATAATAAGCTTTCAATTCTCCTCCATCTGTCGAATATCCATCTAAATCTTTTGTTTTAATCTGATATTTAGAATCATTGGTGTTTATGTTATTAAATTCTTTTCTAATCTCTTGGACTAAATCATTTTCTTCTTTCTCTGAAATATTCCAAATCCTGTTATCAACTTGAGAATAACAGTTAATTAAATTAATAATCAAATAAAAAAAAACTAACAATTTTCTATTCATGTTATCTGTTTTATGTCAAGTAACGCTAAAAACATTGGCACCAATGGTCCGTCATATATGCGCAGTGAAGGCTGCTTTGTGCAAACTTGTTTGCAAACAAAAGAGAACCTGAACTGCGCATCAAAAGTATGAAAAATATTTCAATGCATGTACACGTCAGTTGGAAGCAGGTGGCCAATTGTTTGTGTAATTCTTTCTGCAGCTTGACATTTTTCCAATTTTTGAACGCCGGGCCATTGGAAGTCAACAGGCAGGAGAGGAGTTGCCCACAGGCAACTGCCTGCCGTCAAGCTGCACTACGGCGTATTGCCTTCCAACTGGTGTTGACTATAGTGGTCTAAAAAATTAGGACAGGAACCTAAGTTAAACAATTAACGTAAAAC
>CAYMAZ010000073.1:0-5319 GCA_964388575.1 uncultured Bacteroidales bacterium | reverse complement strand
ATCAAGATATTTGTTCATTTGTCCAACTACTTCATTAAAATCAGCTCCGGTACGATCCATTTTATTGATAAATGCAATTCTCGGTACACGATATCTGTCGGCCTGATTCCACACCGTTTCACTTTGCGGCTCTACACCACCCACTGCACAGAAAACAGCGATCATGCCATCAATCACCCTCAGAGAACGCTCAACCTCAATTGTAAAATCAACGTGACCGGGAGTGTCGATGAGATTGATCTGATGATCTTTCCAGTGTGCTGTGATGGCTGCAGAAGCGATGGTAATGCCGCGCTCCTGTTCCTGCTTCATAAAGTCCATTGTTGCCTGACCGTCATGGGTTTCACCCACTTTTCGGTTGACTCCGGTAAAAAATAAAATGCGTTCTGTTACGGTTGTTTTTCCTGCATCAATATGTGCTGCAATTCCAATGTTTCGAAGTTTTGTGGTGAATTGTGTCATAAAATTATATACTGTGGTTTTATAAAGTTTTGATATTCAGACTATAGGATAACAATAAATCATTTGAAAATAAGTTTGCAAAGTTAGTAAAAATTACGATATGAGAAGTATAATCCATTGAAGGAAATTACATTAAAATATTTTTGTAAGTTTGATGTTTCATTTAAAAAGAAATTCAATGAATATTCAACAATTTATATTTGGGGAACACAACAAGCTGACGGATTTTCAACCGGCATTTTCAGCAGATTATGAAGGTAAAAAGCAAGCCGAAAAGGATTTGAAAGCCAATGTACGACATCTTGCTGAATTGCAGGAGAAACTCTATGCAGCAGACAAACATGGTATGTTGATTGTTTTGCAGGCGATGGATGCTGCAGGCAAAGACGGGATTATAAAACACGTGATGTCTGCTGTTAATCCGCAGGGGTGTCAGGTTCGAAGTTTTAAAACACCATCCGGCGAAGAGCTTGATCACGATTACATGTGGAGATGCATGAAATATCTTCCTGAACGCGGAAACATTGCAATTTTCAACCGGTCATATTATGAAGAAGTCCTTGTGGTCAGGGTGCATCCTGAATTTCTTGCCGGTCAGAAACTCCCCCTCACACATTTGAATTCAGAAGCATTTTGGGATGAAAGATACCGTCAATGCAACAATTTCGAAAAGTATATGTCTGAGAACGGATTTGTTGTTGTCAAACTGTTTCTGAATATTTCTGAAAATGAACAGAAGAAACGCTTTCTTAAACGGATTGACGAAGAGGAAAAAAACTGGAAATTCAGCATCAATGATATTGAGGAACGACAGTACTGGGATAAATATATGTTTGCGTATGAACAGATGTTGATCCATACATCCACACATCACACACCCTGGTATGTGATCCCTTCGGATCATAAATGGTTTTCAAGGCTTGCAGTAAGCAGGATTCTTGTATCTAAGCTTGAAGAACTGAACCTGTCATTTCCAGTTGTAAGTGACAAAATGAAACATTTACTTCAGGATGCAAGATCCCGTCTTGAAAATGAATAACTTTGCACATTATGGCCGGCAGATATAATATTTACAGGCAGAAAGTTTTATGGAAATGGTTGCTCTTTCTCGGAGGAACGCTCATTGTAATTGCTTCACTGATATATACCAACTCCATTGTCAGAAAAATCGCTGCTGATGAGCGCAGCAATGTGGCAATCTGGGCCGATGCGATACAGCGAAAAGCTGCTCTTGTCAACTATACGAATGATTTCTTCAGGAAAATTGAAGATGAGGAAAGGAAAAGAGTTGAGTTGTGGGCTGAAGCTATGAAAAGAATGATCGAAGCTGATCTGAATGAAGACCTCACATTTTACAGTAAAATTATTCAGGGCAACACGAACATTCCTGTTGTTCTGACGAATTATGACAGAGAAATCATTACGACCTCAAATGTGAACTTCACTACCGACACCATTAAAGTTCTTGATGGTCAATTGCTTGATGAATTTTCAGTGAATGAACCCATAGAAGTGTATGATTTTCAGGGTGGCAAAATCCGAAATCTTTTGTATTACAAAGAATCCATTTTGTTTTCAGAACTGAGAATAGTCCTTCAGGATCTTATTGATTCTTTTTTTTCTGAAATTGTCACCAATAATCCCGGTGTTCCGGTCATCATTACAGATTCGGCACAATCCATTGTGTTTGCTCACGGAAATGTTGATACTGTTCTTGTTGCAGACATGGATTGGGTCAGACAAACCATCAGAACGATGGAAGCCGGCAACAAGCCCATTGTGATTGAACTTCATGATCTGGGTAAGAAATATATCTATTATCAGGATTCATATCTCCTGACACAGCTCAGATATTATCCATACATACAGTTTATGATTATTGGCGTTTTTCTGTTGATTGCCTACATTTTATTCAGCATTTCCAGACGCTCGGAACAGAATCAGGTTTGGGTGGGTATGGCTAAGGAAACAGCTCATCAGCTTGGCACGCCGCTTTCATCATTAATGGCATGGATTCAGCTGATGCATGAACAGGGAGACAATAATCCGATTATTAATGAGATTTCAAATGATGTTGTCCGACTTGAAAACATTGCAGAACGGTTTTCCAAAATCGGCTCTTTACCCGAACTGGAAGTTCAGAATGTGTTTGCCCTTTTGGAGGATTCTGTTAATTACATGAAGATTCGCTCCTCCAAAAAAATTCAGTTTCACCTTACCGGAGACAGGAATATCAAAGCTCCTGTCAACAGCAATCTTTTTGGCTGGGTTGTTGAAAACCTGATGAAGAATTCAATCGATGCCATGGAAGCAGAAGGAGAACTGACTGTTCATATTGAAAAATCAGCAGAAAAAGAACTTGTGTACATCGATATCTGTGACACAGGAAAAGGAATCCCGAAATCAAAACAAAAACTTGTATTTAAACCCGGATTTACAACAAAATCAAGAGGATGGGGCCTCGGGCTGACTCTCGCAAAACGCATCATTGAAAATTATCATCGGGGAAGGATTTTTGTTAAACACAGTGTTGCAGGAAAAGGCACAACGTTCAGAATTGTTCTCAAAACAGGCAGTTAAACTTTTGTATCACGCAATTTCTTTTAAATTGTTGAACGATTTTTTTTAATAAGAATTTTTGTAATTTTGTTAGATGTCATCTAACTACAAACTCAATCCCGAAACTCTTGTTTATGAGCGTGTTGGAGAAGAATCACGTTTCAAAAAGAAGAATATTATCTGGATCCTGCTTTCAGGCATTGGATTCGGGTTTGTTTTTATTCTGATTGCTGCCTATATTTATCCGACACCTCATGAGCGTAAACTTCGTCATGATCTTTTGGTACTTGAAAGGAACTACAACGAATTGAACATCAAACTGGAAGAATCTATTGCAATGTATGAAAAGCTCCTGGAAAAGGAAAAGGAAATTCAGAAACTGACATTTGATACAGAACTTGAACAGTTGGAATCATTAACAAGGGAAATGTCTCTCTACTCTCCGGATTTTGATTTCAGGGAACTCCTGACTGTCACTTCCGGAAAAATTAACCAGGCAGCTGTCAGTTCAAATCAGCTTGTATACAAGATCAGACTGTTGCTCGAAGTTGCCTACTCCAAGAAAATGTTTATGGAAAGTGTTCCGGCCATTCTTCCGCTTGAAAAAGAAGAGTTTGTGCTTGTATCAGGCTTTGGAATGAGAATACATCCAATTTTTAAGACTCTGAGACAACATAACGGGATAGATCTTGCAGCGCGCCAGGGAACCCCTGTGATGGCAACAGGGGCAGGGGTTGTGGTCAGGCCGCCGACTGATCTCGATGGTCTTGGCAATATCGTTGCTATTGATCACGGATTCGGATATGTCACCGTGTATGCATCTCTACTCAAGTCTGAAGTGAAACCCGGCAACAGGGTTGAAAGAGGTCAAGTGATTGGTTTTGTCGGCAGAAGCGGGATTGCGTCGGGACCACATTTGCATTATGAAGTCAGGAAAAACGGCAAACCACAGAATCCTGTCAATTACTTCTTCCTGAGTGTTTCTCCGGAAGAATTATTTGATTATATGGAAAAAGCATCAATTCAGAATCAAAATATGTCTTAACCTTAAAACAATACATTATGAAAAAGTACATTGTAATCATTGCAGCGGCACTGTTTTTGAGTGCCTGCGGAAACCAGGGTAAAACCGAAAACACAGATGAAATGACGCCGGAACAGGAAGTTGCTTTTGTTGAAGAAGAAATTGAAGTCATCGACGAGTCTGTGAAAGGTATTGAAACCGAAGTAGATGACTCAGAACAGAAAGTTGAAGAATTATTAAAAGAAATTTAAAAGGAGACAACATTATGAAAACAAAAAAAGCAATCTCACTGCTCATGGTGTTTTTTGTATACATATCATTAAGCATGGCCCAGGGACAAGGAAAAGGACAGGGCAATCAATCAAAAAACAAACAGGATCAGAAAACCGAAACCGTTACAAACAAACAACAGGCTCAAACAGACAGGGGAACTCAAAAAGAACCTCAGATACAGACGCAAACTCAGGAGCAAACAACTTCAAGGGAAAAAAATCCACGCGAGAACCAGACAGTGGGAACAAACTCACAGGACCAAACACAACAGGCTGATAGAAGCGGAAAGGATAAGGATTTCAAAGGGAAAGGGCATGCCTATGGAAGGAACAAAGGCGATATGTCTGGACGTGAATTTGGAATGTTGCGTTCAGAGGAAGCAAAAAATAAAGCGAAAGGCAAATTTGATGATGCTGATTTCAGGCTCAACAAACAGAGCGAAAGAGTGAGCAGCATGAGACAAAATGTTGAAAATGCAAAAGCCAGCAACGAAGAAAAATATAAAGCCGGAGAAATCACAAAGAAACAATACGAACTCAACAGAGAAAAAATTCAGGAAGCTGAAAATATTGTAAACAGCTCTGAAGAAAGAGTGAACAGGGAAAAGCAGAATGTTGAGTCTGCCCGTAAAGAAATCAAATAGGACCCGCTCTTCAGAGTTGGATTTGTATTTGACATACCGGTAAAAATCATCCCGGCTGATCATGTTTTTTTCATGTTTATGCCACAAAGGCACTAAGACACAAGGTTTTTACGAAGTACGGTTTTTGTGTATTTTGTGCTTTTCCTGAAGCGATTCCAATAAGATGAAATCTTATGGCAATGAAGTTTATATGTCACAAATACTCAGGGTACCCGGGCTTAACAAAGAAAACCCAATAAAATTTTTTATTGCAATTGAATGCTTGTTACTACTCAGCAGGGTAAATCAGGTGTTATTAAAAATACTAAGTACATGACAAAAATTTACAGCACAACTCAAAATCATCTAAGCTGTTAGA
>CAYMAZ010000072.1:0-5523 GCA_964388575.1 uncultured Bacteroidales bacterium | reverse complement strand
TTTTTACCTTGATGCTTTTTTTGAGTTGAACCAATCGGGAAATTTTTTCTTGAGGATGTTGATGATGATGGCAGCGAGGATCCCGCCGACGACGCTCACGATGTATTTGATCAGTTCTTCAATAGACCCGAACTGGTTTGGGTTGATGTCGCTGATTGCTGAAGCGGCTCCTGCAGTTGTGACTGAGCCGATGATGAAGTTGAGGATGTTGTTGAACATGATGACCTGGTATTAAGATTTAATACAAAAGTACTTCAATATCAGGCGTTTTCAAAGGAATTGCTGCGGAAATGCCCGTTCACAGTAGATTATGTTTGTTTTTGCTTCGTATTGCCTCAACGCTGCTGAGGTTCTGGGGGGATGGGACGAGCATGAAAGGTCAAGAATGAGATTGCAACACCTGAAAGAACAAAAAACCACATCAATAACCCCTTATGCGCCAAAAAAAGGGGAGCGATGGGTGAATTGCAAGGTTTTTGACAAAAAAAATACTACCCTGCAGTATGATCATACACCAGAATAACCCCGGGGGCTGGAGATTTTTTTTGCAAAACCAGGAGGGCTTGACCTTGCAAGAAGGAAATCGCTCTTAACTTTGCAGAAGGGGTGATTGATGTATAGAGAGAAATTAAGATCACACAGGTAACGTAAAAATTAAAAATACCATTTATAAAAGAGTATTTGAATGGGGACAAGAGGGTATAGTTTGAGCCCAAACGATTAAAATTTGGAAGCACACTCCTATCATAGAAAAAATCATTGCATCATTAAAACTTGCAAAAATTACAAGTTTTAATAATTTAGATGATTTAAAGTTCGAAGATTAAATTGTTTGATGGTTTTACCTCTCATTATATGACATAAAAAAATGAGCAGATTCCATCATCCACATTTCAGATTTATTTATAATTGAAAATGAACACTGACTTCTATTTTCTTTTCAGAAAAAGAATCTGTCCCTGGACGTATCCCTTTTTCATCCCCTCACTTGAAATAAACATGTCGCCGTTTTCATTGAAATCAAGACCTTCAGGTTTAAAATACAGTTCTGAAGGTAAGGGAAAAATGTCAGTAAGTTTATGATCTTTATATATGGCCAGTAATCTATTTGTTGCAGAAAGGATATAGACTTCGCTTGTAAAAGGGTGCACTGCTATGGCCGAAGGATTAAACTGAATTTTCTGAGATGAAATTTCTGGAAATCTTTTCACAAACAAATTGTTGATTTCATCTATGTCAATTGTAAGAGAAAGAACTGGTAAATGTTTATTTTGAGGAGAGAACGAATACACAGAACGAAATGGGCCATCGGAATTTATTGACTGATCTTTACAAGATACAAAAAAGAGCTTTTGTGATTTATCAAAAAACAAGCCTTCAATATTCATGCAATTTAACGGCACAACGGTTTTCTCATATTTCCCATTGTAGTTCGTATGATTGAAGAAAAACAGTGTACCATCACTTCTCAGAATATAGGCAGTATCGCCATTTAAAACAATATCTTCAAAATCACCCAAATCAGTAAATCTGATCATACCGGCCAATTCTTCTTTTGTGATATCAAACTTAAATATGATGCCTGTTTCATCCTGAACGCAATACAGAATATTGTTGCCTGCCCATGCAATTCCTGAAATTTCATTTAATATTTCAGGCAAATAGAATGTCTTCTGTGGATTTAGAAAATCATAGGATGCATTTTTTAAAAACACGGAATTCTGCAAATTATCAATATTCCACAGTTCGTTAGTAAGGTTCAGATTATGAGTTTTAAAGAATTTGCCATCGGTTGTAAAATAGGCATTCTCCTCAACGCCACCGTTGATCAGTTCTACTTTGTAAAAAGAAGTATCCTTGAGTTTCACAAGAGCATATTCATCAACAATCCACCCATCATACTTTTTAATAAGTTTATGCTGAATCTTTGTCATCACATTCTCCGGAATCACTGCCTCAGTTTCAATGTAAAGAATCTCATTGGCGTGATTCAACCCAACTTCATTTAATTTGCCATCGCACCAGTAATCGATTTCAATATACTCATTCTTTACCTCCACTTCAATAATATCAGCAGTTGGACAAAGCTCATACACTTTATTCATGTATGATTTTTTTTCAGTTTGAGCATAGATGACTGATGCGAGTATTAACGCAAAAAATGTGAGCACCTTATTCATTAGACATTTTTTTACAATTAAAGAACTTACACGAATTAAGGATTGACAAAATATATTTGTTTGACTTCAATCTCAACGGGCTCAAGCAGGTCGTAATCCACTTCACCTATGAGTATTAATTCGGTTTTATCATCAAAAGGCCTTTCGGGAAGTCTCTTTTTATCAATTTCGACAAGGATTGTCCCTGAGTTGTCCTTAAATTCATACGTTTCCTTATTTAATTGTTTTGTTATGTATCCTTTCACTTTGACAAGCTCATCGGTTTTATCAAGTCGTGCTGCATTATCTTTGATTTCTTTTACAGTATAGAATTTATCTGTTGAAGCAGGCCCTGTATACTGGCCAAAGGAGGAGAAGCTCATGCAAAGCATTAATACTAAGGGAATGAACCCTGTTAAACTCATGTTTTTCATATGTTTACTATTTATCAATTTTCAAAAATTCACCGTTCAATTTAAATTTTAATTCCAGACCGTTGTCAAGTTTGATTTGTTGCTTACGGTCGTCAAGTTCCCATGCGATTATATTCTGATCTTTATGAAACTCATTTGCGAATTTCAATAGTTTTTCGGGGATAACAGCATCAGGGAGTTTAGAATTACTTTCAATATCAATTATTTTCTTTTTTCTGTTAAATTCCAAAAAGATGCCCTGATCGAGGGTAATATCGTACGTCAGTTCAAGGCCATCCTTATCCTTCAATGCCTGAATGATTTTGTTATCGGGAAAAAATTCAGTTATGAAGGCAGATATTTCGACGGGGATTTCACTGCTGTTGATCGGTTTGTTCGAGTCGCAGCCTGTGAATAACAAAGGCACAAGGGCCAATAACACTATTTTTTTCATTTCATTTTAAATTTAAGATTCAACACTTCTTTCATTTTATAGATTTCATGTTATTACCATTTGCGGTAATTACACAACAAAGTTACACCCTGAATCTGGAGAAATTCTGGATACCAGTTCAGGGAAAAGAAATTTGAATGATGTGGATGTTGCTGTTGATACGGTAAGAAATGTGAAAATTATAGAGTTCACAAATTTGTTTGACTATTGACAAGCCAATCCCTAAATTGCCTTGTTCACCCTTGATGAATCGATCCAATAAAACATCGGGTTTGCCATCAAAGGGGGACCCGGAATTTTCTATCACAAGCGTATTTTGAGTCAGTTGAATAGAAATGTATCCATCCTGAATGTTGTGTTTCACAGCATTTTTAATTAAATTTGTGAGCATAACTGAAGATAAACCCGGGTCAATAGACAGGAAACAGTTTTCAGAGTTAACAACCAGGGAAATATTTCGAATTTCAATTGCTTCCAGAAATACATCCAGTACCAGATTAAGTGTTTCTTTCAGGTTTGTCTCAACAGGATTTTTGAATTCGAGATTTCCAATTTTACTTAAGAGAAGTAGTGATTTTTGTGCCTGGGATAATTTGATGGTTGCATTTAGTATTTTTTGAATAATCTCCGGATCAACAGGTTTATCGTCATATTCATTGAGGAGTTTTTCAGTATTTGCCCTAATAATTGCCAAATGTGTTTGTAATTCATGAGATGCATTTTCGTTGAACTCCTTGGTACGCAAGAAATCTTTTGATATTTTTTTCAACAGGTTTTGCAGCGTATTGTTCAACGTGTTGAATTCGTCAATTGGGGTATCAGGAAACACAGGCAGAGGTTCTGACATTTGAAATTTTGTAATTGCATTCAGTGTTTTGTAGAATGGTTTCCATATTTTACCTGAGATATTGCTGAGTATTAAAAACAGCGTAATTGCAATTATTACTATTAATCCTACCATAATCAAAAAAGCCCCCTGAAGAATGTCATCATTCCCTGGAAGGAGGTGTCTCAGAACAATTGTAAAATATTTGCCATTATGGTTTATGGAAAAATATAATTCTCTGTGCGGGACCATTTCGTTATCACCAGGCTCAAGAATGAGTGTGTCCCTGAAGACAGGTTTATCAAATTTAACATCTTCAAGTATGGCTGCGACTTTATGAAAATCCGGAAGATTATTGTTTTGTTCGTGATAACTTATAAGTCGTTCCATTTCATAGTTCAGGTATTCATCTGCTTCTTCATATATAATATACCTGATCATATAAAAAGAATATATACTGCCAATGACTATCAGAGGTAACAGCCAGAAGAAAGAGCGCAAGTAGGTTTTTTTAATCAGTTTCATCAGGATTATTTCGTCATGTCAAGTTTGTAGCCTATTCCGTATATTGATTTAATGGGATCTGTGGCACCTGCTGCAGAAATTTTTTTCCGGAGGTTTTTCATGTGAGAATAAATAAAGTCGAAAGAGTCAGCGAGATCCATGTTGTCACCCCAGATATGTTCGGCCAGGCTTTCCTTTGTGATGACTCTCCCAGGATTTGAGAAGAAAAACAGCAGAATGTCGTATTCACTTTTGGTGAGTTCAATTTTGGCATCGTTCACAAAAACTTCTCTGTTGTCGGTATTTACAGTTATATCCCCAAATGAAACATCATTGTTTCCTGAGAAATTCCGTCTTCGAATCAATGCTTTAACACGTGCAGACAGTTCAGCCATATCAAATGGTTTGGTGATGTAATCATCTGCCCCAAGTTCAAGCCCTTCAATTTTGTTGTTTACTGAATCCCGGGCAGATACAACAATAACCCCTGTTTTTTTCTGAATTTTTTTCATCTCCCTGATCAGATCAAGCCCTGAGCCACCTGGAAGATTGATGTCAACAATTACTAAATCATAATTATACAGATGAATTTTTTCATGTGCCAAATGGTAATCTGTTGCCGTTTCACATAAAAAGTTTTCAGCAGTTAAATGCTCGGTAATTGAATTCAGTAGTTCCAGATTATCTTCAACGATGAGCAATTTCATTGGGAATATTTTTTCAATATTAATAAATAAATCTGAATACATTCAGGATATATTATTGAGAATTTATAATGCCTATGCTTGCATGAGGCTTGGAAATGAATGCCGAATTTATGAGGCATTGATTTTTGTGAGGCTGCGAAATGGAAGCGACTGAACGATGCGAAGCGGAGTGAAAGTCAAGGAGTTTACGGATTGCTAAAACGGAGCGGCGCAAAGAGAAGGCGTTTTGATTGCAGCAGCATGGAGGATCAAAAACCATGACAAAATATTAATTGAACTAATCAAACATTGTGTGAGAGTTGACGGGGGCGGGCACGGACGTCAGGACGGCTGAGAGCTTTTTTTGGCACAAGGGATGGAGGTCTGTCGGGATGGGTGGCAAAAAAGCAGGAAGAGCACGGCGAAAGCCGGGCAGCCCGCCTGTTTGTGTTGGAGGCGGTGATTTGGGGGGCTGGCGTGT
>CAYMAZ010000071.1:0-5875 GCA_964388575.1 uncultured Bacteroidales bacterium | reverse complement strand
TGCATTGCTGCCAAAGGCATAGCAGATTGCATGTCCTCTAAATTTTGGGAGTTCTGGAAAGTTTTTATTGTATTCAAAGCAGAATTCATAGTTAGATGAATCTGAGAAAGAATTTTTTTTTCTGATGAGATACATTTTCCACACACACACAGCGATGCGGGTTTCAGCGAAAATGGCCTGCTGTTTATCATGGGGTGCAAAGACAAATTGTTTATATTTTCTACTTTTAATTGTAAAGTTAGGTTATTTTTTTCTTAAAACACTATTGTCCGGGTAAAATTTACGTATTTTTAGCCACTAAGACACTAAAATTCACGAAGTCAATGACTTAATCTTTGTGATTTCTTGGTGTCTTGGAGCCTTAGTGGCAATTTTGAAAAATAAGCCTTTAGAAATTACAAATTCAGCTAAGCCAGTATTTTCAATAGAATTCTGAAGTTTGAAAGCATTTTATCGTACAATAGTGTTCTGAAAATATAAAAATAAGTTATTTTTGAACCATGAAAACAACATGTACAAACTGCGGTGCTCCCTGTTCCGGTGAAAATAAATTTTGCACTTCCTGCGGAGCCCGGATATTCAGTCAGATAGTGCAAACTAATGTGTGCCAATGCGGATCAGGATTTGAGAACGGAAAGAAATTCTGTACAGCATGTGTCATGAAGAATCCTGACTATAATGAAAAATCCAGCAGTATTACAGAAGCTTCATCCCAGGTAAAATGCACAATCTGTGGTAAAGAAAATTTACATTCATCAAAATTCTGTATTTTCTGTGGCCAACCAATGCAAAAACCTGACACCTCTGCCTTAGAAACCAAAGTCATAAATGACATTCAAAAATCTCATGTAAAACCCAGTCACAAAAAAGCCAGAGCAATGACTTTGATTATCATTGCGACGACAATTCTTGCAGTAGCTGCAACTTACTTTTTCTTTTTTTATGACCAGGGAATGAAAAAAACTCTGATTGCCTCCTTCACAATTCTGCCCAATGATACAACTGAAACCATCATACAACATAATGATGAACTGACGCTCATCATTCCGAAAGGTCAGGTTAAACAAGCGGATACACTTGACCTGTATGCAGTAAGAAATATTAAAAAACCTGAATTCGCAGATAAGGTGATCAAAACATTTGACTTTGATTTCAGAAAAACGAAATCATTTGATAATGAAGTTAAGGTCATCTTTAATTTTCAGCAGGAACAACAACGCAGTGAGTTTAAACCAGGATGTGTTCCTTATATTATGTATTACAATGAAGAGACAGCTCAATGGGAAGACACAGATGTAATTATTGATAATCAGAACAACACTTTGACTGTTTATCGCACACATTTTTCAAGTCTCGGGATGGTCAGCGCACACACAGAACCCGGACCGATGATGAAAGCCCTTGCGATGGTTGATCCTTCAACAATACTGTCACCACCTGATTTTTCAGAAGCAGAGAAAACAATGAGGTATTATATCACTCATAAAACTGCACCCGCCGAGGCTGAAATTGACGGAATTGATCTTTTTATGAAGTCTTATGATGTCACAACACTGTCAGCCGGAGTTCATGAAGATATTCTCAAATATCCTACGTTCAGTGCCCTCAACAAAATTGCCGGAAAACTTGGGCTTGTCCGGGCCTTTGTAACATTTGGCATTGAAACCGGCCGAAAGCAATATCTGGATGCAGTCATGAATCTCTCAAAAGAACTCCTTACATACGGTCTGGCTGCTGCAGGCTGGAAAGTCGTGGCAGTATATAGTGTTGCGAATTTTCTTTACGGATTGCACAAGGAACATCAGGCTGAAGTGGAACAGGCAGCGATCCAGCAGGATTATCTGAATAAATATTACAGTTACAATGCAAATCAAAATCCATACAGCAAGACTGTAAAGGGCTGGAGCATGTTTATTCAGGAGAATATCGAAACACATGTGGATTTTGAATGGGCATTATCGCAGGAAATTAATAATTATCTGAACGCGTATTTCAATGAGAATGTCGTGCCTGAAAATATCAGAGAAAACATCATCCGTCATGAAAGAAGGAGAATGAATGATGTGATCATTTCTGCATTTGAGCTTTACATGCAAGAGATTCGAAAACAACAGGAGATGGAAATTATCAGGGATTTGTCTGAAATGAAAAAACAGATGAACTCAGTTGTTCAGATCAGGGTAAGTGTTTACGGAAGTACTGTTGAAAGTAAGGCTGTAAGAGGTTTACCGGTGCGTATTGTTGTGGATAAAGACCAGCATTTGTGGGAAGGGGTCACTGATAAAGCCGGACAATGGTGGTTTAATTGTACGAACCTCGGGTATTTGTATTATGGAACACCAACAATGCTTGAAGTAGAATACAAAGGGCAAACACTTCAAAAACAATTTATGCTTGAAAAAGCCGGCAGTATTGATATCAGGTTTTATGTTGACTCTGATGAAGATCAGCAGGATGATCAACAGCCGGGAGTAAATGTGGATGAGCCAGGCACTTCAGTTCAACCTCAGAAAGACACCTTAGGCAAAGAAGAAAAAGCGTTTTTTATGGTCTTTTGTGTCATGTCAGTTGCTCTGGCAACTGAAGGATATCAGTTTGATGCTGTGGCATTTTGCGAATGTGCTCTGGAATATAGCAGTGAATCCTTTGATGCTGAACATACTGCCAATTGGTCAGGGAAATGTAAAGAACTGGGTGAACAGTATGACAGAATTGTGAGGGAAAAAGGGATTATTGGCGATTCTCCGGAAAATTAAATAACACTTCGATGAGGATTCCTACTGATAAACGCGGATATTTATTGTTTCCAGGCCAGAGAGTCTATTTTATTCATCAAATCGTCGGGGAGCACATGTATGGAACAGTTGAAGAAATTGTTTCGAACAGAAGAGTTAAAATCAGTCTATATAAAGAATCGGCAAAATACTTCAAGGAAAAACAGCTGATTGTTAATGGGAAGTTACTTGTTATAATCAATTGGAATATGATCTCAGGAGATTTAAAGATTCCTCTCCCACAAAATTACATAAGTAAATACAGATTTTTCGAAAACATTAATTACAAACCCCCTGAGGTCAAACAAAAGTTGATTGAACTCAATAAGCAATACAACATGCTGATTGTTGATATGCAAATGTATCTTTATGATTTTTTTGAAAAACTGCATAAAATTGAAGTCGCATTGTATCCTCACGAAAGCATTCTTGAAATTGGCGATATTGTATTCTGGAACGACATCATGGAAAACAGGGATGAACCTTTTCTTTGTCAGATTACAGATTGTGGGATATTTCCCGAATATGCACGTATCGGAAAAAGAATGAAATTAAACAAACGGAAATATTGGCGTTATGAAATGGAAAACAATATCATTTTCAGGCTTTCACAGAAAGAATTCAGGAAAATAATGAGAAAGTATAATTTCAAAACTTCAGATGCCTTTGTAAATTTTGCTTTGCTAAAGTTAAAAAAATTTGAATATATAAAATAAGTGACGAAATGTAATTATCTGAAGCATATTTGAATTAAATCAATAAATTTGAACTGCAATTTTTCTTCATAATTTTTCACACCAACTATTATTTATGAACTCAATACCACTTAAACCTGTTCAACCCCGAAAGGCACTCAACAAAGCCTTTTTAAAAGTAAAACCAAACAGGACTGAAATTGAAAGCTTCAAAACCAATCTCATTACTTTACTCGACAGAACGAACGACACCGAAAGCGAAGAGTTTCATAAAAACCTGGTGTCCGACTTTTTAAAGAAAACATATTACGACCCAAATCATTTTATCAACACCAAAGGAAGAAACGACCTTGTTATTCATAACGGACAAAACGCAAACTCCACTGTTGGCGTAATAATCGAAGCAAAAAAACCGACAAACAAAACTGAAATGCTTACAACTGAGAAGCTCAACACCAAAGCTTTTCAGGAATTGGTGCTTTACTACCTGAGAGAAAGAATTACACACAAAAACCTTGAAGTAAAACATTTGATTGCCACCAATATTAACGAGTGGTTTATTTTTGACACCACCCTGTTCGACAGACTTTTTGCTCAAAACAAGAATCTTGTAAAACAATTCAACGACTTTGAAGGTGGACGATTGGCAGACACGAAAACCGACTTTTTCTACAAGCAAATTGCCGAGCCGTTTATTGACAGCATAACAATTGAAATTGAATTTGCTTACTTCAACATTCAGGACTTTCAAAAACCATTACGAAATACAGACAGAGCAGACGATAATGCGCTGATTGCTTTATTCAAACTTCTTTCGCCAGAGCATCTTTTAAAACTTCCATTCACCAACGACAGCAACAGCCTTGACAAACGTTTTTACAGCGAGTTGTTGCACATTATCGGCTTGACAGAAACCAAAGAAGGAAGCAAAAAACTTATTGAGCGAAACAAAGAAGGTGAACGACACACAGGAACAATTCTTGAAGATGCCATCATTCAGCTTGACAGCTTAGATAAGTTGAGCCGATTGGAAAAACCAAACCAATTCGGCAACACACAACAGGAACGATTTTTTAATGTTTCTCTTGAACTTACCATCACTTGGATAAACAGAATTTTGTTCTTGAAGTTGTTGGAAGCACAACTCATTACCTATCACAAAGGCGACAAATCTTTTTCGTTTCTCAACCTTGACAAAATCAAGAACTATGACGACCTGAACAGCTTGTTTTTTCAGGTGTTGGCACGCAAGTATGACGAGCGAAACGAAGATGTAAAAAAGGCATTTGAAAAAACGCCTTATCTCAATTCTTCGCTTTTCGAGCCAACCGACATTGAGCAGGTTACTTTGTTTATCAGCAATCTGAAAGACGACAAAACCATACCGATTTTTTCGCAAACCGTGCTGAAAGACCAGCAAGGCAAAAAACGGACAGGCAATATTTCCACGCTTCAATATTTGTTTGAGTTTTTAGATGCTTACGACTTTGGAGCAGAAGGCGGAGAAGAAATTCAGGAAGACAACAAAACGCTGATTAACGCTTCGGTTCTCGGATTGATTTTCGAGAAAATAAATGGCTACAAAGACGGTTCATTTTTCACTCCCGGTTTCATCACAATGTATATGTGCCGTGAAACCATTCGCAAAGCCGTTGTGCAGAAATTCAACGAAGCACTTCTCAAAAAGTCCCCTCTTGAGAGGGGATTTAGGGGTGTGTCACACATGAAAAATTCCCCAAGAGAAATCATTCCTTACAACCCAAAACTCAAAGAACTTGCCCGTAAACACCGCAACAACAGTACAAAATCAGAAATTACACTCTGGAGAGAACTCAAAGGCAAATTTCAAGGTAAATACGATTTTCACAGACAAAAACCGATTGACAACTATATTGTTGATTTCTTCTGTCATGAACTGAGACTGGCAATAGAACTTGATGGTATTACCCATGAATGGGAGCAAACTCAAAAAAATGATCTTAAAAAAGAAATCAGATTAAATGAATTAAATGTCAATGTATTAAGATTTAAAGATGATGATATATTCGGAAATGGAAATGAGGTTCTGCAAACCATCAAAAAATACATAGAAGGTTATGAAAACAGGGATTTAAGTTGGTTTAAATTTGATGGCTCCCCTCTCAATTCAATGTCCGGAGGTGTGTTTTATGTCCCTGACACACCCCCGGCCCCTCTCGAGAGGGGAGAGTGTATCGCTGAATCTGAGGTTCTGCAATGTTCTGCTCAAAATCAAGCATTCTTCAAAAACCTTGATGACATTTACGAAAACATTGGCACAGATCGACCTTTCACACGACAGGAAGCCAATGACATTATAAACTCGATCAAAATTTGCGACCCTGCCGTTGGTTCAGGACACTTTCTCGTTTCAGCGCTCAATGAAAT
>CAYMAZ010000070.1:0-5924 GCA_964388575.1 uncultured Bacteroidales bacterium | reverse complement strand
ATCTGAAGTCATGCATCAACTCGTGGGCGGATTGAAGGCTGGTATGGGTTACTGTGGTGCTGCTTCTGTGGATGAAATGCATTTTGCATCATTTATCCGTATTACTCAGGCTGGTGTGGTTGAAAGTCACCCCCATGACGTCACAATTATGAGAGAAGCTCCAAATTATTCAAGATAATCAAATGTTTAAACCCTAAAAATTGTTAGGTTATGAAAAAAGTAGTGTTATTTGTTTTGTCTTTATTTGTCATTGTATCTATGTTGTCTGCGCAGCAACAAAAACCATTGCTTATTGTCAACGGAGAAGAAATTTCTTCTGATGAATTTATGGCAGTATTTATGAAAAATAATATCAACAAGACATCATCCAAGGAGGAAATTGATGAATATCTGGAATTGTATGTTAATTTCCGGCTGAAGGTTGCTGAGGCAAAGGAAATGAAACTAGATACATTTAAAACATTTAGGACAGAGCTGGAAGGTTACCGTAAAACTTTAGCTCAACCGTATCTGACAAAAACAGAGATTCTGGATAAACTGATTGTTGAGGCACATGAAAGAATGCAATGGGATTTGCGTGCAAGTCACATCCTGATAAAGGTTTCTCCGAATGCATCAGCAGCAGATACTCTTAAAGCATATAAAAAAGCGATTTCTGTTCGCAACAGGGCTATAAAGGGTGAATTATTCGAAACTCTGGCCATTGAATTCTCAGACGATGAATCAGCAAAAGGAAAGCCCGGATCTCCTCAGAATCCTGGAAACAGAGGTGATCTTGGATATTTTTCAGCTATGGATCTGGTATATGATTTTGAAAATGCTTCATATTTAATGAAAGTTGGGGATATCTCAATGCCAGTTCGCTCTGAGTTTGGATACCATATCATCAAACTCACAGACAAAAAGCCTGCTCTTGGTAAAGTCCAAACTGCACACATCCTCGTTGCTTTGTCTCCTGAAGCGAATGAAGAACAAAAGTTGGAAGCACTGAAAAAAGCCAACGAATTGTATGACAAAATATTGGCAGGAGAATCATACGAAGAGATTGCCAAAGAATTTTCTGATGACAAGGGGAGTGGAATGAGAGGCGGTGTTCTACCCTGGTTCGGTGTATTCAGGATGCTTCCCGAGTTTATTGAGCCGTTATATGGAATGGAACCCGGAGATGTTGCAAAACCAATTCTTACATCATATGGTTATCATATCATCAAACTGCTTGACAGAAAACCAGTGGGGTCATATGAAGAAATGAAAAATGAAATGAAAACCAGAGTCATGCGGGATACAAGATACAAAAAGGCGACCGTTTCATTTGTAGAGAATCTGAAGTCAGAAAATGGATTCACAGAGTATCCGGATGCTTTAAAGAAATTTACCAAAGCTGTCAATGACAGTATTTACAAAGGAAGCTGGCAGTCACAAATGGTTGCTGGTCTTAAAGATCCACTCTTCAAAACCGGGGATAAGATTGTAACGCTTGCAGACTTTGCTGCTTTTGTGGAAGCAAATCAATCTATTCTGCCCGATGATAATAAAGAAATGTTCCTTAGAAATTTATACACAAGTTTTGTGAACGAACAACTCATTGCTTACGAAAATGAACATCTTGAAAAGAAACATCCCGCATTTGCTTCATTGATGAAAGAGTATCACGACGGAATTTTGTTATTTGATCTTACTGATAAAATGGTCTGGAGCAAAGCTTTGAAAGACTCCACAGGACTGAATGCATTTTATGAAACTGTTAAGCATAATTATATGTGGCCTGAGCGGATTGAGGGAAGTGTGTTTTATGTGAATGATCAGAAAACTGCAAAGAAATTCAACAAAGCACTTGTCAGGGCTTCTAAAAAAGGGACTGATGTTGCAGATGTTGTTTCAACCTTCAATACTTCAGACTCTCAGTTAATTACCCAAGAGTCGGGTATTTATATTAAATCAGAACATCCTCTGTTTTCAGGAGTTTCTTCTACTGGGTTGACATCTCCTTTTTTAAAGGATGACAAATATGTTATTGTCAAGACTGACAGGATTATAAAACCGGAACCCAAATCGTTAAGGGATGTGAAAGGTGTTGTGACAAATGAATATCAGAATTTTCTTGAAAAGGAATGGATTCAGCAACTTCGTTCAAAATACTCATGGAAAGTGAATAATGATGTTTTACAAACTTTGTATCGTCAATGACATTTAAAACCCAAATTTGTGCACTGGTTATTATGCTGTTAATACTCACATCCTGTTACCGGAAAGCAGAGCAGGAGCGTAATGTGTTGGCAAGGGTTGGAGATACTTACCTGTATGCAGATCAGGTTCAATCTTTGACTCCTTCGGGTATTGGTGTTAAAGATAGCACAGAGTTGATCAGAACATATGTTGACAAATGGATTGAACAACAGCTTATGCTAAGGAATGCGAGTAAAATACTGACTGCAAGGGAAAAGGATTTCAGCACTAAAATCAGAGATTATCGCAATGCATTAATGATCATCGAATGGGAAAAGAAACTTCTCCGGGAAAATCTGGACACCATAATTACGGACCAGCAGCTTGATGAATATTACGAAGCAAATCAGCGTGAGTTTATTTTACAGGCAGACATTGTGAGAGTGCTGTACATTAAGCTTAACGCAAACAGCCCTTTTATCAAAGAAGCACGTGGATTTCTGAGTGAAGAGCCTTTTGACCGTGCGTCAACTGAACAATTTTGCCGAAAATATGCCGTTAATTACTTTCTTGATGTCAGAACCTGGTTGTATGTGGAAGACGTTCAGAAGGAAATCCCTCTAACATCGCAACACAAATCAGAGATGGCCACTGGAGATACTTTTTTTGAAATTCAGGATGCAGAATATATGTATTTAATAAAAGTGTTGGATTCGAAGATCAAGGGCTCCGTGTCTCCTCTTACACTTGAGAAAAATACAATTAGAGAAGTAATCCTGCAGAAAAGAAAAAAAGATATTATTGACAACCATGTTCGTGGGTTGAAATCATCGGCAGAAAGAAATTCAACAATTCAGATATATCTGTAACTTAGAAATTTTAAAAAGAACAGAAACAAGAAAATACTACAGTATTATTTTAAATAATGAAAATTCAATGAAAGCAAAAAAAATTATATACTTCCTGTTTAGTATTATTTTATCATCACAATTTGTTTCAGCACAGCCTGAAGGAGCAAAAATTGACGGAGTAATTGCTATCGTTGGGAAAAATGTTGTACTGTTGTCAGAGTTGGAGTCACAGTACCTTCAGGCCGTCATGCAGGGAGAAGCTTCGGGTGAGTCACTGAGATGTGAAATTCTCGAAGAACTACTCCTTCAGAATTTGCTTTTAACTCAGGCTCAGTTTGATAGTCTTGAAGTAAGCTCAAATGAAGTAGAAGCTGAAATGGAAAGAAGGTTGAGATATTTTATTTCGCAAATCGGGTCAAGAGAAGCGCTGGAACAATATTATAATAAATCCATTCTTGAAATCAAGGATGAATTTAAGGAAATTATTCATGATCAGATGTTGGTTCAAAAGATGCAGCAACAAATTACTACAGATGTTAAAGTGACTCCATCAGAAGTGCGTAAATTCATGAATGAATTGCCTGAAGAGGAAATTCCTGACATTGAACTCGAATTTCAGCTGGCACATTTAGTGATTATGCCTCTGATATCAAATGATGAAAAAGAACAATTGCGTGTAAGAATGACAGAACTCAGGGACAGGGTGTTGAGTGGTGATGACTTCGGAACACTTGCTGTATTGTATTCAGAAGATCCCGGTTCAGCAAAGAAACGAGGTGAACTTGGATTTTTTGGCAGAGGAGAAATGTTTCATGAGTTTGAAGCAGCTGCATTTAAGCTTCAAAAGCCGGGAGAGATTTCACCCATTGTAGAAACCAAAGCCGGATTGCATATTTTACAACTGATTGAAAGGAGAGGGGAGTTGGTTAATGTGAGACATATATTGCTGATGCAGAAACCCGGTGTTCAGAGTGTTGCAGATGCCAGAAACAAAATTGACAGCATTCATCAACTCATTAGTACTGGTGTGATGACTTTTGATAATGCTGTTGAAAAATTTTCTGTTGGAGGCGCGAAAATGAATCATGGTCTCATGCTGAACCCATATACAATGGATAATAAATTTGCGGCATCACATCTGGATGCCTCTGTGTTGTTTGCAATTGAAAAAATAGATGTTGGAAGCATTTCATCAGTTATTTCCTATCGCGATGAAGATAACAATAATGGTTACAGGATTATAAAAGTATTACAGAAATCGCCTCCTCACAAAGCAAACTTACAGGATGATTATCCATTCATTCAGCAACTGGCTCTTGAAGATAAGAAAAGGCAGGCATTAAATGTCTGGATAAACGATAAAAAGAAACAAACATTTTTAAAAATTTTTGAACCATTTCAAACATGTAATTTTGAATTTGACTGGTAAACATGAAACACTATGAATGCACCGAAAGATATTGAAACATTTAACAACCTTGCAGAAAAATATTCAGAACTCAGAAAAGAGATAGCCAAAGTGATTGTCGGACAGGACGATATCATAGAAAAAATACTGATCAGTATTTTTTCAAAAGGACATTGTCTTTTAATTGGCGTTCCTGGTTTAGCAAAAACACTTATAATTACAACCATATCAAAGTCGATGGGTTTAAAATTCAGCAGAATTCAGTTCACCCCTGATTTGATGCCTTCTGATATTTCCGGGACTGAGATTCTGGATGAACACAGAAGAATGAAATTTTTGCCAGGACCTGTATTTTCAAACATTATTCTTGCTGACGAAATCAACCGAACACCTCCCAAAACCCAATCTGCTCTGCTCGAAGCAATGCAGGAAAAGGAAGTGACCATCTCAGGAAACACCATGAAGCTGGATGAACCGTTTTTTGTTTTGGCCACACAAAATCCCATTGAACAGGAAGGAACATATCCTCTTCCGGAGGCTCAGCTTGACAGATTCATGTTTAGTTTATGGCTTGATTATCCCGAATTTGAAGAGGAAATCAATATTGTGAAACAGACCACAACAGAGCATTTTTATGCTCCTCAGATTGTGATTAACCAGACTGAAATTCTTCAATATCAGGAATTAATCAGGAGAATTCCTGTGCCAGATAATGTATACAGATATTCAGTGAAACTGGCCACATTTACTCGTCCTCAAATTGAGACCTCACATCACATGGCAAAGGAATATCTGGCCTGGGGAACCGGCCCCCGGGCGTCTCAATACCTGGTTTTGGGTGCCAAATGTCATGCAGCCTTAAAGGGAAAATTTTCACCCGATATTGAAGATGTACGTGAAATTGCTCCGGCAGTTCTTCGTCATCGCATTGTCAGAAACTACAAAGCTGAAGCAGATAATCTCTCTTCAAATGATATTATTTTGGAGATCATCAAAAGCATGAATAAAAATTCTTAGATTTTATCTGCATGTTTTTTTGAAAATTTTTTAATTAAACAATAAACTGTGACAGATTTTAAAGGAGTTGTGGTTCGTTCAACGGGAAGCTGGTATAGTGTGAAATCTGAAAATGGTGATGTGATAGAATGCCGGTTGAGAGGAAAATTCAGAATGGAAGGGATGAAAACAACAAATCCTGTCGCTGTTGGAGATGTTGTACTTTGTAAATTTTCTGAGAATGAAGATGTTGCCAATATCTTTCAAATCGAACCCAGAAAAAACTGTCTCATTAGAAAATCCACAAATATGTCACGTCAGAGACATATTCTTGCTGCAAATATCGATTTGTCCCTCATCATTGCCACGGTTGCCTATCCGAGAACATCTACCGGTTTCATTGACAGATCGTTGGTGAGTGCAGAAGCATATAATGTTCCTTCTGCAATTGTCTTTAATAAGCTGGACCTTTGCAAAGGGAAACTCTACGATACTCTGAAGGA
>CAYMAZ010000069.1:0-6360 GCA_964388575.1 uncultured Bacteroidales bacterium | reverse complement strand
AAAATATAGTCAGATTGTACGTTTTATAAGAGAGATTTATCAAAAGGAAGATGATTTCATTCCTTTACATGAGCCTCTTTTTGCCGGTAATGAAAAGAAATATCTGGAGGCCTGTGTTGATTCAACATTTGTCAGTTCTGTCGGTGAATTTGTACATGATTTTGAAGTAAAAATTGCAGAGTACACCGGTTCGAAGGAAGCAGTTGCTTGTGTTAACGGTACGAATGCACTGCATCTTGCTCTGATATTATGTGGTGTTGGTCAGAATTCAGAGGTGATCACACAGCCTTTGACTTTTGTTGCAACAGCAAATGCAATACGGTATTGTGGAGCTTTTCCTGTATTTGTTGACATTGACTCAGATACTCTGGGAATGTCACCTGAAGCTTTGCGAAAATGGCTGAGTACTTCAACAACCAAGCAATTTGATTCACGAACAAATGAGTATCGAACAGTCAATATCAGAACCGGTCGTATTGTTTCAGCATGTGTCCCGGTTCATACATTTGGTTTTCCGTGCAGAATTGATGAGATTGTCAGTATTTGTAATGAGTTTGAAGTTCCTGTGATTGAAGATGCTGCCGAAAGTTTGGGGAGTTTTTATAGAGATCAGCACACAGGATGTTTTGGGAAGATAGGTGTTTTGAGCTTTAACGGAAACAAGATCATCACAACAGGTGGAGGAGGAATGTTGCTTTTTCAGGATGA
This sequence comes from uncultured Bacteroidales bacterium, assembly GCA_964388575.1. Classification (GTDB taxonomy): domain Bacteria; phylum Bacteroidota; class Bacteroidia; order Bacteroidales; family DTU049; genus CAYMAZ01. Next base: position 5,652 of record CAYMAZ010000069.1, on the reverse strand, counting down.
AAATCTTGCTAAAAAAGCAAAACATCTGACTACACAGGCAAAAGTTAACCATCCATGGGAATTTCTACATGATGATGTGGGATTTAATTACAGGATGCCCAACATTAATGCTGCACTCGGGCTTGCTCAGATTGAGCAAATCAACCGTTTTATTGAGTCCAAAAGATACATTGCATCCGCATACAGAAGCTTCTTCTCTGATATTGGTATCTGCTACATATCAGAACCGGAACATTCTATATCAAATTACTGGTTAAATTGTATTTTGTTTGATGGGAAAGCCGAGCGTGATCGTTTTCTGCAATATACAAATAATCATGGCGTCATGACCCGACCAGTTTGGAAATTGCTCAATGAGCTTGAAATGTTCAGAAATTGTGAAGCGAATTGTCTCAGGAATGCCATATATGTGTCTGAGAGACTTGTTAATATACCGAGCAGTGCACTACCGTAAAAAGAGAAAAAGATTTTACTGTTCTTTTAATTTATGTATTTTTGAAAAGTGAGACATAAATATTACCACACAACATAATGAGCAATTCAATAAAAAAAATTGAAATACTGGACTGTACCCTGAGAGATGGCGGTTATTACACAAGCTGGGATTTTGATTCTGGGATCGTTGAGAAATATATTTCAGCAATGCAGACTTTGCCGGTCGATATCATAGAGATTGGATACAGAAGTATGCCGCAAGACAGATATTACGGTAGATTTTTTTATTTGCCTGATTTTGCAGTGAAGCAGATTGCTGATCTTAATAAAAAGAAGAAACTGGCAATCATGCTCAATGAAAAGAACACTGATATAAAAGATCTGAATATTTTGCTGAGTGGAATCAGTGACAGCATTTCACTCATACGGATTGCCTTAAGCCCTGACCAAATTGAGAAGTCTATCGCTCTGGCAATAGAAATCAGAAGTTCTGGTTATGAAGTAGCTTTGAATATGATGTATATGTCGAAGTATCATCAGGATGAAGCATTTTACAGACAGCTTGAAAAACTTAATGGAATTATCACATATTTGAATTTAGTTGATTCTTATGGTGGAATGATCCCTGCACAGGTTCATGAAATGATTTCAAAAACAAAAAAATATTGCAGTGAAAAGATCGGATTTCATGGTCATGACAACCTGGAGTTGTCTTTTGCCAATACCCTTGCAGCAATGGATGCAGGCTGTGATATTGTGGATGCAACAATGATGGGAATGGGAAGGGGTGCGGGGAATTTGAAAACAGAACTGTTGCTGACGTATCTTGTGACTGAAGGTTGTCTGGAGTTTGATTTCAATATACTTGCCGGTCTGGTTGAAGCATGGACTCCTTTGCACAGGAAGTTTGACTGGGGAACAAAACTTCCTTATATGGTCTCCGGAACAAGTTCATTACCCCAGAATGATGTGATGGAATGGGTGACACAAAGGTTTTATTCATATAATAGCATCATAAGAGCTCTGAACAACAGAAGAACTGGAGAACCCGATAATGTCAGGCTTCCCAAATTCTTACCTGCCAAGTGTTATGAAAACGTCGTTATTATTGGGGGCGGCCCGAATGCTGTTATTCATGCAGATGCAGTAAAACGTTTTGTCGATCAGCTTGATTCTGTTTGCATTGTTCATGCAAGTTCTAAAAATGCAAAACAATATGAATCATTGAATGTCAAGCAGTTCTTTTGCCTTGTGGGAAGTGAGGGAAGAAGAATGGAGGATGTTTTCAACAACCTTGATCAGTTTCAGGGAGAATGTATCTTGCCACCATTTCCCAGGAAGATGGGAACTTATATTCCTGAAAAAGTTCTGAACTGTTCTTTTGAGCTTAGGGAAGTAGGATTTACTGATAAACACAAGGATTCTCATACTGCACTTGCATTACAGACAGCACTAGATTTGAATGCAAAAAATATTTATCTTGCTGGGTATGATGGATATAGCGGTGAAATGATCACACCAAAAGAACAGGGACTCATCAACGAAAATGAGCACGCATTTAATCTGATTCGTGAGCAAGTTCAGCTGAACAGTATTCTTCCCACAAATTATTCAGTGAAGACAGTGTCAGTATATTCTTTGCTTTTATGAACAGCAAATGGTTGGGTTTAAATTCAGAAATCAATGAAAAATGAACGTTTTGCTTTTTTTGTTCCGGTGAGAAGTGGTAGTCAGCGGATTCAAAACAAGAACACAAAACCATTCTCTACTTTTTCCAACGGTCTGCTGGAATTAAAACTTTCGCAGCTTATTCAGGTTGAAGGTGTTTATGAGATTGTTGTTTCAACCAATGATGATGAATGTGTGCATGTTGCAAAAAGATTCAGTACTCAATCTGAGAAAATCAGAATCATTAAAAGACCGGAAATCTTATGTACAGATCAAACGAAACTGACAGATCTGATCAGCTATGTGACGGAAGTTTCAGATTGTGAACATATTATCTGGACACATGTTACTTCTCCCTTTTTCGATGCTCCGGAATATTTGAAAGCCATTCACATGTATAAAGAAGCACTTGAAAATGGATATGATTCGTTAATGAGTGTTTATCCGTTTATGAATTTTCTCTGGTCGGAAGAAGAAAATGACCTGTGGAACAGAAAAAATGATGAAAAGTGGCCAAGAACGCAGGATCTGAAAAAATTATATGAGATTGACAGTGCTGTATTCATTGCATCAAGGGAAATTTACATGAACCATGCTGACAGGATCGGAAAGAACCCTTTCCTTTTTGAAAATGACCGGATCAGGTCAATTGATATTGACTGGGAAACGGACTTCTTCATGGCTGAAGCTATTTATGAGAAGTTATTTTTAAAATGAAATATAAAAACATGTTGGATGATTACGACTTTTGGTGAAATTATGTTAAGATTAAGTCCAGCTGATGCAGGAGAGAGAATTGTTCAGGCTCAGAATTTTATTATTACCCCCGGTGGAAGCGAAGCCAATGTAGCCGTTGCACTTTCAAATCTTGGATGTAAATCAGTATTTGTAAGTGCTGTAAGTGATAATGTTTTGGGAGAAAAGGTTTTAAAGCTGTTGAGGGCAGAAAAAATAAGGACTGAATTTATAAAAGTGACCTCTGGGCGTATGGGAATATACTGGACCGAAAATGGGTCAGGCCCGAGATACTCATTTGTCATTTATGACAGGGAAAATTCGGTATTCAGTAACTTAAATATTCATGATTTTCATTGGGAAAAGATAATTAGTGATTCATCCTGGTTTCATTTTTCCGGAATTTCTCCGGCGCTGAATGAGCAAGTTTCCAGATTACTTGAGAAAATTACTGCATTTTGTTCATGTCCATATTCAGTAGATTTGAATTTTAGGTCGGGCTTGTGGGAATGGGTGGAAAGGAATCCGTTAAAAATTGCAGACGTAATGAAAACATTATGTTTAGGCGCTGAGTTGATTTGCGGAAATGAAACAGATTTTCAGAATGTTTTTGGTTATGAAGGGCTGGGGGCAAATCAGGATGAAATTTTCACACATATTTCAAAGCAATGCTTCTCAGAATTTCCAAAATTGAAATACATTGCAATCAGTCATCGGGATTCAATCTCAGCAAGTATGAATTTATGGTCAGGATATCTGTTCGTTCGTGAAAAAGAAGAGATGTGTTTTAAAAGTCAAACCTACCGGATCGACAATATTTGCGACAGGGTCGGTTCAGGTGATGCGTTTGTTGCTGGTATACTCTACGGTTTAAATCAGAGCGAAAAAAAATCTCATGAAATTATTGATTTTGCAGTTGCTTTGGGAGCCTTGAAGCATACAATTAATGGAGATTTTAGTAGTTTTACAGTGGAAGATGTTTTACATGTGATGAAAACCAAAGGTTCAGGGAAAATTATCCGGTGACAGTGAGTTTCAAAACAACATTTTTATCATGTCGACTTTAGTGTTTTCTGAGCGTCAAACCAGTCATGGTCGTTTTCTCAGAAACAGGGAAATAATTTTATTGATTGACGGCACTGTGCATGACCAGTGGCTTTCACATGATGAACGAACAGAATGTCTGAAGAATGCGATTCAACACTTTGACTCCGATCTGGAAAAGGTTGCTGAAGATTATAAAGGTCATCGTTTTGGAGCTTATTTGTGGCTATTTACTCCCGATTTTGTCAGGAGTGAATCTGTAGACGGATTGTTCCGAGCCTATTACATGAAGGAACTGATGAGACGTGTTAGTGAAAAGACAACGGTTTCACAAATAGTTCTTAAGGTTCCGTTGCATTTCATTGAAAGATCACATCTTGAACAATATACATCCAACATCAGCTATCGGAATCTGACCATTTTGAGAAGTTTTCTTTACTCTTTCATGCTTGCTTTAAAGATTGTCGGTTTAAAATTCTTTTTGAATTTGAAATATTTATTCATATCATCGAATGATTATTTTGACGGAACGCTGATTGACACATCAACACGAATTCAAAGAAATCGGTATGATTCACTGGAGGATGTCAAAGCAGTATTTCAAAATCATGTTCGCTTTTTTTCCGGAGAACAGCGTAAAATTCATGGAGTTAGTAGTCATTTAACCGTAGTGTTTAAGCGTGAAATAAACCTAAAGATTTTCATAAACTCGTTGGTTAAAAGTCTTCAGCTGAAACAATTTCTTAAACGGGAAAAGAATAAGCTTCCACACATGATATTCAAAAACCACGCTGGTTTGTTTAAAATGTTATTGTATTGGGATTTAATCATTTCCCAAAAATGTATAAAAAAATATCTTTCAAAATCAGATATTCAGAATATTGTTCAGGTTTCAACATTGACCAAACCTGTTTACCGATCTTTATCATCTTATTCCAAAAGAAAAAATATTCGTTTTATTCAGGTTGCATCAAGGAGTCTGATGCGTTTCAGGGCTTCTGATAGATTACTTCGATGTGATGTTCTTGGGTATAATAATACATCAACAGCTGATCATTTTATCGTCAAAGATCAATTCAGCACGCGAGTGATTAATGAATTTTCAGAAATGGGTGACAACTTTTATGTCGGGAGCAGACATAAAGTCGAATTTAAGGAAAGCAATGTGAACAAATCCCATGCATTACTATTGTTGTTTAATCACAGGAGAGATTTATGTGAGAAATTGTTGGAGGAAGTAAGGCTTTCCGGCATTAGTCAGATGTTTGAAACAGTCATATTCCGATGTCATCCATCATGTGTGATAACTCAAAGTGAAATTCAGTCAATGGCTTCAGCGCCGAATATCATCGATTTGACCGGCCAAACATACGAAATGCTGAAAGACTATCATGTGTTTGCCATATCAGGTCCGACCACAGCTGCGCTTGAAGCTGTTCAGTTCGGAGCTGTTGTTTATTGGGTTCCCTATATTTGGGAGGAAGGAATTCTAATGGATGAAGTGATGTCAGAGGTTGGATTAAAATGTGAAAACAATCAACACATTTTCAATCTTGTTGAAAGTCATTTAAATCATCGAGAAGTTTTTCTGAAACAGCTAAACAAGGATTCAGAATATTGTAATAATAATTTAAATTCGGACAAACTGATCTCTGAGCAACTTGCGGTCATCATCTCCGGAAATTCATAGAACAGGTATCAATGCAGGATAAAAAAATTAAAGTTGTCTGGTTGTGTGGATTTACAAGTTCTATGATACAGCAACATCTC
>CAYMAZ010000068.1:0-6805 GCA_964388575.1 uncultured Bacteroidales bacterium | reverse complement strand
TTAATTATTAATAGTTTAAATAGTTTTTTCAAATGAGTTTAGTAGACACTAGTGAACAGGGATAAAAAATAAAATCAAAACCTGACGTTGTCCTATTCATTCAGTTTGCTTTGAAACCAGTGTAAAGTTTCAAATCGGGCTGTTTCAAGATTATTTCCGGTCCAAATGTGATTTGCTCCCTGCAAAGTGACAAACTTGAAAATGACTCCGGATTCAATAAGTTTATGTTCCATATTTTGTGCAGTAGAATAGGGGACACCATCATCCTGAGTGGCATGTATCATGAGTGTAGGGATTGATGTGCTTTGCACTGTAAAATAGGGGGATGCCTGTTGATACAATAAAGTATCCGAAGAAGAATTGAGAGGAAATCCCATATATGTTTCAAAGGTTTCTTTTGCCAGTACCACACTGAGCTGATCTGTGTCAGTAAAGTTGACAGGTCCTGCCCAGGAAGCACAGGCTTTGATCTTTTGGTTATTTAATGTATATGACGTAATTAAAGAAAGATGTCCTCCTGCGCTGTGTCCAACAAGGCCAAATCTGTCAGATGAAATATCCCAGTCGTATGATTTGGACACGATGAATTCAACAGCAAGCTTAATATCATCGGGAAGGTCGGGATGATGAATGTCGTAAAGAATTGAAGCATAGCGATAATTAAAGGTTGCACAGGCAATGTCTGCATTTGCAAATATTTTTGTTTCATTTGTAAACACTTCTTTACTGCCAGAGATCCATGCTCCGCCATGAAAAAAACCACAACTGGCGTGTTTTGATCTTTGTCTTCTGGCAAAACGATGTCCAACTTATGTCTGTTGTAATTCCCATAGGAAATGGTATTCAAAGTTTACTTTTTTGATGGGTCGTATTTGCTTTCCTTATCGCATGAAAGCATTGTCAATGCACCAATGCAGATCAATACATACTACTTTTTCATATGAATAAATTCAGGTTGAACGGAATTATTTAAGTTCAAAAATAGGTTCGATTTTGATTTCTTCACCAAGAAATTTTGAAATTTTTGTCATACTATTGCCCGGGCCACATTCAAAAAATCTGTTGTGTGGAATGTTGTTCATAACAAGCATGGCAGATTTCCAGTCAATGGGTTGTATCAGATTTTGGATGATTTCATGTTTGATCTGCTTAACATCTGAGATAATTTCACCTGTAACAGCAGAAAGTATATTGCATTCAGGACTACGTATTTCAATGCTCTCAGTAACTTCAGCCAGATCATCCCGAAAATGATATAAATAAGAAGAATGATAGGGGACACTCACCGGAAAAAGGTTTGTGTACAGAGCTCCTTCCTCAAGAGCAGATGACTGCAATTTGACAATATCACCTGTTTCCCCGGAAATGATAAAAGAATGGTTTCCGTTTTTAATAACAATTTCACAGTGCAATGAATGTTCACTGATGATTTGAATCAGATCCTGAGCAGAAAGGCCGACAATATTCAGCATCGTATAATTTTTTCCATCAGTGAGTGTCTGAAGTTTCTCAAAAACAGTCTTAATGAGTCTGGTTCCATCTGCTAAACCGATACTTTTTCCGCAATACAAAGCTGCATATAATCCCATGCTTAATCCTGCTGCATAAGCAGGCCTGATATGATGAGACTCCAGAATATCAGCATACAAACAACTGATGGTGTATGTGATCAGTTGATTTTTTAATTCGTTACTCAGGTAGTTATTGTTTTCAAAATCAAAGTCAGAAACATCAATATCACAGATTTCAGATACAAGTTTCAGCTTTTCAGTCAGATTGACCCCTGCCGAACGAATGACCTCTGTTTCTTTGCCAGAATATCTAAGGACAAAGGCCGGAAACAGAAAAATATTGTTTTCAGGATTCATTGTGCAAAATTACTTCAAATGTTACATAATCATCAAAAATCTCATAGTTGAACTGTGTTTCTGAAATTTTCAACTGCTGTGACAGGAGACGGGCATGTCCGCTCAGTTCGATCCTGAATTTTTTATGTTTAGGAAAATCAGAAAAAAGTATTTCGATATCTTTCCAGTCAATTGGGCTGTTCATCCAGCTTGATCCAATCGCTTTAAAATATGCTTCCTTACAGCAGAAAGCAACAGGAAAACAAATTTGGTATGTGTATTTCTGAAAGTTTTCAATCTCGGAATCACTTAGAACCAGTCTGATAAAAGGAGAATCTTTAAAGTTCTTCAGATGTTTGTTGAATCTGAAAAATTCCTCAGTATCAATGCCGCATCCATTAATCATGATCAGTCCATATTCAGGATTTCATTTTCATGTTCAATGATCAGCAGCTGCATATTAATCAGTTCGCCGATAGTTCTCACAGGGTGTTTGATGCTGTATTTTCCGATGGTTTTTAATTCTATGTTCAGAAAATACTTCTTTTTAAAAATTTCAATCAGTTCAAGAAACATCAGTGAATCACCATCAAGATCATCAAATATGTGCGTTGAGTCATGAATTTCTGTTGCGTCTTTTTCACATTCATCGGCAAAGAAATTAATAACAATATCCCTTACTTCTGCTTTAATTTTTTCTGTCATTTCGGCCATGGCTGGTCAGATTTAATCTGCAATGATAAAACATTATGAATTTATTGCAAAATTAGTGAAAAGTTTTGATCTGTTAAAATGATTGAGCCTGGTTCCCATTTCGATTAGACTGTATGCTTTCAGTTCCTGCTTGAAGCAATTGATCTTTGTTTACGATTTTGTGAATGAGATTCAATTTCAAGGCTTCATTTGCATTGATCGTTGTTCCTGTCAGAACAAGTTCGGTTGCTTTTGCCTGACCTGCAATCTGAACCAGAGAATGTATTCCTCCGAGGCCGGGCATCAGTCCGAAACTGACTTCAGGCAAACTGATCATAGTATTCGGTGCAGCAATCCTGATGTGTGCACATAACGCAAGTTCAAAACCACTGCCGTAGCAAATGCCCTTCAATAATGCCACAACAGGCGTGTTTAATTTGCGCAGTATCCCAAACGCTTCTGCGTTTCTTCTCATCTGTTCGGGAATGGTATCATAATGATGTGATTGAACTTCAGTCAACAGTTCTTCTATGATTGCCCCGGCTGAAAAATGCCTGCCTTCTGATTGAATGATCAGCCCTTTTAAATCTGCTTTTATGAGTTGGGTTGAGCATATTGAATACAATTCAGTGAAAAAACCCAGGGACATGGGATTGCCCGGCGGATTATTCAGGGTGAGATATCCGATTCCTTCATCAATATGAAAATGCAGGGAGTTATACTTCATTCTTTTTCGATTAAGACCATTGCAGTAATGTAATTCCTCGAATGAGAAATGCTTATGAAAACCTGCTGAGTGATGTTTTTGTTCAGTATTTTTAGTCTGGGTTTTCCGCTTGTATCTCCTGTTACAGAGATTTGCAAATGCCTGAGTTCTTTTCCGAAATGCTCCGTCAATATTTCTTTTATGAGCCATCGGGCTGCAAGGCTTCGTGGGGTAGCTACTTTACTGTATAAATCAAGTTCTTCAGGAACAAAAAATTCTTCGTACCTGTTTTCCGTAATGTTATCGGTGAACAGTGTCAACGGAATTGTTTTCACATATTTGATGTACTTGTCAGACTGAATCATTCTGAAGTTCTTTTGCAAGTTGACAGAACAACCTCGTTTCTTCTTCAAATGCCTCTTCTCTGGGAAGACTGTATGCATTTTTCACAGCAATCATTACATTCCTGATCACATTGAAGCTTCTTCCTGCAGTCATCTTATGTGCAAGTTCATAAGAAAAGTCATGCGTTTGTTTAGCAGGGCAGATGTAATCAGCAAGGCCTCTTTGTCTGGCTTCAGCAGCATCAAGAATGTTGTTACACAGGATAAGTTCAATACTTTGACCCATTGTCATGTGTTTCTTTATGAGATAATTGCCGCCAAGTCCGGGCATGAGATCGTGCATCGTTTCCGGAAATGCAATCAGTGCTTTTTCTGATACAACCCTGATATGTGTTGAAAGAGCGATTTCAAGGCCTCCGCCAAAACAAACACCTTCTATTGCACTGATAACAGGAATATTGAGCTGATACAAATAATTCAGAAGTTCTTTTCCCTTGTTGAGAAAAATTTCCAGATGTTCATCATCACTTTGTTTTCGGATGGTTTCAATGTCGGCACCCGAAGAAAAATGTCTGCCTGTTCCTGTAATAATCAGGGCTTTCGCCTGCTGTTCTGAAAGGAATTTGTCTAATGTCACTAACTCAATAATGTTTGGCCTCACAAGCCGGTTATCAGGCGGATTGTCAAGCGTGAGCGTTGCAATTTGATTGTGACATTCAAGTTTGGTCATGCCTGCTTTTATTACATCAGGAATTATTCTTCAAAACATCAGGGACATCAACAGGTTCTCTGTTTTTGCTGACAAGAAGACATTTGATGATGGCTGAGTTCACTTTTTCGTTGTTCATATTTCTGATCTCCTGTCTGAAAATGACAAAGAATCCTTCGGTTGTATAGGATGTATGTACAACTGCATTTTCAAGCAACTGAAGCTCTTTTACAAACTTCATCTCAGCTTTGATTACAACGAGGAATCCTTCGGTTTGCTTAAAATATTCAAGCAGTCCCAGTTCCTTCATAATGACCCATCTGGCCTGTTCATAATAATTCAGATACACTGCATTGTTTACATGACCGAATGAATCCAGTTCGTATCCTCTGACTTCTATTGGATATTCATATTTCATTCTACAATCCTCAGTTTAAAACGTATCACATCTTTTTTCAGGAATTTTTTCATGCGTATCTGTGTAACAATGATGAAAATCGTCCGGTACACAGTTTTATAGTAACCAGATTTCAGTGCTTTGGTTCGTCTGAAATAGAACAATGAATTCCTGAATAGATTTCTGAGTGAGTATGCTTTCTTCAGATTCAGTTCCAGCAGCCGGATATACTCCAAATTGGTCAGTCCGGATATTGTAGTATTGCTCACGTTGGTTTTCTGGTCAATGAGTTTTCCTGAGTTTTTCAGGTCAGTATGGAAGCGTGTTCCTTCAAGAGCCTGAATGGGAGTGAGCACAGGAAAAAGATGATGTTGGATGCAAAAATCTATTGTATCGCTGACCGACTGAAAAGTATCATGTTCAAGCCCGATTGTAAACCATGCAGAAATTGCAATGCCCTGATCCTGAATAAACCTGACATTTTCACTGATTTGCTGAAGATGATCCGGGTTGTTTCCAAGTCCCATTTTCGGAGAAATGGACAGGTTTTTCAGGTCTTCAAGGTTGATTGTTTCAAAACCCATGGCAGCATAAGTTAAGCCTGATCCTGAGGCATTGCGGATGACTTCTCTTCCTGTTTCACAGGTTGCAGCGTTGAGGTTTGCCTGACCTGTCCAGAAACGTTTCTCAGGCAATTTTAGCAGTTCCTTATACAACTGATTGTAATAATCATAGGAATCATTTCTGCCGAAAACATTATCATCAAGAAGAAAGAATTTTTTTCCGAGAGTGTCAATTTCAGCAACCACATCCTCAATATCCTTAAACCGCATTTTTGAGCCGAAGAGTTTGCTGACGGCACAGAAATGGCAATTTACAGGACATCCCCTGGCAGCAAACACCATGTCAAACGTATAGTTGTTTTTTATTCCGCTGCGAAGTGGCATTGGCAGTTTTGAAATATCAGGAAATTCTTCAAGGTAATGTGTTGAATATCCGTTGAGATCCAGATCCGGCCTGGGTGAAGAAACATAGAAATCCTTCAGTTTGTTTTCCTGAAAATCTTTCAAAAGCAATGGCCACAAAAACTCACCTTCACCGATGACAATTGAATCTGCATGTTCTTTTGCTTTCAGTGGAACGCACGAAACCTGCGGGCCTCCCATCACGACAGGTTTGCCATTTTTACGAAACTGGTCAGCAATTTTATAGGCGGTTTGAGTTGCAGAAACTCTGAAGCTTATTCCGATCAGATCGTAATCTCCGTTAAAGTCAACACTTGAAATATCATCCCACAACAAATCAGTAAAAGTATACTCATGTTCCGGAGCACATGAAGCCAGGATCGGAAGCACAAGTGGCATAAAGGGATATTGTTTCTGAAAGGGATCGTGTTCGCCGTTGGCAAGTATCAAATTGATCTTCATGTTCTGTGTCAATGTTCAGATTGTAAAATTACAAATTATTTGAGAAATGGACAGATCATACGTTTGTCTTTTGCTGAAAAACAGGTATAGGACTCTAAAGGTATAGGGGTATAAGGCAAATTCAATAGTGACCGGACCACCTGGCCACCCGGCTACTTGACCACTATTCAGAAATAAAATCCTAAATCCCAAATCCTAAATCCAAAACAAATTCAAAGTGTAAATGTATTTTTAGTATTTAGTTATTAACCTGTAAACTTTTTTTAGGACGAGTCACTCCAAACACAAAATCCAAAAAATTTAAAATTTAAAACTTACAATTTGCTATTTACAATAAAAAAAACCAACCACCCCAAAACATTCTCCTGCTATCTGATCAACATAACAACCCCATCCCTGTTCACCGTTGTCCCATCTTTAAGAGTTGCCCTGAGCAGATACACATACACACCCTGAGGTGCAAGGCGGCCGTTATATGTGCCATCCCAGCATCGATACGGATCTTTGGTTTCAAACACAACCTCACTGCGGCGGTTAAAGATCACAAGCGACAACTGCTCAATCCCCTCTCCAATCACACACAACTCATCATTCAAACCATCGCGGTTTGGAGTAAAGCTGTTGGGAACCCAGATATTACATTCTACAACCTCAACCGTATCCGGAAAACACTCTTCAACAT
>CAYMAZ010000067.1:0-7017 GCA_964388575.1 uncultured Bacteroidales bacterium | reverse complement strand
TTCTTTAAAATACAGTTACCCAGAGTTTACACAAAATTATTCACACTCCCATAAAATTTAAAAAATTGATACTCTTGTTGAACTCTCCCACTTTTTAAAAAATTATATGTTTCATTCAGGCTGTATTACTACATTGTTGTATTTTTGTTCTGCTCCATTTCTGTAGCTAATCTTTACAATCAGATAACCTTCGCTGTCAAAATAATACCACTCCCCTTCTCTTTGTCCCATTATATAATGCCCTTCCATTCTTTTTTTCCCGTTGGGCCAGTAATGTATATGTTTTCCGTTCGGATATCCATCAAGATATTTGCCTGTAAAAATGACAACATCTGTTTCAATATCTGTCTGTTTCCATTCTCCGCTGTATTGTCCATCTACAAATTGACCTTCTTCCCTGGTATCTCCTATTTCCCACAACCATTGTCCTGTTTCTTCTCCATCAAAATATTCACCTTTCACAATCACCTTGCCTGATATATCATATTCAATATATTCGCCTTCGTTGACGCCATTTTCAAAATTTTCCTTTTTCCAAACATTGCCATTATTATAATACCACAGCCACATTCCGTCATGACGCCCACGATTATCAAAACTCCCTTCCTGTTCAATTGTTCCCTCAGAATAATAATATTTCCATGCACCAACTGGTTTTGAATCGACATATCTGCCCTCTGCCTTAACTCTCCCGTTTTCATAATACTCCAGAAAATTTCCTTGCTTTAATCCCTTTTCATCTATAATTCCTTCGGCAATCATTTTACCGTTCAGAAAAATATATCCTTTTATGATATTTCCCAATTCATCATATTCTCTTCTCACTCCATCAGGTAAATCGTTTCTGTAACTCCCCATAATTTTAAGCCTGCCACTTTCATAATAATCATACCTGATGTCATAAAATTTCAATTCTTCTGCATCTTCCTGAAGTTCACCGTTAACGTATTTGAAAATATTTTTCAAATGTCCATTTTGTTCATATTCTTTCACAAACCCACTCAATATTCCGTTTCTCCATTCTTCTGTTCTTTTTATCCCCGAACTCTCGTAAAATTCCATCCACAATCCATGTTTATTTCCAGCAGTATTGTAGCGGTTAATAATTTCCCTGTTGATTAAAAAACCTTTTTTATACTCATATAAAGTAATAACGTTTCCATTGATATCGTATTCTTTTAAGTATCCTTCTTCAAAACCATCTTTAAAAAAAACATCCTTTTTCAAATTTCCTTCAGGATAAAAATGATAGGTATATCCCTGTTTAACATCATTTTCGAAATTTTCTTCAATTTTCTCATCATCCAGATATGTTATTCTTTTTCCATGTTTTACATTGTTATCATAAGAAATTTCAAGGCTAATTTTTCCGTCAGAATCGTAAAATTTCCAAACACCATCAAGTAAAAAATCTTTTCTGTTGCCTTCAGATTTCAGATTTCCGTTTTCATGATACGTTTTCCAGTAACCATCTGGTTGTCCTTGTCTTAAATACCCTTCACTAGACAAATTTCCTCCGGTGTAAAAAAACTGAACAAATTCAAAACGCGAAGTATCTTCCTGTGCTATGATTCTGTTATGAAACAAACAAATCAAAAAAAATAAAAAAATAATTTTTTTCATTGTTTACTGTACGATTTCAATCATTTTTTCAATTGGTTTTAATGCTTTTTCCTGCAAAATTTTGTCTATTTGTATTTCAAATTGTTCATTCTTAAGAGCTGAATATATTTTTTCCACAGTGATCATTTTCATAAAATTACAATCATTGCAATTACAAGACTCGTCAGCAGGTACAATATGAAACGTTTTTAATGGCGATTTCTTTTGCATTTCATGCAAAATTCCTGTCTCTGTCGCAACTATAAATTCAGATTCTGAAGATTTCAATGTAAATTCAATAAGTTGTGTTGTTGATCCAATAAAATCTGCAATATCAAGAATTGTTCCCTGACATTCCGGGTGTGCAAGAATAAAGGATTTCGGATATTTTTCTTTCATTTTAATTACATTTTCAACATGTAGCTGGTTATGAACATGACATGATCCGTCCCACAAAATCATTTCTCTTCCTGTTTTATTTTTTATATATTTTCCCAAATTTTTATCTGGAGCAAAGATGATGTTTTTATCCTCTGGTATTGATTGAATTATTTTTACAGCATTTGATGATGTACAAACAATATCTGTCATTGCTTTCACTTCAACTGATGAATTTATATACGTAACAACTATATGATCCGGATATTTTTTTTTAAATTTTTCAAAATCTTCTGCAGAACAAGAATCCGCCAGTGAGCATCCTGCTTCTGTATCCGGCAGTAATACTTTTGTTTTAGTATTTAAAATTTTTGCTGTTTCTGCCATAAATTTAACTCCGGCAAAAACAATAATGTCCGCATGTGCATTTTTTGCTTCTTTGGATAAACCATAACTATCACCTACATAATCTGCCAATTCCTGTATTTCTGGAATTTGATAATAATGCGCAAGAATAATGGCATTTTTTTCTTTTTTTAATTTTTGAATATTATAAATAATATTTAATTTATTTAAAGAATTCATTATATGTAATATTGATGTTAATTCTGTTAATAAATTTTTTTTCTTTTGAAATCGTTTTTATTATGTTGATAACACAAGTGCAAAAATACTTAATTTTTATGTATTTACTGAGTTTTCAACAATTTTAGATGTTTCAATTTGTTTATGGTTTATTTTTATTTTATTGTTTCAAAGCTGTGAATAATTTTAAATTATAAATGAAAAAATCAACTTGTTTTTTTGAAAAAAAATACATGCTGCATTGTGTTCTTAATTTCTTCTTTTTTACAAACATTATAATTATGGTTTTGAACATGTTTTTCAACAATTAGTAATAAATGTAAAACATCTCATAATCAATATATTGATTTCAAATCAAAATGATAATATTATGTAATAGAATAAGTTAACTTATTAACAATTATAAAGAGAACGAACTAAGAGGGTTATAATATTTTAAGGAATATCATTCAATAAAGTTTTAGTAATTTTGTTAGTGTAAAATAAAATGATTAATTAACTGATATTCAATGAAAAAAATTTGTATAGCATCTGATCATGCGGGTTTTGAATTAAAGGAACGGATAAAACAGTATTTGTCTGAAATCCAATATGAAATAAGAGATTTTGGAACATTTTCAATTGAAAGTATGGATTATCCTGATGTTGCGCATGAGTTAGGTAAAGAAGTAAATATCGGAAATTTCGAAAAAGCAATCGTTATTTGTGGAAGTGGTAACGGTGTTAATATGGTTGTAAATAAATATCCCAATATTCGAGGTGCACTTTGCTGGAATGAAGAAATTTCAAAATTGGCAAGAATGCATAATGATGCAAACATACTTGCATTACCTGGTAGATTTCTATCAACAAATGAAGCCATCAATATTGTAAAAACATTTTTAAATACTGATTTTGAAGGTGGACGTCATCAAAGAAGAGTAGACAAAATAAAAATATAACCTTTATCTTTTATGACAGAAACAGAAAAAAAATTTGTAGCGGGATCAGAAACAGCAACCGAAGATTTGAAGAAAAAAGGTATTCTGAACAAAAATCTCAATCATTATTATGTTAAGTTTCATTCTGGTTTATCACAGTTTTCTGATATTGAGCTTGCCAGAAAAAAGTTACATTATGCTAAATATAAGAGTATTGAAAATCTGGAAAAGAATCTGACAGAATTTGAAACAAAGTTCAAAGCGAGAGGAGGAAAAATATTTTATGCATCAGAAAAGGATGACGCACTTCAATACATATTAAAGGTAGTTGAAAATTCGGAAACAGGAAAAATTGTCAAGTCCAAATCGATGGTTTGTGAAGAGATAGGATTGGAAAATTATCTGAAAAAACAACAAATTTCTTTGCTTGAAACAGATTTGGGTGAGTTTATTGTACAAATTGCAGGCGAAAAACCATCTCATATTACTGCGCCTGCTCTGCATAAATCAAAAAAGGATATTTATGACTTGTTGAACGAAAAGTATGATCAGGCTTTTCATGAAGCAACTGACCCAGAAACTGTTGTTCAGTTCGTCAGAAATTTACTCAGGGATGAATTTGCAAAAGCAGGTGTAGGGATAACAGGATGTAATTTTTTAATAGCTAAGCAGGGTGCTATTGCTCTTTCGGAAAATGAGGCAAATGCCATACTTACTGCATCTTTTCCAAAAATTCAGATTGTGATCACATCAATAGAAAAAATGATATATTCTTTTGATAGTCTTGAATTGTGTCAGACAATGCTTGCCTCACACGGGACTGGTCAGAATCTGACAGTCTATAATCATTTGATTTTTGGTCCATCTGGTGACAAGGAAATTTATGGACCGGAAGAAATTCATCTTGTGTTGATCAATAACAACAGAACTACTATTATTGAAAACGTTCATATGAGGCAGGCAGCATATTGTATCAAGTGTGGTGCCTGTCATAATTATTGTCCTGTATACAAACAAATTGGCGGACATACATACCAGTCAGTTTATAACGGACCAATCGGATCTGTAATCAGTCCTTTCATTTTCGGAGAAAAAGAATTTGCTTTTCTTCCATTTGCCTCCACATTATGCGGTCAGTGTAATGATGTCTGCCCGGTAAAAATTAACATTACATCCCTTTTAATTCAGAAACGTAAACAAATTGTTTATTCCAGACAAAACAGCAATTCTGAACGCAAATTATTTATGCGAACCAATAAAATTTTGCTGAAAAGAAAACGCATGGACAGATTTCCACCTTTTATGAAAAATACAGCTGTAAAATTATTTTTAAGAAAGAACTGGGGCAGAGAAAGGGAAATACCCGTTTTTGCAAAACAATCGTTTAATAAAATCAAAAAATCAGATATACATTAATCCATTTTTAACACGGCAAGAAAAGCAGATTGGGGAACCTCAACATTGCCAACCTGTCTCATTCTTTTCTTCCCCTTCTTTTGTTTTTCGAGCAATTTTCTTTTTCTTGAAATGTCCCCACCATAACACTTTGCTGTAACGTCTTTTCGAAATGCCCTGATTGTTTCACGAGCTATAATTTTTGCACCAATTGCTGCCTGAATAGCAATATCAAATTGCTGCCTGGGAATGAGTTCTTTCAGTTTTTCACAAATTTTTCTTCCAAACTGGTATGCATTATCCTGATGAATAAGACATGAAAGCGCATCAACAGGTTCTGCATTCAGTAAAATATCAAGTCTAACAAGTTTGGCCATTTTATATCCGCTGTAGTGATAATCAAAAGAAGCATAGCCTTTTGAAATACTTTTCAACTTGTCATAAAAATCAAATACAATTTCAGAAAGTGGCATTTCCATATTTAGCTCAACTCGGTCTGTACTTAGATAAACCTGATTCTTCAGAATGCCCCGTTTATCAATGCACAAAGTCATGATTTGTCCGATATATTCTGATTTTGTAATGATACTTGCTGTAATATAAGGTTCTTCAATATAATCAATTTTTGTAACATCAGGTAATCCCAAAGGGTTGTGAATTTCCTGGCGTTCACCCTTTTTTGTTTGTACAATATAAGAAACATTCGGAACAGTCGTAATTACATCAACATCAAATTCACGATCAAGACGTTCCTGAATAATTTCCATGTGAAGCAATCCCAGAAACCCGCATCTGAATCCAAATCCCAATGCTACAGAAGATTCAGGTTCAAATGTTAATGAAGCATCATTTAACTGAAGTTTTTCCATTGCTGCTCTCAATTCTTCATAATCATCTGCATCCACAGGATATAATCCAGAAAATACCATTGGTTTGACTTCCTGAAAACCTTCAATTGCAGATAAACAGGGTTTTTCAACATGTGTTATTGTATCTCCTACCCGAACTTCTTTAGCAAGCTTGATGCCGCTGATAATATAACCTACATCTCCGGCTTTGAGTTCTTTTTTAGGCACAAATTTCAACTGTAATATTCCAACTTCATCAGCATGATATTCCTTTTTTGTTGAAAGAAATTTGACGAAATCGTTTGTTTTCAAAGTGCCGTTAAAAATTTTAAAATATGCAATAATGCCGCGGTAAGAATTAAAAATTGAATCAAATATCAGTGCCTGTAAGGGGGCTTCAGGATCTCCTTTGGGGCCGGGAATTCTTTCAACAATTGCATCAAGGACTTTGTCAACACCATAACCGGTTTTGGCACTGACTTCGATAATATCATCAATGTTGCACCCCAAAAGGTCAATAATTTGATCTTTCACCTCTTCAGGCATTGCAGAAGGCATATCCATTTTATTTAAAACAGGAATAACTTCAAGATCATGTTCCAGTGCCTGGTATAGATTTGAAATGGTTTGTGCCTGAATTCCCTGTGTGGCATCAATAACCAGCAATGCTCCCTCACATGCGGCAATAGATCGGGATACCTCATAAGAAAAATCAACATGTCCTGGAGTATCTATCAGATTCAGCGTGAATTCTTCCATTCCGTTATTATACTGCATCTGAATTGCATGGCTCTTAATGGTAATACCTTTTTCTCTTTCCAGGTCCATACTGTCAAGGACCTGCTCTTGTGTTTCACGTTCTGTTAAAGTGCCGGTAAATTCCAGCAGACGGTCAGCAAGTGTGCTTTTTCCGTGATCTATATGAGCAATTATACAAAAATTTCGAATGTTTATCATAGCGGATGCAAAGATAATATGAAATCCGTTTATAGATGTTATATCAAAAAATTTGTTATTTTAAGTTTAATAGTATTAGTTATGCAGACAAGAAATTGTTTTTAATTAATCTTCATTAGGTGCAGTTATGACACAAATCATATCTCTGGGATATATTGATTTGGGTTTAACATATAAACCCAAATGTAAAATATTTTTGATAAATTCTGAATTAACCGAGTGAAATGAATAATTTTCAAAGGGTTGCTGTCTATGAAAAGATTTTAATTATTTATTAAGTATCACTAGTGTCTACTAAAAATTTAAGCTAAGTTGAACACCGTCTTTATCAG
>CAYMAZ010000066.1:0-7123 GCA_964388575.1 uncultured Bacteroidales bacterium | reverse complement strand
AACAGAGAATATAAGACTCAGGCCAACCCTTTTGACCTCAACATTCCGATAGTTGTACTCATTGACAGGATGAGTGCTTCGGCCAGTGAGATTGTTGCGGGAGCCATTCAAGATTTTGACCGAGGCGTAGTCATCGGACAGCAATCGTACGGCAAAGGGCTTGTGCAAAACATTGTGCCTTTGAATTACAACACAAGACTGAAGGTTACGATTGCCAAATATTACATCCCCAGCGGAAGATGTATTCAAGCGGTTGACTATTCAAACAGGGATTCAACCGGTAGAGTCAGAAGAAATACCGATGCGCCAAAAGCCATTTTTTACACAAACAACAAACGCCCGGTTTACGATGCAGGTGGCATTATCCCCGACATTGAGATTGAACCCAAGACAGCAGCAAAAATTACCATCAGCCTTGTTATTAAAAATCTGATTTTTGATTTTGCAACACAGTTTGCACATGCAAATCCACAGATTCCTGTTGCCGGAGTTTTCATAATCACAGACAATATCTACAATGAATTTGTCGCTTTTCTTCAGGATAAAGAGTACGACTATGAAACCGAAAGCGAGAAGATTCTTGAAGAACTTAAGCAAGTGACCATTGATGAAAAATACTTTGAAAGCATCAGCGAAGAATATGCGAGTCTGATGACAAAACTCACACATAACAAACAGGAGGATCTGATTACATTCCGTGATGAGATTTCAGAGATTCTTGCCAATGAGATCGTAGCCAGATATTATTATCAAAAAGGACGAATTGAAAACGCCCTGATGTTTGACAATGAAGTGAAGGAGTCAGTGAAGATACTGACAAATAAAATGGAATATGAGAACATCCTGAAAGAACCGAAAAAATAAGCCGTCTGATGGTGAAAACAGTTTTTTCTTGGCTCAGGAACAGGGAAAACAGATATGTTGCCTGTCTGATGTTGTTTTTCGGGGGGCTGATGTTTTCAAAAGCCATACTCAGTATTTCTGTGGCTGCCATTGCCGCAAACTGGCTGGCTGATCATCACATTAAATTAAAACTCAAAAGTATACTTTCAAATAAACCCCTTCTTGCCGTTCTGGCAATGTTCGGAATTCATCTGACCGGATTGTTGTATACGTCTGATTTTAACTATGCACTGAGTGATCTCCGGATTAAACTTCCAATTCTGGTTTTACCGCTTGTTTTTGCCACAGAAAACCCATTTCAGCCCAACAGTTTTAAACGTGTTATTCATAGTTTTCTTTTCTTTGTCATTGTTTCTGCAGTCATTTCTTTGGTGATCTACTCAGATAGTGAGTTTTTTGCACTCAGGTCAATTTCTCCCTTTATGAGCCACATCCGGTTCGGGATTCTTACCACAATTGCTTCGTTTTATATGTTTTATCTGTTTTTCAAAAGCAACAACAAACTTTCACTTTATGCCCTAATGCAAATTGCAGGAGCAGTTTTTCTGGCCTCATTCACAATTTTAATTCTTGGTTCGGTCAATGCGTTGTTTCTGTTCAGTATGCTATTTCTGTTCTGGGCGGTGGTTGTGATCTTCAGGACAAAAAAAAGAATTGTTTCTCTGGCCCTGATCCTGCTCCTGTTCATCATTATAACAGTGCCTGCATCATATATCGTACATGTTCACAACAAGTATTTTCCGGATGAGATGCATGCACCCGAAAACATTCCGACGCATACACTTCAGGGAAATCAGTATATCCACGAACACGACAACCCGGTATTTGAAAACGGAATTCACGTTTATGGTTATTACTGCAAACAGGAACTGACTCAGGAATGGAATGAACGCAGCCGGGTTGATATCAATGATTATGCACTCAACAGGTTTTCAATCCATGATGTTGCGATCCGATATCTCACATCAAAAAATTTACCCAAGGATTCGTTCGGCATTGCACAATTGTCAGACAAAGATATTGGCAACATTGAGCAGGGAATCACAAATTACAGGCTGGCAGGAAAAACGCCACTTGAATTCAGACTGTATGAGCTATTTCAGGGGTATTACACATACAAACACTTCAACAACACCAACAACAATTCATTATTTCTAAGGTTGGAGTTCTGGAAAACGGCATTCGGAATTATTAAAGAATATCCACTTTTTGGTGTAGGTACAGGTGATGTGAATCAAGCCTTCGAACATCAATATGAAAAGATGAACACCACCCTTGACCCCGAATGGAGACTTCGGGCTCACAATCAGTACATCAGCATCACTGTTGCCCTTGGAATGATCGGGCTTCTGGTTTTTCTGTTCGCACTCATCTATCCCCCGTTGAAAAGAAAAAAATTCACATCCTTTTATTTTGTCTCAGCATATATTGTCCTGCTCTTGTCAATGATCTCTGAAGACACCATTGAAACACAGATCGGGGTCTCAATTTTCAGTTTTTTCTATTCGTTTTTCCTGTTTACGGAACCTGACACTGATGCAAACAATATCAAAAAGATTACTTAGTATGATTTTTTTATAATTCAAAATATTGAATATAATAGACACTGAATAATTTATTTCAGATGTTACTGGATTCTCCAAAATTAAAATTTGATAACAGTGCGCTGTAAGATGATGTTGCTTTTTTTGTATTTTTGAAAAAAACTCAGATTATGCTTTTTATCGGTATCGCAGGTGGCAGCGGATCAGGCAAAACCACCGTTGTAAAGAAAATTTTACAGTCACTGCCTGAATCTTCTGTCAGTATTCTTTCACAGGATGCTTATTACAAAGACAACGGACATCTGAGTCCTGAAGATCGGTCAAAAATTAACTTCGATCATCCCGATTCGGTGGAATTCACCTTACTTGTTGATCACATGGATAAACTGAGAAATGGGATTGCAGTTGAAATGCCGATATATTCTTATATCACTTGCTCACGTAACAAAGAAACAATCCCGATTGTTCCAAAAAGGGTTGTCATTGTTGAAGGTATTTTAATCCTGACAGACGAAGAATTGCGCAACCGGCTGGATATTAAAGTTTTTGTTGATGCAGATCCTGATGACAGACTGATTCGAATTATTCGCCGTGACATTGAAGAACGCGGCAGAAGTTTCTCCCAGGTGCTTGATCATTATGAAACATGGGTCAAGCCGATGTACCATACTTTTATTGAACCCACAAAACGCTTTGCCGATATCATCGTCCCACAGGGAGGCTCCAATATTGTTGCAATTGACATTTTATCACGTTGTATCCACCAGAAACTGCACGAATAATCTGACATAAATTTTGTATTTTTGTATATTCATCATCCTGCAAAAATGAAAAAGAAAAGTCTCAACATACATTATCAGCATTTTCAATCACTCAACGAACTTGATGTTACAACAACTGAACTCATTGAAGCTGCAAAGAAATCCATGAAACGTGCATATGCTCCGTATTCTGAATTCAGGGTTGGAGCTGCACTGCGAATGGATGACAACTCCATCATTGAGGGTAACAACCAGGAAAACGCTGCATATCCGTCAGGATTATGTGCCGAACGGGTGGCTTTGTTTTACGCCGGAGCACAGTTCCCTGGTAAAAAAGTAGTTGAAATCGCGATCGTTGCTTCAAGCATAAAAGAACCCGGTTTTTCCGAAATCGTTTCTCCATGCGGCGGATGCCGTCAGGTGATGCTTGAAACACAGACCAGACAGGAACAAAACATTAGAATTATTCTCACATCTCTCAACGGATCAGGAATCATTTTTGAAAGCATTCACGACATTTTACCGTTTTCTTTTGATTTAAAAAACCTTCTTTCACACACATAGAAACATATGAAAAACCTCATTTTTCTTCTGCTTTTCATTTCTCTTCAAATACAGGCCCAAAACAAAGAAATGCCTGCTTATCATATTTTTAAAGACGGAAAAAAGTCAAACTGGTCAGAACTGGTTCAGGCCGCAATTAAATCAGACATTGTGTTTTTCGGAGAATATCACAATAATCCCATTCACCACTGGTTGCAACTTGAACTGACCAAAGAGCTCTTCAGACTGAAAGATGGAAACATCATACTTGGAGCCGAAATGTTTGAAACAGACAATCAGCTTATCCTGAATGAATATCTGAACAATCTCATCAGGGAAAGAAATTTTACAGACGAGGCACGGTTATGGACCAATTATAAAACCGATTACAAACCTCTTGTTGAATTTGCAAGAGAAAATAAACTCCAGTTCATTGCAACCAATGTTCCGCGTCGGTATGCTGCTGCTGTCAATCACGGTGGATTTGAAGCTCTTGAAACGTTTGAAGCACAGGCAATGAATTATTTACCACCGCTGCCTGTCCCATATAATCCTGATCTGCCCGGATATGCAGCGATCCGTGATATGATGGGAATGGGAGGAAAACCCGGTGGTTCTGATAATATCGCAAAGGCACAGGCACTGAAAGATGCAACCATGGGCTGGTTCATTGTTAATCACATGAAAGATGGTCATGTTTTTTTGCATTTTAACGGAGCCTTCCACACAGACAACAATGAAGGAATTGTTTGGTATGTCAATCATTATCATAAGATTGCATCCAATAAATCAGGACTCAGTATTCTAACAATTTCCTGTGAGGAAGTGGAAGATATGAAACAACCCCCTTCTGAAAACAAAGCAGGTTTTATGATCACAACACCGGTTTCAATGACTAAAACTCATTGACAAACTGCGCTCTAAGGGGGTATTGAAAATCTTCAAAAATTTAATAATCCCACTTTCTTGTAAACGGATTATAAAAGTTGATTCCAACTTTATAGGTTATCCGGGCTTTTGACAAATTATTATCTGCAGTCACTCCGAACACACCAATTCTGAACAATTGTTTTCTGATTCTGATAATCCTTTCCAAACCCACAAAAAACTCAGCATGCCTGAAATTATTTTCTTCCATCATCAGAATGCCTGCTCCTGCGGCCAGACTGATTTTCAAACGGTTAAACAACGGGACTTTATTCAATATGGCTCCGTCAAAGTGATGCATGTAGTTTGTTCTAAAATATGTTGTTGAGCTGCTCAGGGTTGCATCCAAAAGCTGAAAAGATTGTAGCGGATCTGAAAAAAAATACATATCAGAACCCCGGAAATACCTGTGTTCAATCAATCTCAAATTTTTTCTGTTCAGAAAAGTACCGGCAAGCACAGCCCAGTTGGAGGTTCCCCACCTTGCCAGTTTCGTGTCATCATGAACACCGATTTCAAGAAAATCATAATTCACCTCACTCCCGAATAGTCTGGGAATACCTTTGCGATATATGATAGAAAATTCAGGCATATTTGTTTCCAGAATTATTTTTCTTTTCCCTTTCATGATATACTTTTGAGCCGGCCTAATTTTGAATTCAAGTCTGACATCTAACTTTTTATATCTTTCAAAATCTGCAGGTTCATTCAACTCTCCAAACAACTGATTGGACCAGCTTTCAATTTTCATATCTTTAATTGGGGTCTGATCCGAATATGTAACTGTCAGCTCCCCGAACAATCCGTTCAATATCTCCATTCTCTGAGCCACACTCAGTGTCTGTGTCCTGACATAGTTGCTTCTGCTGAAAACAGAAGCGATGGATGCATAATCATTGATCATATCATAATAATCACCAAAACGTATAAATGTTCTCACAAATTTCTGAGGAATATACGTTATCCCAACTCCGGCCTTACCTCTGACATCTCTGTTATTAAAACCATAATCCAACAACCCTTCTGTTTCCAGAAACACATCATTTCTGAATCGCTTATTGTAATACCCTCCGAAGCGATGTCTGTAGCCTCCAATTCCAAATGGATTCATCTGAGCAATGAGCGGAACAAAGTATATTTCTCTTTGCTTGATACTGCTTCTTAATCCAACACCCCGGATCAGAAAACTCCATATATTGATATCATTGTATGCAGAATCAAGTGAGTCAATGTAAGACTGTGTCTGATATACTTTTTGCAGACTGTCAATTTTAAGCGCAAAACTCCTCTCATTTTCTGTCAGTTCCAGGGGTCGGATCTCAGACCACCAAATGCTGTCCCTGTTGAAAGCATGTTGATCATACGTAATAACTTCATTTGTAAATGTTCGCCCTGGAAATTCAATGTTTACATCATATTCAGAATAATTCATGCTGATATTCCCTGATATGATGTCTTTGCCATCTCTGATACGATACTCTATTTCAGTATGCTCAGGAACAATGACTGCATTTTCAAGATGAATATAGGATTGCCTGATTCTGAATTCCTTACAGTAGAGTAAAGCGCGTGGGTTAACAATCAGGTCAACTCCTCTGAGTGCCCAGGTACTGTCTTCAATTAACATGTGTCCTTCGAACAAGGCATCTCCTGGAAAAACCGGAGTCACACGAATTTTGTATATTTTAATATTTTCTTCATAGAAAATTCCATCAAAATCATACACATATGAAATTGAAGCAGCCGGTGCAAGCGGAGACAACAAAGGCTGAGCACTGACCACAGGAGCAGAAATTGAAGGCATCAGAAAATTAAATCGTAACGATGCCGCGTCATTTAAAAGCATATACGGATCCTGCCAGATTCTTCCAAGATTTGATATATTCATTCCTTTACTTTCAACTCCCATTGTAATACTGACTGAAGAAAAAGGACGCTGAGCCCTGTATTCATTTTCAGCCAGAATCTCCTCCCTAAAATTTGTACCATCTGCATACAATCGACTGAAATATTCTCTGAGGCTTGTCGTTTTGGTATGCTGAACATAATCCGTTTCTACCAGAACAAACTCAGTTTCCGGATTTGTATCAATTTGTGTTGTATCCTCCATGTATTCCGGAACATATTCCTTCATTAGAGATACTTTTCTGTATGCAAGACATGTATAACTTTTCAAAGCATCCAGATAAAACCGGCGTTTTTCTCTTGCATTTCCCATGACTTCCCGCGCAATATCTCTTCGGTCAGCAAATATCACAGCTTCATTCAACAATACACTTTTTTCCTTCAGGCTGACATTCAACTCAACCGGTTTTGTTCCTGTCACATCAACATCCTGTTCGATGGTTTCATATCCAAGGATACGAAACACCACTGTCTGAGTTCCCTGCTTCACTTCAAACCTGAATCTTCCGTCTGTTCCTGATGTTGATCCGGTTGTGGTGT
>CAYMAZ010000065.1:2580-7151 GCA_964388575.1 uncultured Bacteroidales bacterium | reverse complement strand
TATAATTAACATTCACAGCAACACACCCTTGTATTGCTGTCAAAGGCATAGCAGACATCATGTCCTCCAATTGTTTGGTTGATGTTATGGACTTTGGGTAAGTATTTATAATTTTCAAAGCAAAATTTACTGTTGGAATATGCATAAACAAACCCACTTTTTTTATATTTGCAGGTAAGTATAACACACACACACACACACACACACACACACACACAGTGATGCGGGTTTCAGCGAAAATGGCCTGCTTTTTTTCATGGGGAGCAAAGACATATAACTTTGCAAATATATATAAAAATTGAGATGAAAGCAAGCTTTTTGTGTTACTCCAATGCTTATTGTTTGTTATGCCATACGCCTGTCCCGATTTGTCGGGAATATCCGTCCGCCGCAGCAGAGCGAATTCGGGAGAAGTTTTAATTTTTTAGATTGAGATGTTTTGAATCAGGCTTTCAGCCTGAGCTAAGAAAATTGATCACTAATAACTGATAACTATTAACTGATAACTATTAACTGATAACTGATCAACCCGCCATACTCAGGGTCTTCAGAATATCAATTTTGTTAATTTCAACCTGATTTGAAACAATCGAAATGATTCCGTCATTTTTAAAATCAGACAAAATCCTGACAGCATTCTCAGTTGATATACCTGCCAGTGATGCAATGTCTTTTCTTGTAATGGTTCCCGGAATAATATTGCTAAAAAATACTTCCTGGCAAAGATAAAGCAGCGTATCTGCCATCCTTCCGATGGCCTGCTTATTGGCGATGCAGTTTAACTTTTGAAATACAATCTTGTAACTGTTGCAATACCACTTCATTATGGCAATATTGAAAGAGGTGTTTTGTGTGAGCATCTGCATAAAAACTTGTTTATCTATAAGATAAACTAAAGAGCTCGTGACTGCAGTAGTTGAAAAATAATAATGATTTCCAAACAGCGAAGATAATCCGATAAAGCTGTAAGGAGTTGAAATCATGAAATTAAAATTACGATTCGGACTTTCGAGATAGCTTTTGGTTATGCCTTCAGCCTGTAGCAGAAAATAAGATGTTATAGCCCCCTGTTTCCCGATTGTTTCTCCTTTCTTAAACTGTATGGGAACATTGCATAGTTGTTTGATCTGAGAATCATTCAGATGGAATCCTTTAAGCCAGTCAATTAGCCCGTTTTCTGAAATTTTTGCTGCACTCTGGTTCTCTTTGGACGAGATGACATCCGTCAATCTTCGGTATCTGATGAAATTTGCAATCTTCTCAGCAACAGAATTGAGCAAACGTTGTTCTTCGGCAAGAAAGATTCCTTTTTCAGATTTCACAGGTTTGATGTAATACACATTTATTTCCCCGATTTTTTCAGTGTCAATGAGTATGCTTGAGCTTTGTTTGAGTTCAGTACGCAGAAGATCTTCACTGCAAAAATATTGTCCGGAACAGTAGATTTCTACTTTACAGGTCTCCGGATATCTCCATCCCTGAGGAAGAATAGAAATAATATTCATCAATACCTGCTCAAGATCCAGTTCAAATCGGCTGGTAATTTTATCAACTTCATACAGACAATTGAGTTCTTTTGCCCTTTCATTCAGCTGCTTCCAGATGTGCTCTTGGTCAGGGATTGTTGTCATTATAATAATTTCAGAAATTTTCAGTTATTTGGCAGCAAAGTTATTGATAAAAATCAATATAAGAGCGAAAAAAAAACCTTAAGTCTTTCCCTTTTGTCTTCTGGGAAGAGCTAACTTTGCGGGACAAAATATTAACATTTTTAATCTTATACCTATGAACGTAGATAAAATCATGATGGACCTGGAAAGAAAGAATCCGGGCGAAGTTGAGTACCTTCAGGCTGTACGTGAAGTACTTGAAACTATTGAAGAAGTAGTAAACGAAAATCCGCAGTTTGAAGCTGCCGGAATTATAGAACGCTTAGTTGAGCCTGACAGGGTCTTTTTGTTTAAAGTTCCCTGGGTTGATGATGGCGGAAAGGTTCATGTCAACAGAGGTTACAGAGTGCAGTATAACGGAGCTATCGGACCTTACAAAGGCGGATTGAGATTTCACCCAAGTGTGAACCTTAGCATCCTCAAATTTTTAGGTTTTGAACAGATTTTTAAAAACAGTCTTACTTCATTGCCAATGGGTGGTGGAAAAGGAGGTTCTGACTTTGATCCCAAAGGAAAATCACCCAATGAAATTATGAGATTCTGTCAGTCTTTCATGCTTGAACTCTGGAAACATATTGGTCCAGAAACAGATGTTCCTGCCGGAGATATTGGAGTAGGTGGACGGGAAATCGGATTCATGTATGGAATGTACAAAAAACTTGCCAGTGAACACACCGGCGTATTAACAGGGAAAGGGATTAACTGGGGTGGAAGTCTTATCCGTCCTGAAGCGACCGGATTCGGAGCTGTTTACTTTGCTCAGGAAATGCTGAAAACCAAAGGTCAGACTTTCGAAGGGAAAACTGTTTGCGTTTCTGGTTTCGGTAATGTATCATGGGGCGCAATTTCCAAACTGAATGAGCTTGGAGCAAAAGTTGTCACAATCAGCGGACCTGATGGCTATGTGTATGATCCAGATGGTATTTCAGGAAAGAAAATTGAGTATTTGCTTGAACTGAGAGCATCAAATCAGGATATTGTCAAGCCATACACATATGAGTTTCCAAATGCACAGTTCTTCCCCAATAAACGTCCATGGGAAGTTAAATGTGATGTTGCAATGCCATGCGCAACTCAAAATGAACTTGGAAAAGAAGATGCTGAAAATCTCGTTAAAAATGGGTGCATGTGCGTAGCAGAAGGTGCAAATATGCCTTCAACTCCAGATGCAGTCGAAGTTTTCATGGAAAACAAAATCCTCTTTGGCCCTGGAAAAGCTGTTAATGCTGGTGGTGTTGCCACATCCGGACTTGAGATGACTCAGAACAGTATGAAACTCAACTGGACAAGAGAAGAGGTTGACCAGAAACTGCATCAGATTATGACCAATATTCATGCATCATGTGTAAAACATGGAACGGAACCTGATGGATTCATTAACTATGTAAAAGGTGCAAACATTGCAGGATTCCTGAAAGTTGCCAATGCCATGCTTGAGCAAGGTGTTGTTTAAGAATAAAACTTTAAAGAATAAAAAAAAGAGGCTAATTATTTAGCCTCTTTTTTTTGTGGGTGGCTAATGGGATTCGAACCCACGACCCTCAGAACCACAATCTGATGCTCTAACCGACTGAGCTATAACCACCGTATAATTCGATGCAAAATTAAATAATATTTTTATAATTTGCACAAAAACATTTCTATGCCTCTCCAACAGGACCACCAATGTTATATGGAGGCATATGTCCCTGCTCATGTTCTTTAATTTCACCGAATGAACGCTCAAATTTGCTCACATTGTCAATCAAAGCTTTCATAAGCCTTTTGGCATGTTGAGGTGTAAGAATTATCCTGTTCTTGACTTTTGCTTTAGGTGCACCGGGCATTACATTTACAAAATCCACAATAAATTCTGAATGTGAGTGTGTAATGATTGCCAGATTTGAGTATACACCCTCGGCGACATCCTCGGGTAATTCAATATTTAATTTTTGTTCTTTTGCTGGATCTGCCATAATTATTCATTTTCCTGGTTAATAACTTCTTCTACTTCCTGTGATTTTGATGCCTCAAGGCGCTCAAATTCTTCTTTTGAACCAACAATAATTGATTCATAATCTCTGAGTCCCGTGCCAGCCGGAATCAGATGTCCTACGATGACATTTTCTTTCAGCCCCAGTAATTCATCACGCTTTCCATTTACCGATGCATCAGCAAGTACCTTGGTTGTTTCCTGAAAGGATGCTGCTGAAATGAAGCTTGTGGTCTGCAACGATGCACGAGTTATCCCTTGAAGAATCTGCCTGGCTGTTGCTGGCTGTGCATCTCTGACCTGAGGAAGTATCTTGTCATTACGGCGTAGGTGTGATATTTCATCTCTAAGCTTTCTTGCTGTAATTGGCTGCCCCGGTCTAAGGTTTGTGGCATCACCAGGTTCAACAACAATCTTCATATCAATTATTTTATCATTTTCCTGCTGAAATTCGATCTTGTTTACCAGCTCTCCTTCAAGAAATTTGGTGTCTCCAGGATCTTCAATCTGCACCTTACGCATCATCTGTCTTACGATCACCTCAAAGTGCTTGTCATTGATCTTTACACCCTGCAGACGATATACTTCCTGTACCTCATTAACAAGATATTCCTGAACAATGGTGGGTCCTTTAATTGCCAGAATATCAGAAGGTGAAATAGCTCCTTCTGAAAGGGGTGTTCCGGCTTTCACAAAGTCGTTTTCCTGTGCAAGAATTTGTTTTGAAACCGGAACAAGATAACTTTTCTCTTCACCTGTTTTGCTGGTGATAATGACTTCACGGTTTCCGCGTTTCAGTTTCTTTCCAATGGAAACAACACCGTCAATTTCTGCAACCAATGCTGGCTCTGATGGATTTCTGGCCTCAAATAACTCTGTAACCCTGGGTAACCCACCTGTGATATCTCCCGATTTTCCAATTGTACGCG
>CAYMAZ010000065.1:0-2570 GCA_964388575.1 uncultured Bacteroidales bacterium | reverse complement strand
TTGCGCTCTCTGCAGGAGCTGATGAAGCTGTACTTTTTCTCAATAATAATATAATTGCATATTATGTTAATAATGACAATCAACTTGACATGGTAAAATTAAATGAAGTCTTAAAACAATATATTCCTGAGATATTTTTACCAAAATATCTCCGGCTTTGATTTTGTCACCTTCCTGGACTGCAATGTGCGAACCGACGGGTAAGTCATATGCTTTGAGCAATTCTTTGGCTGCTGTAACAATGTTGATGATCGGATTTTTATTCTTCTGACGACTTTCAATGATCACTTTTTCGTGGTATCCAGTCTGTTCATCAGATTCTTCACGATACGTAATGTTTTCAATGACGTTTTCAAACTGAACAGTTCCATTAATTTCTGAAAGAATTACAGCATTGTATGGATCCCAATCGCAAATTAAATCTCCTTTTTTCACATGATCACCGTTTTTGATGTACAAATGGGCACCATATGGAATATTGGACGAAGTGAGTGTAATGTTTGTTTTCGGATCAACAATTTTCATTTCTGCTGATCGGCCCATAACAACGAAATACTCTTTTTTATCTTTATCAATATAATTGACATAACGTAATTCATCAAATTCTGCAACTCCCTCGTGTTTTGCTACAATTCTGTTGGAGATTGTAATATTTGATGCTGTACCACCAACGTGGAAAGTTCTCAGTGTAAGCTGAGTACCAGGCTCTCCGATTGACTGTGCGGCAATGACACCAACAGCCTCACCTTTCTGAACCATTTGACTGGTTGAAAGGTTTCTTCCATAACATTTAGCACAGACCCCACGAGATGATTCACAGGTCAGTACCGAGCGAATTTCTACTGTTTCAATCGGGGAATCCTGAATAATTTCACAAATCTCTTCTGTTAGTTCTTCTCCACTTCGGATAATCAATTCTCCGGTATTTGGATGAAAAATATCATGCAATGATGTTCTTCCAAGTATTCTTTCGTAGAGTGTTTCAACAACCTCTTCATTCTTCTTCAGATCTGATACAGTTAACCCTCTCAAAGTTCCACAGTCAGGTTCTGTAATTATAACATCCTGTGCAACATCAACAAGTCTTCTTGTCAGATATCCGGCATCTGCTGTCTTAAGAGCGGTATCTGCAAGACCCTTTCTTGCTCCGTGAGTTGAAATGAAGTATTCAAGTACTGAAAGCCCTTCTTTAAAGTTTGAAAGAATAGGGTTCTCAATTACTTCTCCTCCTGTGGCTGTTGATTTCTGTGGTTTAGCCATCAATCCACGCATACCGCTGAGCTGACGGATTTGTTCCTTACTACCACGGGCACCGGAATCAAGCATCATAAACAACGGATTAAACCCATCCTGATCCCTTGTAAGTTTGTCAATCAGAATCTTGGTCAGTTTCGAATTTGTGTGTGTCCAGACGTCAATAACCTGATTATATCGTTCATTGTTTGTAATTACCCCCATGTTATAGCTCATAACAATATCATCAACCTCTTCGTTCGCTTCAATCACAAGCTGGCCCTTTTCATCTGGGGCAACAATATCTCCGATTTTAAACGAGAGTCCGCCTTCAAAAGCCATTTTATATCCCAGATATTTCAAATCATCAAGGAATTTGGCAGCAACAGCAGAATTTGTTTTTTTCAAAATACTTCCGATGATATCACGTAATGAACGTTTTGTAAGAAGTGTATTGATATAACCGAATTCTTTAGGTACAATTCTGTTAAACAACACTCTTCCAACTGTTGTTTCAATGATTTCAGCTTTTTCGTTTTGAATCAGTTTAAGGCGGATAATGGTGTGGAGTGATACTTTCTTTTCATTGTAGGCAATAATCACTTCCTCTTCTGAGTAAAACAATTTGTTTTCTCCTGCTGCCTTGTAATGATCATTACTGGGTCTTGCTTTGGTCATATAATATAGTCCCAGTACCATGTCCTGTGAGGGAACAGCGATTGGTGCTCCATTGGCAGGATTGAGAATGTTGTGTGATGCGAGCATGAGTAATTGAGCTTCCAGAATTGCTGCATTTCCCAGTGGAACATGAACAGCCATCTGGTCTCCGTCAAAGTCAGCGTTGAAAGCTGTACAAACCAACGGATGAATCTGAATGGCCTTTCCTTCAATCAATTTGGGTTGAAACGCCTGAATACCAAGTCTGTGCAGGGTAGGAGCACGGTTCAGTAATACAGGATGTCCTTTTAAAATATTTTCGAGAATATCCCAAACAACAGGATCTTTTCTGTCAACAATCTTCTTTGCAGATTTGACTGTTTTAACAATGCCTCTTTCAAGCATTTTACGGATAATGAAAGGTTTGAATAGCTCTGAAGCCATCTCTTTAGGAATCCCGCATTCATTCAGTTTAAGTTCAGGACCGACAACAATAACAGAACGTCCTGAGTAGTCAACACGCTTTCCAAGTAAATTTTGACGGAAACGACCTTGTTTTCCTTTCAAACTGTCAGAGAGAGATTTCAGAGGTCTGTTTGATTCAGTCTTAACAGCACTGGCTTTTCTTGAATTGTCAAACAATGAATCAACCGCTTCCTGGAGCATACGCTTTTCATTTC
>CAYMAZ010000064.1:0-7648 GCA_964388575.1 uncultured Bacteroidales bacterium | reverse complement strand
ATCTGAAAATTTTTTGCTGTTTTATAATTCAATTAAACGATGTGCGAAACCAATAAAGATAAGATATTTGATATTCACTGTCTGCGGCCGGGGAGTTCATTTGCGTTGGAATTCAAAATTTTCTGTTTTAAATGAAAACACAGACTTTGCCACATGTTTAAGCGACAAAATGTATTGTATTGCAGAATTACCTAATCCCTGCTCTGTTCAGCGCATGATGATATTTTGCAGCATTACGTTCATGCTCGGCATTGGTTTTTGCAAATGCATGATAACCTGAGAAATCATCTTTTGCACACATGAAGATGTAATCATGTTTTTCATAATTCAGAACTGCATCAATGGCATGTCCGTCGGGCAGATAGATCGGTCCCGGTGGCAGTCCCCGGTATTTGTATGTATTATAGGGAGAGTCAAATTCAAGGTGCCTGAAGAGTATTCTTTTCAGTTCAAAATCTCCGATGGCAAATTTAACTGTTGGATCAGCTTCAAGCTTCATTCCTCTGTTCAGCCTGTTCACATAAACACCGGCAACCTTTGACATTTCATCTTTTTTCACTGTTTCACTGATCACAACAGATGCGAGAATTGACACCTGTACAGGAGTCATATTCATTTCGGAAGCTTTCAGAATTCGTTGTTCATTCCAGAAAGAATCGTATTCCTTTTTCATCCTGTCCAGAAATTTTTCGGGACTGATGTTCCACAAAACCTGATAGGTATTCGGCAGAAACATTGACGTAAATTCTTCTACTGTAAAACCGTAGGATTTTGCAATACTGTCATTGTTGAGAAGTCTCAGTAGTGAATCAGCTGAAAATTCCAGCTGTTTTTCAATCTTCGCAGCAAGATCTTCTTTTGTCCGGACATTGTTGAACACAAGATGAACAGGATCCTGATTTCCGGCCCGGAGCATGTTTACCAAAGCATTGTTTGACATCTTGTTCTCAAGCTTGTATCTGCCAGGTTTGATGTTCTCAGAATAGTTTTTCTGTTTAGCTGTAAATCTGAAACTCTCAGCTGACTGAAGTCCTTCTTCCCCAAGAATGCGGCAAACATCGTCAAAATCAGAGCCAGTTGGAATATAAATAATTATGTTTTCTTTGTTGACGAGATCAATATTTGGTCTGAAAAAAACTCCGTAGAAACGATTGACTGCAAAAATGATTAAAAACAAAGTCAGGAGGAGAATTCCCCAAAGGATGTTGATTCTGCGTTTTTTCATTATTGATTGCCCTGAGTTTGGTTACTGTTGATCAGCTGCATGAAATGTACATCTTTCCAGGTATTGTCAACGAGCAGCCAGTCTTTTTTTGAGCCGGTTTTCACAAATCCTGATTTTTCGAACAATCTGATACTTGCCGGATTATCGTTGGTCACATGAACATACAACTGGTGCATGCTCAGGAAACTGAAAGCATATTGTATAGAAAGTTCAACAGCTTCGGTTGCAAATCCTTTTTCACGTTCTGATTTTTCAATGAGAATTCCGATGCCGGCTCTGTGATGCATGGGGTCAAAATCAAAAAAATCGAGCGTGCCGATGCATTGATTGTGTTGCGACTCAATAATCATCAGCCTGAGTTGTTTGTCAATGAATAAATCGTTGCTGGAATTTTCAATGAAGCGGGAGAGAAAATGTTTGGAAAAAGGAATATAGGTATTGCTCACATGCCAGATGTCAGGATCATTTTCAAAATTGTATAATTTATCAATATCCTCAGGCTCCATCGCTCTCAAATATATTTTTTTACCGCTGATCATAACATTCTATATTTAGTGTTTTTACGGTAATATTCTCAAAGCGTTTCAGGTATTTCAAACTGACCTTCAAAAACATGAGTGGCAGATCCCTTAAGAATGATCTCACTGTAGTTTTCATCAGTGCGGGTAAATGTCACCTCAAGTATACCGCCTCTTGTTTCAACATGCATTGTTTGTCTGCCGGTTTTTTTGTTCATGAATGACCAGACAATTGCCGCTGCTGTGACTCCTGTTCCGCATGAAAGCGTTTCATCTTCAACGCCCCGCTCATAGGTTCTGACATAAATGCCTGTTTCTGTTGACGCAATATAATTGACATTCACGCCGTCAGGGAGGAATTCTCTGTTGTATCTGAGCTTTTTGCCTTCACTGAATACATCTGCATCATGTATGTTTTCGGTCTGTATTACAAGATCAGGGCTTCCGGTATTGATAAAATAACCGGACATTGTTCTGATCGGGAACATTGAATCTGACATTTCCAGTTCAACGGTGGCGTTGTTGCCGGAATGGTTTGTAATGATTGCATTATGTGGTCCGTCTGAGGCAAGGAATCTGACCTGCCGGCCAGTTTTTATAATATTTTTGTGTAATGCAAAGGCAACAGCACATCTGCCTCCATTTCCGCACATTGTTCCCTCGGATCCGTTTGAATTGAAATATTTCATTTCAAAGTCATAATCATCAGAACTTCTGATAATTATGAGGCCATCAGCCCCGATGCCGAAATGTCTGTCGCACAAGAAGGCAATCTGTTGTTTGTTTAATTCAACGTCAGGGATAGAATTTTCATCAATCAGAATAAAATCATTCCCGGTTCCATGATATTTTGAGAAGTAGATGTTGTTTTTGTTCATAATCAGTTAAATTGCAATTCTTTAAATGGATGAAACTGTCCATCATTTTTCAGTGAATACATTTTTGATTTAATTTTCAGAGCAAAGTTATTTCTGGAAATAAAATGCAATACAATATTTTCAAAGTCGGAAATGCCATAAATAATAATAAGATTTCCGGTGGTTTTGATTCCCTGGTAATTCAGAGGAGATATCCAGAATTCAAGGGTGTAGAGGTTGTCTTCAATGGCTGAAAAGTCTAAAGAATCCTGCTCTTTGATGTTTTCAGCTTTGTAAGGCAGCGGTTTGAGAGTTGTAACATAAAGTAACTCATCCTTTTTCAGCGAAAAGGTTTCAGCACCATTAATCGTTTCGGGTTGTGTTTCAGGTTTAGTTTTCTCCATTTCAATTTTCACTAAAGAATCAATACTGAGGGAGTCCAGTTCATACATTCCGAATTCATTAATAAACATGTCCCAGAGATAGAAGTAGTAGGTTGAATCAAACTGTTCAGATTCAACAAGATTTTTTTCATTCATTGTGTCATCACTTACTTTTTTTGCTTTTACTGGCATTGGTAGTACTTCAGAATAGGTCGGTTGAAAAAAATCATTAAATTCACTGAGATTGTTTTTCAGTTCAGCAACACTTCGGGTAACAATATTTTGGAGTTTTCCTTTCGCATTTGACCACCATAATGTCCAGAGTATTGAAAATAAAAGTATCATCAGACCTGTGATGAACAACAGGATTTTGGTCTGACCGGATTTAAATTTTTTTGAGTTGATGATAGACATTTTGATTTTCAATCTGTCAAACTGACACTTTCGGCAAAATTACAGAAAAAAAATTTGATACTGATCAATTTTTATTTAAGAGCAAATGCTACAGCCTGTCGGCTATTGAGTGTTATATTCCTATTGAAAAATTCATAAAAAATCAACATGGTTGTTATCCCGGGGCACAGGATTTGATGCAAAAGGGATCACAAATAAAAAAAGTATTGTAAATATGAAAACAAAAAAAATCTTACTGACATCATTTCTATCGGGAATGGTTGGTGCATTTTTAGTGTTGGCCTTCATGTTTGCAATTTCATCAAACAGAGGGCCAGTATTTCATTCTGAAAACCTTTCAGAACACATGCCTGTTCAGCGTATGAGCAGCTTTAACGGAGCAAATTCAGCTGCAATGGAGGATTTTACTGATGCTGCATCTGTTTCTGTACCGGCTGTGGTACATATCAAAACAAGATTTATGCAGCGCGGGTATGCAAATGACTTTTTTTCACCGTTTTTTGACTTTTTCGGCGGATCTCAGGTATATGAGTATCCCGTCACTGGAGCAGGATCGGGAGTGATCATAAGAGAAGACGGATATATCGTTACAAATCATCATGTGATTACCAATGCTGAGCAAATTTTTGTGACTCTGAATGATAAAAGGGAGTATGATGCAAAACTTGTGGGATATGATCCTGCTACAGATCTGGCATTGTTAAAAATTGAGGAAAAGAATCTTCCTTATCTGATTTTTGGTGATTCTGACATGCTTAGGATCGGAGAATGGGTTCTGGCAGTGGGGAATCCCTTTAATCTAACATCTACCGTGACAGCCGGAATTGTCAGTGCAAAGGCACGAAATATCGGAGTGGGAAGTGGAAATTCAATAGAATCTTTTATTCAGACAGATGCAGCGGTAAATCGTGGAAACAGCGGAGGGGCACTTGTGAATATGAAAGGAGAGCTTGTTGGAATTAACACTGCCATTGCTTCCTCCACAGGATATTATTCAGGATACTCATTTGCAATTCCATCCAGGATTGTGAAAAAGGTTGCCGAAGACCTAATTGTTTATGGTGAAGTTCAGAGAGCATATCTTGGAATTTCAGCCTTTGAAATAACAGCTTCTTTTGCACGTGAAAACAACATTAAAGATGTACGGGGTTTGTATGTCGCTGTTGTTGAGGATGGGAGTGGAGCACAACAGGCAGGGATTGTTGTGGGAGACATTCTTCTGGAAGTGGATGAAGAGGAGATCAACAGCAGTTCAAGATTGCTTGAGATACTCAATAATCACAGGCCGGGTGATAAACTTGAACTTACCATCAACAGAAAAGGGAAAGAAAGGAAAGTAAATGTGGTGTTAAAAGGCATTGACGGGACTACA
The DNA here is from genome assembly GCA_964388575.1 of uncultured Bacteroidales bacterium. Taxonomy (GTDB): domain Bacteria; phylum Bacteroidota; class Bacteroidia; order Bacteroidales; family DTU049; genus CAYMAZ01. Next base: position 2,879 of record CAYMAZ010000064.1, on the reverse strand, counting down.
AATATTGTAAAAAGAGATGCCCAGGGTGATACTTTTTTAATTCTTGGTGCAACCTTTAAGACACTTTCGATGTATGAGTTAAAAAAATTAAATATTAATCACGGAGTACAAATCACAAATTTGCAAAACGGAAAATTAAAACAGGCAGGCATAAGCCAGGGTTTCATAGTCACACACATTGACGGTACAGCCATCAGAACAGCATCAGATGCCAAAAAGGCACTTGAAAACAAAGCAGGAGGTGTACTTATAGAAGGGATATACCCGAATGGCATGAAAGCGGTTTATGGTTTTGGATTGTAATTGAAATTTTTTGTAATTTTGCAAATCTTTTTAAAAAGAAAAAACATATATGCGTCAATTAAAGATTTCCAAGTCAATTACGAATAGGGAAATTGCCTCATTGGATACGTATCTTGGAGATATTGCACGGGAAGAACTTCTGACCCCCGATGATGAAGTACAACTTGCTCAGCGGATTAAGCAGAACGATCAGGCAGCACTTGAAAAACTAGTTAAGGCCAATCTGCGTTTTGTCGTTTCTGTTGCAAAGCAATACCAGCATCAGGGATTAAGCCTTCCCGATCTTATCAACGAAGGAAACATCGGTTTGATCAAAGCAGCACAGCGTTTTGATGAAACAAGAGGGTTTAAATTTATCTCTTATGCTGTATGGTGGATTCGTCAATCCATTCTTCAGGCCATCGCAGAACAGTCCCGCCTGGTCAGACTGCCCCTCAACCAGATTGGATCTGTCAACAGGATACTGAAGGAAGCCGCTCTTCTTGAGCAAAAATTTGAAAGACCCCCTTCTGCACTTGAAGTTGCTGAAGCTCTTGACATTCCTGAAGAGAAAGTAAAAGAAGCATTTAAGATCTCTTCAAAACATGTATCCATGGATGCACCGATTGTTGAAGATGAAGATGTGAGTCTCATCGATGTTATCGTCCCTGACAGCTCACCGCATACTGACCAGATCCTGATGTCTGAGTCCTTGTCTGTTGAAATTCAGAGATCTCTGTCTTCTCTTTCACCAAAAGAGAAAGATATTATTAACATGTTTTTTGGTATCGGATACAAGCAGCCTTTAACCCTGGATGAGATTGCAACAAAATTTAATCTGACACGTGAACGCGTTCGACAGATCAAGGAAAAAGCACTCAGAAGACTCAAACAAAACCACAGGAATCAGATACTGAAAAAGTATCTGGGTTAATGAAATTTATTTGAAGATAGGTTGTCTCAAATATATCCCTTCAGGAAATCATCAATGAATCGGCTCTGAAATGTGTGCTTATTTTGCTGCTTCCACATTTTGTTATGTGGGATAATGAATATCGTAAAGATCACAAAATGAATTTTATTGAAAATAACCTTTTCATGACGATATAAAAAGGAAATTCACTTCATCACCCCAATTCTTCCTGATTCAAGCCGTTGATTTCCTTTCAGAAGCTCATACATATACATACCGTTTTGCACATCACGTACATCCCACAGCCACTGTCCCTTTTCAGAGCTGAATTCATGAGTTTTCAGAACAATGCCTGTTGGAGTTGAAATGCGGATAACTGCATTTTTATTTCCCGGAATGGTCCATTCAAATGATGTATAAGTATTTGCAGGATTTGGATACACCCTGATATAACCTGCCTGATGAGTTGTGCCTGAATTTGAAAATGGCTGCCTTAATTTTTTTGGTTCAATTTCAGGGTAACAATCAGGTTGTTGGCAGTGACCATAAAAAAAGCATAAGATGTTTGAACAAAACTCAGCTATTCTGCCTTCCGAAGATTCAACGAAATCTTCAAGTAAAACAATTTCTTCGTTTTCAAGGTTTGCAATTGACCTGTCACAACTTATCAGACTTTGTCTGAAATCACAATACCAGTAATATTCATCAAGTTCTATTAACTGTTCATCAGATAGTTCAAAATTTGCACTGATGTAATTAAGAATGTTTATTGCTGAAGTGATATTATCATGACTGATGTGAAATTCTGCAATAGTCAGCAAATCATTCAGTCCTGTCCTTCTGTTCAGCCAGTTCAGAATTTGCGGTTCCTGAGAAATTGAATCAAGCATCAGGTCTGAAATCAGAAGATCGCTTAGAAAAGACATCTTTGAACCAAGATGGGATAACCCTTGTTCAATGAGTAACCTGGGTGTTTCTGTGCTCCAGTTGGCGATAATAAGGTCAATCATATACTGTGGTAATGGATTTTGAATCTGTGTTCCGATGATATCAAGAAATTCTTCGCCAATTGTAGCACCAGGATTGAGCATACATATCTCAAACAGCATAGCCTGGGGTAAAATATCTGTGAAGGCAGCCTCTACTAATGCTTCCTGGGAAAGATAGGGCGAAATTCCAACAAGTTCATTTCTGAGATTCCAGGCATCCTGACTCCATGAGCCTTGAATTTCGTTAAGCAGGGCAGTTGTGTTTCCACCGTCAATGAGCTGATTGTAAGTGTAAAGAACGTTGGTGTAATCTAATTCAGTTGCATCATAGAGAACATTGAGCTGGTCCTTTAATACTGTTGACAGTGGTTCTATGTCTGACATGTTGTAAAATCCGAATTTTGAAGGACATTGATTTATGTTTTGTGTAGTATACGTAATTACCTGATTATTACCAGTTATATAATTTGGGAAATATGGATTAGATGAGTTCGGTGCTCCCGAAAAAATATAAAATACCGGATTGCAGTCATTTCTGTAATGACTTTCAGGATTATTTGATAACTCTGATGAAAACGTATTTCCTGCAGAAGTGAAATTGTCTCCTATCTGCATCATGGCAATTCCGTGTAAAGGATTCTGATTCTTTCTATAAACTGAAATATTGTATATGTTATTTTCAGTATTGTTATTAT
>CAYMAZ010000063.1:0-7857 GCA_964388575.1 uncultured Bacteroidales bacterium | reverse complement strand
TTTTACGTTAATTGTTTAACTTAGGTTCCTGTCCTAATTTTTTAGACCACTATATATGGGGAATTTTCCCCATATTCCTAAACTTATATTATCTAAATTTGAAGATTAAATAAATATTATTATGATTAAATTAATAATTTCGATTCAATTAGTTTTCCTGTCAATTTTTTGTTGCTCTCAGGTTCAAACCGATATAATCAGGCAAAAAACATTGGGGGGAAGCCAGAAAGACTTGTTCAAATCTGCCGTTCGAACAAGTGATAACGGTTTTCTGATCGGCATTTCATCTGAATCAGATATTTCAGGCGACAGGACAGTTACAAGAAAAGGAAGTGGGGATATCTGGTTAATTAAACTTCATGAAGATCTTTCAGTCCAGTGGCAGAAATCAATTGGTGGAACAAATTCTGATTTTTGTGCTAGTTTGATATCCACAAACGACGGAGGGTATTTATTACTTGCAGGTTCAGATTCTCCCATATCTTTAGATAAAACTGTAGAAAATTATGGTTATCTTGATTATTGGCTAATTAAACTGAACGCTTTTGGTGAACTCGAGTGGCAGAAAACTTATGGAGGTAATAGTTACAATGGACCTGCAAAAACTAAAAAAATCAATAATTACTACTTATTAGCAGGAATCTCTGATTCAGATTCTTCTGGTGTAAAAACTGAAAATTCAAGAGGTGACTCTGATTTCTGGATTGTATTAATTGATTCTGTTGGAAATATCATCGCTGATAAAACCTTAGGTGGCAGCTCTGCATTGGACTTTGTTTATGATATTGCATTTGTTGAATCCGAAAATGAAATACTAATTGTAGGATTTTCTGACTCTCCTGTTTCCGGAGATATTACAACTATTCCTTATTCATTATTTTTTTTTGATTATATTATGTTTCGAGTAGATTTTCCCACTTTAGATTATATTGCAGATTACAGATATGGAGGCAATAATAACGATTGGGGTATTTCAATTTTATTAAAAAACAATAAAATTTACTTTGCTGGAAGATCAGATTCAGACAGTTCCGGGACCAAAACTGAGGATTCAAAAGGTGGTTCTGATTACTGGATAATAAAATTAAACAATGACGGATCTATTATCTGGGATAAAACAATAGGAGGCATCAATCATTCTTCATTATATTCAATTTACAAAACATCAGATCATCAAGTAATCTTATTAGGCACATCCGCCTCTGATATCGGGAACGATAAAACGGAAATGTGTTATGGCGGTTATGATTACTGGATTGTTTCAATAGATACAACTGCAAACATTCTCTGGCAAAAAACGATCGGTGGCTCAAATATTGACATCTTAAAACAGGTTATTGTACTAGGAACAAACCATTACATACTATTCGGTGATTCCAAATCCGGCGTGTCTGGACTCAAAACTGAGTACTGCCGGGGAGAAGAAGATATCTGGATTGTGGAAATCTCAACCAATCTCAGTATTGAAAATTTTTCAAAAAACAAACTTGATGTTTATCCAAATCCGGTTAAAGAGGCTTTTATGATGCGATTCCCAGAGAAGACTTCAAAAGGTATTCTTTACATTTTTGATACAAAAGGGGCAATTGTTTATTCAACTACAGTTGAAATCAATTCTCCGGAGATAAATATAAGCCAACTGAACAACGGAATGTATTTTATTTCCTTTTTTGATGAAACAGGGAAAGGATATTCAGCCCAGATTGTGAAACAATAAGAAAAATACTTGTTTTTTATTTTTTGGATTCTACAGAAAATCTTTAAAGTACTGTGTGATCTTTTCATGCAGATGTCCTCTGTTTCCCCAGCCAACATTGTGTTCTTCTGTGGGATACACAAAGTAATCGACCTGCTTTTTGGCTTCTATGCTTTTTTCAAGGAACATGAGACTGTGCTGCCACACAACCACGGGATCAACTGCTCCGTGAATGATCAGTAACCGGCCTTTCAGGTTTCCTGCCTTGTTCAGAAGACTTGACTGTTCATAGCCCGCAGGATTGTTTTCAGGTGTTCCCATATAGCGTTCACCGTACATGACTTCGTAATATTTCCAGTCGCACACAGGACCACCGGCCACGCCAACTTTAAATACATCAGGTTCGTTGAGCATTAAGCTCATGGTCATAAAACCACCGTAACTCCATCCGTGTACACCGATCCGTTCAGCATCCACATAAGGCAGGGTCTTCAGATATCTGATGCCCTCCATCTGATCAGCAACCTCAACAGTTCCCATACTTCTGTGCAGTGCTGTTTCAAATTCAAAACCACGATTGGCTGAGCCCCTGTTATCAAGTGTAAACACAAGAAAGCCTTCCTGTGCAAGGTAGTTGAGAAACAACCCGGCACCACCGAGCCAGCTGTTGGTCACCAGTTGAGCATGAGGCCCGCCGTAAACATACACAATCACAGGATATGTTTTTGTTGCATCAAAATCAGCAGGTTTAATTAAGCGGCAATACAGATCTGTGCCTTCAGAATTCTTAATTGTAAAAATCTCTGTGGATGGCATGGCATATGACTTCAGATGGTTGTTGTTTTCAAGAAGCGTTTCCGCAAATTTTCCGTTTGCTTCGCGAACATCAGCCTGTGATGTAATATCAAGACTGCTGAAACTGTCAAACACGTAAGTTCCACGTGAGTTCACTTTTCCGTAATGGGTTCCTGCTTCTGATGATATTTTCCGGATATTTCCGTTTTTCAGAGTTACAGCATATATGTGTTGTTCAATCGGAGAGTCTTTCGATGCATGAATGAAAACGGTGCTTCCTTTTTCATCAAACCCGATCACATCATTCACGATCCAGTTTCCCTTTGTCACCTGGCTTACCATCTTTCCTTTAGTGTCATACAGATACAGATGCATATATCCGTCACGCTGACTCATCCATAAAAATCTGTCCGTAGTTTGGGGAATAAAATACAGGGGATGAAGTGGTTCAACATATTTGTCAGATTTTTCTTCAAACAGTGTGATCACAAAATTTCCGGAAACAGCATCGTACATATTCATTTTCAGATGATTTTGTGCCCTGTTGAGCAGTCCGATAAACACATATTTTTCGTCCGGGCTCCAGGTTACAGAAGTGAGATACTGTTCTCTGGGTTCTCCAGTTTTCATATAGACCGTCGTACCTGAACTGATGTTATAAACACCAAGCGTCACATAATGACTGTTCATTCCGGCCATGGGATATTTTTCCGGCTTCAGCTCGGCAATCCTGGTTGTCACATCAACAATCGGGTAATCCGTAACATCGCGTTCATCCATACGGTAAAAGGCAAGATATGTCCCATTTGGAGACCAGAACGTCCCCTTTTTTATTCCGAATTCTTCACGATGTACATAGTTGCACATTCTGATCGCAGGATCAGTTTCATTTGTTACGGCTATTTCCTTCTCATTCACTGAAATATACAGATTGTTTTCCTTTGTATAGGCCATCACATTGTTTTCTTTGCAGAAATCATGAGATTCGGCTTCAGCAGGCCATGAATTGAGTTTTGCAGCTTGTTTATCGGCAATGTTGTAAGAAAAATACATGTTGCCGTGCATGAATAAAAAAGTGTTTTTATCTTTCCACTCTGGATACGGAAGGCGGCGAAGCGAACTCTTTGATCTGTCTGAGTTTGCCATCAGTGGCGCAATGAGTTTTTCCAGTTCTTCGGCAGTCACGATCACTTCTGTTTTTTTTGAAGGATAGGATTGCCTGTACAGAGTGATCCCGTCTTTGCTGTATGAAAGATCCTGGGTTTGCGGGATCCATTCATCAATTCTCATTCTCTGCGGATATAATGCAGGATTGGTAGTAATTGAATAAGCATCAAGTTTTTTGGTTTGTGCCTGCATAGAAATTTCCAGAAATGAAGTTGCAGAAAGCACAAAAAGAAATGCGAAGAAAAAAAGTTTTTTCATAAACAGTGATTTATTTGATAATTGTTGATATTTCAGAAATGATTTCAGGATTGGATTCAGCTGCGTTACCGATGACCACAGCAGTGGCTCCTGCTCCAAGCAATCCTGAGGCAGTTTCGGCATTTCTGATACCGCCACCTGCTATGAGCGGGATGCTGATTTCGCTGCATACTTTTCGGATAAAGTCAGGAAGCAGTGATTGTTCGGCACCACTTCCAGCGTCAAGATACATGCACTTCAACCCGAGCATTTGACCGGCGAGAGCTGTACAGGCAGCGATTTCAGGTTTGTCATTGGGAATGGGCAGTGTATTGCTCATGTAATGCGCAGCAGTGAGTTTGCCCCCGTCAACCAGCATGTACCCTGTCGGAATGATTTCGAGGTTGCTGTTTTTGAGCATGGGAGCAGCCACAACCTGGTTTCCAATCAGAAAATCCGGATTACGGCCAGAGATCAGGCTCATAAATAAAATGGCATCAGCCTGCTGATCAATTTGCCTGTAGTTACCAGGGAAAATACAGACAGGAATGTGAGAATTTTTCTTCATCAAACCAATGGTTTCACTTATGTTTCCTCCTGTGATCAGGCTTCCGCCAACTAAAAAAGCATCAATGCTTTGTTCTGAGACAGAAGCAATCAGCTTTTTAAATCGGTTTTCTTCAAAATAATCGGGGTCAATCAGGACAAACAACAGCTTTTTATCACTGTTGTATGCATGATTTAACATATCGAGAATCAACATGACTCAGAATTTAGAGTACAAACCTACAGCTTTTTTGTTAATTGTGTATGATTTTTTATGATTTCGGGGTTGTCAGAGCCTTTTAAAAAATGTTGAAATTTGATGTGAATTATGCATGAAGAATTTATTCAGATTTTCTTGTTAAAACTCAGAATATTGGACCAATGAAGTTATTATGTATTCAGCATATTGTTCACCTCTGTATTTTTCAGAATCATTGAATACAATATTTTTGTGTAAAGAACATATTATGTGTCGTTAATGTTTTACGATTTTATGACGTTGCAGCATACGCCCTGAATCATCAATAACATTCAAAATGTAAAGGCCTGATGGTTGGTCGGAAAGATCAAGTTCAGTTATATTTTCTCTGTCAGTAATTTTTTGACCGCTCAGAGTTGTCAGACTGACATGAGCTGGAACAGAAAATGTGATCATATTGGTTGTGGGATTAGGGTAGACAAAAAACAACATTTCATTTGATATCATATCACTCAAAGAAACTGTTGAATTACAGTCTTCAGCCCATACAGCTGTGCTATCCTTTTGAAACAGACCTCCAGTCCAGTTTGCATTACAGTATTGTTCATCATCCACCTGAATACACTCAAGTGCCGGATTGTTCTGTGCAAAAAAGAAATTGAAATTTGCGTTATTTCCATTTGCAATATTCAGACTTGTTAGCTGACTGTTGTCAATAACCAGAAATGAAAGCAGTGGATTATGACTCACATCAAGTTCTGTCAGAAGGGATAAGTTGCATTGAAACTGTTCAAGTTTGAGATTAGAGCTGAGGTCAATTGTTGTCATAAGATTTGCAGAACAGAGGAGATCCTTCAGCTCACTGTTATAGCTCACATCAAGGCTGGAAAGTTGGTTTCCGCTACAATTCAACACTGCTAAAGCGGGACTTGCACTAACATTAAGAATGCTGAGTTGGTTTTGCCCACACTGAAGATTAACCAGTATACTATTTCCGCCTAGATTCAATGAGGTCAGTTGATTATAATTGCACCATAATTTTGTCAGTGCTGTATTGGCAGAAACATCTAAAGATGTGAGGTTGTTATTGGAACAATACAATTCAGTTAATGCGATAAATGCTTCGATACCGGTTAAATCGGAAATATTCAACCAACTACAGTCAATAATGCCTGAAAATGCCTGAGCCTCAATCAGTTGAATTTCATTGTCATTATTTGTGTTAATTGCCGGGTTGGTAAGTAAACAGTTTTTAAAGCTGGCATCAGGAATGTTTACAATTTGTGCTTTTATTGCAATGATTGTAAATGCCAATAAAATGAATGAAAGTAGATTTTTTTTCATGTTATTTTTTGATTTATTGAATGTTTGGTAAAAAAATAATGTGGTTTTTTTGAATTTATGTTTTTCGTTCATTGTCATTATTAATGAGCAAATAAGTATACGAATACAAAATTAATAACTTAACGAAACAGTTAAAAAAAATGATGTTATTCTTTTGTTAAACAGGTATATTCATCAACATTTAGTGCCTTTTTAAGGATGCCAGGGATATTTTCTTCAAATGTTATACGAGACAACCTTTTGAAATTGAAAAGCTACTAAATGTGGATTTTTAAAGGAAAAAATAAAGACTGAACTAAGATTTTTTCTCAAGCTTTTTAATCACCTCTTCCTGTATACTTTGTGGCAGGGGTTGATAATTATAAAACTCCATTGAATAATTGGCTCTACCGCTTGAGATATTTCTCAGAGTCGTTGCATAACCAAACATTTCCATCAGTGGGACAAAACCGTTCAGCTTCTGTGATCCTTTCCTGTAACGACGCATATTTTCTATGCGACCTCTTCGTTTGTTGAAATCACCGGTAACGTTTCCGATATAATCATCCGGGGTGTTGACTTCAATTTTCATGATCGGTTCCAGTAAAATCGGTTTGCCTTTCATAAAGCCTTGTTTGAAACCCATGGCTGCACACAACTGAAATGCCATATCGGAGGAGTCAACAGCATGTGCACTTCCGTCAAGGAGAACAACTTTAACATCCACAACAGGAAAGCCGGCAAGTGGTCCTTTTTCCATGGTTTTGACAATACCTTTGTTGACAGAACTGATATATTCTCCGGGAATATTGCCTCCCTTGACCTTGTCAATAAACTCATAACCTTTCCCTTCATTAGGTTCGAGACGCATGACTGTATGCGCATACTGCCCTTTTCCTCCGGTTTGTTTAGAATGCTTGTAGTTACTGTCAGACTCCAGTGTAATTGTTTCTCTGAAGGAAACAGCAGGTTCACCCACTTCCACTTCCACTTTAAACTCTTCTTTGAGTCTGTCGACAATAATCTCCAGATGCAGTTCGCCCATTCCTGAGATGATGGTTTCCTGTGTTTCTTCGTCAAATCGTGCTCTGAAAGAGGGGTCCTCATTGATCAGCCTTGAAAGTGCTTCACCGAGTTTTTCACTTTCCTTTCTTACTTTCGGGTTAATCTTCATTTCAATCACTGCGGGCGGAATATGGATGGACTCCAGAAGAATTTTGTGATCTGTGGCGCACAGTGTATCTCCTGTACGGGTGACCTTCATGCCGACAAGTGCGACAATCTCTCCTGGTCCGGCATGGGAAATCTCTTCCCTGTCTTTGGCACGAATCCGGAAAATTCTGCCTGCTCTCTCATATTTTCTTTTTGCTGTATTGTAGAACTGCATGCCACTTTCAATATGACCGGAAAAAATGCGGATAAATGTTTGCTGACCCACATAGGGATCATTGATCAGTTTAAATGCAAGTGCAGAGAATGGTTCTTTTGAAGAGGGTGCTCTTGTGTATGTTTTCGTATCATCATCGACATCTGTCCCCACCACAGCCCCAACATCAATTGGCGATGGAAGTAAATTAACTACAGCATCCAGCAACAGCTCTATACCTTTGTTTTTATATGCAGCTCCGCAAAAAACCGGAGTAATCAGTAATTTGAGTGTGGCCTCGCGGGCTGCTTTCATAATAAGTTCTGATGACACCTCCTTCTCCTCAAGAAACAAATCACCTATTTCGTCATCGTAGTCTGCAAGAATTTCGATAATTCTGTTTCTTGCATTCTGAACACTTTCCTTATATTCTTCTGGGATTTCAGTCTCAATCTTTTGATTTTCGAAAAGTTCGTACGCCATTCCCTTTATCACATCAATCATTCCGGTAAAATTTTCTTCACTTCC
>CAYMAZ010000062.1:0-8078 GCA_964388575.1 uncultured Bacteroidales bacterium | reverse complement strand
TTTATGATGATGCAAATGCTCTTATTCGTCTCGATATGTCAGAGTTTTCTGAACAGCATACTGTTCAAAGACTGGTTGGTGCACCTCCGGGATATGTTGGATATGAAGAAGGCGGGCAACTTACCGAAAAAATAAGACGTAAACCATATTCTGTTGTCCTGCTTGATGAAATCGAAAAAGCACACCCTGATGTATTTCACCTCCTCCTGCAGTTGCTGGATGACGGATTGTTAACTGACAGCATGGGAAGAAAAGTTGATTTTAAAAATACACTTGTTATCATGACGTCCAACATCGGATCAAGACAACTGAAAGATTTCGGGCAGGGTGTGGGATTCTCTACCAGTAGCCGGGAATCAGGCAAAGACATTCATGCCAAATCTGTGATTGAAAATGCTCTAAAAAAGACCTTTGCACCTGAATTTCTCAACAGAATTGATGATGTGCTTATTTTCAACAACTTAGAAAAGGAAAATATTGCAAAAATCATTCTTATTGAGCTCAAAAAGATGTTCAAACGTGTCTCAGAGATGGGGTATGAAATCGAGATATCCGATGATGCTGTTAATTTCATTATGGAGAAAGGTTGGGATCCGAATTTTGGGGCAAGACCGCTGAAACGGGCAATTCAGAAATACATTGAAGATCCCCTTGCTGAAGAACTCATTAAAGGGACTCTGAAAGAAGGCGAAGTGATTTATCTTGAACTGCATCAGAATCAGGAGGAACTCATTATCGTTTCAAAGCAGAACAAACCTGCAAAAAAGAAACAGTAAACATTAACCCAGAGATTCCTGATTTTCTTGTCAACAGAATTCAGCGGTGTTATTCATTACCAAACTGAATTAAAAAGGCCTTGATGAATTCATCAATATCACCTTCCAGCACAGCAAGAGGATTGGATGATTCAATCCCGGTTCTGTGATCTTTAACCATTTTATATGGATGAAGCACATATGATCTGATTTGTGAACCCCACTCAATTTTCCTTTTCTGTCCTTCCATTTCTGCAAGTGCTTCCTTTTGCTTGCGAAGTTCAATCTCGTAAAGTTGGGACTTTAACATCTGCATCGCTTTTTCCCTATTTTGAATTTGAGATCTTGTCACCTGACATTCAACAACAATGTTTGTTGGGATATGTTTTAATCTGACAGCTGTTTCAACTTTGTTAACATTCTGACCGCCGGGGCCGCTTGACCTAAATGTATCCCATTCAATGTCAGCCTTATTAATCTGAATATCGATGCTGTCGTCTGCTAGTGGGTACGCATAAACACTGGCAAAGGATGTATGACGTAAATTTTTGGCATCAAAAGGTGATAACCTGACAAGACGATGAACGCCATTTTCTGATTTAAGACGTCCATAGGCGTATTCACCTTCAATTTCAAGAGACACATTTTTAATTCCTGCAATATCTCCTTCAAGCAGATCCAGTTCTGTCACTTTAAACTTATGCTTTTCAGCCCACCGGATGTACATTCGCATCAGCATTTCCACCCAATCCTGACTCTCTGTTCCGCCTGCACCTGAATTGATAGTAAGAACAACATTCAACTTATCCTCATTCTCGTTGAACATTCTGAAAAATTCAATTTCTTCAAGCTCTGAAGTTGCCGAATTCCAGCTTTCATTCAAATCTTCTTCGGTTGCCTCATCTTCATTGAAATATTCGAAAATAATTTCTAAATCTTCAAATTTTTGTAAGGCATTATAAAAATTTCTAACAATGGCCTTCTTTCTGTTCAGTTCTTTCAGAAAAAGTTCTGCATTTTTTGGATTGTTCCAGAAATCCTCCTGCAAGGTAATATTTTCCTCTTCTACAATGTTTTTTTCTTTATCATCGATGTCAAAGAAACCTCCTTAGAGCTTCCAGCCGCTCTTTCAATCCGGTAATATCATTTTTATAAATCATGCGTATTTATTTTCTGTTAACACTTTTCTGATCAAATCTGACTCAAATCCCTTGCTCATTGCATATTGCATCAGTTTACGATACAGATCCTTTTGTTGGTTTCTTTGCAAAACTACTGCTTTTTTTTGTACAAGTTCTTTCAGTGTTTGTTCATAAACCGTTTCATCTATTGAGTTGAGTGCTTCTCCAATGAATGCCTTATCAATTTTTCGCAACTGCAATTCGTAACGGATTTTAATTTTTCCCCATTGATTGTATTTGAGTTTTCCATTGACAAATGCATAGGCATACCGATGCTCATCTAAAAATCCTTCTTCTTGCAGAATTCTGACAGCCTGATCTGTGTCTGACGGATTCAAATGAATCTTTCCGGCCTTTTGCTGAACATCTTTTACTGATCTTTCCTGAAATGCACAATACCTTTTCAAAATTTCAAGTTGTGTCCCGAAATTCTCCCTGCTGCTATGTTTCTGTTCGGACATGATGCAAAGAATTCTTACTTATACGGATGAATTAATCACTAAAGATGGATTTCTTCACCTTTGGAATTAAAAAAACGGTATTCAAGAAAATGATATGAAGATGATGGAATAACTTTAATTGTTCTTTTGTAATGCCATTTCCACTTCCTCAATAGACTGAACATACCTTTGGTTAAAAATGCATGAATATATGGACTGACCATAAGAGTCAGTTTTTTTTCATTTTGTTCTCTGAACAGATACTGGATCTGGTTTCTGATATCATCAATAAACAGAACATGAGGTTTAATTTTACCGGTTCCTTCACAAACAGGGCATTGTTCACGAATGTCAATGTTCGTTTCAGGTCTGACTCTTTGTCTGGTAATCTGAACAAGTCCGAACTTACTGGGTGGCAGAATTGAATGCTTTGCTCTGTCATTTTGCATAAGCTCTTTCAATCTTTCGTATAGTTTTCTTCTGTTTTGCCCATTTGTCATATCAATAAAATCAATGACAATAATGCCGCCCATATCTCTTAGTCTTAACTGACGTGCAACTTCTTCAGCAGCTTCAAGGTTTACCTCAAGTGCATTGGCTTCCTGATTTTTTTCGTCATTTTGCTGATACCCGCTGTTGACATCAATCACGTGAAAAGCTTCAGTATGTTCAATGATCAGATACGACCCGCTCTTAATCATTACTTTTTTACCAAAGGATGTTTTGATTTGTTTGTCTATCCCGAAATGTTCAAAAACATTAACTTTCCCTTTATATAATTTGACAAGATCCTCTTTCCCGGGTGCAAAATTTTTGATAAATCCCTTGATATCATCAGCCATCTGCTGACTGTTAACATTTATATTATTAAATGATTCATTCAGAATATCTCTCAGTATTGTAAATGATCTCCCAAGTTCTCCGTGAACCTTAACAGGAGCCTGAAGTGCCGGAAGTTTTGATATCATTTCATCCCACTTTTTCACCAGGTCATTTAAGTCGGCATATAATTCGGCAACTTTTCGATTCTCCGCCACTGTACGCACAATCACTCCGAAATTGTTGGGTCTGATGCTTTGAACAAGTCGTTTTAACCTGTTGCGCTCTTCAACATCCTTAATTTTTTGACTTAATGATATTTTGTTAGAAAACGGAACAAGAACCAAAAACCTTCCGGGAAAAGACAACTCGCTGGTAACTCTGGGACCTTTAGCAGAAATGGGTTCCTTTGCTATTCGAACAAGTATCTTATCTCCTGTTCGTAACACATTGGTAATTTTTCCGCTTTTAGGAATGTCATTTTCCAGTTTAAATTTTGCAAGTTCCTTTTGACCCTTGTTTGCTATTACATTATGAATAAAGCTATTGCAACTTGATATCTGAGGTCCAAGATCAAGATAATGCAAAAATGCATCCTTCTCATACCCAACATCAACAAATGCTGCATTCAAGCCATTGATAATCTTCTTGACACGACCGAGATAGATATCACCGACTGCATAGTCATTATCATTATACTCCTTGTGTAGTTCAACAAGTTTCTTGTCTTCAAGTAATGCAATGATTACTTCTGAAGAAGTGCCGTCAATTATAAGTTCTTTATTCACCTTTACTGTCAGAGTTTACCGCAAAATATTACTTAGCCCCATGAGAGTTCCTCCCTGACAAACCAATAAACATCATTTTACATAAGAGAATTACTCTTTTTTACTTCTTCTTCTTGTGACGATTCTTACGAAGACGTTTTTTCCTCTTATGTGTCGCCATCTTGTGCCTTTTTCTCTTCTTTCCGCTTGGCATATCTTTGTAATTTATTATGTTAAAACTTAATTTTCGTAATGCCTATTTTCCACCTGCACGCACGGCATTCACAAATGATTTGGCGGGTTTAAAAGCAGGGATATTGTGTGCAGGAATAACAATCGTTGTTTTCTTGGAAATGTTTCTGGCCTTTTTTTCAGCTCTTCTTTTAATAATAAAACTTCCAAAACCTCTCAGGTATACATTTTCTCCGTTCACCATTGATGATTTCAAAACACCCATAAAATTTTCCACAACTTCCTGAACTGCAGTTTTTTCGATTCCGGTCTTTTGTGCGATTTCTGCTACAATTTCTGCTTTTGTCATAACGCAATATTTTTTTTGTTAATAATTAATTTCAGTTTGGGGATGCAAAGATAGAACAAAATTTCATTTCACAAAACAATTTTTTTGATTTTTTTTTGTATACCATTCATAATGAATATTTTTTATTTTACATCCTCTACTTCCTCACTTTTCTTTTTGATTTAAAACTTCTTTTCTCCTCTTGATTAAAAAATACTTTTAACTTTGAAGCCGACAAAAAAAATCGCATTGGAAAGTATCAAAGGGCTTGTTGGGCAAACAGCTGTTTACGGCGTCAGCAGTATTCTGGGCAGATTACTGAATTATTTGCTCGTACCGCTTTATTCACGTGTCTTTCTTCCTGACGAAGCGGCAGTGTATATTGAAATGTATGCCTATGTTGCTTTTCTGATTGTCATTCTGACATATGGAATGGAAACTGCTTTCTTCAGAAACTATCAGAACAGCGATCAGAAGAAAATCATTTTTTCAACAACCCTGTGGTCGCTGATTGCATCATCAGTGCTTTTTGTTCTGGCAGGATTGGCGTTTTCTTCTCAGATTGCAGGAGTTTTAAGATATCCGGATCATCCGGAGTATATCATTTACTTTGTACTGATTCTGGGGCTTGATGCAGTGTGCAGTATCCCATTTGCAAAACTGAGAGCTGATAACAAAGCCATGAAGTTCGCTGTTATTAAAATCATTAACATCATCACCAACATTTCACTCAACCTGATCCTAATCCTGTTACTTCCTTACCTGTATAAAAACTCTGATAACAGTTTTATTCAAAATCTGGCCGGAATGTTCACAGATGGAACGCCTGATGTGAGTTCAATTTTTATTGCAAACCTTGTGGCAAGCGCGCTAACCTTTCTGCTGCTGATGCCCGAAATGTTCAAAGCCGGATTCAAAATCAATGTTAAGCTATGGAAATCAATGATCGTTTATGGTTTCCCGCTTCTCATTTTCGGCCTTGCGGGAATCGCAAATGAAACAATTGACAGGATTCTTCTCAAATACATGCTTCCAGAAGACATTGCCATGTACGAACTTGGGATCTATGGCATGTGTTTTAAAATTTCGATTTTTATTTCAATTTTTATCCAGGCATTCAGGTATGCTGCTGAACCATTTTTCTTTGCACGTGCTGCTGATAAAGATGCAAAACAGACTTACGCAACTGTTATGAACTACTTTGTTATTGTCTGTGTACTGATTTTTCTCGGAATTATGCTCTACATTGATATCGTAAAGCACTTCGTCGGAAAAAATTATCATGAAGGGCTTGATGTTGTGCCCATCCTGATTTTCGGTCACATCTTTCTCGGCATTTTTTACAATCTTTCCGTCTGGTATAAAATCAATGACAAAACACGTTACGGCGCCTGGTTCAGTATAGCCGGCATGGTAGTATCCCTGACCCTCAATTTCACTCTCATTCCGGTCATCGGATATATGGGTTCTGCCTGGGCAAACTTTGCCTGCTACCTGATCATGATGCTGCTTTCGTATTTTTACGGTCAAAAATATTATCCCATCCCATATAAGATTAAGAAATTTATCATTTATCTGACACTTTCTCTTGTATTATACGCAATCAGCCATTTTGTCAGATTTGACAACAACATCCTTCAACTGGGATTCAACAGTGTGCTTTTCTTCGGTTTCATTTTCTTTGTGTTGAAATCTGAACCGGAACTTAAAACATATCTTATCAGAAAATAACTATTTGTATGAGAACACGATGCCTGCTTTTATTCTGTATTTTTACTTTAAATTTCCCAAATTCATTTTCGCAAAACACAAATTTGCTGACCCATTATGAGCTGGGCAATTACAATGTGACACCTGATTATACTTCAACAATTGAATTCTGCCGGCTTCTTGCCGAAACTTCTGAAAAAATACATTTTACCAGCATCGGAAAAAGTGCCCGAAATCTTGATATTCCCCTTCTTATTGCTGACAGGGACGGATTCAGGAATCCTGAAGACATCAGATCAAAAAACAGTGGAATTCTGATGATTCTTGCATGCAACCATCCTGGCGAACCGGACGGGAAAGATGCAGGCCTGCTGCTGTTCAGAAATATCTGCTCAGGAGATCCAGAAGCTCTTCGTTATCTGGAAAAATTCAGCATTGTATTCATCCCCATATTCAACGTTGACGGGCATGAACGATTCGGAGCATATACCCGCATCAATCAGAACGGCCCCGAAGAAGCAGGATGGCGGACCACTGCGCAGAATCTCAATCTGAACAGAGATTTTCTGAAGGCTGAAGCTCCGGAAATGCAACATTTTTTAAAATTTTATCATCACTGGGATCCTGACTTCAGTATTGACTGCCACACAACCAACGGGGCAGATTATCAGTATGTTGTCACCTATGCAATTGAAACCGGGCCACAGACTGATGAAGGAATATCAGCATGGACAGCAGAGAAATATCTTCCATGGATTGAAAAGAAAATGTTTGATGACAACTACCCTGTTTTCCCCTATATCGGATTTCGAAAATGGCACGATCCGAGGGAAGCCATTCTTCACAAACCGTCACCGGCAATTATTTCAAACGGATACTTTGCAGCAACAAACCGTCCCGGGCTGCTCATTGAAACGCATATGCTGAAACCCTATAAACAAAGGGTGGAATCGACACTTGCAATGATTGAGCATACACTTGAATTTCTGAACGAACAGCACATACAACTGCAAAACCTCATAAGACAGGCTGACAACAATATGCTGAACGGAACATTCATGAAACAGCCGTTTCCGGTTGCAGTGGGATTGTCTAAGGATTCTGTCATCATTGATTTTCTGGGAGTGAAGTTTGATGTTGATACGAGTTCGTTGTCAGGCGCCCCCTGGTTCCGTTATGATTCCGGTCAGCCTGAAATATGGAAGCGACCATTCTTTTCAACACCTGAAGTTCAGAAATCTGTTCAATTGCCATCATCATATATCATCCCGCCGGAATGGGGACATCTGGTTGCAAAGCTTACACATCACGGCATCAGCTATGAAACAACTGCAGCAGCGCAAACGTTCAGGATTGAGAAAACCACTTTTGAAAAGATCAGATTTGACAACACCCCTTATGAAGGCTGCCTCAGACCTTCTTATGAGATCAGGCAAACTGTAACAGAAACTGATTTCCCTGCCGGGTCATTTCTCATTCCTGTAAATCAGAAGGGAGGACGAATTGTCGCCTTGCTTCTGGAGCCCGAATCAACAGGTTCATTTGTGGCATGGGGATATTTTAATACAATTTTTGAGCAGAAAGAATATTCCGAGATGTATGTAATGGAAAAAATTGCCAGAAAAATGCTTGAAAATGATCCGTCACTTTTTGAACTACTGGAAACTGAAAAACGCAACCATCCCGATTTGTATTCCAACCCCTGGAATGTTCTGAACTGGTTTTATCAGAGATCACCCTGGTTTGACCAGCAACTGAATGTGTATCCTGTGGGAAGAATTATTGAATAAACTCCCCCACTGCACGCGGTGAAAATCAAATATCTTATCTCTATTGGTTTCGCACATCGTTTAATTGAATTATAAAACAGCAAAAAATTTTCAGAT
>CAYMAZ010000061.1:0-8335 GCA_964388575.1 uncultured Bacteroidales bacterium | reverse complement strand
CAAAATTAACATCATTCTGCCGCCTCCGCAAGGGGGCGGTTTAGTTCAACTCGTTAATAGGTCTTACATTTTCATCTCTATCCATACAAAATCGGCTGTATATGTCTTGTAAATATCATACTTTATTTTCTTCAAAAATATATTTTTTTCATTAACAATCAATGCTTTTTTTCACACAAAAAGAAAATTTATTTTATCTCCGCCCCGATCATCATCTGCCCCAGCGCAATGCCACCGTCGTTGCAAGGAATGGTGTGCTGTGAATACACGAAAAAGCCGTCTTTTGAAAGTGCCTTTTCAACCCGTTCTGTGAGGTATTTGTTCTGAAAGCTCCCGCCTGAAAGCGCCACGATTCGAATTCCCGTTTCGCGGTTGATGGATGCAACTGCATGGAAGATGACTTCGGCGATGGTGTTGTGAAAACGTGCAGAAATGATCGGCTGAGGTGTTTTGTTGAGTATGTCTTCAACAATCTGCCGGATCATGGGCTGAAACGATATGGAGCTGCCCGGAAGAAAATCGTAGGATTGAGTCTCTGAGTGGTCAATGGCGCTTTCAAGGCGCATGGGCGCTTCGGCATGAAAACGGCTCACAGGACACAGATTGATGAGAGCGCTCACTGCATCAAACACTCTCCCAGCACCTGATGACAGCGGTGAGTTGATTTTTTTATCAATGGCAGCACAAATCATGCGGATATTTTCCTGAGGGATATTGTGCAGAAACGGCAGGCTGAAGTTCAGAAATTCTGCACCATAGACACCATAGAGAATCGAAACAGCCGTGCGCCATGGTTCATGGGTAACTTTGTCACCTCCTGGCAAAGGAATGTATTTAAAATGTGCCTTGCGTTCATAACTTTTGTAATCGCACACCATGAATTCACTGCCCCAAATATTGCCATCATCACCAAGTCCGGTTCCGTCCATTGCAACACCGATCACAGGCTCATCGAGGCCATGTTCAGCCATGCATGATGCAATGTGTGCATGATGATGCTGCACGCGTACAACTGGCAAGCCGGTTTCAACAGCATAGCGGGTGGAAAGATAGTCTGGATGAAGATCGGTAACGATGAGTTTTGGCTCAAACCTAAACAGTTTTTTGTGCCGTTCGATGGATTCGGTGAAAAATTCGTAGGTTTCCATGTTCTTCAGGTCGCCGATGTGTTGGCTCATAATTGCCTGATTTCCTTTGCCAATACAGAAACAATTGACAAGTTCGGCGCCGGTCGCAAGAATTCCCTCAAGGCGGCTTTGTGTTTTCACTGGGACAGGCGCATACCCTCTGGAACGTCTGAAGACTCGCTCCTGCCCGTTCATGATCCTGACCACAGAATCGTCGGTGCGGTTGTGAATGTCGCGGTTATATGTGAGCACGGCATCGCAAATGTTTCCGAGGATGCTGGTTGCTTTGACATTGTCAGTGATGATTGGTTCATCTGAAATATTGCCACTTGTGAGAACGATGGCCTTCAGCCCGGATTTTTCAAAGAGAAGATAATGAAACGGCATATATGGCAGCATGGCACCGACAGTATCAAATCCCACGTTGACCGAAAATGCAAGCGGTTTTTTTTCATTAAGCAGGACGATGGGCCGTTTCAGTGATAAAAGTGAGGCTTCTTCTTTTGTACTTACCACTGCAAATTCCCTGATGGTTTCAGGCGAGCTGAACATGACCGCAAATGGCTTTGACTCACGGTTTTTCAGAACTCTGAGTCGTGAAACTGCATCTTCATTGAGTGCATTGCAGGCAATGAAAAAACCACCGATACCTTTGACTGCGACTATTTTTCCAGCGTTCAATAGTTCAGCTGTCCGTGTGATGATCTCTGTGTGTCCAGTGATTTTGGTTTCACCTTCGTGCAAAGTATATTCCGGGCCGCATATTTCGCAGGCAACGGGCTGGGCATGAAAACGGCGATCGAGAACATTGGTATATTCTTTCCGGCATGACGGACACATTTCGAACATCTTCATGGTGGTTTTTTCCCTGTCGTATGGAAGATCCTGAATAATGGAAAAGCGTGGGCCGCAGTTGGTGCAGTTGATGAACGGATAACCCAGTCGGTTGGGCTGTATCTTCATGTCGGCAAGACATTCATCACACACAGCAATATCGGGGCTGACGTCAGTGACAGATTCTGAAACTGAAGTGCTTTTTACGATTTCGAAGCGCTTAAAATCAACGTATTCTGTTTCTGTAAAGAAAATTGATTCAATACGTGAGGCAGGCGGTGCTTTATGTTTGATGTTGTTGACAAAATCTTTTAATGTATTTTCAGTGCAGGTGACGATGACGAAAACACCATCATTCCTGTTTTCCACGGTACCGTTGAGACCGGCTTCAGTTGCAATGCGATACACAAACGGCCTGAAACCAACCCCCTGAACAAGTCCTCGGATCTCAATTCTGTATGTACGAATTTCGGTCATTTCTTTGAATGAAGATGCAAATTTAGTGAAAATCAGGAACACCCAGGCACAATCCCAGGAAGTTAAGTCAGATGATCGTCTGACTGATTATTGTTTTATTTAAAATCAACTTTTTTTTTAAGTTCATAAGTGAAATAAATTATATTTGCATTAAAATAACATTAACAATCATTAAAATATTAAATTTATGAAGTTAAAAATTACACTCGTATGCTCAATTATGCTTATTCTGAGCAGTTCTGTTATTTTGGCACAGAAGCCTGAAGAAGAAAAGAAATTCGGCATTTCATTCAGCGGATTTGTCAAGACTGATGCATTCTTCGACACACGACAAACAGTTTCCATCCGCGAGGGGCATTTTATGCTTTATCCTGCAGATGTAAAAGAAGATTCAAACGGCGATGACATCAACGCCAGTCCACAGTTCAATATTTTGTCCATTCAGTCCCGTCTGACCGGAAAAATCACCGGACCAGATGCTTTTGGAGCAAAAACTTCGGGTGTGATCGAGGGTGCGTTTTTCGGCCACAGTGAATCAGACATCAACGGATTCAGGCTGAGGCATGCATTTGTTAAACTCAACTGGGAGAACTGCGAACTTCTTGCCGGACAATACTGGAATCCAATGTTTATGGCGCAGGCATTTCCTGAAGTAATTTCTTTTAACACAGGCGTACCTTTTCAGCCATTTTCAAGAAATCCACAACTCAGGTACACAAGAAACATGGGCAATTTCTCTGCTTCTCTCACAGCATACACCCAGCGTGATTTTACGAGCACAGGCCCTGCCGGCGCAAGCAGCATCTATATGAGAAATGCCGCCATTCCTGCTGTGAACTTCCAGATGAGTTATTCGCCTGCTGAGACAAAAAATGTGTTCGGCGCAGGCTGGGATCACAAAACCCTTGTCCCGGAAATTCAAACCAATCTTGGTCACAAAACCAACACTTCGATCAGCAGCATGTCCGCAACAGCATATTCAAAACTCGTATTTGATAAATTCACCTGGAAACTACAGGCAATCCTTGCTCAGAATGCACACGATATTACTGGGATCGGAGGATATGCCGTGAAATTTGATTCCTATGATACACTGACCGGAAAGAGGGAATACACCAATTTTAACACCGGTACGTTGTGGACAGAAGTATACTATTCAGCAGAAAAACTTCAGGCAGGAATATTTGCAGGATACACAAAAAACCTCGGAACCTCGGATCAGATGATGACTGGAACCGGAAATGTGTTTGCACGAGGCAGCAACATCGAATATGTGTACAGGATATCTCCAAGAATTGCATTTAAACAGGGAAAAACGACAATTGCCCTGGAAGTTGAGTACACAACCGCAGCATATGGTAAACCTTCAGATATTGATGATATGGGGAAATTCACTGCCTCAGAAGAGGTATCAAATGTCCGGGGATTACTTGCATTTATTTATAATTTCTGATTATCTAACCACAGAGGACACGAAGAATCCATCTGTCGTAAAAAAGAGGACTCAGAGATTATAAACCAAATATTACTTTCCGGCAATTTCTCCTGCTCTATTCAGTGCTGATTCAATTTCCGGGCAGAAATTTTCTTTTCCGATCAATTCAGTCAGACCGTTCTTTTCAAACTCCAAATAAACAGTAGGTACTACGTGCGACATAACAATCTGAATACCGCTTTTTTTCTTCTTTTCAATGAAACTTTTCAGATTATTGATTGCAGTAGAATCAATAAAAGGAACCCTTCTGAACCTGACTACAAGAACTTTCGGTTTTCCCGAAACTTCACGGTCAATCTCGTCAAAGATATTTGCTACACCAAAAAAGAACGGCCCACGCATTTCGAACACCTGCACTCCATCCGGAATTTTCAGTACCGGAGTATCACTGAATTTATTTTCATTTTCAACTTCAATCTGCAGTACATCAATATTCGTTGTTTCAATGACACGTTTCATGAAGAGAACAAATGCCAAAATGATCCCGAATAATATGGCAATTGTCAGATCAACCAGAACTGTCAGAGAAAAGGTCGTGAGAAGTACAGCGACTTCAAGTTTAGTGTTTCGCAAAAGTTTCTTAAATGAACGCCATTCGCTCATGTTGTATGCTACAACTGCAAGAATTCCTGCTAGGCAACTGAGCGGAATGAGTTTTGCCTGACTTCCGAAAAACAACAGGATTGCCAGCAGAACAATGGCATGGATGATTCCGGCGACAGGTGTTTTTCCACCGTTACGGATATTTGTCATTGTGCGGGCAATGGCACCGGTAGCAGGAATTCCGCCAAATATTGGTGTGATAATGTTGGCAATCCCCTGCCCCATCAGTTCAGTATTGGAGCGGTGGTTTCCGCCGATTGTCCCGTCGGCAACCATGGCCGAAAGCAGTGATTCAATGGCACCGAGCATGGCAATGGTAAAAGCAGGAATGAGCAGCATGCGAATTGTTGCATAATCAATGATCGGAATGACTGGTGCCGGGATTGTATTGGGAATTTCACCAAACCTGCTGCCAATGGTTTCAACGGGAATGCCTGCAAAATGAACAACAAGTGTGGCAATGATCAGTGCCACAAGTGTTCCGGGTATTCTCTTGTTGACCCTGGGAATCAGAATAATGCAGATGATGGTGAATATTGTAATGCCAAGTGCATACCAGTTGACCGAATGAAAATATCCTGAAAGAAAGATCAGCTTTTCAATGAAATTTGAAGGCACGGCTTCTGAGATTGAAAGCCCGAACATATCCTGAATCTGTGATGAAAAAATGACGACTGCAATGCCGCTGGTAAAACCAACAACGATGGGATATGGCATAAACTTGATAATGGTCCCCATCCTGAACAGTCCCATCAGAAAAAGCATAATGCCGGACATGAGTGTGGCTATGATCAGGCCGTTCACGCCGAACTGTTCAACAATGCCATAAATAATAACGATAAAAGCGCCTGTGGGGCCACCGATCTGCACTTTACTGCCTCCCAGGGCAGAAATCAGAAATCCGGCAATGATGGCGGTGATGATCCCCCTTTCGGGAGAAACACCCGATGCAATGGCAAAAGCAATTGACAAGGGCAAAGCCACAACTCCAACAATCAGCCCTGCAATCAGATCAGATACGAATGTTTTTCTGTTGTAGCTTTTCAGTGATGTCAGAAGTTTAGGCCTGAACTCACTAATTAACAATCGTTTGGGTTTCATAACTTTTCATTTGCACGGCAAAAGTACGAAACTTTATGAAGTGTGGGAGCATACAATTTATTGACGTCACCATTCAATCTCTTCAGTTCAAATCAAAATTTACGGAATCTCAAATAAATTATATGAACTCTAAGTTTAAATCATGAAGTTGTATTCAATAGCCCAAAACATCATTCAAATAATTCCCCTTCAAAAAAACTTTATACATTTGCAGGAAGTTCAAACACATGAAATCTCAATCCACTCTCGAGCATCCCGGCATTGTCAGCAAAATTAAAGGCGGCATCATTTATGTTGACATTGAAGTTGTTTCTGCCTGCGCGTCATGTCATGCCAAAGGGTATTGCACAGCATTCGGAAAAAGTGATAAAGTGATTGAGATCCCTTCATCACAGTATCCTGACATTGTTCCCGGAGACATGGTGAATGTGATCATCAGGGAGTCACTCGGCATGCAGGCACTCGTCCTTGGCTACATTCTTCCTGTGGTTGTTTTGCTCATTGCCCTGTTTACAACCTTTGCTCTGACCCGGCATGAAGGAATGGCTGCTCTTGTCACTCTTGGAGCCATTGCTGCCTATTATTTGGGATTATACTTACTGAAAGATAAAATCAGAAAACACTTCACTTTCAGTCTCATAAAACTTTGATCGTGAATTTTTTATCAAATACAAGGCAAAATGAAAAAAATCATTGTTTATTCGTTGTTTATATCTGTGCTCTGCTTCGCAAACGGATCAGTATGTGCACTAACCGGCCAGCTTAGCATTTCACTTTCTGAAGCTTGCGTTGCTGCAGAACACATAATGCCCCGGCTGAGCAAATCCGGTTCACACATTACTGAAAACCCTCGTATCATATACAACAATGATCAAATGCTTGCTTATGTTTTCGACCTTGTGCCCACCGGATATATAATTGTTTCTGCTTCGCGCTCCCTCCCACCCGTTCTGGCCTATTCAGCCGAAAGCAACTTTGGTGAATTCAGCAATCATAATCCCCTGTTTTCAATGCTGTGGGCTGACATCATAAACAGAATGTCATTTGCTGATACACCTGAAAATTCCTGTGCAGAAAAGCATCATAATCAATGGTCGCTGATACTCAGTTCAGAAAACAGCGAATATGATAAACAAACCCTTGAGCAATGGCCTGCCGATAGTGATGGCTGGCTGAAAACAAACTGGACACAAAATGCACCCTACAATCTTTATTGCCCCATCGATCCAGTCACTTCACAGCGAAGCATCGCAGGTTGTCCTGCCGTTGCTATGGCACAGATTTTAAATTTTCACAAAACCACCAACAAAACCCAATTCGACGACACCGACGACTATTATCACAGTTATGCTGGCAGGCAATACTGGATTGACGATGATCATCTCACACATGGATTTCCGTCTTACTCAGAATTGAACGAAGCACTCGACACTTTAAATACACACTATTTCAACGGCACCCAACTCAGTGATCACGACAAAGCCGCGCTCACATTTGCCTGCGGAGTTGCATGCAAGCAGGTATTCACATCACAGGCATCAGGAACATTTGGGGTCAGTCAGGCATATGATGCCTATGTGAGATTTGGATTTTCAACGGGTTCATTACTTGATGAAAATGACACTGACCTGTATGAAAGACTGAAACAAAACATGAAAGACACATTGCCTGCACATCTTGCAGTGGTCGACTCTTTGTGGAGCATGGGACATAATGTCGTGGTTGACGGATACAACACAGATGACTATTATCACATCAATTTCGGGTGGGGCGGAACATACAACGGCTGGTATCTTCTGCCGGATGAAATTCCTTACGGACTCACAGTAGTTGAAGGAATCGTTCTCGACATTATTCCAACTGATTACACTGGCATTCAGCCAGAAAACCTTCAGAAGTGCTCAGTTTCCATATTTCCCAATCCTGCTTCTGATCTACTGACAGTCTCTCTGAGCGGTTTCCCTGACAATCAGCTCAGTTTCCATCTGTTTGACATCAACAGCAGAAAAGTAAAGTCACTTGAAGTATCAAATACTGCTGAATTTCAAATAATAATAAAAGACCTTTCCGGCGGCATATATTTTTACAATCTCTCTGACAACAACGAAATTACAGAACGCGGAAAAATTGTGATTGAGTAAGCAACATTTTCAAAACGACCCACTGAACAAATTTTGAGATAGACTTCACGTAATGACCAGAGCTATACATAGAAAATAGCAAAAATCAAATAGAACATATTCAATATAGCGAACTCTGGAAAAATTTAAAACTCACTTGCTGACCCTGTAAGGGTCTCATATTGGTAACCCCGTGCGAAGCGCGGGGACTAAAACATCCACACAACTGGTTTTTGGCGCAAAATTTGCCAATGCAGATTTCCAGGCAAAGCAACCCAATCTGCAAATTTTTTGACAAAAACACCCGGCTCCCTAAAATCCGATCAAATTAAAAAAATCAGCTATTCCAAAAGCATTTATGCCAACGGCAAAAATTTTAAATTTAAGATTTACATTTTACAATTTCCAATAAAAAACCCCAGCCCCCAAAGCAATTCCCATCTATCTGATCAACATAATCACCCCATCCCTGTTCACCGTTGTTCCGTCTTTGAGAGTGGCATTAAGCAGATACACATACACACCCTGCGGTGCAAGGCGGCCGTTATATGTGCCATCCCAGCAGCGATACTGATCTT
>CAYMAZ010000060.1:0-9168 GCA_964388575.1 uncultured Bacteroidales bacterium | reverse complement strand
AAACATTTTTTATTAACCTAATAAAATAAAATTCATATGGCAAAAGAAAAATTCGTACGAGATAAGGAACACGTGAACGTAGGAACAATCGGACACGTTGACCACGGAAAAACAACTCTCACTGCAGCCATCACATTGATTTTGGCAGACAAGGGGTTTTCAGAATTCCGTTCCTTCGACTCGATTGACAACGCTCCTGAAGAAAAAGAAAGGGGTATTACTATTAACACTGCTCACGTTGAATATCAAACGGAAAAGCGTCACTACGCTCACGTTGACTGTCCCGGACACGCTGACTATGTTAAGAACATGGTAACTGGTGCTGCCCAGATGGACGGTGCTATTCTCGTTGTTGCTGCCACTGATGGTCCCATGCCTCAGACGAGAGAACATATACTTCTTGCTCGTCAGGTAGGTGTTCCAAGAATTGTTGTATTCATGAACAAATGCGATCTTGTTGATGACCCAGAGCTTCTGGAACTTGTTGAAATGGACATTCGTGAACTCTTAACATTTTACGGATTTGACGGAGACAACACACCTGTTATTCAGGGGTCAGCTCTTGGCGGCTTAAACAAAGAGCCGGAATGGGTAGACAAAGTCATGGAACTTATGGCTGCTGTTGACACTTATATTCCTACACCAGAACGTGACCGCGATAAAGAATTCCTTATGCCTGTTGAAGATGTATTCTCAATTACAGGTAGAGGAACAGTTGCAACAGGTCGAATTGAAACCGGAGTTATCAACTCAGGAGACCCTGTTGATATCATTGGATTTGGTGCTGAAAAATTGAAATCAGTTGTTACAGGTGTTGAGATGTTCCGTAAGATTCTTGACCGTGGCGAAGCTGGTGACAATGTTGGTTTACTTCTTAGAGGAATTGACAAAGATGAAATTCGCAGAGGTATGGTTATTGCGAGACAGGGCTCCGTCAAACCTCACAAAGAATTCAAAGCTGAAGTTTATATCCTGAAGAAAGAAGAAGGCGGACGTCACACTCCATTCCAGAATAAATATCGTCCTCAGTTCTATTTCCGCACAACCGATGTTACAGGTGAAATTCATCTTCCGGAAGGCGTTGAAATGGTTATGCCCGGAGACAACCTTACCATTCACGTAAAACTGATTGCTGAAATCGCATTGAACAAGAACCTGCGTTTTGCAATCCGTGAAGGTGGTCGTACAGTAGGTGCAGGACAGGTAACAGAAATTCTAGACTAATATCAACTGAAGAATGAAAGGGAGCACATACTCCCTTTCATTTTCATGTTGCGGGTGTAGCTCAATTGGTAGAGTGGTGGTCTCCAAAACCATAGGCTGAGGGTTCGAGTCCTTCCGCCCGCGCACTGAAAATTTAATGTATGAAAAAGATCAGAAAATATATCGCCGAAGTTTATGACGAAATGAAAAACAAGGTCTCATGGCCGACCTGGTCAGAACTTCAAAGCAGTTCAATAGTAGTTTCTATTGCTTCACTTTTAATTGCACTTGTTGTGCTGCTTATGGACATCAGTTTTGAAAATATTTTAAAAATATGGTATGGTGCATAAAAAAGCATTCATACACTTGAAGTGATAAATTTTAATCAATGAGCGAAAACACACAAAAATGGTATGTTGTTCGAGCTGTGAGTGGCAGTGAGAAAAAGGTTAAACAGTATATTGATAATGAAATATCAAGACTGAACCTTCAGGATTTTGTTACACAGGTGCTGGTACCGACTGAGAAAGTTTATCAAATCAGAAAAGGGAAAAAAATCAGTAAAGAAAAAAACTATTTTCCGGGATACGTATTAATTGAGGCAATCTTGACAGGTGAAATCATTCATACAATTAAAGGCATACCCGGAGTATTAGGATTCCTTGGAACGAAAGGAGAACCTGATCCCATGCGTCCTTCAGAAGTGAGACGTATTCTCGGACAGATGGATGATTTGATGGATAAAGATGAAGAGTTAAGCGAACCATTTATTGTTGGTGAAACAGTGAAGGTTATTGACGGTCCGTTCAACAGTTTTTCAGGAATCATAGAGGAAGTTAACGAAGAGAAAAAGAAACTTAAAGTCATGGTAAAAATCTTTGGCCGGAAAACACCGCTTGAGCTTGGATTTTTACAGGTTGAAAAAGAATAATAAACAAAAAATGTATAGAAAATGGCAAAGCAAGTAAGCGCTATCATTAAGCTGCAAATAAAAGGAGGAGCTGCAAATCCCTCACCTCCCGTAGGACCGGCCTTAGGTGCAAAGGGAGTGAACATCATGGAGTTTTGCAAACAGTTCAATGCCCGAACACAGGACAAGGCAGGGAAGATCATTCCAGCAATTATTACAGTATATCAGGACAAATCATTTGATTTTGTTTTAAAATCACCTCCTGTACCAGTTCAGTTGCTTGAAACATCAAAACAAAACAAAGGCTCTGCAGAACCAAATCGTATTAAGATTGCTTCTGTGAGTTGGGAACAAGTGAAGTCAATTGCTGAAGATAAAATGAACGATTTAAATTGTTTTACAGTTGAATCAGCCATGAAGATGGTAGCCGGCACTGCACGAAGTATGGGTATCAAGGTTACCGGAACAGCACCATTTTAATAACGTATTTTTATTTAACACATTAAAGCAGGATAAAGCGAGATGACAAAAATATCAAAAAAACGTAAGGTAGCACTGGAAAAATTTGACAAAGATGCTGCTTATACTTTACCTCAGGGATTGCAGGTTGTTAAAGATATAACATACACGTCATTCGACGCGTCAGTAGATATTGATGTTCGTTTGGGTGTTGACCCCAGGAAAGCAAATCAAATGGTTCGGGGTTCCGTGACGCTTCCTCACGGAACAGGAAAAGAAGTGCGCGTATTGGTTTTATGTACACCTGAAAAGGAAGATGAAGCCAAAAGTGCCGGTGCAGATTATGTCGGACTTGATGATTATATTGATAAGATCAAACAGGGATGGACAGATGTCGATGTTATCATCACCACTCCCAATGTAATGCCTAAAGTCGGTGTACTGGGAAAAATCCTGGGACCGAGAGGGTTAATGCCTAATCCAAAAACGGGAACAGTGACCATGGATGTTGGCAAAGCTGTACAGGAATCAAAAGCAGGAAAGATTGACTTTAAAGTTGATAAGTTTGGTATCATACATTCTAGCATTGGCAAGGTCAATTTTGATCTTACAAAGCTGGAAGAAAATGCCAGAGAGCTTCTGACAACCATTGTAAAGCTAAAACCATCAGCTGCTAAAGGTACTTATGTGAAAAGTGTTTTTGTATCAAGCACCATGAGTCCCGGAGTCAGAATTGACTCGAAATCAATCACTACATAATTCTAACATTATTTTCATTGACTTATGAAAAAAGAAGAAAAGGATCAGTTCATTGAAACATTGACACAGCAACTAAATGAGTCGAGCACTTTGTATCTTGCTGATATTTCAGCATTAAATGCAGATGCCACATCACAATTGCGTCGTTTGTGTTTCAAAAGGGATATTCATCTTCAGATTGTAAAAAACACATTGCTAAAAAAGGCGATGGAACGGTCTGAGAGGGATTTTTCACCCTTGTACGACATTTTAAAAGACAATACATCTTTGATGTTTTGTCAGAATGTCACAGAACCTGCTAAAGTCATTAAGGAATTTCGTAAAAAGTATGACAGACCTGTGCTCAAAGGAGCATACGTTATGGACATGCATTTTATCGGAGACCATGAACTTGATAACCTGATTGCAATCAAATCCAAAGAAGAGCTCATTGGAGATCTTATTGCACTGTTGCAATCACCTGCACGTAATGTCATTTCAGGCTTACAGTCAGGAGGTGGCAAGCTTGCCGGTATTCTTAAAACTTTATCAGAGAAAAATTAATTAATTAAAAACATTGTTTAACATTTAAATCAAAAAAATAAAATGGCAGATTTAAAAGCTTTCGCAGAACAATTGGTTAACCTCACAGTAAAAGAAGTTAACGAACTTGCTCAGATTTTAAAAGATGAGTATGGTATTGAACCCGCTGCAGCTCCGGTTGCAGTTGCAGCAGCAGCCGCAGACGCTCCTGTAGTAGAAGAAAAAACACAATTTGACGTTGTATTAAAAGCAGCCGGTGCTCAGAAACTTGCTGTGGTTAAGCTCGTAAAAGAATTAACCAGCCTTGGCCTCAAAGAAGCCAAAGAACTTGTTGACAACGCTCCCAATGCCGTAAAAGAAGGCATTAGTAAAGACGAAGCTGAAGCTCTCAAAAAAGCGCTCGAAGAAGCCGGAGCTGAAGTTGAACTCAAATAAAGTTCTTTCGTATTAAAAGGATAACTTCTGCTTCTCAGTGAAGCAGAAGTTTTTCCCATTTATTAATAATGTTATTTTTTTAACCTTAAACATTAATACCTTGGCTGCACAAAATCAAAGAATTAGTTTTGCAAATACGCGACAGCCGGAGTATCCAGATTTTCTTGAAGTGCAAATCAAGTCATTTCAGGATTTTTTCCAATTGGAAACGACTCCGGAAAACAGAAAAAATGAAGGTTTATTTAAGGTGTTCGCTGAAAACTTTCCAATTTCAGATGCCAGAAATCAATTTGTACTTGAGTTTTTAGATTATTTTATAGACCCGCCAAGATATTCTATAGAAGAATGTCTTGAAAGAGGCTTGACATACTCGGTACCATTTAAGGCTAAGTTGAAATTGTATTGTACAGATGAAGAACACGAAGATTTTAAAACCATCATTCAGGATGTCTATTTGGGACAAATCCCCTATATGACACCCAAGGGCACATTTGTCATCAATGGTGCCGAAAGAGTTATCGTTTCTCAGCTTCACCGTTCACCCGGAGTATTTTTCGGTCATAGCCGCCACCCAAACGGAACAATTCTTTATTCAGCCCGAATTATCCCGTTTAAAGGTTCCTGGATGGAGTTTGCAACAGACATAAACAATGTCATGTATGCATATATTGACAGAAAAAAGAAAGTTCCTGTAACAACTTTACTGCGTGCGATCGGATTTGAAACAGACAAGCAGATTCTTGATGTCTTTGAACTGGCAGATGAAATTAAAGTTACCAAAACAGGGTTAAAAAAACTTATCGGTAGCGTCCTGGCTGCCAGAGTTGTCAAATCCTGGGTAGAAGATTTTGTTGATGAAGATACCGGGGAATTGGTTTCCATTAACAGAACAGAAGTCATTCTTGAAAGAGAAACCGTGCTTGAGGACAGTCACATTCAACCAATTCTAGATTCAGGTGTTGAAACCATCCTGGTTCATAAAGAAGGTGTGAACATCTCAGATTATTCAATCATCTTCAACACAATGCAGAAAGACCCCGCCAACAGTGAAAAAGAAGCGATTGAATTTATTTATCAGCAACTCAGGAATGCAGAACCGCCCGATGAAGAAACCGCAAGAAGTATCATTGACAAATTATTTTTCTCTGATAAAAGATATGATCTGGGTGATGTTGGCAGATACAGAATCAACAAAAAACTGAACAGACCGGAGAACACAGATAACGTAGGAAAAGTGCTCACCAAAACAGATATTATTGATATTATCAAATATCTGATTGAACTCATCAACAGTAAAACTGAAATTGACGATATTGATCACCTGAGTAACCGTAGAGTCAGAACTGTAGGGGAACAACTTTCTGCACAGTTTGGTGTCGGACTTGCCAGAATGGCACGAACAATCCGTGAACGTATGAACGTTCGTGACAACGAGGTATTTTCTCCTATGGATCTGATCAATGCAAAAACATTGTCATCAGTGATAAATTCATTTTTCGGCACAAATCAGTTGTCACAGTTCATGGATCAAACCAATCCATTATCCGAGATCACACACAAACGCAGGATTTCAGCTTTGGGACCCGGAGGATTGTCACGTGAACGTGCTGGTTTTGAAGTTCGTGACGTTCATTATACTCATTATGGCCGTTTATGTACGATTGAAACACCCGAAGGACCAAATATCGGGTTGATCTCATCACTTTGTGTGTATGCAAAAATCAATGAACTTGGATTTATTGAAACACCATATTATCCTGTTGAAAACGGAATAGTAAAAAGTCTCAATAATCCGGTTTACCTGTCAGCTGAAGAAGAAGAAGATCAGATTATTGCACAGGCTGTGGAACCATATTCTGACCAGGGTGAGTTTGTGAATGAAAAGGTTAAGGTTCGCTATGAAGCTGATTATCCCTATGTAGAACCTGAAAAGGTAAATTTCATTGATATTGCTACAAATCAGATTGCATCTGTGGCTGCATCAATGATTCCATTTCTGGAACATGATGATGCAAACCGTGCATTGATGGGGTCAAACATGATGCGTCAGGCTGTACCGCTCATGCAACCTGAAATGCCCATTGTCGGGACAGGTCTTGAATCAACTGTTGCATCTCATAGCCGGGTATTAATAAACTCAGAAGGTGAAGGCGTTGTTGAATATGTAGATGCCCGAAAAATCATCATAAAGCATAATCGAACAGAAGAAGAACGACTTGTCAGTTTTGACTCAGATACAAAAACATATCACCTGACCAAATTTCAAAGAACGAATCAGAATACCTGTATCAACCTGAAACCAATTGTTAAACAGGGACAGAAAGTTAAAAAAGGGCAGGTATTATGCGAGGGATATGCAACACAGGAAGGAGAACTTGCTCTTGGGAGAAATCTACTTGTTGCATTCATGCCTTGGAGAGGGTACAATTTTGAAGATGCTATTGTGATATCAGAAAAGGTTGTACGTGAAGACTGGTATACATCTGTTCATATTGAAGAATTTTCAATGGAAGTCAGGGACACCAAAATAGGACTTGAAGAACTGACAAAAGACATTCCCAATGTAAGTACAGAAGCACTCAAAGATCTGGATGAGAACGGGATCATCAGAATCGGAGCTAATGTAAACGAGGGAGATCTCCTGATCGGAAAAATTACTCCAAAGGGAGAAAGTGATCCAACACCTGAAGAAAAACTTCTCCGCGCAATTTTTGGAGACAAAGCAGGTGATGTGAAAGATGCTTCGATGAAAGCACCTCCATCATTGAAAGGTGTTGTTATTGACAAGAAGCTTTTTGCAAGAATTATAAAAGACAAAAAAGCCAAAACCAAAGAAAAGATCATTCTGGATCATCTTGAAAAAACATTCAATAAAGAAGCTGCAGAGCTCAAAGAAAGAGTGGTTGACAAACTGATTAAGGTTGTTGAAGGAAAAACCTCCCAGGGTGTATTCAATACCATCAGACAGGAAGTCGTTCCCAAAGGAGCAAAATTCACAAAAAAGATACTTGAAGGTCTGGACTTTACCCAAATTAATCCAACAAAATGGACTACTGACAAGGCAAAAAATGAGATCATACAGAGGATTCTTCACAATTATGACATAAAGTATAAAGAGATACTCGGTACATTTACTCGTGAGAAATTTGTAGCCCAGGTTGGTGATGAACTGCCAGCAGGTATTGTCCAGCTAGCCAAGGTATTTATTGCCAAAAAAAGAAAACTGAAAGTTGGTGATAAAATGGCCGGAAGACATGGAAATAAGGGTATTGTTGCAAAGATTGTTCGACCAGAAGACATGCCATTTCTTGAAGATGGCACTCCAGTCGATATTGTTTTAAACCCGCTTGGCGTACCCTCACGAATGAACCTTGGTCAGATTTATGAATCTGTTTTGGGTTGGGCAGGTCAAAAACTCGGATTGAAATTTGCAACTCCGATTTTTGACGGAGCCAGTCTGGAAGAAATTAACGAATATCTGAGTAATGCAAAACTTCCTGAGAACGGAGAAGTTACATTATTCGACGGATTAACAGGTCAGAAGTTTGACCAACAGGTAACTGTAGGTGTAATCTACATGTTAAAACTTCATCACCTTGTTGATGATAAGATGCATGCACGTTCTATCGGACCTTACTCACTCATTACACAACAACCATTGGGTGGTAAAGCCCAGTTTGGCGGTCAGCGTTTTGGTGAAATGGAAGTTTGGGCACTTGAAGCATTCGGAGCAGCCAATATTCTTCAGGAAGTTCTGACAATTAAATCTGATGATGTGACTGGACGTTCCAAGGCATATGAAGCTATAGTCAAAGGCGACAATCTTCCTGTACCCGGAATTCCGGAGTCATTTAATGTTCTCGCACACGAACTCAGAGGTTTGGGGCTAGACATTTCATTTGAATAAATATTTTTAAATCATAAAATTAATACGTTTTCCATATGGCATTCAGAAAGGAAACACAACCCAAAAGTAATTTCACCAGCATTACTATCAGCCTGATATCACCTGATAAAGTGTTATCAATGTCCAACGGTGAAGTTACAAAACCAGAAACCATAAATTACAGAACATATAAACCCGAGCCCAACGGGTTGTTTTGTGAACGTATTTTCGGACCTGTCAAAGACTGGGAATGTCACTGCGGCAAGTACAAAAGAATTCGGTACAGAGGAATTGTTTGTGACCGTTGCGGTGTAGAGGTTACTGAAAAGAAAGTAAGGCGTGAGCGAATCGGACACATTCAACTGGTGGTTCCGGTAGCCCACATATGGTTTTTTAAATCACTTCCCAACAAAATCGGTAGTCTATTGGGATTGCCGACAAAGAAATTGGAACAAATCATTTATTACGAGAATTATGTCGTAATAAATCCAGGAGTAATTTCAGATAAGAATATGCTTGATTTTCTTACAGAGGATGAGTATCTTGATATTATGGAAAAACTTCCAAAGGAAAATCTGCTTTTAGATGACTCACATCCGGATAAGTTTATTGCCAAGATGGGAGCTGAAGCAATTCATGATCTTCTTCTGAAACTGGATCTGGATGAACTTTCATTTTCCTTAAGGCACAAAGCCAGCACAGAAACGTCACAACAACGAAAAGCTGATGTTTTGAAGCGGCTGCACATCGTTGAAGCATTCCGTGATGCCAACACCCGTGTCGTCAACAAACCTGAATGGATGGTCGTAAAAATTGTACCGGTCATTCCGCCTGAGCTCCGGCCACTCGTTCCACTTGATGGAGGGCGATTTGCTTCAGCTGATCTAAACGACCTGTATCGCAGGGTTATAATAAGGAATAATCGACTGAAAAGACTTCTAGAAGTAAAAGCTCCTGAAGTAGTTGCCCCAGTAGCTCCAGTAGTTGCTGAAGT
>CAYMAZ010000059.1:0-9412 GCA_964388575.1 uncultured Bacteroidales bacterium | reverse complement strand
ACCGGGATGATTGCACCTTCGCAGTTGTCTGTGCCTGTGAAGACAGGTGCGTCAACTGTTGCAGGGTTACAGCCAAGGTCTCCGCTGACTGCTGTGGTTGCAAGAACAGGAGCTTCTGTGTCCACTGTCCATGTGTATATAATGCTGACAGGTGTTGCTGCGTTACCACAAGCATCTGTATAGTTTGCTGTCCAGGTTTGTGCGTATGCACATCCGTTTGCGATCGGGCCGTCAGTGGTGACAACCGGGATGATTGCTCCTTCGCAGTTGTCTGTGCCTGTGAAGACAGGTGCGTCAATTGTTGCAGGGTTGCAGCCAAGGTCCGCGTTCTGAGCTAAAGTTGTGATTACTGGAGCTTCTGTGTCATTGACCATTACTTCTTTAGAACACACACTGCTACAATTAAAACTGTTTTCAACAGTGAGCTGAAGAATATACGATTGACTGCAATTTGCACCTGCAACAACACTAACTGTTTGATCTGATGCACTACCTGAAATTGTACCGTTTCCTGAGATTGTCCACTGATAGTTGCTCATTCCTGTAGGTGCACTAAAGGTTTCAACAGAAGCGGGACATACAGGACCATCAGTTCCTGTGATCACACATTGTGGATTCGGATTAACAGTTACAAGGACTTGTGCACATTCTGACAAACCACAAATATTTTCCCATGCAGCATAATACGTTGTAGTCACCTGAGGAGAAGGTAAGGACAGAAAATTTCCGGTTCCAACCAATGTTCCTCCACATGATCCGGTAAACCATTTTAATGTTTCACCATTACCACCTGTGGCAGACAAAACAATACCAGCGGCATCACCTTCACAAATTTGTGGTCTGTCAACAGATGCAGAAACAGGATCAACAGGGAAATCCAAAATGGTTACCTGTGTTGTGGTAGTCTGAAGACATGTATTAGTATAATATGTATAGGTCACAGTATAGGTTCCGGAGTTACTCATTGCGAGATCAAGCTCACCGGTAGTACTATTAATCACCAATCCTGCCGGACTTGCTGAAAAAGTTCCTCCTGGGACACCGTCAAAACTTACGCTTGCAGTTCCAGAAGGACAAAAAGGATCATTATAGTCAATTGTTGCTGTAGCGAGATTCAGATCTACCTGAATTGGTTCTGCAAAATCGACAAGATTCGCATTTAATGAATTCGAAGCCTTGGTTTTGACAATCAAGGTTTTCACTTTGATACCAAGACAAGGGTCAATGATTCCGAAAAAATCAGAAATATTGACAGCGACTTCAACAAACTGATAGGGGTCATAAGTTAAATTGCCGAAAGCCCCGAAAGGGACATCCACAACCTGGGAACTTGTAACGGCGTAAGCTATTGCCGGTGGTATGGTCTGCTCAACAAATCCGTAACCTGTTCCGACAACCTGCCACAAATAGTAACGAACAATTGCATTGGAACCTCCGTTGCTATATTCAATCGAGATGATCAGGTCATTCAGAGTTCTTCCTCCGTGAGGTCCATCCGAATTAAAACCATAATTTGTATTTCTGGTAACTGTATTTTGCAGAAACTCAAAATCAATGTAACTGGCACCATTTGTTGACAACCTATCCGATGCAACCATCAGCCACATATCATTCATTGGATCTGTTCCAAGGTGATACATTACATTATTAATATCACTCTTGTTGGATGCACTTCCGGTGGTCCATGTCCAGTCCAGAGGGCTCTGGTTAAATTTGCTTCCCTGATAAATGATGTCATTTCCACTATAGGGATCACGAATCAGTCCTGATTTCAATGGATCAACTGGCGTTCCGTCATTCAGAAGGACAAAACCTCCTCCTGTTCCGGGACCTTCAACCCAGTCACCAATGCCATTCTGAGGTGTATTGGCTCTCAGGTCTCCGTCAATATGAAATCCACCTGCGGGTTGAGTTACGGGGGCAATCTGAGCATCAATTTTCAGAAACATGAGCATAAAAAACAAACTTGCAAAAATAATTCTTACATGTTTACTTTTTAAACATCCATCTGAAAAAGTGAGGCCTTTCCGATAAGTAGCTGTCTTTTTCATATATTTTTCTCTTTTGGTTTTAATTTTAAATTTCAATTTTGTATTGTGTGTAAACTTTTTTTCAATTTATGAATGTGTTATAAACACAGTTTCCAACCGGAAAATCCTGTGATCTGCGGTTGAAATTATTTTGTATAAACCTAATAATTAAAGGTTTGAAGAATTTACATTTTAATCTTTTGATACAGTTTTCAAACATATTTTGTCGACTAAATAATAATTTGATTCTGCAAATATACAACACTTTTTTATAATACCAAATTTTTTTTTACTTTTTTTTAATATTTAACATTTTTATCTATTATTTATATTGTTTTGACGACATTTAATAATGTTAGTTTTCATATTATTGTATAATCCATATGTTATCCTAACCTCTTGTTTATCAGGATTGACGACAAATATTTAAAATTCTCTGATATATTACAATGAATTGATGTTCAGAATGTTTACGCAATAATGAGAAAATGATGTATCATGACGAATATTTTGCTTTTAAATTTTTGGGCGACACTTTTATATGTTTTGTCGAACCCAACATTCTTTTTTTGCGTTCCAGTTGAAATGATTGTTGATGACCCATTGATTATTCACACTGCAATGAGCCATTCCTTGTGTGAAGGCGGTGGTTGAGCAGGCTCACCAACACGTCCTGTCATATTTGTAGCCTTTATAAATAAATGTACTGAGTGCTGTTGTTAAAAAAACTCAATCAGATTCTCAAAGTCCGCTTTCCTGAAATTAGAGTGAGGTATTGTCCGACAAGATATCCTGAATTCTAACTTTCGATTTTTTTTATTCTATCTTTTTTGCCACGAAGACTCTTCACATCCTGATCCCCATGGTAAAAGCACTAAGTTCCACAAAGCCATGCAAATGTACTTTGTTATTTTATTCTTCACTCAAGATGCAGGCAATTCTTAAATGCCCTTATATGTCTTTAATGGTTCAGAAAAAATACCAATCTTCAAATCTCCCAATTGATCATTGATCATTGATCATTGATAATTGATAATTGTTGTTCCTACTTCGTAATCATATGTATATCCCTTTGTGGGAAAGGAATTGAAATGTTATGTTTGTCAAAAGCTTCCTTGATCTTTTCAAGATTGTCGAAATACACTCCCCAGTAATCACCTGATTTAACCCACACTCTTGTGGAAATGTTCATTGAACTGTCATCAAGACTTGTGAGAAAAGATACAGGAGCAGGATCTGCCAGTACTCTTTCATCACCTTTTAATGTATCCAGAACCACATTTCTGGCCTGCTTAATATCTGTGTGGTAGGCAACGCCAATGTTAAAATCAACCCTTCGTGTTTCCTCCATGGAATAGTTTGTGACTGAATTATTTGATAACTGTCCGTTTGGAATGGTAATCACTTTATTGTCAACAGTCCGAAGCACAGTGTGTAACAAATCGATCCTGGTAACGGTTCCTGTTCCGCCTTCTCCATCAATATAATCTCCCACTTTGAAAGGCTTAAACAGGATGATCAGGATGCCTCCTGCAAAATTTGCAAGGCTTCCCTGCAGAGCCAAACCAACAGCCAGACCGGCAGCACCCAAAACTGCAATGAAACTGGTTGTTTCAATTCCAATCATTGAAGCAACACTCACAAGAAGCATCACTTTCAGTGCAATACCAATGAATTTGCTGAAAAATGACGACATCTGTGTCATGTCGTTTTTGGATCGGTTCATTGCTTTTCTGAATGCACGTGTCAGTATATTAATCAACCACCACCCAAGAACAAGTGTGAGCAATGCAAGTAAAATTCCGGGACCTTTGTCCACAGCAAGCTGAATCAGCTGATTTGTTAAATTTGTAAGTTCACTTTCTCCCATAATATTATTCTTTTTTACGTTTCACTCCGGCAAATATAACAAAAATTTTACAATCAAACCAAATTATGCCTGGTCAACACAGTTTTGCCGTTGATACTTAGTAACCAACAAAAAAAAACACCGGCAGAATTTATTTTTTTCTGACCCAGACAGCCAGGGCAAGGCCAGTTTTTGTGGCTTTCATGATTGGCTTCAG
Source organism: uncultured Bacteroidales bacterium (assembly GCA_964388575.1). Taxonomy (GTDB): domain Bacteria; phylum Bacteroidota; class Bacteroidia; order Bacteroidales; family DTU049; genus CAYMAZ01. The sequence goes on along the minus strand of CAYMAZ010000059.1, from coordinate 5,316 downwards.
CATTCCATCAAACATTTTTGGCATAAACGTTTGATCAACAAAATGCTGTATGAGTGCAATTTCATAATTATGTTGACGCGAATGAATTTGAAAGGTTCGTGCACTGAACTCATATAAATGAAAAGGCTCATGCATGGGACTCAGATTGGTTACAAAACGTGTCCCTCGAAATCTGTAGTATATATTGATGAATTTACCCACAAGCCAGTCTGCAGACGGAACAGCAATCCGCATGACACCACCGGGCTTGAGCCACTTCAATGCAATCAAAATGGATTCAGAGGGATCATACAGATGCTCTAAAACAGCACCAAAAGAAATAAAATCAAAATAATCTTCCGGAAACTCAGCTTGTTCAATTGAAGTATTGAGCAACTTCTCAGGAGAAATACCAAATTTTTCAATTGCCATCTCATAAAATGCCTTTGACGGTTCAATCCCGAAGGAATCAAAACCGGCGTTTGTTAATGCAGTCATTGTTTTCCCAAGACCGGCACCAATATCAAGTGTTTTCAATTGAAATGAAGTATCTGTCAGGGATTTCAGAGTATCGATTTCCCCCCTGAAATACTGTTTGTTCTACTCAAAATATTTTTCGTTCCAATAGAGCTCCGGTTCAATATTATAATGGTCCTGAATGAGTTCGGGAACAGGCATTGGATTAGAAAAAATGAGTCCGCAATCTCTGCATCTGAATATACTTACAGTAATCCCGCATTATTTCAGGGGTCTGCTTCCCTGAGAGCGATTCAAACGACGACCAAGAAAACAATGTCTGTCAGAAGCAGAACCACACATATTACATGTTTCAACTGGTACAAATCTGTATTTCACATTGCTTCTCATTAATCTGTTGATTTTATCAGACTTTTTATGAATCCATGACAAAAATATGAAAGGTTTTTCAATATGTCTCTGAATTTTTCAAATCTTTTCTGAACCCACACACTGATCATATATCTTTTTATATTCATCGATTCCCTTCTTCAGGTCAAAATATTTAAATGCCAGCTGGCGTATGGATTCCTTGGAATAATTCTGCAATTCGGGCAACCTGTCAATGGCCCCGTGCATACTTTCTTCAGCAAATGACATCAGTAAAATGCCGATATTTGCTTCATGAAACAATTGTTCCACATCCCCCACTCCTGCATTGGTGATCACAGGAATGCCCATGCCCAGTATTTCGGCAAACTTGACAGGGGATGAAGCCTTTTTGGAAAAACTTTGTTTGATGAAGAAAACATTTGCATCTGAAACCGACACATACAAAGGAACATCTTCCCTGGTGGAACTGACCACAATCACATCAGATGGACAGATTCCGTGCTTTGATGCCATGTATTTAAGCCACTTTTTACGCTCTTTTGTAATGAACAAAAACTTCGTAAAAGCACCTTTCTGTTGCGCCATCCTGAAAAAGTCCAGCATTTCTTCGAGCATATACCAGGTGCCAATGGATCCGAGATAGGACAATACTCTGTCTTCATCGCTGAGATTCAACTTTTTCATGATCTCAGACTTTTTCTCTTCACTGATCTTTCCATAATTAAAATGCTCCAGATCGGCACTGCAGGGAATCACATAAATATTTAATTCATCGTTTTGGCTGATTTCTTTTACAATCTGAACGGCAACATTTGACTGGCATATGGTCGCATCTGCAAATCTCAGGAATTTCTTTTCAATGTTTTTAAAATACCTGTAAATCAGTTTATATAAGGGATTTCTGATATTCCAGATGTTTCCCTCAACACGTTCATCCACCCACAAACCGCGCATGTCAAACACAAACTTAACATGATGTTTTTTTTTCAGATGCATGGCTACCATTGCAGGAATGTAGGAACGTGCATGTACAACGTCAAATCCGTGTTTTCTGTGAAGCCGGACAGCGACTCTTTTCATTCTGTAAATATCTTTCAATGTTGAAATGATCTGTGGCCTGGATGTATATCTCTGCGGATGCCAGACAATGTTCAACTTCTGAGTAAATTCCCTGATCCTTTTCCCGGATTGTTTCTTTGCTTCAGGTTTTTCAAAACTGATCAGATGGATTTCATATCCACAGCCAACAAGCCCGCCAAGATAGGGCAGCACCTGCGACTGACCAAGCCAGTCGGTCATGCCATCATAGGAAATGTACAGAATTTTTTTCATGAAATGCTTTAAAATCTAAACAAATGTATAACTTTGTTTTTAAATCAAATTTGTTTTTGCTTGAAATCATATTACCATAATTATGAATTTCCATTTATTCAGATTACAATTCTTGATTTTATTATTGCATTCATTTTCATTATTTTCGTTCTTATCACTGCAATTTTAATTGCTAAGAAAATATCTCAAAATGAAAATACATTAAAATATTTTTTACCAGGGTTACTTATTAAGTTATTCAGCGGGCTGGTGTTCTGCATCTTTGCTGTCACTTTTTATGAAGGAGACACCCTTGCCTATTTTCACAATATGCAGGTGCTCAGAAATTTATTTTTTACAAAACCAATGACTTATCTGGATATATTATTTACCGGAACAACACACTATTCACTGATGAATTTTGATTATATTATTGGTTATCCAAAATATTATATGTGGATTGATCATAACACCTTCAGTGTTTCAAGACTCCTTTCTCCAATTACCCTCATTATTGGCAATAATTTTTTTGTAAACACTTTGGTCGTTTCGATCATTTCCTACTGGGGAAGCTGGAAACTCTTTCTGATGTTTGCTGAAAAATATCCTCAGCTGATCAAAAAGATGGCCATTGCCTGCCTGTTTGTGCCTTCTGTGTTATACTGGGGTTCAGGCATTATGAAAGACACCCTCATTGTGTTCAGCCTTTCCATGATACTTGTTTCAATTAACAATATCATTCAGTTTAAATTAAACTTCAGGAATTTCATCGGGCTTATTCTCAGTATATGGCTAATCGTCCTGATTAAACCTTATGTGTTTGTTGCTCTTTTACCGTGTGTATTCATCTGGGTCGGCTATTATCCGCTGCAAAAAATCAGATCTAAACTACTCAAATATGTTTTAATCCCTTTTCTTTCAGTGATTGTTATAGGTGGATTTTTATTTACATTTTCCATATTTTCTTCACAACTCGGAAATTATGGCGACTATGATTCTTTGGTTGAAAAGGCAAGAATAACACAACAGGATCTGATCAGGGCAGACCAGTACGGTTCCAATTTTTTTAATATCGGGGAAATTACCGGGACACCTGTTAATATGTTACAGTTGTTTCCAAAAGCGGTCATGGCCGGGTTGTTCAGGCCATACCTCTGGGAGGTAAGAAATGTGTTTATGCTCATGTCGGGGCTGGAAAATTTTATTTTGCTCATGCTTGTGCTTTCAGTGTTTTTCCGAAGAAATGTGCGCAAGGTCTTTCAGCTTATCGGGAAAGAGCCGTTCCTGCTGGGTTTGTTTATTTTCATCATCTTTCTGGCATTTGGCGTGGGTTTATCCACTGCAAATTTCGGGGCACTTGTCAGGTACCGCATCCCCGTCCTGCCTGTTTTTGTCGCTGCCATGTTTATCCTGAAACATTTTGTCAAAACAAGAATTGAACAGCCAAAAGTGCAGAGGAAGGATTTTTCGTTTGGTGTAGAGTAATGACTTTTTGATTTTTGATGTTCCGTCCTGACCCCCAACCCCAAAGGGGAGCGGGTGTCAGAGATAAAAAATCAAAAAGTCATTGTTTTCCGTAAGATTGGGATGTTTTTTCTTTCTATCGGAGGGACAGTTCCCATTGAGGCAGTGGCCAGCAACCGGAATTTTAAAAACGAAAATATTTTTAAATAAAATATTGAACCATTTTTATTCGAAAAACCCAACCCCAAAGGGGAGCGGGTGTCAGAGATAAAAAATCAAAAAGTCATTACTGTCTATATAACATAACATTAATCCAATAAGATCTAGCTGTAAGGGATGTTATTAAGGTGAAAATTATAATTCTTAACATTTCCAATCTTCACGAACATCAAGTATTGACTTAATTTTCATAGCAACAGTTTCAGGATTTTCAATCACCTCTTCATTTGTGAATCGAATTACATCCCATCCACTCTGATTTAAACTAAGAGTTCTGACTTTATCTGCGACTTTTCTTTTAAGGTGTATCTTCCCATCAATTTCAATAACCAATCTTTTCTTTATACACACAAAATCTGCAATGTAATTTTCAACAATATGCTGTCTCCTGATCTTGTGTCCGGTTTTTTTGTTTCTTAAAAGCTCCCACATTATTTGTTCTGCAGGTGTCATATTTTGTTTTATTTCATATCGTAACTCCTTAATCGTGGGATAAACTTGCGTATTCGCTGTCAACCATCTGATCTTCATTTCATTTTTTTTCAAATTTACTAAAAATGTAAGCTTAAAAATAGACCTTACTTAACTTTTTAATTTTTTAAATCTGCCGTCTTGACCCCCCGCCCCGAAAGGGAGAGGGTGTCATGGATACAAAATCAAAAAGTCATTGTTGCCCGATTAAATGAGATGCTTTTTCTTTCTATTGGATGGCCAATTCCCCATTGGGGCAGGGGTCAGCAACGGGCCTTATTAAAAGAAAAAGCATACTGCATAATTACTTATCAAAGCAAAATTCAAAGCTTTTTGAAGAGGAAGGATTTTTCGTTTGAATTGAAGTAGTTCTTTGCTTAAAGTAATGCTTAGAAGTCAAGTGGTCTGGTGGTCTAGTGGTCCAGGCACTAATGACTGGTTCACATTGCCACTTGTCCACATGACCCTTTAAGAAGACGAGAAAATGAGAATCTGAGAATGTGAGATTTTTAAATCCCCCATTTTTCAGGCGATTTCTGCATATTAACCAACATTCCGATAATTTCATTATATGCTAAATACAATTCATCATAAAATATATCATCAATATATGAACATTGAAGACAGAAATCCAGCCAGTTCTGGGTTTCCGCTGCTTCGGCTTCACTTTCATTGAGTTTGGATGAAAACGACCTAGGGTACTTCCTTCTCCTGAATGCTTCAGCAATATTTGCACACACCGAACGTGATGATCGCCTGATCTGATCTGTTAATGAATAAACCTCTTCTTTGGGAAATGATCTGCTTTGATTAAAAATCTTCATAGCACTTTCAAAGGCCTTTTGATAAACCTTTAACTCTTTATGTGATTTTATTATCTCCATTTCATATATGTTTTATCAATAATACTCTCATTTTCTTATCTTCTCATCTTCACACCTTCTCACCTTCTCATCTTCTCATCTTCCCATCTTCCCATCTTCCCATCTTCCCATCTTCCCATCTTCCCATCTTCCCATCTTC
>CAYMAZ010000058.1:7139-10507 GCA_964388575.1 uncultured Bacteroidales bacterium | reverse complement strand
TCATTGCCTGCATTGGCTGCATAGTTGTGCCCTGTGCAATCGTACAAAGCGACCACATCAAGATACAACCCAAAAGAGGCAATTGGTGGAAATAAACTTGCTGAATCAATAAGAACATTTGTAAGTGAATCAGGATAAAAATTCCCGATGGTCAGATACTGATAGCTGCTGTCTGCAACAAACGATCCCGACACAAGATACCAGGTATTGCTTGTGTCAGGAAAATCTGCTTTCAAATTCTCAATTTGAGGAACAACGTTCATCACTTTTGCATCAACTGTAACAGGTTGTGAAGTTGAGAAATATGCTCCAATGGTGTTTGAACTTATATAATACGAAATATCAGGAATTGAAATCCAGAAACTCAGACAATATTTTCTACCCCTGTACATTTTATGTGATAATTCCACATAAGGATAAAGTCTGTTGTTAGTATGTCCAAAATAATACGTTGCAAATGTAATATATGCACACCCTTCCTTTGCTTCCTGATAATAAAATCCGTTTAAAGTGTGATGCGAACTATTCCAGATGTGAAAAGGAACACCCTGATATGGGATAGGATATTCATTGTTAACACATTCATTCATGTCACAGGTGAAATAATGCATATTCCCATTGAGAGTAGGCCAATAATCCTGATTTGCATATTCCCAATATTTTGGTTGAGCATATTGGCAGCATGGTACTTGAAAACAGGGAGGATTAATTGTTGAAATTATGTTTTCTTCAAAACTCGGGTTTGGAACCAAATTTTGTGAAATTGCCTGAAAACAAGGAAACAAAATATATAAAATAACTTTTATTATTTTTTTTGACATAGGGCTTCTTTTGTAAACTTCAGGGGCAGAAATAAAATTACTTTACTCCTGCCCCAAACAATTTATCTGACAATACATATTTTTTCAGTTAGTAGTTTTCCTGAATGAAGTGTAATCTTCAACATATAACAACCGTTTTTCAATGAGCTAACATCCATGCTGTTCATGTTCATTAAGGTGGTATACGAAGAGAGAATTCTTCTTCCGAGCAGATCTGCAATCTCAATTACTGCTTTTTCATCAGAATTATAGTTCAACATATTTATATAAAGCACATCATTTGCAGGATTCGGGAATACTTTTAAAACAGTATTTCTGACATCCACTTTTGTTGAACGTATTTCAAAACTTGGATCTGATTCACAGAAATGTGAAAATACACTGTCAGGGTAGATTGCAGCAAGAAGCGAACGTGCAATATATACGCCTTCTCCGTGGGTATAGGGGCACAGCACTTCCTGAGAGCTTAATACATTCATGGCATTCATTTGTTGATGCATAATATTAATGTTTGAGGCTGCTAATTTACGCAACAATTTGTCAAAAACCAAATAAATTGTTAAAATCTTACTTCATATGTAAATATATATATATTTAACATTGAACATAAAATACTGATCATGGAGTTTTCAGCGCTGCTTAAAAAAATATTGTTTAAAAAAACAATTTGATCCTCATGCCACTCTGGAGCATAACCATACATTATGCCTGAGGCGAGTTAGCACCCCTGTGGTATTTTAGCTTCTGAAAAAATCATTTGTTTTCCTGCCTCCAAATGCTTATTTTTGCATAAACTACATTAAAATTTGATATGAAAAAAAGAATGGAAATCATTGTTGGTGACATTACAGTACAGCAGGTTGATGCCATCGTCAATGCAGCGAACAACAGTCTTCTGGGCGGTGGAGGCGTTGACGGAGCCATTCATCGCGCAGCCGGTCCGAAGTTACTTGAAGAATGCAGAATGCTTAGTGGATGTGAAACCGGAAAAGCAAAAATTACAAAAGGATACAATTTGCCGGCAGCTTTCATTATTCATACTGTCGGACCAATATGGAGAGGTGGCAGCTCCAGCGAACCCGAACTGCTGACTTCTGCATACAAATCATCACTTGAACTTACATCTCACTACGATATTAAAACAATTGCTTTTCCTTCAATAAGTACCGGTGCATACGGCTATCCAATTAACAAAGCAGCTCAAATTGCAGTGCAAACTGTGGTGCAATATCTCAGTGAAAATGAAAAACCTGAAAAAGTGTTTTTTGTTTGTTTCAGCGAAGAAGTGGCAGAAGTATACAAAAAAGTTCTCAGGATAGCTGAAGTTTGATTCTGTAAAGAAAAAAATTCTCTGTTCATCCGGAATATTTGATTTTTATCATCTCAGACAACTGATTATTTCAGGGTGAATTTTCTTAAACAGAATTGAAAAATTATCTAAGTTTGCATTCTTAAAATTTTTAGACTAACAATGTATGGAAAATAATAAGACTGCCACGCATAATGTGCCTGATTTGTCAAATTATGGAATTTCAGCACCTGCAAAAGTATACTATAATCTTTCTTACAAAGAATTGTTTGAGCACGAAACTGACCCGTCATTGGATGGGTATGAAAAGGGATTTTTAACCAATCTTGGTGCTGTGAATGTTGATACCGGAATTTTTACCGGACGTTCCCCGAAAGACAAATATATTGTCAGGGAAGATGAGTCAGAAAACAACATTTGGTGGGCAGGTGCGGGGCGTAAAGGTTCAGACAACAAACCCATCAGTGAAGATATTTGGAAACACATGGTGAAACTTGGACAGAAGCAACTGAGCGGAAAAAAACTCTATGTCATGGATGCCTTTGTTGGGGCAAATGTGAACACAAGATTAAGTATCCGTGTTATTACTGAAGTTGCCTGGGCAGCTCATTTTGTGAAAAACATGTTTATCAGACCCACTGATGAAGAGCTGCTGAATTTCAAGCCGGATTTTGTGATGCTTCATGCCTGTAAAACACTGAATCCCGATTGGAAAGAACAGGGACTGAACAGCGATGTATTTGTTTCGTTCAATCTTAAGGAGCGCATGGCAGTTGTGGGTGGTTCATGGTATGGTGGTGAAATCAAAAAGGGATTTTTCTCTGTCATGAATTATTTTCTCCCATTAAAGGGGATTGCTGCAATGCATTGTTCAGCAAATATGGGAAAAGAAGGTGATACAGCAATATTTTTTGGTTTGTCCGGTACAGGTAAAACAACCTTGTCTGCAGATCCTGAACGCTTTTTGATTGGAGATGATGAGCACGGTTGGGATGATGATGGTGTTTTTAATTTCGAAGGGGGCTGTTATGCCAAGTGTATTAATCTGGATAAAGATAAGGAACCGGATATTTATCAGGCTATCAAACGGGATGCTTTACTCGAAAATGTGGTTTATGATGCAAAAACGGGAGGAATTGATTTCAATAGCAGCGAAAAAACTGAAAATACAAGGGTATCTTATCCAATCTATCATATCAGAAACATTGTCAGGCCTGTTTCAAAGGGTGGACATCCCC
>CAYMAZ010000058.1:0-7129 GCA_964388575.1 uncultured Bacteroidales bacterium | reverse complement strand
TTTCTGACAGCGGATGCATTTGGTGTATTGCCTCCTGTGGCAAAACTTACTGAAGATCAGGCCATGTATTACTTCCTGAGTGGTTTTACATCAAAACTCGCAGGAACCGAACTTGGCATTAAAGAACCTGTACCCACATTTTCTTCTGCATTTGGAGCGGCTTTCCTTTTGCTTCACCCCACGGTGTATGCCCAGGCACTTGCGAAGAAAATGAAACAGCATGGTGCATCAGCATATCTTGTAAACACAGGTTGGAGTGGCGGCCCATACGGAGTTGGTCACAGGATTGATCTGCCTGTAACCCGCCGGATTATTAAAGCTATTCTGGACGGATCGCTCGACTATGCAGATTATGAAAAACTACCCATTTTTGGATTGCAGATACCAAAAAATATGGAAGGAATTGACTCTGCAATACTCAATCCAAAAAATACATGGAAGGATTCAGCTGCATATGATGTTCAGGCCAGAAAACTGGCAGATAAGTTTATTGAAAATTTTGTGAATTTCACCGATAATGAAGAAGGGATGCGACTGGTGACCGCCGGACCAGAAAAACGTTGATTCCGGAGCATACACATTTTGAATAACTTTGTAAAAAGATATGTGAAATAAATTATTCAGACTTGATACAACGAACTGAAAGTCCATTGTTTATTCCATAGCTCTGGGTGTTGAGAAGTGCAGTCTGACTGTTGATTGATTTGAACCATGAGCCGGTTCCTCCTGATGATGAAGTCCACCAGAGACCAAAACTTTTTCTGTCATGAAATGCTCCGTTTTGAAATCTGACTCCACCTCCACGTGCACTGAATTTGCTCGAATTTGTGGCACCTGCATTTGGTTCATTCCAATATGCTGTCCCAACTTCTTTCATCTTTCCTCCGGCTGTTGATGTGCCACCAAGGAAGTTTTCCAAAATCATCCATTCTTCATCTGAGGGAATGTGCCACCCAGAAGGACATAATTTTCCGGAAGTGACAGCATGAAAATTATATAATGCACCGTATTTATCCTTGTTGTTTATGTCATTGTTATACCAGCAATATGCAGGATTTTCAGTGTTCGACCAGGCATTGTTGTCGGATTCATTGGAAACAGCTGTTCCGTTGTTTAGTTTTGTCGTTTTCAGATTCTCAGCCATCCATGTTTGTGTCCCGATGACGACAAAAGGATAACTGTTCCCGTCAATATCCTCAACTGTTGTTACCTCAGGTTCGTCTTCTTTTTTACATCCGGTTGTCAATACAAAAAAAGTAATCATGAGTGTAGAAAACATTGTGAAAAATTTTGAAAATGTGCTCATTGTTTTTGGGTTATTTAATGAATATGCAATATTACAGTCAACCTGAAATTTTTAACAAATTTTTATGAAGTAAAAAACTTACGAAATATATGTTAAAAAAAGAAGTATGTGTGAATTAAAATCATAAGAATCTTTTAATAAATGAGTTGTGAAACGAAAAGTATCCAGATTTTTGATGATTAGACCTGCTCAAATAGAAATGCAGACAGTAAGAATATCTTTTCCAACCTACTCTGCATCTTTAATACATCTGACAGACAACCCATTTTTCTTATTATAGCCGTGTGTTGTCAGTTTTGTATTTTGATTATTTGCATAACGGAACATGGCACCAAGATCTCCCAGGGTTGATGTCCACCAGAGACTCAGGTTTTTAAAATCATTAAATTCGCCGGCAACCAGTCTGACTCCACTCCCTCTTGCGCTAAATCCGCTTTCATTGGTTGCACCTGTATTTGGACTGTTCCAGTAAGTTGTTCCGGTTTCCTTCAGTTTACCCCCTGCAATATCTTCTCCTCCAAGATGTTGTGTTAATGTACTCCATTCTACGTCATTGGGAACATGCCAGCCAGCAGGACACAACTTGCCTGTATTCACAGCATACCAGTTATATAGAGCTCCGAAATCGGTTTTGTTATTCACATCATTACCATACCAGCAATAGCCGGGTGATGTATGTGTGTTCCATGAATTGTTATCGGTCACATTTGTAATTGGGCTTCCGTCATTTAGTTTTGTTGATTTCAGATTTTCTGCCGTCCAGGTTTGTGTGCCGATCTTTACAACCGGATAAACATTCCCTTCAATGTCTGTTACAGTTTTTTCTTCAGTATCATTATCCTTTTTGCAGGAATGTAAAAAAAAGCTGATACTCATACCAATAAAAATGATAAATAAGAATTTGAGTTTGTTCATATCCGTAATAAGATTTTAATGAAAATTTCAATTAAATTGTTCCGTTTTCTATCATGATGCAGATTGTTTCAATTTCCCTGTCTTTTCCGTCAGGCGCGTAAGGTTCTTTGAGATTATAGCCAAAGATACTTCCGGCCAGTTGCCAGAATCCGGCCATAATGCCGCCTCTGTAGTCTCTGATAATATCATAGGTTGTATGGCTTGTTTCCCTGTCAATAAGTTTAACAAGAATTTTTCCCTGACTCACTGTCAGTTTTCTTAATTCACCTTCAAATTCAGCAAACAATTCATCCTGCATTTGCTCTATCAGTCTTTTTCTTTCTCTTTTACTGTCAATTGGGCGAAGTAATTCATTGTATTCCTTCATTTTATTGCCTGCAATTTTTGCATAAGGATAAACCTTTTTTACATTCTGTACCAGTTTTGTCCAGGTGATTGCCTGTCCCTTGCTTCTGAAGGTTATAGGTGCAAGAATTTTAACTTCAGGGATCCAGAAAACGGGTACAGTATCGCCGTCAATGATCACCGCTTTTGTAACAATTCTCTTTGGTGGATCTTCATCCTGCCCGAAAATACTGAAAGCGATGCTGAAAAGAAGAGCTGTGATGAACAAACGATACATGTTTCAGTTTTTAATGGTTGAACTTATTGTTCAATTAAAGTGCCAGAAATTTTGTCAAAATTAGAAATTTTTTAAATATATACTTGATGAAGGTTATCCTGTTAATAAAAAAACACATTTCATAAACTCATATTATCTTTGCACTGAAAAAAATATTTGGGATGAAGAATTTTATTAAGGAAATACAATGGAGAGGGATGATTCATGATATCATGCCGGGGACAGAAGACTATCTTAAAAATAATAAGGGAATTGCTTATGTAGGGATTGACCCTACGGCCGATTCTTTACATATTGGCCATTTGGTTTCTGTAATGATGCTGAGGCATTTTCAAAATGCAGGACATCAGCCAATCGTACTGGTTGGAGGTGCAACCGGCATGATCGGTGATCCTTCAGGAAAATCTCAGGAAAGAAACCTGCTTGATGAACATACTCTCAGAACGAATCAGGATGCACTTAGAAATCAATTGTCAAGGTTACTGGACTTTGATAAATCAAAACCGAACCACGCTATTTTGGTCAATAATTATGACTGGATGAGTACATATTCATTTCTTGACTTTATAAGGGAAATCGGAAAGCACATCACTGTCAATTATATGATGTCGAAGGATTCTGTGAAAAAAAGACTCGGCGAGGATGGAACAGGGTTGTCATTTACTGAATTTTCCTATCAACTTGTTCAGGCTGTTGATTTCTGGTATTTATATCAGCACTATAACTGCAGGTTGCAAATGGGTGGCAGCGATCAGTGGGGAAATATCACCACAGGCAGTGAATTGATCAGAAGAAAACTCGGCGGTGAAGCTTATGCAATCACATGTCCGCTATTGACAAAGACCGATGGAGGAAAGTTTGGAAAAACTGAACAGGGAAATGTGTGGCTCGATGCCGGAAGAACCAGTCCATATGCTTTTTATCAGTTCTGGTTAAATGTCAGTGATACAGATGCTGAAAAACAGATAAAGATATTTACAATGTTATCTGAATCTGAAATTTCAGAATTGATTACCAAACATTCAGTTTCTCCTCATGAAAGACTATTGCAAAAGACACTTGCCCGGGAAATGATGCTCATGATTCATGGCGAAAATGACTACCAGACAGCAGTTGAAGCTTCAGAAGTCTTATTCGGCAAGGGGACAATTGATGTTATTAAAAAATGGGATGAAAAAACACTGTTAAGTGTTTTCGAAGGTGTCCCTGTACACCGTTGTTTCAAATCTGTTCTTTCAGATCAGTGTCACATTGTTGACCTGCTCTCAGGTCTCACAAATATCATGCAGTCGAAGGGTGAGGCACGCCGAATGCTACAGAATAATGCAATATCAGTCAATAAATTGAAAGTAAATCAGGAATACTTAATCAATGATACAGTTCTTCTGAACGAAAAATACCTGATCATACAAACCGGAAAAAAGAATTATCATCTTGTTGTTTTTGAATAGTTTTCAAAATTCATTTCATTGCCTGAAAATTCAACAAAAAACCCTTTTATATTATGATACACTTTAATCGTACAAAAATTGTTGCCACACTCGGACCATCAACTTTAAGCAAAGACATGGTCAGAAGTTTGATCGAAGCCGGAGTTGATGTGTTTCGACTGAATTTTTCACACATTTCTCATGATGATGCGACCCGGGCAATTACGTACGTTAGAGAACTCAATTCAGAACTGAACTCAACTTGTGCCATGCTTGCAGATCTTCAGGGACCCAAGCTCAGGGTGGGAGAGGTTCAGAATGGCGAAGTTTTGCTGAAACAAGGCAGTAACATTATTGTAACAACAACACAGTGTGTCAGCAATGAAAGCCAGATTTCGGTTTCTTATGAGAAACTTGCCGCTGATGTGATGCCTGGGGAACGAATTCTCATTGATGATGGAAACATTACACTTGAAGTGACAGAATCTGACGGAATTTCAGAAATAGGTGCAAAAGTAATTTTCGGGGGTGTGCTCAGGTCGAACAAGGGCTTTAATCTTCCCAGGACAAAAGTTTCTCTTCCGTGTCTTACTGAAAAGGATTTGACTGACTTGTCCTTTGCACTGAAAAACGGTATTGAATGGATCGGATTGTCTTTTGTTCGTTCTGCATCGGATGTGATTGAACTGAAACATTTGATAAGTAAGTCCGGTGTTGCCTCAGGCATCATTGCGAAAATTGAAAAACCTGAAGCTGTTGATGATATTGAATCCATCGTGAATCATGCTGATGCTGTGATGATTGCAAGGGGAGATCTTGGGGTTGAGATTGAACAGGAAAAAGTGCCGTTGATTCAGAAAAACATTGTGAGATTGTGTTTGAACCATGCAAAACCAGTCATTATTGCAACACAAATGATGCAAAGTATGATAGATTCTCCCGTTCCGTTTCGTGCTGAAGTTAACGATGTGGCCAATGCTGTTCTTGATGGTGCTGACGCACTCATGCTTAGCGGCGAAACTTCTGTTGGACGCTATCCTGTCAGGGTTGTTGAAACAATGGTAAGAATTATCTCTGAAATTGAAGCAAATGCTGATATTTATGGTCGTGAACAGATTCCCCAGAACAACCAAATCAGGTTTATCAATGATTCAATATGCTACAATGCATGCAAACTGGCAGGAAGGGTGAATGCAGGTGTCATTACTGTCATGACAAACTCAGGATACACCGCATATCGTGTGGCATCCATGCGCCCAAGAGCATACATTTTTGCGTTTACTGCCAACAGGGAAATAATTCACTCTCTGAATCTGTTATGGGGTGTCAGATGTTATTTTTATGACAAAACAATAAGTACCGATCATACAATTGAAGATATTCAATATTTTCTTAAAAAAAACGGATTTGTCAAATCCGGAGATCTGGTTGTTCATACTGCAAGCATGCCTATTGAAGAGAGAGGCATGACAAATACACTGAAGTTAAGTGAAATTGAATAATAGAATACGACGAATACACAACTGTTAAGAACTGAAAGAAAGGGGCAGAGAATGGCATAAAATATCTGGAAAAGTATTGTGTCAAAGCGCATTGTTCAGGTGTAAAAATATTTTGGTTTTACGAAAAAAAGTGTAATTTTGCAGGTTTAAATTAAAAAGGGATGTCACATCATCACAAACAGTTTTCAATCAGATTTGCAGGTTTACCGGAAGGTATGCATGCATTTGATTTTGAATTGAATCGTGATTTTTTCACTGAATATTACAGTGAAAATGAATTTTCAGATGCCCTTGTTTCAGTTCACATAGATGCGGAAAGAACATCAACTGTTCTCATCCTTGATTTACAGATTTCAGGATTTGTGACTGTTGAATGTGACCGCTGCCTTGATCCTTGTCAGGTTGATATTGAAACAGATCAGACCTTGATCTTTTCTTCTGCCGGAGAGCATCATTATCCTGTAAAAGATGATGATTCCATTGTTGAAATTTCAGCAGAGACTGATGAAGTTATTTTGAATAGTTACCTTTACGATTTTGTTCTTTTGGCTCTGCCATTGCGTCGGGTTCATGATGAACTTGATCCTGAACATTCGGCATGTAATCGCGAAATGCTCGAAAGAATTGACAATTTACAGATCAAACATACAGATGATCCCCGTTGGGAAAAGTTGAAGAAGTTAAAAACAGATAATAATTAATTAAACTTATTATGGCACATCCAAAATATCGTTTTTCAAAACAAAGAACAAGAAAAAGAAGAGCAAATTACAAAGCAGAACCAGTAACTTTTATGGTTTGTACCAACTGTGGTGCTCCTGTTCAATATCACAGAGTTTGTCCTGAGTGTGGTTTTTACAAAGGCAAGCTTGCTATTGACAAAGAAAAAACTGCATAAAAAACATTTTTTTTTATTGATTCGCTGATCTAAGGTCAGTAAAATTTCTGTTTTATGGAAAAACTAAGAGCGAAAATAACAGGTATCGGAGCTTATGTTCCTGAGTATATTCTGACAAATGAAGAACTGAGTAAGATGGTTGATACCACTGATGAGTGGATCATGACCAGAATTGGTATTAAAGAGCGCAGAATTATCAAAGAACAGGGTGAAGGAGCATCATTTGTTGCAGTGAAAGCTGTAAATCAACTTCTTCAGAAAACCAAAACAGATCCTTCAGAGATTGACCTGGTTGTTTGTGCCACAGTGACTCCCGATCACCAGTTTCCGGCAACGGCGAACATCATTAGTGATAAAGTCGGTATAAAAAATGCTTTTGGCTTTGACCTGAATGCCGGTTGTAGTGGCTTTCTTTACGCTCTGACCGTTGCCCAGCAGTTTGTTGAAAACGGGACT
>CAYMAZ010000057.1:0-10849 GCA_964388575.1 uncultured Bacteroidales bacterium | reverse complement strand
TTGAATGATTTATTCCCGATCGTTGCAGCTCCCCATAATGTGGATAATATTAAATCTGTATCCGATGTGGAAGGAACAATGATCAACCAGGCAGTCATCGGAACCTGTACAAACGGTCGAATTGAAGATTTGCGTGTTGCAGCTCAGATATTAAAAGGTAAACGTATTTCACCTGACATTCAGTTGCTCATTATTCCCGCATCGCAAATGATTTACCTGCTTGCGATGGAAGAAGGTTTGATTCAAACATTTATCAAGGCAGGCGCAAATATTCTTGCCCCGTCCTGTGGCCCATGCCTCGGTACCGGTCAGGGGATTCCTGCTGATGGGTACAATATTATTTCAACAGCCAACAGAAACTTTTTGGGAAGAATGGGTAATCCAAAATCCAATATTTATCTTGCATCTCCGGCAACTGTTGCAGTATCTGCTATAAACGGCTACATTTCTGACCCTAGAGAAATAAAAGCAAAAGACAAATATCCATTCTCAATTCCTCAAACAAACACAGTCACAATAGATCTGTCAGAAAACAGGTACAATGACGGTGTCTGGAATTATAAAGATGCTGATAATCTGAATACTGATCAGATGTTTGCCGGAAACCTAACGTATAATGTTCTGAGTTCTGAAGCCGAAAAAATCATCCCACACTTATTTGAAGGGTTTGATCCGAATTTCAAAGATAAAGCACAAGCAGGTGATATCATTATTGCTGGTGCAAATTTCGGATGCGGCAGTTCACGGGAACACCCTGCTGTTGGATTGGCTCACATAGGGATCAAAGCCGTCATTGTCAAATCTGTCAATAGAATTTTTTACCGGTCTGCTGTGAACCAGGGATTGCCGATAATTGTTCTTCCTGATGCTGTGGATGCATTCAATGCAGGAGAAAAAGTGGAAATTCATTTTGACAGGGGAGAACTCAGAATTGGCAATAAAGTTCTTGAATTTTCTCCTCTACCCGATAAACTCATGAGCATATTTAATGAAAAAGGCCTCGTGAACTATCTGAAAAAATCCTGATCACTCCATTTTTCTATTATTTTTCTTATCAAATCAGTAAAATTACGGATTGTTCCAGATTTCGGATTTCTTAGTTTTGTCAAAAAAACATTATGAAACCTGAACTTCTTACTGATGAGGTAATCATCAACACCTGGACAATTATGTATTTACCGCCAACCGGAGGTCAGTACAACGGGAAATTGACAGTAACCAATAAGAGACTGATCTATGATGCTCAATTCGATATCTCTGCACAGGGTGTTGTGAATGAATTGTTCTATGTCAGACAGGGGGATAAGGTATGGCTTTCCATCCCAAAAGACAAAATAACAAGAACAGAGCTGAAGAAGAGCTTTTTTGCAAAAAAAGTTCTTGTAACAACAGACAATGGGGAAACTCACGTTTTTAATTACGGCATGCTGAATGTGACACCTGTGTATGAAGCCATTCTGAAAAAATTGACTTTCCTTTAGTCATTGTTAAGTGACTTTTTTCAGATGACAGGAATATTTGAGTATCAACTGTCGCAATTTTGAATGATTGATGCTGAGGCAGATGTAAACTCGCAAAAAAATTCATAAGTTTGCATCAAAAAAGCTCATGACGCTCATTTCATCAATTTCAGGTATCCGTGGTACAATCGGTGGTAAACCTGGTGAAAATCTGACACCAAAAGATATCATGATGTTCACCAAAGCCTTTGGCATTTATATTCTTCACCAGGCTCAACAACAACACCCGGAAGTGATTATTGGCCGTGATGCCCGAGTAACAGGGCCCATGGTTGAAGCAATCGTCACAGGAACCTTATCAGCAATGGGAATTCATACCAAATGTCTTGGACTGACAACAACACCTACAGTTGAAATGGCAATTCCATTTTACAATGCTGATGGCGGTATCATCATCACTGCCAGCCATAACCCCGCAAACTGGAACGCACTGAAACTCCTGAACAGAAAAGGTGAGTTTCTGACAGCTGATGAAGGAAAAAAGTTATATGAGTTTCTAAATGAGAATTCTGCTGAATTTGCCCCCTTTTCTTCTGTGGGCAAAATCACTCATACTTCTGATTTTGTGTCCGAACATATCAAACAGATCATTGCTTTACCGCTTGTTTATACAAAAGCCATCAGTGCAGCCAATTTCTCAGTTGTGGCAGATGTTATAAATTCAGCCGGAGCAGTGTCCGTTGAGCCCCTTCTCAGAGCACTTGGCGTGAATAAAATTCACATCCTGAACCAGGAACCTACAGGCCTTTTTGCTCACAACCCGGAACCTTTGCCCGAACACCTGATTGAACTTTCTGAAACTGTAGTTCAGAAAAATGCACATCTGGGAATCTCCGTTGACCCAGATGTTGACCGCCTTGCTCTTGTGATGGAAAATGGGAACATGTTCGGAGAAGAATATACACTCGTTGCTGTGGCTGATTATATTCTTCAACATACTCCCGGAAATACGGTCTCAAATCTTTCCTCAACCAGAGCCCTGAAAGTGCTGACTGAATCTTACGGTCAATCTTACAATGCATCTGCTGTCGGAGAAGTGAATGTTGTAGAAATGATGAAAAAGACCGGAGCTGTTATCGGAGGGGAAGGTAACGGCGGAGTAATTTATCCACACCTGCATTACGGTCGTGATGCACTTGTCGGAATTGCTCTCTTTCTTTCACATCTGGCTCAGAGTAAAAAGAGCATGACAGAATTGAAAAGTACTTATCCAGAGTTTCATATCGCAAAACATAAAATTTCAACGGAACACATACAGTGCAATTTTGATGAAATAAAACGTTCAATCAAAGAAAGCTTTTCTCAATGTCAGTTCAATGAAACTGATGGATTAAAAATGATATTTCCTGATGAAAACTGGGTCCATCTCAGGACATCTAACACAGAACCCATTATCCGTATCTATGCTGAAAGTACAGACATCAGCAATGCTGATCGTCTTGCAATGACTGTTATGAAAGCAGTTGAAGATTTTTTCAACAGAAACAAAAATTAAATTCATTATTGAAAATCTCTTTTCTCCAATTTGACTTATAAATAACTTCATATGATTTATCTTGACAATGCTGCAACAACATTACCGGATCCGGAAGTAACAGAAATTATGTCAACTGTGATGCATCATTTTTTCGGAAATCCTTCTTCTTCACATGATCAGGGCGTTGAAGCAAAAACTCTTCTGGAAGAATCCAGAAACACAATCGCCGGATTATTAAAATGCAAACCTCAGGAAATCATCTTTACATCCGGAGGTACTGAAGCCATAAATCTGATTTTTTTTAATGTTGAACGCAATCGTAAAATAAAAAATATTATTACTTCACCTCTTGAACATCCGGCTGTACTACATTCTCTGGATCATTACGGTCTTGCTGAAAAAACTGAATTTGTGAATATTCTGCCCGATGCAACCCCGGACCTGAATCATCTTGAAACCTTGCTGCAAAAACTTCCCGGAGCATTTGTATCACTCATGCATGTGAACAATGAATGTGGATCAATGCTGAATCTTGAAAATGCAACAAAACTCTGTCAGAAATACGGTGCTTTATTCTTCTGTGATACGGTTCAAAGTATCGGAAAAACTAGAATTGACTTTGAAACATTCAATATTGATTTTGCCGCATGCTCTGCACATAAGTTTCATGGACCACGCGGAATCGGATTTCTCTACAAAAGAAATCATCATCATTTTATCCCGCAAACTGTTGGTGGCAGGCAGGAAAACGGACTCAGATCAGGGACTGAAAACACCCCTGCTATTGCTGGACTCTGCAAAGCACTTGAACTTGCAAACACAAATTTATCAGATACCATTCTCAGAATGAATGAACTGAAATTCAGATTAATACGAAAGCTAAAGAAATATTTTCCTGATATTATATTTGCAGGAAATGCTGACTCCTCATTGGGTAATATTCTCAGCATCGCAATTCCTGATGACAGGTATCCTGATAATTTAACTGAACTTCTCAACAACGGTGGATTTGCAGTTTCATCCGGAAGTGCATGTCATGCAGTGAGCAAAAAGTCAACATTGCTGTACACAATTGGTCTGAAAAATCACACACCGCTTCGGGTTTCATTTGGCAGATTCACAACTTCCAAAGAAATCGACGAATTTGCATCGGCGTTTTCAGAAATTATCCTGCGTAGAATTTAGAACCACAATTCAACAACCTGACCATCAACTGCATCAAAAATGATCAGCCAGGAATCTTCCTGTCTAATGACCTTACTTTTGCCAAAATGTGCTGATACTTTACGCGGTTTCTCATAAATCCGTATTGTAAGCCCATCAAGTTGATTGTTTACGGGCATTGAAACGCAAATCTGATAATGATCTTTCTGCTGGCAGACATCCAGTTTCAGTTTTTCAAGCAGTAACCAACGTGTGGCAATATCTTCTAATGTTGTCATCCATGCACCGTCTTTTCTGACAGTATCAATCAGGCTTGAAAGAGGAAACAATGTTGTATCATTGTATGCTGTAAACAAAGGATGTCCAAGATAAATCATCATTCCACCCGATTCCAGTGCAAAATTTTTCCAGAAATCCTGAAGATAAACATGAAATAATTCAGCTTTTTCCATCAACTCTGCATCACTGAACTGCTGATCCTCAATCAACATTCTAAAGTAAAAATAATCATCTCTTGCCAGCGGACTCACTTCCAGAAGCTCAAGTGTCTGATAGTTTTCTTCCTGAAATACAGGTAAATTATATGGAAACAGACTCCCGTAGAATGTTGTGGAATGATCAGTCCCGATACTTGAATCATATAAATATCCCTTCCTGTTCAGATATGTCATACCCCAGAAACTGTTCATTGTAAACGGGAAACGAAATCCGGAGAAACTTCGCTTCCAGAATCTCTCATTCATTTCAGTATGAAACACTGTTTCACTAAATGATAAATTTCTCATATTCAATCTGGCCATACTGTTTGACTGAATGTTCAGATCAGCATTCAGGACAAAATTCTTCAGTTCCTCATTGAAATTGCTTCCAACAAAAAGAGTCGGGTCAATGTTCTGTGAAGACAAAAAGTCAAACATCCTTTTATAATGTTCCTGATCCCCGTCACTGTTGAGTGTTACTGCAAAAGCAGAAGTATGTCCGGCTGGCCAGACCTGCAGGTCAACTCTGATAGGAAATCTTTCATAAAATTTCTTCATCACAAACTTATAGAATAACCTGATTTGCACTGTATTCCAATACCCACCATTATTTGAAGGATGTAAAAGATACGATGTTGGCAACAGAAAACTCACCCCTTTTCCGTATTGATTCATAATCAGAGCAGGATAGCTGAGTGAATCGTTTTCCCATACAGCAAGTACCTTCACATCAGGATGAAGCAATGAATCAGGCACAAGCAACCATGTTTCATTTTCAAATTGACTGATCAGTTCTCCGGCCAGAAATTCATTAAGGGTTCCGCTCAGTTGTAACCCTTCAATATTTCTTTCAGATAACATCACGCCGAAGCATTCTGACAAACCCCAGTTCACAGGTTCAAGCCTGCCATACATACTGATTCTGTCTGTTCCGTCTCTCAGGTTCCTTCCGATATTATCACCGGAAATAAGCACTCCGCCGTTGTATACCCAATGACTTAAAATTTCAAGTTCAGCATCATCCATATATGTTAGTGAATACATTCTGTCTGCATCATGGTACCCGATTGCTGAAAGCAAAACCAATACATCATAACGGGATAGTAATGTCTCATTCAGCAATGCATCTCTGTTGTCAATTTTCACAAAAGCTCCAGCTTTTGTGAAATACTCCATAGCAATGACACCCCCCTCAGGTAAAGTACCATTCCCATCTTTTCCGGATGTAATGATCAAAACACGGGGAACCTGATACAAATGTTTCCCCTCTTGTCTTTCGGAATGCCTTAATTGTAGTGCAATGAAATAGATAACCATTACAATTACCAGCAATGCGAAAACAATGAAAATTGTTCTTTTCTTCTTCATAACATTTGTTTTATTTCATATAACACGCTGAATACATTTGTTTTTTGGTAATTTAACTAATCAATAATCTCCACAGTCGCCTGGTTATTGGGAAATACATCAAAATACAGTTTTCCGCCCCTTGTATTGAAAATTCCATCAGATGCGCTTCCAGTAATTTTGAGAATTTTTGCCGGACCCTGATATAGAATTGTGACTGCATTTCCTTTGACCTCATCTGAAAGTGAATTGGATACAACAACCAGAAATGACCTGTTCAGTTCAGTGATCTTCACACCTGAATTCTCCCTGATATAAATATAAGATGCTACTTTCCCAAGAGGTGCAATCCAGTAGCCCGAATTTCTGCATAAACGCAAAAAGCGTTCAAAATGCACAGGAGAAATATTGGCAACATCTTTGCCGGACAGATGCAATAAATTTTCAAATTCACGCGTTCCCGGTTTATACAAATGGCGTATCATAAAGATTGTCCATGTATTGATTCCCTCATTCAGCACTCTGAAGATCTGCTGAATTCCTGGAAGAGAATCATTTTGCAGTAAAACGTATGGCAAAGCACGATGAGCAGGAGGAACTTTCAGACTTTTTCCGGCTTCATCATCAAACCATGAGTTATCTGTCCTCAACTCATGACCTTCTTCAACAATCTTCTTAAACTCATTCTCAAGCATTTTTCTGAATTGAGTGCCTCCTGTCCTTGTCTTTTCATATTCAGATTTTGAAAATGTTGCTTTGAGATTATACTTTTTTAGTACAGGTAATGCATTTGAATATTGGGAATAACATCTTCCATCCATTGCCAAAGAAATTGCCCCCCTGTTTCCGTGATAAAAATCACAAAGTGTAAATTTGTGGATTGGGGAAATATCGTGAATTAGGTTCTGATCAAGTGGCTTTAAGGCTTTGAAAGTTTCAGTCAGCGCATGATAAACCGGTTTAATCCTGCTGACATATTCTGGTGTCTCCCAAAAATCCCAGGTATATGTCAACTTTTTGTTGTTCGGAAAGACATCTGTAACCTGCTTATTTTTATCAGTAACAATAAATAATAAATTAAATTTATTTGTTTCTGCAAAATCAATTCCGCCGGTTTCGGGATTTCCTTCCAGAACTGACCTTGATGAAGGATCTGTAACATTCAACAATTGCCAGGTGAGTCGTAATTCTAAAAATCCATCCTCAGTCCAGATGATATCTGCATTTGAGGTTTCCGGCTTCCCGGAATTACCGAATATCAGTTTCCCTCTATGGTGTTTCGTTTCAGGAAATGTATCTCCAAGGATATCTGTTCGTGCCCTGTTTGACAATAAAAACTGATCTACAAAGCTACCGTCATAATTTTTAACAGTTCTATAATCCGGTATCATTTGTTTTGCCCTGTCTGTATAAATATCATAATGCTGATCCACCAGAATGCGAATATGATCCCGATCTGAAATCTCCACAAGAAATTCAGCTCCATATCTGAGATCAGGATATTGAAAGGGGAGTCTGAAAGATCCTCTGTTCTGATCATGGCTGTCAATTACTATGTAAATACTATGATTTCTGAAATTGACTTCAGGAAAGAATCCTGAAATATAAAAATAAGCAGGATCGTAATCTGCTGCAACAAATGGTTTTTTCAACATTCTGCCCCAGTCATCAGGAGAACCGTCAATTTCAATTTTTCTTGTTTCCAGAGCCATCACTCCGTAATTCTGTTCAGGATTTTCCATGTTGTGCCATTTCTTTCTTCTTTCCTGAGGCTGTTCAAAATCCTGTACAAGCCAGTTGTTTTTAAACCATTCATCAATCCAGGCAAAGTATATTGCTCCTGCACATCCGCTGAGACTGATATTCTCAGTCATCAAAACAGAGACCTCAGCTTGCTCCTTTTCACTATATCCCCCTTGATGATATCCAAAAGGTGTGTAATGACTGTTTCCCCTGCTTGAAGGAACTCCATATTCTGCAATCAATAGCGGCATCCCCTGCTGGTGGTTTTTTAGATCTTGTAAATATGCTAAGTAATTATCAGGATTTCCTCTATGATTCAGAGTTTGTCTGTATTTCCTTTCCTGAAAAATAAAATCAGGATAATATGGGTAAACATGATAGGATGCAAACACACCGGGCCTGAAGTAATTTGTTGCACTGTATTTTTCCATATCTATGGACTCAAGATCATTATCAAACTCCTTAATGTCATCACTTTCAATATATTCGCTGTTATGATACATCGGATCAAGCGGCAACCAGTTAACGAAAGATAGTGGTCGCTGTTCCATATAGGTCTGGGTTTCATACCTGGCTGCAAATTCCATTATTCCTGCAAGCCACTTTTCCATGGGTGTTGGATTTAATACATCTATAAACAAACCGTAATTAATATCAATGTTTTCATTTTGATTTGTTTTGGTTACAATGAATGGTTCCCATTCACGTCCAAGGATGAACCCAATTGTATATGCTGAAACATCATGCGCATACACTCCGGCAGCATGTCCATGCACAGGCTGAATAACAGCGTTTCCGTGAATCACATCAACAGCATCCTTAATTTCTTTCATAAAAGCCCTGGTATATGATGGATCAGTGCAGTTATCATCAGGAGGCTCCTTTGCCCAGACACCCTGTAAGAGATACAACTTTCTATTCTCATAATGTACATTGTACCATGCAAGTGCTTCGTAAAACTCAGGTGGTAAAATCGTGTAAGTCCTGATTGTATTGGAATTCATCTTTCCGATCAGAACAAACCATTCCAGATAGTCCTCATATGTTGCCGCAAATTCTGAAGGAAATTTATCAGGCAATGCAACACCCATATTGACTCCTTTTAGGAAAATTTCTTCCCATACCTGTTCAATTTTGTCTCCACTGATTTGGGTTGACAGTGCAGAAAAATAATCTCCTTCTGCAATAAAATTGTACTTGGAGTTCAATGCAATTTTTTTTAATGCTTCATCCGTAATCTCTTCCATTAATGGCTTACTTTCATCTTCAAGTACAACCTCAACGATCTTACTTTTCCTGATGGAATCTTCAATTTTTAACAACTTGTAAATAATGATTCCAAGAAAAAGTGTTAATAATAAAATAATCAGATATTTAATTCTCATTTTTTTAAAAATCTCTTTGTCAGTGAAACATTTGCATTAAAGCTTTCATACCAGGGATTATAAAACCGATAAGCTCCGGCAGAAATACTGAATGTCTTCATTGAGTAGCCCAGCTCAGCTGATGCTTCCCAATGTTCAATATCATAATTATCCTTTCCGATATTGCCGTAACCGTAAAAATAGATTTTCTCAGTTATTTTCCAGTAAATTCCCATGTTCGCACCGTTCAACTTCCTGTCCTGTGGAGACCAGTATAAAGGCGACCTGTACTTGTAGTCTCTGTACTGATGATAAACACCCACTGAGATTTTTGGATTTTTAAATATATTGTATCGTAAAGAAAAAGTGTAAAGATGACCCGGATTTCTACCGGGAGCATCAGTGTCAAGCAAATACAATTCTCTCACATTTGCATATCTGTATACACCCTCAAATATAAGATTTTTAAATTCCAACCTCAGATGATCAGATGCATAATCATGTCCGACCTGATTCCAATAATAATAATAATCGTAACCTGCAGATAAGGTATTGCTGATCTTCAGATTTTTCAATCTTCCGGATAATCCCCAGACAAACCCGTATGTACTGAATATACTGTCTGACATGCTATATCCACCATGAATGGCAATTCTGTTGTTTCCGGCAAGATATGTCAGTTTCATATATGTATTGTCAAACCACCTGCTTTCTTTCTCCTGCCAGCTGTATTCACGATCAGAATGATCAAGTAAGGTGCTGAATGTCAGCAGTATCCTATCTCCTGCTCTCTTATTAATTACAATTCTCTGCATCAGAGCATCAATATTGTATGCCTTTGTATCACTCCCCAGTGCCACAGGTTCAGATTCATTAATATAGTGAAACTGATAGTTTACTGAAAGTGCTAATTCATTTCTCACTCTGTCATATTGTTCAATATATTCGGTATTCTGTGGTTCAAGTTGCAAGGCTTTTGTGTAATATAATGAAGATTTCACTGGTCTTCCCAACCAGTAATATAATTTGCCGGCACCAGCCAATGCAGAAGCATCCAGAGAATCAACAGACAGTATGTTGTCATATACTGATATTGCTTCTTTCAACTGATTGTTATTCGTTAAAGCATAGGCAAGATCAAACATAAGTGGGACATGATTGCTCAGATAGGAATCTGCTTTCCGGTAAAGCAAAACTGCTTTTTCAAATTTACCGCTTCTGAAGTAACAACGGCCCATTCCCCATAAAGCTTCAACATCAGTCGTATCAGAGGAAAAAATAACATTGTAATATCTCAAAGACTCTTCATAATCTTCTTTGGCAAAATACAGACGTGCAACTGCAAGATTTGCATCCCAGTCGTGTTCATCAATCTGAAGCACTTTCAGATATGACTCCAGAGAAAGCTTCTGATTGCCTTCCAGTCTGGCCTCATAGCCGGCTTTTCTCCAGTATTCCTTTGATAAAGAATCAGCAGGGGCATCAGTCTGAGCTGTTAGAGTTGTGCACATTGTTACAGTTACGTGCAAGAATAATAATATTGAAAATAATTTATTTTGTTTCATTTTGTTTCATTTGTCTGGTTAACGATTTTGATACCCTTTCTTTCAAATTTCATCCAGTTTTGTTTTCTTCTTAAAAAATTCAACATCCCGTGAAGCTGTGCAAACATTTTAAAAATTGAGTAGGAAAAATTTGCAACGATTCCACTCAGTATTAAAATCATCCAGTCAATTATGGTCTTATACCGCAGAG
>CAYMAZ010000056.1:5036-10921 GCA_964388575.1 uncultured Bacteroidales bacterium | reverse complement strand
ACACTCCGACACTGTCAGATGAAAAATACATTCCAGAATATAATTTTGCACCACTGACATCCCTGAGATCCTCAGCAACAGGAATCATAACTTCTTTTGGATCAATTTCTGAAATAAATTTCATAAACCGTCTGGAGGTGGTATCGCAATCATGTCTGATGGCAGCACCACCATCAAATGTTAACAGCTTTCTGTTTGCAAAAAGATGTACTTCTCCGTAATAATCGAAAAACGGACTTAGTGTAAACCCATTACTATCTGATATTGATGCTTCTGCAACAGTTTGTTTAGTTGAGTCTGGAAAAATCCTGTGAAAATATATTATTTGTTTTTCTTCCAGTTCATCCACATATTCGTATGATCCTTCTCCCCGATAGCTTTTTAATCCATAAATATTTACTTTCGAATCAGTAAACAGATGATATTTTGTGGTTGTATTTGCAAGAATTCTTGCATTTTCAAGTGGAAGCATTTCAGCTTTTCTCAGAATAGTTACCTGACCATCACCCGGAAGAATGGCCGCATCTGCAACACGAATCAGGACAACGTCATAAGCATAAATGATTTGTTCTTTCAGATTATATTTTGCTTTGGGTGATTTGAAGCTTAATGAATCCTGAGCCGGATGAACAGAAATAAACTCAGAACCAGCTAGATCGATGTCAACGAGTTGTTTTTCATTCAGATTACTATAATCTGTGTGTTCTTCGGATTTGTATCTCAGGTCAATCTCATCTTTATCCATGTACCAGTCAAACTGATCCATAAAACAGATATAATCATTTGCCGGGAAATTTACTTTTGATGTTCCTCCATTGGATTTAAATTCTCCTTTTCTGTTGTCAAAATTAATATATCCGTTATAGTTTTCTGTAACAAAAGCCATTTCTTTCAGGTCATATGTTTTTAAACGAAAATCGCAAGTGTCAGTTGTAAAATCCCTACTGGCATAATTAATTTTTTGAGATGTCAGTACTGCATTGTAAAACTCCATCATTCCGTTTCCATAAATCCCCTGTGGTGTTAACACCAATTTGCCGGTTAATAATGTTTTTTCAGCATATAGTTCAAAAGGTGTTTCCTTTGTATCTATTGTCATCATGTCTGAGTACGGTAGCCATTCCTGTTTAACATGACGTCCAGTGACCATTGGAAATTCTGTCGCAGTTTTTTTCTCCTGAACATCAAATGTTTTTACACTCTCAGAGATGGTTTTTTCAGGAAAGAACACATACGAATCAGAGTAAGAAGTTGATGTCAGATATTTCAGATTCCCATCTCCCCTTAATCCCTGATTACTTAAATCCAACAAATTGGAGAATGTCCCCTTTCCGCCGTAAGTGGGAAGTCCGTCAGGAGGTGTTTTATGCCGGAACCCCAGTGAGTAATCTTCCTGAACTTTAAGTGGTTGTTGAATATCAGGAAAAATATCTGCTGATGAAAGGTATCCTTTAAATTCAATTCCGTCTGTGGTCAAATCGTTCATGCTGTCCAGCTGAAACGGATCAATTCTGTAGAAAAAGTCTTCCCGTCTGTATACGTCCTGATATTTCGATGTTTTGTCATAGTAGACAAATGAATGCTTTTTACTGTTGAAAATTGGATATTCTTTAAATGGCTTTGTCCCTGACTTATTGCTTGGGTGATCAATCAGGAGATCACCACTCAGATCTTCAATGGAACTCCGAACCCTGACAAGAGGGTAAAAACCGTACTCATCAGGTGTTCTGCTTTTAACACGAAAATTCAACGAGTCCATGACAGGCATGTTGATTTTAAACTGATCATATTCTAAGAGAAATTCAGTTCCGTAAAAATCAAATAAACCAACTCTCACCAAACCGTCAAACACAAAGTCTCTGTTATTTTTGATTATAATTTCCTGATTTTTAGGAAAAATCTGTACCATTTGTGAATCACTCAGAAAGATTCTTGAGACTCCGTTCATTTTCAGGTCAAAATTCAACAGACTCAGTGTTGCATTGCTTTCCGCAGTAATAACTGAATGAAACTGAATCACATCATAATCAGTCCTTTTTGCAGATGCATCAATAAAATCAAAAACTTTATCCTTAACATAAATTTTGTCGGTTGCTGGATCAAAGAAAACATATCCCTGAATAGCCAGCATGATAATTTGATTTCGAATTAATTCAGGCTGAATTTTTCGGTACATCGCAAAATCCGTCACAGTGATCACTCTGCTTCCCCTTTGGTTGGAACAGTTTTTAAGGGCTATCAGCGGGTGAATTTCATCTATACCCCTGACTTTTTCAAACTGAAACTGACTGTAATAATTCGCTGAAGTGAATGTTGCATTACCCTCTGCCCCCGGCCCCATAATCATTCGAAACTCAATTTTTGGTTCATCAACATTCCAATACATAGCCTCAAAGTCCATCTCAACCTTATGAAATGAATTAAAATAGGGAGCTCTTGAGAGTCCTTCCTTTTCTCTGATTACCCTGATCTGTCTGATGCTGTCGTTATAAGTCATTGGAATTCCCGGATGATAAATGGAGTCTCCTTCCCAATAAATGGACAGTGCAGCCCTGTTTGAAGATATTTTGTCGTTTCGCATGATATAGGTATCAGATGCAAATTTCATAAACAGCTTATTATCTCTGTAAAGAAATATAAATGCAGGTTTTTCTTCATCTCCGGAGCCCAACAATCGCGCACCATTCACTGTAATGCCCCCTTCATAGTCAATATTTTTAAAGATATTTTTCAATAAAAATCTCTCCCCTTCTGAAATAAATTTCGGATAGAGGGCATTGCTTCCGGATCTGTTGGCCAGTATTTTTTCCTCCAATCTTCCGTTGATTGGTGTATCTCCGAAAAAATCGGGATAATAAAGCTGAACATTATTGATTTCGTAATCTCTTTTTCTGATATCAAGTTCATAATTACTAAACTCAGCATATAATTCATTTGGTTTAAAATCAGCCCGAATCCAGTTTATTCTGCCTGAAACCCCCATCCATTTATTTAAGGACGGATAAAACTCACCGATGGTATTGTATATCACAGAACTGTCATTATTTGCATAACACACCAGGTTCATCGGTGTCTTAAATGATATGATCAGATCATCCTCATAAGTAAACTCGAAGTTTTTAGAATTTGACTTCCATACCGTTGATGGTGAAGAATACAAAATTCCTTCACTTAAAAATGCATTGCTGAAAGACAGAAAATCGGTAAACGGCTTGCTTGTGGATTTATTTACTAGTTCGTCAAGCATCTTATGCAATGATACAAACGTTTGTTTTTTCTGCTGTGTTTCATAGATGAGACGAATAACATCAAGATACTCTTTATACTGAGGAAATGGCCTCATCTTCCTTTTGTACATCTGTACAGATAATCCTGCAATTTTTAGTTTTTCATCTTCCTGAATTAAGCTGCTGTTCCATAAAGTTTTAAACTCAGCAGTATACAATTCTCCGGCTTTTCGCTCATCTTTTTGTTGTGAAGTCTGGAAAAAAACGGAAAGTTCATCAGGATACGTTTCAGTATTGCCTGAGAATCCTGAGAAATTTTGTCCAAAAAGTACGCTGAAAAATAAAAAAAGAATACAAAAAGAAAAGAGCTTAAGTTTCATATATATCATGATTTAAATTTTTTCATACAAACAAATGATCCAATTATTATTTACATTGTGCCTGATGTATTTCAACTCATTTAACCTGCACTCCTCGTTGATCAGATCAAGATCGTGTTTGTAGAATCCGCTCATCATTAACAAACCTCCCTTTTTAAGGATCTCAGAATACATTCTGATGTCACTCAATAGAATATTTCTGTTGATATTTGCCAGAATTACATCTGTATTCATGTTTTTCAGACTATTGGCATCCCCCAGTAGGACATCAATATTTTTTGAATTGTTAAGCAGAAAGATTTCTTTGCTGTTGTCAATACATACCGGATCATTATCAATTGCCGTAACTGACAAGGCACCGAGTTTTTCAGCAAAAACAGCAAGAATGCCAGTCCCGGAACCCATGTCTATTACTTTCTTGTTCCTGAAGTCAACTTGTAACATCATTTCCAGCATTCCGGATGTCGTTTCATGATGACCCGTTCCAAAAGACATTTTTGGCTGAATGATGATTTCATAAGGAGTCTGAACGGAAATATTATGAAATGGTGCTCTGACAGTAATTGTCCCGGCAATGCTGACCGGTGTGAAATGTGATTCCCAATCTTCGTTCCAGTTTTTCTCTGGCATTAAACTTATTTGATAATTTGACAGATCTGAATTGACAGGAACCTGTGATAAAGTTTCAACAAACATGATTTCGTTAAACACTGCACTATCAATATATGCTTTAAATGCATGTTCTTCTTCCTGAAATGCTTCAAATCCAATATCAAACAAAAAAGATATCAGAATCTCGGATTCATCCTGAGGCAAATAATTTGGCCATGTTATTTCCAGATAATTCTTATTCATTTGCAGCCTTGATAATTTTTAAAAATTCTACAGGATCCAGAGAAGCACCACCAACAAGTCCTCCGTCAACATCGGCACATGAAAACAATTCGGCAGCGTTGGAAGAATTGCAACTTCCTCCGTACAAAATCAAGATGTTTTGAGCAATGTTATCATCATATTCCAAACGGACCAGATCTCTGATGAAAGCATGCATTTCCTGTGCCTGATATGGTGTTGCATTGACCCCTGTACCAATTGCCCAAACAGGTTCATAGGCAATCACAACTTTTGTAATTAAATCTTTGTCAAGATGAAACAGTGCGCTTCGAATCTGATCTTCGACTACTGCAAAATGTTTCTCACCCTGACGTTGTTCAAGTTGTTCACCGCAGCAAAAAATCGGAACTATGTTGTATTGAATTGCTAAATCAACTTTTTTGGTCAATTTTTCATTGTCTTCAAAAAAATATTTCCTTCGTTCAGAATGACCGATGATAGAGTAACCAACTTTCATTGAGTGAAGCATTGAGGCAGAAATTTCACCTGTCAATGCACCTGAGTCACGATCCGACAAGTTTTGAGAACCAATAAAAACGCCCTTCTCATGATAAAATTTATTCAACTCCTGAAGAAACACATAAGAAGGGCAAATAAGAACTTCTACGTTTTGATTGAGAGTGGCTTCTGTGTATTCAAAATTTGAAATAAACTCTTTAACTTCTTCATGAGTTTTATTCATTTTCCAGTTAGCAGCGATCAGTTTTCTTCTCATATTACTTAATGTGATGTTTATTTATTGTTCAAAAATAATGAATCCTTGTTTTGTTAAACGTCTTAAAAAAATGAATATTTCATGTATAAAAATTAAATTTTTAATAACATCTCTCAATTATAAATCACAAGTGTAAAAGTTATCAATACTTAATGATCTTG
Source organism: uncultured Bacteroidales bacterium (assembly GCA_964388575.1). GTDB lineage: Bacteria > Bacteroidota > Bacteroidia > Bacteroidales > DTU049 > CAYMAZ01. Next base: position 5,544 of record CAYMAZ010000056.1, on the reverse strand, counting down.
TGTTGTTTGATTGTCACTTTTTGTCGGGTGCTTTCTGAAGCTGTAATTTGCAAAATATACATTCCCGGAGAGAGAAATGCTGTTTGTAAGGTTAGGTGTGTTGTCTGATTTTGAATACTTTCTGAAATCATCCTTCCGTCAGAAGAATACATTCTAACAATAAGGTTGTACAATAGCTTTTCACTTTCCACAGTTATTTCATCTGAAAATGGATTAGGATATACGGCAAAGTCAGGAGTTGTTTCAGCATAATTGTATATTCCTACTGTATCCGGCGGAGGCTGAACACCTTTAAAATAAGAAATCCCACCCCTGTAATTTCCAAGCAGAAGATCCGGATAATTGTCATTATCAATATCTGTAACACATGGAGATACACGCATACCGGTTGAAATTTTGACTTTGTCATTTCCCTGTGCAACAAACACAGTATCAATAAGATCAAATACTCCATTCAGATTGTTATCTATATTATTTAAGTGTAAAACCCAACCGCGGCTGGAACCGG
>CAYMAZ010000056.1:0-5026 GCA_964388575.1 uncultured Bacteroidales bacterium | reverse complement strand
TACTATGACCAAAATATGAATGCATCAAATCAGCAGTGTACACATTTCCCAACGTGTCTGACCGATGTGTATATACAGGATTACTAGGAGATCCTGTGTTTTCGTAATATGACAAATAGCCCATTCTTTGTCCGATGACAAGATCAGGTAGTCCATTTTTTGTGAGATCAAAAAAAACAGGTGTGGAATAATCTCCAACATCAATATTGTTCCATGTTGAGTCAACCAAAACCATATTCATAGGATTTCCACTCCCTGCAGTATTATTGAAATAAAGAAGATTTCCTGCCCTGTTTCCCAGGACCATATCTGCATCTCCGTCACCATCAAGATCTGCGAAGGCAGGAAAAACAGCCAAAAGTCCCAATGAAGAAATATTTGCAAAGTCTTCTGTGACAAGTTTAAATGCAGGGCTTATGGATGTTCCAATATTTTCATAAAGTGCGATAGAAGATGTGAATGATGAATAGAGAAACCCGTTTTCATACCAGGATGAATCTCTGTTTCCATAATTTGCGATGAACAAATCCTGCAAACCGTTACCGTTCCAATCATACATTACCGGATAAGCACCTGCGCCATGTTCAATCATTTTATCCTGTATGAAGTTATCCTGAACAAATTCAAGATCCAGGCTGTCATTTGCCCCATTATTGTCATAAAGCCAGATACTTTTTTTGGTTTCACTGATGATTGGTGAAGCATCAAACGTTGAAACAATAAACTCTTTACTCACATCATTGTTAATATCAATGAATGCAGGGACGGGAATTGCGTAAAGTTCTACAGGTTTTGTATTTGACGGAAAATTGAGCTCCTGAGAAACAAAATGTGAAGAATCCGGAGTGCCTCCGTTAATCAGCCTGATCAGATTCGGATAATCTGTATCACCAAGCAATAAATCTTTCAATCCATCACCATTGACATCCAATAGCATCATCGTTGATCCGACGTGCATTATTTCTTTGTCATATTCCACAGGCTCAACAGGATATTTTTTTTGCCAGGGACATGCAACATTTAAGAAAAGTTCATTGCTCATTTCACTTTCCATAAAATTTCCCCAGCATCTGTAATCACGATGAAAATCCATTGTATCAGGATTTCCGTGATGTTCAACTCCCATATTCTTATGAAGTTCAACGAAATTACCGAGTATGTAGAATGCAAGGATATCAAGATCACCATCACCATCAACATCTTCAATAATCGGATAATCAACATCAGTCAAATAAATGTTGTAATAATTATTGAAAATAAACGAATTTAACTGGTTAGACCACAATTCAAACTTAAGCTCATTAGATGTTGATACATTTTTATAAACTTTTATTCCACCCACACCATAGGCGAATATGTCCATTTTTCCATCGTTGTTGAAATCAGCAGTAATTATCCAATCAAACAAGTTGGGAAATTTCACTTTAAGTTCAGGAGAATATGTATAGCTGAATTGACCAGGAATATTTTCATTGATAAGTGGAAGCAGAACATTTCCGCTTCTGTCAAAGAGTAAAAGGTCCATCACGCCATCCAGATTAATATCTATTTCTGCAAACTGAACACTATTGAGCCCCCCCCACCATGCAAAATGAAGTGTATCATTATTTGAATCCAGAACCGGAACAGAGAAGTCAAATTCAAATCCAAATTGGTAAAGATTTTGTGAAAAGCTGTTTACATTCAATTGGAAAAGGAGCAAAATGAATGTAAACAGTCGGATTTTCTTGATTTTCATATCATGTACTTTTATACAAAACTACGATTTTTTCCGGCTATTTCAATTAAAATTCATATTTTTGAGCTTAATTTTAAATAATAAAAAACTCAAAAATATGAAAACTATTATTTACACAGATCATGCCCCAAAAGCAGTTGGTCCTTACAGTCAGGCCATTTTATCAGGAAATATGTTGTTTGTTTCTGGTCAAATACCCATTGATCCGGCAATCGGAAAGGTAGTCGATAACGATATTACAGTTCAGACACATCAGGTTCTGAAAAACATGGGTGCAATTCTGAAGCAGGCTGGTTTTGATTATGAGCATGTTGTCAAATGTACATGTTTGCTTTCAGATATGGAGAATTTTGCTGCCATGAATGCTGTTTATGCTGAATATTTCAAAGAAAACCCACCAGCACGTGCTGCATTTGCAGTTAAAGCACTTCCTCTTGGTGTGATGGTGGAAATTGAATGCATCGCTGTCAAATAAATTATTTTAACACAAATACGAGTCATATGAAAAAGAGAATCAACATTCTCCTGGTTTTAATTTTTTTATTGAATATTTCCTTTAAATCAGTAACAGCTGATGAAGGAATGTGGATTCCCATGTTTCTTAAGGAACTCAATGAAGATGAAATGATTGCAATGGGAATGAGACTTTCAGCTGATGATATTTACAACATCAACAAGGCATCGATGAAAGATGCAGTCGTACTTTTTGGAAGAGGTTGTACCGGAGAGATTGTTTCAGACAAAGGATTAATGCTCACAAATCATCATTGCGGGTACGGAACAATTCAGGCACACAGCTCACTGGATAATGACTTACTTACAAACGGATTTTGGGCCATGAACCAACATGAAGAGCTTCCGAACCAGGGACTTCAGGCATCCATTCTTATATATATGAAAGATGTTTCTGATGAAATTCTGAGCAACGTTTCAGCTGATCTGAATGAACAACTTCAACAGATTCAAATTGGAGAAAGAATTCGTAAACTGGTTGATCAGGTAACAAAGGATACTCATTATACAGCCAATGTCATTCCCTTTTATCACGGGAATCAGTATATTTTGATGGTCTATGAGGTTTTTAAAGATGTTCGGCTTGTGGGTGCTCCTCCTTCTTCCATAGGCAAATTTGGCGGAGATACAGATAACTGGATGTGGCCAAGACATACAGGAGATTTTACATGGTTCAGAATCTATGCAGACAAAGATAACAATCCAGCTGAATATTCCGAAAATAATATCCCCTATAAGCCCAAGTACAGTTTTTCAATTTCACTGAAAGGAGTAGAAGAAGGAGACTTTACATTTGTTTTTGGCTATCCCGGATCAACGAACCAGTATGCCACATCACATGCAATCAGCATGATTACACGTGATGAGAATCCGGTAGCTATCGAAATGAGAAGAAAAAGAATGGATGTTATGGAAAAGTACATGGCACAGGATGATATTATCAGAATTCAGTATTCTGCAAAACATGCCAGTGTTGCCAACTTCTGGAAGAAAATGATTGGTGAAAACAATGGTATTCAGAAAATTGACGGGATTTCAAGAAAACAACAACTTGAAAACCGGTTCGAAAAATGGATTACTGAAAGTCAGAACAGACAGGATAAATATGGTCATCTGATGCAAGAGTTTGAAAAAACCTATGAAGAACTGAATCCAGCAAATTTAGCTAATACCATTTTTTTTGAAGGTGGATATACCATTGAACTTGTGAGATGTGCACTTCAGTTCAATCAGTTGTATCAGCTTTCTGTTGCTGAACAACCCAACGAAGAAATGATCAGTAAAGAAATTGACAGACTCAAATCCTATCTGGATGGTTTTTTTAAGAATTATTCTGCAAATGTTGACAAAGAAATTGCATCACTGATGATGCCATATTATTATAAAGTTGATAAGAAATTTGCTCCTGTAATGCTTGACAGAATCGAAAAAAAATATAATTCAGATATGCAGGAATACATTTCTGATGTATACAAAACATCCATGTTTACTGATAAGGAAATGCTTCTCAATTTTCTAAACCATTATCAACCTAAAAAGGGTTCAAAAAAACTTTCAAAAGATGCCGGATTTTTGCTGATGACAGAACTTTTAAATAATTATAGAGATGTTTATAATGTTGCTTCTGGATTGGAATCTAAGCTTGAAAGTTTGTACAAAATTTATGTCACAGGTCTGATGGAAATGGATTCAACAAAGCGTTTTTATCCGGATGCAAACAGCACTTTACGAGTTGCCTATGGCAATGTTGCTTCATATATACCCCTGGATGCAATAAAATATGAGTATTATACAACAACAACCGGCATACTTGAAAAAACCAATCTTGATTATCCCGATTATGTCATTCAGGATAAACTAACAGAATTTCTTGAAAATGGAGATTTTGGAATGTATGCACACTCTGACGGAAGTATGCGTGTGGCATTTGTTGCGACAAATCATACTACAGGTGGAAATTCAGGAAGTCCTGTTCTTAATGCAGACGGACATCTCATCGGAATCAACTTTGACCGTGTTTGGGAAGGTACAATGAGCGACTTGTTTTATGATGTCAGTTTCTGCAGAAACATTTCAGTTGATATCCGTTATGTTTTGCTGATAACTGATAAATTTGCTGGAGCAAGCAACCTTATTCAGGAACTCAAATTAGTTAGATAAAAATTCCTGTCTCAAACATCAATTCATTCAATCAAAAACGATGAAATCATTCTTCCATTCGGTTTGATTCAATTATCTATTCGCATTTTACCAACAGTACTTGAAGTAATGTAAAATTCCTCTTGCATTGACTAATTTTTTTTTAAACCAGTTACTTCTTGGCAAAAAACCGGAAAAGTGAAAAAATAATTATCAAATATTTCCAATCAGAAAACCCATTCCAATGCATCTTTCATTTCTTTCACATAATGAAAAGAAAGATTCTGCGTATATCTGTCTTCAATATCAACCACGTCTTTTCTGTTGTCTTCACTAAGAACAATCTCATTTATGCCGGCTCTTTTTGCTGCCAGGATCTTTTCCTTGATTCCGCCCACGGGTAAAACTTTTCCTCTCAAAGTGATTTCTCCTGTCATTGCAACTTTTGGGTTGACCTTTTTATTTGTAAATACTGAGGTCATTGCAGTAAAAATTGTAATACCAGCTGAAGGGCCATCTTTTGGTGTTGCACCTTCAGGGACGTGAACATGAATGCTTTGAGAATCAAACATTTCAGAATTAATTCCAAGTAAATTGCTGTGTGATTTAATGTATTCAAATGCCAGGGTTGCTGAT
>CAYMAZ010000055.1:0-11196 GCA_964388575.1 uncultured Bacteroidales bacterium | reverse complement strand
CCAACTTTCACAATGATCTGCCTGTGTTCAGGAGAAAACCTCATGAGCGCTTTTACATCTGTGCCTTTTCCCTTTTTGTTTGCTGAATTTTTGTCATTTTCAACGATCGCCATTTCCGAAAACTCCTGAGAAAACTTCATGACAAAGTAGATCCGCTGATCTCTTGCCCAGGCTTTGCTGAAACGATAACCAACAATTTCATCTGGTCCGGTTTGCTCAAGATATGAGTCAAGTACAATGTCCCGATATGTCAGATCAAGAAAAATCATTGGGGCCTCTTCGTTCCGGAATGTGTAGCGGTGAACACCGCACCGGGCTGTGGCAGTCAGTTCTGCAAGAATATTGTCCGGCTCCAACAATACACTGTAATAACCTGGAGATGCCGTTTCATGATCATGAGAGAATTTTGAAGCATAAGGTATTTCTGAAATGAAATTCTGTTGCAATCTCAATGACATTGCTGAAAACGGTTTAAGTAAAATATCAGCATAATCTGACACGCCGGTTCCGCTGAGATGAGTATGACTGAATCCATAAACGATACTGTCAGAATAATGATATCCGGAGCATCCATCCCAACCATCTTTTCGTGTGTCAGGGCTGAGTTGAACAAGGCCAAAAGGATACACTGCCCCCGGATATGTATGTCCGTGTGCATCAGTGCCGATAAACGGATTCACATAATTGTTAACACTTTGAGTAAAGCAGGACAAAGTGATACATATAAAGGTGAATGATAAACATACGTTTTTCATAAACATGTATTATTGATGAATTAATGCTGCAGCACCAAGAATGGCCGCATCGTTTTCAGGTAATCCTGAAAGTCTTAATGAAATCTTATTCTTATAAATCTGTAGTAAGAAATTTTCAAAGTATTTTTTGAGAGGGTTCATGAGCACATCGCCGGCTTTTGCAACGCCCCCGAAAATATAAATGGAGGAAGGGGATGTATGGGCAACACTGTCAGCCAGTTTCAACGCCAGTATCCGGGCTGTGAAATCAAAAATTTCAAGAGCAATAGAATCACCCTGCACAGCAGCTTCTCCGATGTGCTTCGATGTCAGTTCTGAAATGGGGTAATCTCTGAGTTTGGATGGTTGATTGGATTTGTTCAGCAATTCTTTTGCAGTTTGAAGTATTCCGCCGGCAGAAGTATATGTTTCAAGACAGCCACGACGTCCGCAACCGCATAGACGACCGTTGGGATCATAAATTGTGTGACCGATCTCACCTGCAAAACCATCATGCCCGTAAACCAGCTTTCCGCCGCAGACAATACCACTTCCAACACCGGTTCCCAATGTGATCATGATAAAATCAGATTCATTTTTGGCATGACCGTAGATCATTTCTCCTATGGCTGCGGCGTTGGCGTCGTTTGTCAGGACAACTGGAACAGACTGAAAGTGACTTTTCATCAGATTGACCACAGGAATAATACCTTTCCATTCAAGATTCGGTGCAAATTCAATTGTGCCGTTATAAAAATTCCCGTTGGGAGCACCGATCCCGATACCTGTCAGTGCTTCACCATTTCTCAGCGGCTCAAAACCCCTGATGATCAATGAAAGTCTTTCAAAAAATAATTCCGGAGTAGAAAATTCCTTCGTCCCGACTGTCTCTCTTTCAATGATTCTGCCGTCAGCACTAACCAATCCAACAACACTGGTCGTACCTCCAATATCTATTCCAATGGTATATGTTTTCATCTCATTCACTATTCACTATTCACTATTAACTATTAACTATTAACTATTAACTATTAACTATTAACTATTAACTATTAACTATTAACTACTTTACTATTCTTATATCCGTAAAATGCAAGATAAAGATACGGTAAAATGAGTATCAGATATGAGGTCTGCAATCCGGTTCTGTCAGCGACGAATCCCTGAAGCAGGGGGAGGAGTGCACCTCCGAGGATGGCCATAACAAGTAATGATGAACCCTGGGATGTATATTTCCCAAGCCCGTTGATTGCCAGTGTAAAAATATTGGACCACATGATTGAATTGAACAAACCGATCCCGACCACAGCCCAGAGCGCTACCTGTCCGTGTGAGAAAACAGTTGTTACAAGCAGTGCAATAATCGCAAAACAGAAAACAGTCAGTGTTCGTGCCGGAAGGTTTCTTCCGATCACAAATCCGATCAGATTCAGTGCAATGAGGATGAAGAACGGCCATACTCTGGTAATGTCAAGGCGGCTTTCAAGATAGGTTGCTCCATAGATCACAACAAAACCAATAATGGAGATAAGTATCATGAGTAAAAACTGCCTGGTTTTGCTTGAAAATTTTCCAAGCGAAACAGCACCGATAAAACGGCCGATCATGGCACCTCCCCAGTAGAATGCCAGAAACAGTTTTGCTTCCATTTCCGGATATGCAAGGAGTTCATGCAGATAGTTGATGATTGTGCTGCCAACAGAAACTTCAGAACCCACATAGAAGAAAATGGCAATAATTCCGAGGGATAACTGGCTGAAACGAAGAGCCTGAAATCCTTTGACAGATTCACCGCTTTGATGCATTGCAGGAAGTTTTGCAAACATAAAAATGATTGCCAGGACAAAGAAGATACTTGCAAAAATGAAATACGGAATCTGGACACCGGCTGCAGACATGGTCGCTCCGCCGTCAGTCAGAACCGGGTTCCCTTCAGTATTTAAAAGAGGTACTCCCCAGGCTGCAAAAAAATGAAACACAAGATAGCCTCCAATGATCGGTGCGATCGTTGTTCCGAAAGAATTAAATCCCTGTGACAGATTCAGCCTGCTTGATGCCGTTTCAGGTTTTCCGAGAATAGCAACATATGGATTTGCTGCAATCTGGAGCATTGTAAATCCAAGTCCCAGGATAAACAACGCACTCAGAAAGAATCCGTACTGGTGGGCATGTGCAGCAGGGTAAAATAAAAAGCACGCGATTCCTGATATCAGTAATCCGATTACAATCCCTTTCCTGTAACCGATTTTCTGGATCGGATCACCGAAAATGACTGAAATGATAAAATAAATCACTGACCCAATGAAATAGGCTCCGAAAAAAGAAAACTGGATCAGCATGGCCTGGGCATAATTCAGATCAAAGATCTTTTTCATGTAGGGGATCAGAATATCATTCATGCAGGTAATGAACCCCCACATAAAAAACAATACAGTAATCAGTATAAAAGCCGGTCTGTAGGTTTGTGTCTTGTCCATGTGCGAATTTTTGGACAAAAATACACAAATAATGATCTGATTATGTTAAAATCCGAACAAGGGTAATATAACCTGCATTTTGAAAGAAGCAATTATGAACAGGCAATAAAGAATCAGGAATATCAACCCCTGCACCCATGAGACATGATTCTTCTTTCCGCTTATGACAAAAACAAGAAATAAAACAGATGCAATAATGTTGATAATTATATTGAACTGCTGTTCGTCTGAAACTGGAAGTGGCTTGATTACTGATGCGACTCCAAGAATGAGAAATGTATTGAATATATTTGAGCCAATGATGTTTCCCAATGCAATTCCTTCATCTTTTTTTAGGGCTGCTGTTATGGAACTGATAATTTCAGGCAGGGATGAGCCGACTGCAAGAATACTGACACCAATGAATGCTTCACTCATGCCGAAAAATCGTGCGATCTCAATTGAGTTTTCAACAACCCAATTGCCACCCATGTACACACCTGCAATCCCTGATATGATAAAAATCAAAATCAATAAAGTCTTTTCTTTGACGATGACCTGTTCTTCATGTTGTACTTTTTTATCTCTGAATAATGTATATAACAAAAACAATAGAAAAATTGACAGAAAAAGAATTCCGTCAGTTCGCGTTATCACATTGAGTTCTTTTTCAAAAAACATTCGTCCGTTTGCTGCAAAAAAGAGTATAATTGAAGTAATAATAACAAATGGAATTTTAATTTTAACGGTATTCGGATTGACAGCTTTTACAACCATAATAAACGGCATAAGACCGAGTACAAGCATGATATTTGCAATGTTGCTCCCTACTGCATTGCTGATGGAAATCTCGGGAGAATCTTTAAAAACGGCAAAAACACTGATCACCAGTTCCGGCACAGACGTGCCGAACCCAACAATAATCATCCCGATGACAATGGATGGAATGTGATATTTTTTTCCAAGTAATGATGCCCCTTTGATCAGAAAGTTTGCGCCAGCAATCAAAACAACAAATCCAAGTAAAAACAGTAAAATTATCTTTAACATCAGTCTGCTACCTTAAATTAGATTTATATCTTCTATTTTCAATTATTGAATGTTCAATTTTTGTTCTCAATCAATCAAATATCTTAGTCCCAATCCTCAGAATAGTACTGCCTTCTTCAACTGCAATCTGATAATCATTTGTCATCCCCATTGAAATGTGGTTGAAAAATGTATTGGTCTGAAAATATTCCATCTTCAGTTTATCAAAAATGGCTTTCAGATTTTGAAATTCTGATCTGACCAGTTTCATATCATCAGTAAAACTCGCCATCCCCATGACACCACAGATATGAACATTGTTAAAATTATTAAGTTCTTCTGATTCAATGATTTGAATGGCTTCAGTTAAATCAAGTCCGTATTTTGTTTCTTCAGTTGCAATATAAAACTGAAGAAGGCAATCAATGATCCTGTTGTTTTTCTTTGCTTGTTTATTGATTTCGGAAAGCAGCTTCAGACTGTCTATACTGTGGATCATTGAGATATACGGAGCAATATATTTTACCTTATTTGTTTGCAGATGCCCGATCATATGCCATCGCACATCAGCGGGCAACAATTCACGTTTTCTGATGATTTCCTGAACTTTATTTTCTCCGAAAATTTTGTGTCTGGCATTGTAAATTTCCATGATTTCGTTTATTTCACGGAATTTGGTCACAACCACAATTTCTGTTTCCTGTGGAATTTGTTTTCTGATGTTAAGAAAGTTCTGAGCAGCAGACATTGTTTTGCATTGATAATGATGCAAAATTAGAAAGAAAAATGAAACAGAAAAAAATTAATCCACATTACCACTGACAACAGCATCACCATATGGGACATCATTGTATGCTGTCAGTATAAGTTTACTGCCCTGAAAAACTTCAACTTTTACAGCGCCGTAAGCTGTGTTGTTTCTTGCGCTCAGATACAGGTATTTTCCTGATCTGGCTTTAAATTCATATTCCCAGGTAGTCACTGAACCCATTTGTTTGTAATTACCGTATTCATCGTTATATTGGATCCAGTAGTCATTTGCAGTACCGCTGACAACATATTTAATGTTCTTTTTGAAAACAACAATTTGTGAATTCTTATCGCAACTGCTTACGATGATACCAACAAGTAAAATAAGGAATACATATTTCTTCATGGATGTCAATGATTGATGTAACAAACGATGATTTTTTTAACGGGTTAAAATTACAAAAGTTTCTTATATCTCAGAAAAAAAATATGATTTGAAAACACTCAAATTTGATTCTTCTTTAAAATGATCTCATTTTATGTGAGTTATGTTTCTGTTTTAATCAATTATTTTTCTGAACGCATGACGTATCTCAAAAAAATAATGAACAATGTTCCCGTCATGAATCCCGAAATGTACAGTGGAATATGCCCCTGAATATTCAGCCCTTCCGGTGACATGATAATATATGCAGTACAAACTGCAGTCATGAAAATTGCGGGGATCAGGGCAATCATATATCGTTTCTTTTCTGAAGCAAGATATACGGCAATGGCCCATAATACAATCATGGCCACTGTCTGGTTCGACCAGGCCATGTATCGCCAGATGATGCCAAAATCTGACTGGCTGAGAATGAAGCCGGCAATGAAAACCGGAATGCTCACAATCAGTCTGTTCTTTAGGGGTTTCTGATTTATCTTCAGGAAATCAGCAATAATGAGCCTTGCACTTCTAAACGCTGTGTCAGCGGAAGTGATTGGCGCAGCAACAACGCCGATCAGTGCCAGAATAGCTCCAAATTTCCCCAGCAAAGCCACAGAAATCTCATTTACAGCCCATGCTGCATTCTCCTGATGCAATGCCATCACTTCGTTCAACTGATGAATTCCGCCCCAGAATGCCATACCCACAGCAGCCCAGATGAGCGCAACAACGCCTTCGGCAACCATTGCTCCGTAAAAAATCCGTCTTCCCATTTGTTCATTCTTGATGCATCTTGCCATCAATGGTGACTGTGTTGCATGAAATCCGGATATTGCCCCACAGGCAATTGTAATGAACATCATCGGAAAAATTGGAAAACGATCTGATCTGTAATGCATGTTTCTGAATGTTTCAACCGTTAACTCTGGCATCGGTAATCCTCTTACGAACATCATTATAAGAATGCCCACAGCCATAAACAGCAATACAAATCCAAATACAGGATAAATCCGACCTATGATTTTGTCTATTGGAAGTAGGCTTGCTACAATGTAATACACAAAAATAAGTGCAATCCAAACTGCCACTGGAAAATAACTCATGGTCAGCTGATCGATGATCTTTGCAGGCCCCATGACAAAAACAGCTCCCACAAGAATCATGAGAAAAATTGTAAAGCCCCGCATAAATATCCTGACACCATTGCCAAGATATTTTCCGACAATTTCAGGAAGACTCATTCCGGAATTCCTGACAGATATCATCCCTGAAAAATAATCGTGCATGGCACCGCCCAGAATATTGCCGAATACAATCCACAGAAAAGCGACCGGACCGTACATGGCTCCCAGTACTGCCCCAAAAATAGGTCCCAGACCGGCAATGTTCAGAAACTGAATAAGAAATATTTTTCCCCAGCCCAATGGGACATAATCCACGCCGTCCTGTAACATGTATGCCGGCGTCGGACGCAATTCATCCACTCCAAAAATGCGTTCAACAATTCTTCCATAAATAAAATATCCGGCTATCAGTAAAAATAATGCACACAGAAATGTGATCATCGGAAAATATTTTTCCAAAATTAAAAAAAATGAAGATGTGTGATTTTTTTTTGTTTAATTTTTATGTGACATGCTCAAAAAAATATAGTTTGCAGAAATTCTGATATTTAACTAAAAATAAATTTTAAAAAAGTTAAATAAAAGTTAAATAATAAAATTATTGATTAAACAAAAAAATGTTTAGTAATTTTGCAGAAACGTTAAACAAAAAAAACAAAACAATTATGAAAACACTCTCCTTATTTATCGCAATAATTTTGGGAATCTCCGGATTTGCAAATGCACAGACTGCAAGATTGCAGGTTATTCACAATTCTGCTGACGCAGCAGCTTCAGTAGTAGATGTCTATTTAAATGGTACTTTGCTTCTGGATGATTTTGCGTTCAGAACAGCAACACCATTTATTAATGCTCCGGCAAATGTTCCTCTCACAATTGATGTCGCTCCTTTTAATTCAACCTCTGTTGCCCAGTCTGTTGCCAATTTTACAGTTACACTGGCAGACCAGGAAACATATGTTGTCGTTGCCAATGGAATTGTCAGTCCGACAGGTTATTCCCCTGCAACACCATTCAATCTGTATGTTTTTGCTCAGGCTCGTGAATCTGCTCTGAACAGTCAGAGTACTGATATTCTTGTGTTTCACGGTTCAACAGATGCACCTGTTGTGGATGTGAATGAAGTGACTCTTGGTGGTGCAACAATCATTGACGGAATGGCATATTCCGATTTTGCAGGTTATTTATCACTTCCTGTTGAAAATTATGGATTACAAATATTACCTGATGACCAAAGTGTAGTTGTTGCTGAGTACCTGGCTCCACTTTCTGATCTGAATCTTGATGGTGTTGCAATGACAGTTGTCGCATCAGGATTTCTGAATCCGGCTGTCAATAGTAACGGACCAGCTTTTGGTCTTTGGGCAGCATTGCCTTCAGGTGGCCCGCTTGTTGAACTTCCCATGCTTGAATATGCTTCTGTTCAGGTGATTCACAATTCAGCTGATCTGGCTGCTCAGGAAGTAGATGTGTATCTGAACGGTAATATTCTGATCGACGATTTTGCTTTCAGAACCGCAACCCCTTTTGTCGAACTGGCATCTGACCTTGAACACACAATTGCTGTGGCACCTTCCAATTCCACTTCTGTTAATGACGCCATTGCTGAATTTCCTGTTATGCTTATGGCAGATGAAAGTTATGTTGTCGTTGCAAACGGTATAGTCAGTCCCACAGGATATTCACCTGCCACTCCGTTTGATCTTCATGTATATCCTGGTGCACGCACCGCTTCTGCCGGTACGAACGTCGTTGATGTCCTTGTGTTTCATGGCTCAACCGATGCTCCGGCAGTTGATATTGTTGAAACTCTTGTTGGTGCCGGAAATTTGATTTCTTTCTTTTCGTATTCAGATTTCAGCGGTTATCTCGAACTTCCTCTTGACAATTACGGGTTAGATATACTCCCACACGGTCAGACTTCTGTTGTTGAAAGCTACCAGGTTCCACTGGAAACACTGGGACTGGGAGGTCAGGCCCTTACTGTTGTAGCTTCCGGTTTTCTTAATCCTGCAATGAACAGCAATGGCCCTGCTTTTGGTTTATGGGTCGCTCTTTCAACAGGTGGAAATCTGATTCCATTGCCAGTGGTGACTTCTGTTCAGGATTTTAACATTTCTGAAAATCTCAGGGTGTATCCGAATCCTGTTCAGGATGTTCTGACAATCGAAACAGGTGGATTATCTTCAGTATCAGCAGTTTTTACAGATATATCCGGAAAAACAGTGCTCGATCTCAAAGTTCAGGATCAGACTCAAATTGATGTTTCATCGCTCAACAAGGGAACGTATTTTCTGAATCTCTATTCTGATAATTTCTTCTTAACCGAAAAGATCGTAATCACCAGATAAATTTTGGCTTTTCTCAAACTCAATGACCGGATTCTTCCGGTCATTGAGTTTTTAACTAATTTTGTATAAGTATGCTCACTGGTAAATATTCAATAAAAGATATCGAAAGACTCACAGGCATTAAGGCCCATACAATAAGGGTTTGGGAGCAGCGTTACGGAATACTGCAGCCTTCCCGAACAGATACACATATCAGAGTATATGATGATTCCGATCTGAAGAAAATCCTGAAAATATGTTTCCTGAATAAAAAGGGTCTGAAAATTTCAAAACTGTCCGGACTCAATGAAGAAGAACTTTCAGCACTGGTTGAAAGAATGAATGTGAATGAGTTTGGCTTTGAATCTCATATTAATGCCTTGATCAATACAGTTCTTTTATTCAATGAATCCAAAGCATCTCAGATCATTGATGCACTCATTGAAAAATATGGTTTTGAGTTGTGTTACGAAGATGTTTTGATGCCGGTTTTATTGAAAACAGGAATTCTCTGGCAGTCAAATACCATTGAGCCGGCTCAGGAACATTTTATTTCAGGCATCATTACAAAGAAACTTCATGTACAGACCGGACTTCTGCCGGAACAGAAAACAGACAGCCACAGAGTTATTCTGTTACAACTGCCCGGAGATAATCATGAAATCAGTTTATTATACATCAACTATCTGTTCAGGAAACATTCTGTTCCGGTGCTGTATCTTGGTGTGTCTGTCCCTCCTGAAAATATCAGGTTGATTGCTGAGAAACATTCAGATTTGTTCTTTTATATTCATTCTGTGTTGGAACGTCACGAATTATTTGATGCTAATTTGAAAAAACTGATCAGTCATGCGGGAGAAAACAAAATTATGCTCAGTGGAAAGTCTGCTCAGTATTATGATGATTCTACCGATGTTCAAACAATTTCGTCTGTTGCAGAACTGAAACAATTGCTTTCTTCAGGTTTTTTTGGATAATTTTTGTAAAAAAATATCAACCTACCTATCATTTTTCCTATTTTTACAGCAAATTTGAATTCAATGAATATTCACATTCTGACACTTTTTCCACAAATGTTCAATGGTGTTTTTGCTGAAAGTATCATCAAACGAAGCATGGAAAAGGGGATTGTAGACATCGGGATCACAGACATCAGGGATTTTTCCACAAACAAACATAAATCTGTGGATGATTACCCCTTTGGGGGTGAAGCAGGGATGGTGATGATGGCAGAGCCGATTGTTCGTGCTATTGAACATCTGCAAAGTCAGAAGAACTGGGATGAAGTGATTTTTCTCACTCCCGACGGAGAACCCTTTAAACAAAACCTTGCAAACGAACTGTCGATGAAAAAGAACCTGATCCTTTTGTGCGGTCATTATAAAGGAATTGATCAGAGAGTGCGTGATCACTGGATCACAAGGGAAATATCTGTTGGGGATTATGTGCTTTCAGGTGGCGAAATTCCTGCAATGGTACTGACTGACGCCATCGTGAGGCTGATTCCGGGAGTGCTCAATGATGAAACATCAGCTTTGTCAGATTCATTTCAGAATGAATTGTTGTCACCCCCTGTCTATACGCGACCGGCTGATTTTCGGGGATATAAAGTTCCTGAAATCCTACTATCAGGGCATCAGAAAAAAATCGATGAATGGAAATATGAACAGGCTCTGAAATTGACCAGGGAAAGAAGACCAGATTTGCTGAAATAATCCATGAAAATCATGGATTGAATGATTGATTCTGATCTTTGTTATTTAAAAAAGAAAAAACAAAGCCACACCGATGACTGCTATGAGTGCTCCTGCAATATCTCTGTAGCCAACAGTTTCTTTATTTACAAAAACTGAAAATGGAATAATCAATACTGGTGTAATTGATGTGATTGTCTGAACGATTCCCGGATTTGTGTGCTGAACAGCCAGAAGCGAGAATGAGATTCCCAGGAAAGGTCCAAAGAATGCACCCAGTGATAATGTGCCAAATGCTCTTCTGTCCCTGACAGAAAATAAAACAGGTTTCCATCTTTTTAACCAGGTAATGAGAATGACAAATCCTACAATGCCGGCATACAGTCTGATTTGTGTTGCCACAAACGGATTGTCAAGGGTTTGAAGCCCAACCTTGCTCATTACGATGCCTGTTGATTGCCCAATCGCTCCCAGAAATGCATAAAATACTCCCCTTGGATCATAATTCAAACTCAGCTTGCGTTGATTGTTGCCGTTTTTATCTTTGCGACTTAAAATCACAAGAACAATTCCGGTGAGTGTGACAACCATACCGGCAAATCCTGAGAGTGTCAAAATTTCTCCGAGCAGTATCCAGCTGATCAGTGCTGCA
>CAYMAZ010000054.1:0-12322 GCA_964388575.1 uncultured Bacteroidales bacterium | reverse complement strand
TATTTGTTGGCAAATTTAATACCGCATATATGAAAAAGTATTTCTACCCCCCCCCTAAAAGCCATTAAATCAGCTATTTGCATTGTTATGGTCATGCTGTGCACACAAAGCATTTATTCTCAAAACACATCGAACTTTTGGAGTAAAAGTGGCAATGTGGTTTCTCAAAATGATTTTATTGGGTCATCCAATCCAGGTTCTTTGGTTTTTAAAACAAACGACACTGAACGCTTCAGGATTATTGAGCAGGGAGACATTGTTTTCAGCAACAACAAATTGATGAATATCAGCCATTTGTTTGCTGATTCACTTGACATTGGACATACTAAAAGAATGACAATTGATAGTTTGTTTGTGTTGAAGAAATTTAAGTTTGGCACTTCATCAATTCAGTTTGATGATGACAGAAACTGTATCTATGCTAGTGAAGATGAAAAATTATTTTTGCAATCTTTTGACTTTGGGACACTGTATGATGATCAGCACACTATTCTGAACTTGTACTCAGGGAATGTGGGAATCGGAACGGAATTCCCGCAAATGAAACTGCATATTAAAAAAGTTGTAAGCCCTCTGACTTTACAGGCAAACCTTATTCCGAAAAGGGATGGGGCTGATACAACAAGGATTTATGATATGCCTGAAGAACTGGATGAAAGTATAATGACTGAAGAACGAACAGGATCCATGCGATTGGAAGTGGAAGTGATAGAAGGCTCCAGTTCAGTTTGGGATATTCATCCGTGTGCCAGTATCAACCCACAGGCAAGTCGTCACAGGCTTTTATTCACAAATGCGTTAGAAAATCAGACAGTAATGACATTAGAAAGTGGCGGTTATGTTGGAATAGGCACATTATCGCCTTTGCAGAAACTGCATATACACAACGGAAATATCCTTATCACTGCACAAAGCGGTAAATCAAGCAGTATTTTGTTTAACAATGGATACGGCGGTTCATCTAACTGGGGAAATTATGGAATCGAATATATAGAGCCCGACATAATCGGTAACAACAAAGGGGGGTTGAATTTCTGGAGACCATGGGGCAATGCGGCAGACGGACTGACAGAAAACTTTGTGCTACATCTTGCCAATGATGGACATGTGGGAATTGGGACAGGGAATCCGGAATATAAATTGGATGTGTGTGGGACAATACATGCTCAGGAAGTTATTGTTGATTTACTTGGGCAATGCCCTGATTATGTCTTCGAGCCAAACTATAAATTAATGTCTCTTGAAAACTTACAGGAATTTATTGCAAGATATAAGCATCTGCCCGAAATCCCATCGGCAACTCAAGTTGAGCAAGAGGGGATAAATCTGGCAGAAATGAATATGCTTTTACTTAAGAAAATTGAAGAACTTACTCTCTATATCATCATCCTTAATGAAAGAATAGTAGATATGAAAAATAAAAATTAATGATTAAATGAGCAATCGATTTTTTATTTTTATACTTTTCATACTTTCGTTGTCTATTAAAAAAACAATGTGTCAAGAATTTTCAATAATTGAAAACAACCTTTATGACAATACTTCATATTTTTCTCCCTGTCATACAGCTAAAAGCGATTCAACTGAAATAAAGCTAATAACTCACAAAAAAATTGATTATCCTGATATTACAGCTTTAAAATTGTCATTTGAAATGCCATTAATTAAAAACAAGATTGGTGTTGGAGTTTCAACAGGATATGAATATAGTTTACTTGATTGGTATCATCATATTCCTTTGCATAATATAGAAAACTCATACATGACAGGGGTTACAATTCGATATAGAATTTTTGGAAATTTTGTTGCTGGTGGAAGACTCTATTATCTTTATAAGGATCAGCTTTCAAAACATTTTTCAGGAAACAATGAACCTGGAACATACCAATCTCATTATACATATTTTAACTATGCTTTGGGGTGTGCTTTTAAACGAAATAATTTTTTAACAGGAATTTACTATAATTATTATAACTATAATTTCAAAACCATTAATTATATTAGCCAATATCATTCTGTTAACGTTTTAATGTCCAATATTTTTGTGTTTAGAAAGAATGTATTTTTACCATATTTTCACATAGAGGCATATGATATTTTCAGTGGATCAAGAAAAGCATTTGATGACATTTCAGGAAAATGCGGTTTATATTACGAAAGAAATAAATTTCATTGTAATATTGAATTTATTGAACAAAGCTTAACATCAATTACTCTGGGTTACAGTTTTTTCCAAAACACTTTGAAAGTTTCGTTTTCTTATTATTTTTCTCAATTCTTAAAGGAACCTGTATCAGTTTTTAAGCATGAAAATCTATATTTCTCTAATACAATATTATATAAACAACAATTCTAATTGAAAGAAATAAACATAATTACTTTGATTTGGCTAGCAACATAAAACCATTTCATTTGCTAAGAAATAAAAATAATAAATTGATGCAGGGTCAACCAAAACAATATATATGATAGAAAAAAAAATTAACTACGAATTTATGAAAGTAAATATTATCATTATCTTGACTGCTGTAGCTTTACAAACAGCAGGTCAAAATTTAATTCCAAATAGTTCTTTTGAGAACGGAGGTGAATTATCCTGTTCTTATAATTATCCCAATGATTATAATATTGAAAATTGGTTTTTTACAATTGGATCATTTGATTGGTTTGATTGGGAGTGGACAAGCAGCTATTGTCCTGCTTCATCAATAATTTATCCAGATCCAATTTCATCTTCAAGATTCACAGGAATTTATGGCCAATGTGATAACAGTCAATGTCATAATGGCACTCTGCAAAACGTAAATGAAAGCATTGCTGTTCAATTAAAACATAGCATAAAAACAGGAACTGTCTGCAAATTTAGTGCTAGGTTTTTTGTAACCTCAATTGGCAACTCGCCCCCTTCAAGTCCAATTACCTTGTACTTACGTTTTTCTACATATTTAAATTGGTGGAAATCTAATAATTACAAATATGATCCAGATAAATGTATTGTAAATATTCCAATCAATATAAGTCCACAAATGTTCAACCAATGGATTGAAGTGGAAAAAACAATTTTTTTAAAACCTGATAATAATAATCTAATAGAAGATAATTTTTACTTAAATTATCTAATTATTCAAGGATCTGAAGACAACGAAGATTCTTATATATTTATAGACGATGTTACTCTAAATAGTTTTTGCGATCATTATTGTCTGCCTGAAAAATTTAAAAATGAAATAGAATTTGCACCTCAGAATGATAGCCTGTATTATTCTCCATCTGAGAATGAAAGATGTAAAATTAATGGCGGATATTACCAAGGGGAATACATTTACCCATATTACTTCATTGTTTTAAATGCACAAGAAATAATATTTAGAGTTTTTGGTAGATGGGGCGAAGAAGTATTTACCTCGCACACTTATAATATAAATGGCCTGGAAACAGATGGATATGAAGCTTATACTTTTTGGTGGAATGGCATAGATAACAATGGCAATCCTCTTGTTTATGGGCTTGGAAATTATGAGATGTTTACATATAAAATATCAATAAAAAACTGTAACCCTGAATACACATATAATTACATAGGAGGAAGAATTACAGTTTTTGGTTCAGACCAACCTCCATCTGTTTATCCTAACCCACAAGATCTTTTTAATCTAAATTTTGATGACGATTGCTGTGAAGATCACAAATATTTTCAAAAAATTTCATTTCAAAATGAATATCGTATTGATGTTAATGATTTCATTATGGCAGGAGAAAATATTATTACCTCACAACCCACAGGGTTAGTTATTGTTGAAGAAAACTCAATTACAACTTTTAAAGCTGGCAATCAGATTATACTATTACCTGGTTTCATTGTTGAGTCAGGCGCAACATTTAATGCCATTATTGCAGATTGTTCAGATTTCACAAACAAAAATTTGCAGTTGGAAAATAATAAAGATATTAATAATTCAACTGATGAATTTCATAGTATACTAAAAAACAACAATTCGGAAAGCTTTACTGAGTTAATGCATTTCACCATCTACCCCAACCCCTTTTCCAATTCCTTCACAGTATCAATTGCACAGCCAGAGCAAACAGATGCAAAAATTTATCTCACAGATGCTTATGGCAGGCAGGTGCTTGGCATTTTCAGCGGTTCAATTGACAAAGGGCAACACTCCATAGATGTTTCAACTGATGGCATTACAAAAGGCTTGTACTTCTGCGTTATGGAAACGCCAGCTGGCAGGAATGTGGTGAAAGTTATTAAAACAGAATAATAAAATGAAAATGAATGCAATCCTGTTGAAAAAGATTGAGGAGCTTACACTCTATGTGATTGATCTGCAGAAGCAGGTAAAAGAATTATCAAAGTAGTTTTTTTAAAAACCTTTTATATGAAAACACTTCTTTCAATCTTGATAGTTAGCATATGTGTGCTTAAATGTGTCAATGCACAGGACATCCCCGATAATAAATTTTCAGTTAAAAATGGACTTTCTTTCTCTTTTGGTGTTCATAATAATTTTTATTTTCAAAGGCAATCACAAATTGACACATCTTGTATTGGAACTGGTTCTTGTATTATACTCCATTCTATGGGAATACATAAGATTAGTCCGGTTTTTGGCTGCGATTTTGGGATAAAATACAATATTTCAATAAAAAATAATTTTTCCGTCACACCATCTCTTTCGTATTCTAACAGACGAATAAAATTTGAAGCCGATAGCTTAACTTTAATAAATAATCCAAATAGTTACCCTGTGAAGTATCGTGATGTTCTACAATATGATATTTCTCCCCACTGTCTTGATCTGGGTTTGTTTTTTGAATATCGCTTTTTCAAAAATATATTCTCCATTTCCGGGGGGTTAAAATACACATTTGCGACTTTTCTGCAAAAGAAACTGACCCATTTTGAAGGAGTAGAATCAAGGGAAAAGAGTACATATTTTTTAAACAATCGCCTTCAGATACATGATTTTCCAAATAGAAGTGTTTCTACGTTTTATCCTTCAATTTTGATAAGCTTTCATTGTAATGATAAACATGGGAATACTATGGCAAAGCCATTTATTGGAATTGAAATGGAGAACAAACATTTATATTATTTTCAATTTGGTCTAGAATTATCGATAAAATATTTTTCGCATTTTGCTAATAAAAAATAATACTTTTTTTATGAAACGTATATGTTTAATTCTTTTTGTTTTATTTCTATATTCAATACCTTCAATGGTTTTTTGTCAAAACTTTAATTTTGCAAATATTTTATTTAATTCCAGTTTTGAGGATGGTACTGATAATTCAAAACCTAATTATGTAGCTCAAACTGAATTTCTTCAATTCTGGAAAGATAATTTAAAAAAAATCATAGAACCAAATTCAGTTTCATATTTGCATTCCCCAGACTGGTTTAAAGAAGGATATGGATTTATTGATATGGTTGAATATAATCCTTATCCACAACAAATCCATGTTCAAGCAAATAATGGAACTGGATATATAGGAATGGGATATGCAGAATTAATAATGCAACAATTATCTAATGATAATAAATTTCAAGAAGGGTTGAAATATTATTTATCCATGTATATTAGACCAATAGTTTATCCTGTATATTCATATAATGGATATTTTGGATATGCGAATTGGAATAATTTTGTAAATTTAAAAGTTTACGCTGCTAAAAAAGATATTATATATAAAAACAATAAAATTGAAGACATATGCACAGCAGAATATGACGATTTTCAAGATGGAATATTTCAAAGCATTATTAATATTGCGGATTTTTCTATTTCATTAAACAACTATCAACCCGGAATGTGGCATAAAATTTCAACTAACTTTATTGCACCTAATGAAAGTTTTGACTGGATTGCAATTGAAATAGATGAACAGCCTTCTTTTTGTGATGCATATATTTTAATTGATGATGTTATGATTGCAGAAGGCTGCATAAATGGATGCAGTAGCACGGCAGGGGTATTTGATATTGTCGTAAATGAAAAACACGAAAAGGATGACCCATTAACATTTTTTGGATTAAAAAACATTACTTACGTAGAATTAACTATAAAGTGGTTACAATCGGATATAATAACGATTATAATAAATAATCCTCCTAATATTATTGCATGGGATGGAAAAAATGCAAATGGAGTCGAAGTTGACGCAGCAAATGTGGGTTATCAATATTTATTAAAAGTAACAAATGATTGTGGTACAAAAGAATATAATGAAAACTTTCAAAAGCTGAATCATTCGGGAGACCCAACTAATCCATCAGAATATTTTTATTTTACAGAAGTAAGCAAACCTCCATTACCCGAATGTTGCCAGGAATATATTGTTTTGCAGAATCAATATCTGGTGCAGGATAAAACAATCGGAGCACCTGACCCACTATTGTATAAAGCAGATATTGGTATTTCAGCTGGTCCGGTAGTTATTATTGAAGAAGACAATACCGTTATTTTTGAAGCAGGACAGGCAATAGATCTGCTGCCAGGTTTCACAGTTGAACAGGGTGCCAGTTTTACTGCAACAATTACTTCTTGTGATGGCAATTCAAATAAAAGCATGATGTTAGAAAGTGAAAACACCTGGCAATATAACGAATATTCAGACCTGTTGGAAACAACAAAATTTGAACAACAAGAATCTTATTCTGAAAGCAATTTCACCATCCACCCCAACCCCTTTTCCGATTCCTTTACAATATCATTTTCACAGCCAGAGGAGACAGATGCAAAAATTTATCTCACAGATGCCTATGGCAGGCAGGTGCTGGGCATATTCAACGGATCATTTGACAAAGGACAACATTCTATAGATGTTTCAACTGATGGCATTACGAAAGGCTTGTACTTCTGCGTTATGGAAACGCCAGCTGGCAGGAATGTGGTGAAAGTTATTAAAACAGAATAATAAAATGAAAATGAATGCAATCCTTCTGAAAAAGATTGAAGAACTCACACTCTATGTGATTGATTTGCAGAAGCAGGTTGAGGTGTTGAAAGTAAAACAGAAGAACGATGAACATTACAATCAATAAATATCTGATATTTCTATTGCTCATTCTGCATGCTGTAATATCTTATTCGCAGGAAGAAAAAGATAGAAAATGGCAATATGGAGTGGAACTTGGATTACATCAAATGCCATTTATGTATGAAATAGTTAGTTTCTTAAGTATACCCGGGAAAATTGAAACAGAGAATAAATTTAGTGTAGGATTGAACACCGGGTTATTTGCAAAGCGTGCTTTTGGGACAAAGAAAAAAATCGAATTGGAATTCGGATTAAATTATGAATATCATCCAAGTAAATTTTCTTTAAATGGAGAGTTTTACAGTGGATCTGAAATACTTCGGGATACCGTGAAATTGAAATATACTTCAAATCAGATTTTTCTAAACTTCGGAATAAACTATCTGTTTAATTTGGGCAAACACAAATTCCTTTTTGGTGTTGAAAACGAGCTTATAAAGTATCAATTTGGAAACAAAACAAGCTATACAAGAGCTTCAGCACCCCATCCTTGGCCCATGTCGTTTGAGTATCGGATGCGAGGATTTTTCCCATTTAACCCATCAATAAATATTGGATATAAACTTTCAGACAGGTTTTTGGTTCAATACCAGTTACAGTTTAACGATTTCACATGGGCAATGGTTATACATAATTTTTATACTACAGGAGATGTAATAAACATGTATAACAAAAAATTTAAAAGTTTCATTAAAATCTGTTATATACTATGAAATCAATAAAATACTTTTACGTTATCATTTTTGTAAATCTTCAGCGAAAAGTAACAACCGGCAAATTAACAGATGACAGATTATTTTTGAATTTCGGTGTGTCATTTGAATATCTCTTTGTTAAACAGCCATGGAAATTTTAAATCAGAATTTATATGAGAATCATATTTCTACTTACATATCTCATTTTATCAATCAGCTTTAGCGGAAAGGCCCAGGAAAAACAAACTTTGAATTTGTTTTATGGATATACTCATTATTTTCTTACTAACAACAGCAATCTTTTATACAACTATAATTTCGGATTACAATATAGTTTTACGATATTGGAAAATTTCAAACTTGATATTGGTAGTTCATTCAATACACGAAATTATTTTTCTGAAAGATACTCTTACGATCATAACTATGGTCAAATAAAGACCACGAGCAAAAAATATATTAAAACAATCAAATTGCCTCAAATATATTTTTCTTATAAAATTTTTGAAATTAATTATTTAAAGAATGTATATCTATTCTCTGGTTTTGATTTTTTTAATATTATTGATGCATATAATTTATCATACAAAGAAACATTGAACGGAGATGTTTTTTGGGAGTTTAAGCATGATTTAAAACCTCATATTTTTAAACAAACCGGAGTAAATACAGTGCTTGGATTGTCATATTATAGTTCAATTTATAAATGTTTAAAATTTAGGTTTGAGTTCTGCTTCCTTTACAACTTAAGAAAAGACTGGTACTATGGTGGAAGCTCAAGCACCAACCTGCATAACCCTCGCTTTGCATTGGAATCGAAATTGGGTGTTGGATTTGTTTTAAAATAAAATTTGAGAAGAAATGAAATTGAAAAACAAACTTATCAATATCTTCAGGTATTTATTTCTGTATAATTCAAACTAAAAAATTCAGAAAAGTTTTAAAAATTGTCAAATCATAGTTTTAGTTTTATTAAGAAAAAAAATGAATTATTGTGATAAAAAAAAATTTGCCCTTTTTTACTTTTCTTCACTTGAGTACATGGAATGAAAACATAATTAAAAACCCATTTATACATATAACAAATTATTATGAAACACATTATAACATCTCTAATTTTAATCTTTATTTGTAATTATTTTCTTGCCGGACAATCTGAAGAGAATAAACAAAAACTATGTTATATATTAAAAGCAGACATTCTATTGCCTGCAACAAACATGATTTTTGACAATAATTGGAAATACCCTTCTTTGACTTTTGAGTTTGGAACAAGAAAGAGACACTCCTTTCAATTGACTGCCTTTTACTTCTATAGCTTATCAATGGAAGTAAGTCAAACGTCAAACACGTTAAGCAAAAATAATTACAAAGGGATGACTCCTTATTTAAAATTTTATTTAAGTAAAAACAAAAATCTATCCGGCTTTTATTCAGGCATTTATTCAAAATTTTCTTATGAAACATACGAAACCTCAATACAAATATTTAATTTGCCTGAACCCTATAATGAATCATTTTGGAGATTTAAAGAAATTTGCATAAATCCAGGATTAGTTTTTGGGTATCAAAACTATATAAAAGATAGAGTTGTCATCGATTTTATGCTTGGATTAGGATATAACCAACAAGTTTCTTATGAAGAAGAAATATCAGGCGATTTTGTTTATGACAGAAAAAAGTTTGATGCACTTTTTGCTTTGAATATTGGCTATAAGTTTAAAGTAAAAAAAAGATCAGAATAATTTTGAACAGTTTTGTTTAGGAAATGTAAGTTGTCTTGAGGCACTATTCGAATACTGAATAAAATGATATAATTAATGAAAACAAAATTAGAAACCCTTTCGTAGATATAAAAAACAACTCATTATGAAACATACTTTAATATCGGTTTTTCTAGTTGCGAATCTTGTCAGCCAATTCCTCTATTCTCAAGAGGATACGATCCAGAACAAACATGTTTTCATTTTTAAGACAGATGTTATAATTCCAGTTTTATTAGCTATTTTCGCTAATCAAAACCCCCAAAACGAGAGTTTTTTGTTTTTGACTGCAACTTTTGAAAAAAACCTTAAACTAAACAATAGTATTCAATTATCCGGATTTTACTTTAACTACAAGAATTCTAACACTGAAAACAATATTCAAACAAAGCTAGAAGAGCAAAAGTTCAGGATTGAGTCTCAATACAAAATATTTTTAAGTAAAAGGAAAGAACAAAAGGGATTCTTCTCGGGGCTATACACTGGTTTTTGGAAATATAATTATTTGGGGAAACTTACCTACTACAATTCACCTTATAGTAATTACAGTTCTCACACTACTAAGTTCAATGAATTATGTGTGAATGTAGGACCAATTTTTGGATATCAAAGCTATTTAAAGGATAGAATTGCTTTTGAGTTTATATTTGGGTTTGGTTATCGTCAACGTATTCTTTACAAACAAGAAGCGCCAGAAGGCTTTCAATATAATGGCTCTAAGTTTGATGCACTTTTTGCTATAAATATTGGCTATAAGTTTCGTTTAAAGAAATAATTGAGTTAAAAATTAATGAATCTATTACGGCATAAAATTCTGCATTATGTAAACCCCTTCTGGCAGGAATGTGGTGAAAGTGGTCAAAAATGAATAAAAAATGAAATGAAAATCCCCATATTCCTCACAACAGTTATCACAGCTTTTCCTGTTTGTCTTGTGCAGCGATCATTCGCAGGATGTCATCGAAGGGATCCTTAAAACCTGGGATTTCTCCGGTTTTCTTGTATGATGTTTTTCTGTCTGCGGATGTCTTTTCCTGATTTTGGCACGAGAACAGTTTTGCCTGTGTAAGGATTCAGTCCGGAATAATAAATTACAGAAGAAAGAGTCATTGGCGTTGGCGTAAATTCCTGAACGGATTCAACCTGATGTCCCATCGACTTCATTGTCGAAGACAGGAGTTCAGAGTCTTTGTCACTGCTGCCCGGATGTCCGGCAATAAGATAAAGCCGTAGTTCCTGTTTCAGGTTCTTTTCCCTGTTGAGTTTATGAAACAGCCTGTGAAATGTCCGGAATTTTTCAAATGATGGCTTGCGCATGATGTTGAGCACAGACTCAGCAACATGTTCGGGTGCAATTTTAAGTCTTCCTGAAACATGTTTTGTAATCAACAGTGTTGCAAACTCAGTCAGTGCATATTTTTTATCCATATCAGGATTTTGGTCCACAAGCATATCGTAACGGATGCCGCTTCCGATTGTTACTTTGCGGATTCCTTCAACTGCGCTGATCTTATTGTACAGCTGGATCATCGGATTGTGGTCAAAGCTGAGGTTTTTGCAGATGGAAGGAAAAATACATGACGCCCTGTAACATTTTTCACAGAGTTTCAAATCAATGCCCTGCATGTTGTACATGTTTGCTGATGGTCCTCCCAGGTCAGTGATGTGCCCCTTGAAATCAGGCTGAGATGCAATCATTTGTATTTCGTGCAACACTGACGCTTCACTCCGGGATGCAATGAATTTCCCCTGATGGGAACTGATTGCACAAAAAGAACAACCTCCAAAGCATCCCCGATGAATCGTCACAGAATTTCGGATCATTTCGTAGGCCGGTATGGATGGCTTTTTTCTGTATCTCGGATGCGGAAGACGTGTGTAGGGCAAATCAAATGACAGGTTTGTTTCTGCAGTTGATGGCGGGGGAAACGGAGGATTGACAACCACATAATCCTGATGGTGCTGTTGTATGATACGTTTTGCATACATAGTGTTCGATTCCTGTTCCGTGATTTTGAAAGATTCTGCAAAAACTCTTTTATTGTTCAGGCAGGCTTCGTGAGATGGTAAAACAATATCATCGGGAAGTTTATGAATTTGTTTCTGCAGAAAAGCGGTCTGAGGAATATGGGTAATGTCCTTAAATAAAACGCCTTTTTTAAGTTCTTCAATTAAAGCGATAAAGGCACGTTCGGCCATTCCGTAAAGAATAATGTCGGCATGACTGTCAACCAGAATCGACGATTTCAGGCTATCGGACCAGAAATCATAATGTGTGAGCCTTCGCAGGGAGGCTTCAATTCCGCCAAGAATCACAGGCGTATCAGGATACAGAGATTTCAGGATTGAGGAATATACCGTTGCTGCATAATCCGGTCTGAATCCCGCTCTTCCTCCGGGGGTATATGCATCATCTGAGCGTAAACGTTTACGGGCAGTATAATGGTTCACCATTGAATCCATACAGCCTGCAGTGACACCGAAAAAATATTTGGGTTTCCCGAGCTTTTTGAAGTCGCGCAAGTCATCTCTCCAGTTGGGTTGAGGCAATACAGCCACTTTTAATCCGCAATATTCACCAAGGCGAGCCATCACTGCCGTCCCGAATGAAGGATGATCAACATAGGCATCACCACTGACAATGATGATGTCGGCCTGTTCCCATCCGAGAGCTTTCAGTTCATCAGCCGATGCCGGCAAAAAAATTGAATTTGTCATACTCAAAATCTATGGCAAAGATAACCATTTTGAAAGTGCTGCGCATGAAGAGAAGAAGTTGGAAGATGAGAAGATGAGAAGATGGGAAGATGGGAA
>CAYMAZ010000053.1:0-14394 GCA_964388575.1 uncultured Bacteroidales bacterium | reverse complement strand
CCCTGGCTCTGATCATCAACTATGACAAAAAGGCCGTCAAAACAGACACCATCTCCAAGACCAGGGGCGACGAATTGCTTGAAATCACTGTCCCTGCATCATGGATCGGCGACACTGTGCATGTTTATCTCTCATTCTTCAAGGATGAAACTAATGCCGTAGCGAACAGTTCTTTCGTTGGTTCTGTAACCGTCATTGCATAATACCGGGCTCTTTGCTGTTTGTTTGTCTCTTGGGAAGCTGTCTGTTCATTCCGGCAGCTTCTTTTTTTGAAATGATTTGTAAAACTTAAAATGAAAAATTATGGCACGACTTAAGAATGGATTTCTCGGCAATGCTTCCGGCAAACTCGGAAATGTTGTCTTTGCAAAATGGCGGGACCTGTTCACGGCCCGCTCATATCAGCCCGACATTCAGGATGCCAAAACAAGGTCTCAGCGTTCACAGAGAGCCCGAATGGTGGCATTATTGAATTTTCTCAGCCCGATCAATGAACAGTTCATCAGGTTGTTTAATGAAAATGTATGCCCCGGATCCACGCCATGGGCAAAAGCCATCAAGGATAACATGCCTGCAGTTGGTCAGGAATGTTGCTTTTCTCTTGATAAACTCAAACTCGGTGTCCCAAAATTTCCTCCTGCAGCTGTCCGTTCTGCCATCTATGACCCTTTTATTGACCAGGTGAAAATGAACTTTTCTGTCAATGCAAACCCGGCAACGGCTCAGGAGTTCCCGTGCATTGTTTCTTCTGTCCTCGGCAAATACAGATCAGGCAATGAATTGCATGAGTTTGATACCAGGCACACAATCAGATCCTTTCCTGATGGCCGCTTTTATTCTGACATCCGGAATCTGCAGCTTGATGATAATTTGTTCAGCTGGTGGATGCATGCTTGGATATGGATTTCATCCCTCAATCTGGACAATCCTGACCCAACGTACAAAATCAATGACTATCTGTCTGAACCCTTTCCTGTTGTCCCTCAACCGCTCATTGAAGAATTCAACACTGAAATGCAGGAAGATATCATCCCGGTTTCAGCCCTCGAATATGATTACGAAGATCGGGGTGACAGCTGGAATATTATCTTTGAAATTGACCGTGATACATACGACCCTGAAAGGTTTGTTAACTACACCATGACTTTCTGGATCCTGGCGCTCACAAACGATAACCATTTTATGTCTGATCCTGTCCCCTGGAACCTCTCTGAAAACAGGTATGTATACAACGTCAATAAAATGGGAAACGGTGGCGGCGCTGTCATGCTGTACTACCTTCATGATAGGGAAAACAATCAGATCAGCAAATTCAACAGGCTCTTTATCAACATGCCATTCGGGGAAACGCAGTTTTCATACTTCGGCCAGCTTTTCAAATGCAACCATACACACCCGGCATCTTTTGTCCTTGCGGATGATGAATGTGGCTTCTGTGGTTCATTTAATGAACTGTTTGCCGAATTCATCCGCTACTGGAAGCAACCGGATCACCCGGGGCCAAATGAAGAATTTCCTTTGGATTCTCCAACGTATGAAATAGATGATCAATATTTCAAATGTGAAATAACTTCTGTGGATGGCACACCCATCAAAGAGGCTCAGAAGAATAATGTGAGAATGTTTTACTCTGATGGATTGATCCCGGGACAGGAATACACCCTCATATTTTCCTATGATAATATTCTTTTGTCTCTGTTACAGTTCAACTGTCCTGATCCTGCAAAGGTTGTATATTTGTCTCCGCAGCATATCATCAGCAACAAGAATCTGATGCTGCCTTCAGAATCATTTATCGCTCTTATCAGAAAAATTAAAAAGAGGCAGGACTATTTTCAGGTTCCTCCAATGAACTGGTCAAACAGAACACTCGAAGTATTTCTGACAACAAACCCACCCAACAAAGCAGACTATCTGTGCCCAAAAAAGCCCAAGAAGCACGGATCAGGCGCTGATCTGGCAGGGAAAATCAAATAGTCCTGCAACAGTTCACAAAGCACTTGCATAGCTTCTACAGCGTTTTTACACCGCTTTTACACCCATCATCAAATCCCTTCTTTTATCCGGTGATGGGAGCTTATTTGGCCTCAAAATTTCCGGTAACGGCTTTGTCAAAAGCTTGACACAGCTTCGACAGGGGCGAGGCTTTTATATTTGCTTAAATTATTCTTTGATCCAGCATACACAAACGCATTCGTATTTGTATTTTGAGCATTTTATAGTAATTCATTCAATCATGGGAGCAATGTTGAAATGAAAACTCACTGTTATTATGTAAGCCTCGATTCAATATTTTTCTTTTCTTTTTCAAAAAACTGCGTTTCTTTTACTTTGAATGAAAACTCGTTCAAAATTATAATGTTTTGTATGAGTTATGAATATTCTACGTCTTTATTATGGCGGTACTATGGCGTTATTGGCGTTATTATGGCGTTATTTTAGTTCTAGATAATAATATGAACCTGCCCCCTTTACTTCAGAACTTTTGATGATTTGTTTTTTTACCAAATCTGTTAAATCCCTGGTTGCTGTTCGCTCACTTGTTGAATTTAAAACCTGATATTCACTGTTAGTAATTTCCCCTTTTTCCTTTAAAAGCAAAACTGCTTTTATTTGGCGTTCATTCAGGCCTAAAGTATGTAAGTGTGCTTCTGTATATTTATCTTTATACAATGTTACAGATATTCCACCAAACTCATTTGCAAATCTGGGTTCAGGTAATTGAGCATTCAAGCATTCATTTATAATTTTTATTGTGCCTCTTCCCCAAGCTTCAATTAGCCCTCCTTTGAAAAACACTCCGGCAATAATAGGGTTATATGGTCGTGAAGAATGTTTATGTTTCAGGTCTTCGATAGTTAATCCTTCAGGGAGATTCCCTTCGTTCCAGATGATTATTTTATCATCATAAATGCTGATTTGAATTGGTGCTCCGGTATAATCACGATGTACAATTGAATTAATAATGGCTTCCCGAATTGCATTATATGGATATTCCCATGCCTCTATTCTTTGTAAACCTTCATATGTAATTTTTGATATCAAAAATTTCCTGTCAAGTACCTCAAGTGTTTTGTCTGCAAGTTCAAATATATTAGATTCAACAATCTCCTGAAATAATAAATCATCTTCTGATTTGCCAAAGCGTCCAATTTTTACATAGGCATTTACATAGAAACGGCAAGGTTTTTTTCCAAACAGTAAGATTGCAGAGCGTTTAAAATGATTTCCCTCTAGCAACAATAAATTGTCCAGTATGGACATAACTTCATACTCCTCATGTACTGAAGGTATCCTGTTACTTTTTTTAGCTGATTTTTTAAATGCTTCAATTGCTTGTATATCAATATCATTTATTCCGGCTCTCAATTCTACAACATCATCCCATGTCCTACCTGACTTTTTTAGTAAAAACTCATTCAGAGCCTGGCCTTTCAGTTCTTGCTTTGTACTTCCACTTCTGTAGTAATATTTTCCTTGATATGAAATTGGTATATCGTAAGGTATGACTTCTATTTCAATAAAATAGTTTGTTCCATTTTTATGTAAATTTACATCGCAAATTATTCCAAGGTGATTTTGAATTTTATTTGGTATGTCTTCCATCAGTTTTTTATAGTCCTTTACTCCGGTGATTTCTCCATGATCATTTTTTCCGATAATCAGAAAACCTCCTTTTGCATTGGCAAATCCGCAAATCCACTTTAAGTACTCATCTCTCCAGGATTCTTTCCATTCTATATTTTCGTTTTCAGGCATATTTTTCATTTTGAACAAAGGTATTAATTTTAACTTTTTGGACTTATTTTGAATTGTTTTAAAAATCAATTTTTTTCGAAATATAAGATGCTGTAATGTAAATATAATGTTAAGGCTGCCCGTTTTCCCTGAGCAGCCTTCTGTTTTCTATCATTTATACTCTGGAGTATTTTGTATAAAGCTTCTGCATATCTTTATTGATCAGGTCATCAACAACCCTGGCATATCGCTTTGTCATATTGATACTGCTGTGTCCGAGCATTTTGGAAACAACTTCAATAGAAATCTGGTTGCCCAGAGTTACTGTGGTTGCAAATGTATGCCGGGCAGTATGGGTAGTAAGATTCTTATCAATGCCACAAACATCAGCAATTTCCTTCAGATAAGCATTCATTTTCTGATTGCTCGGTACAGGAAAAATCCTGTTTGTCTTCTGACTGATTGGATGTGTCCGGTACTCCTCTATCAGTTCTATTGCAGGTTGTAAAACAGGAATAACACACTGGCTTTTTGTTTTATGCCTGTTTTTTCTGATCCAGTATTGGCCCTTGGTAATTTCAATGTGTTTTGGCTCCAGATGCTGTACATCAACGAAGGCAAGCCCCGTAAAACAACAAAACAGATAAATATCTTTAATCGTTTGCAGCCTTGCATTTTTGAATTTTGCTTCTCTTAGTCTTTCAAACTCTTCCTCATTCAGGAATGCCATGTTCGTACTTTCCCATTTAAAACGGATATTTGCAAAAGGGTCTTTTTTCATCCAGCCGTTTGCCAGGGCAATCTTGATAATTTTCTTAAAGTTTTTGATGTACTTCAATGAAGTGTTGTTATTGCAGTTTCTTTCGGCCCGGAAATAGTATTCAAAATCTGATACAAAACGTGGTGTAATATCATTCACATCCATATCGTTTTTTTTGTACTTGGCCTTAATGAAATTCTGAACATGCCGGTAACACGTTTCAAACCTTTTCAGAGTTTCGTTTGAATATCCTTTTCCGATCAGGGGAAGAAGCTTTTCATTATGCTCTTTAAAGAGCTCTAAGACCATCTTCCGGTCATTGTTAAGTCCTTTGTAATGATCATGTAATGATGTTGAAGAAATGATTTCACCTTTTTCCTCCAGAGCAACTTTATGTTGCCTGATGTTCATCCGGATGATTTCCAGTTGTTCGTTAATGTTTTTAGCAGCTTTTGTATTGCCTTTTACACATCCGTTGCTGCTGTCCCATTGACTTTCTTCAACTTCAATCTGACATGAAAATTGGGTTCTTTCACCGTTTACTGTAATTCGGGCATACACCGGAACCAGTCCATTCCTTAGTTTTTTAGAGCGTTTCAGGAAAAATAACACGCTGTAGGTTTGTCTCTTCATAATGCTGTTTTTAGGGTTTAAAATTAATTTTTTCCTGCAAAACAGTGAAAAGCAAAGTACTGTAAATCAATGAAATATATCCTTATTCGGTACTCTTTTTTCTGAAAAATTTTGGAGTACCGATTAGAGTACCTACTTTTTTCAATTTTTTGGTCATTTTTGCCATTTTCCAGAAATAAAAAAACACCGAACTGTTTGATATTCGGTGTTTTACATTTTTCTGCTTTTCTACCCAGTGGAGCCGGAGGGGGTCGAACCCTCGTCCAAACAAGTGACAAAATTGCTTTCTACATGCTTAGCTTTTGGTTGAATTGTCGGGTAAAACATGGTCAAAAGCGGTCCTTGATTTTACCGTATCCTTTATATTTCGCATCTGTTTAAAGGAGTCACAGATACTATTCAGGCATTTCCGAAGCTTCGGACGGGACACCGCCTGAAAGGGTTTCCCGGGAAGCTGAAAGCGCGTAACCTTAGATTACGCAGCTAACTGATAGTTATAATTGTTACCAGTTATTTTTGGCGATGTGAATTTCTGTTGACGGGAACTATCCACAAATCCCGACATGCTTACATTTCCACCAGCCTTGCTGTCAAAACCAATACGGCCCCATGTCAATGAACGTTTAAAAAACAGTTTGCAAATATACAAAAAATATACCGTATTATTTGTTAAAACTTTATGTGAACTTACAATGATGTTATATGCTCAATATATATTAAATCAAGCAATATGCTGCGTTCGACGGTTTGATTTTCCAGTTCATATAATTACGACCTCTCTGTTGTTTAAGGTTTCAAAAATCAAACTATATTTGTAGAAAAAATTTGGATTATGAAAAGAATATTCATGGCATGTATTTGCACTTCTTTGTGTCTGCAAATTGCAACGGCACAGCAGATTAAGTATCCATCTACAAAAAAAACAGATCATGTTGACGATTATCATGGCGTTAAAGTTGCAGATCCTTTTCGTTGGCTCGAAGATGAAAATAGCAGAGAAACCAAAGACTGGGTGGAAGCGCAGAACAAAGTTACGTTTGCACACCTGCAGACAATTTCATTCAGAAATGATGTCAGGAAAAGACTTGAGCAACTTTGGAATTATGAAAGACAATCAATTCCGGGAATGTATGAAAATAAACTGATATACTCACATAATACCGGAATGCAGAATCAAAGTGTGATATATGTGAAAGATGGATCATCGCAGCCAAAAATTCTCCTTGACCCGAACACACTTTCTGAAGACGGAACTGTGTCTGTTGCAGGAACATCAGTTTCACATGATGCAAGGTATTTTGCCTATATGATTTCTCGCGGTGGATCTGACTGGAATGAAGTGTTTATTATTGATATGGAAACTGGTGAGCTTTTGGAAGACCATCTGAAATGGTTAAAATTCAGCGGTATTTCATGGTATGGAAATGGATTCTATTACAGCAGGTATGCGCCAGAAGACGAATCAAGGGCATTGTCAGGAAAAAATGAATTTCATTCCATTTATTATCATATTCTCGGAACACCACAGTCTGAAGACCTTCTGCTATACAGACATGAAAGTGAACCTTTGAGGACTTACCGAACAAGGGTTGATGAATCACAGCAATGGATGTTTGTTTTTGAGTCACAGTCAACAAGCAACAACGCTATGTATCTCGCCAAACCCGAAGATCTGCTTGTCAATATGGAGCTGATCACCAGAGATGATTTTCAGTATACCTATTCATTTATTGAAATGGTAAACGGTATGTTTCTAATCCTTACAAATGAAGATGCTCCAAAATACAAGTTGATGATCGCTGATCCCAAAGAGCCGCATCAGGACAACTGGAAATTGTTTTTACCTGAACAGGATTTTGTGATTCAGAATGTACTTGTTACCAAAAACAATATTATTATTCAGGCTCTTGAGAATGCGTTTAATAAACTCAAAGTATATGACAAAGGTGGAGAATACCTGTATGATATTGAACTTCCTGTTGTAGGGACAGTTGCCGGAATTAGTGGCAATACGAAACAGGATGTGATTTATTACGGGTTTATGTCTTATACATATCCTTCATCAGGATATATGTTTGATCTAAAAACAAAAACCGGAAGTGTTTATTTTGAGCCAAAGATTCAGTTTGGGTTTAAGGATTATGAGACAAAACAGGTTTGGTATACATCAAATGATGGAACAAAAGTTCCGATGTTTATTACAACGAAAACAGGGACAAAGCTTGACGGCACTAATCCTGTGTTGCTTTACGGATACGGTGGTTTTAATATTAGTCTGACACCGAGATTTTCTGTTTCTGTTGTTCCTTTTCTTGAAAACGGAGGGATTTATGCTGTTGCAAACATTCGGGGCGGAGGCGAATTCGGTAAGGATTGGCATATGGCGGGGACAAAACTGCAGAAACAGAATGTTTTTGATGATTTTATTGCAGCAGCAGAATATCTGATCAAGGAAAAATATACTACCAAAGGTAAAATTGGAATTCAAGGCGGCTCAAACGGGGGTTTACTAGTGGGTGCATGTTCAAATCAAAGGCCTGATCTGTTTAAGGTTGCTTTGCCGGCAGTAGGTGTGATGGATATGCTTCGTTTTCATAAATTTACAATTGGCTGGGCATGGACAAATGATTATGGCTCAAGTGACAATCAGGAAGAATTTGAATATCTGCTCACATATTCTCCTTTGCATAATATCAAAGAAGGAGTGAATTATCCCGCAACTCTTGTCACAACTGCAGATCATGATGACCGGGTTGTGCCTGCACACTCATACAAGTACATTGCCACATTGCAGGAAAATCATTCAGGCAGTAATCCTGTACTGATCCGCATTGAAACACAGGCAGGTCATGGAGCAGGGAAACCAATTTCGAAGATCATTGATGAAGCTGCTGATATTCAGAGTTTTCTGATGTATCATCTTGGAATGAAACCTGATTACAGATAGGATGAAAAAAAAGGTACTGTTTCTGACTCCCTGGTATCCACACAGGGAAGATCCCATGTTTGGACTGTTTGTAAGGAAACAGGCTGCTGCCCTTACAGAGAAAGCTGATGTAGCTGTGATTGCTGTGATTTCGTCAAACCTGGGTGAGAATTATGAACTTGTTACTGAAATTTTTGATCAAAAGTTGCCAGAGATCAGGGTGTACTTCATGCGAACAAACTTTGGATTTCTGAATGTCATCAGAACGCACATTGCATATAAAAAGGGGTTGAAATATTTTTTGAAAAAATATGGAACCCCGGATGTGATTCATGCCAATATTTTCACTCGTACAGCTGTTTCTGCCTGCATCTTTGCAAAAAGGCTGAAAATTCCCTTTGTTGTATCGGAACATTGGTCGCGGTATTATCCTGAGAATTTCGGGTATCGCGGATTCCTGAGAAAAATGTTGACGAACCGGGCTGCCAGAAAAGCAAAAGCTTTAATCGTGCCTTCTTCACAACTACAACATCATATGAAAGAATGCGGGATAAAAGGACATTATAAGATTGTGCCCAATGTGATTGATCATAAACTTTTTGAAATAACCCGAACAGAAAATCAGGATGGCAAAAAGCATATTGTTCATGTCAGTTGCTTTGAGGACAAGTCGAAAAATATTAGTGGACTTATTAAAGCTGTTTCTGAACTCAGAAAAAACAGAGATGATTTTATATTGGATTTGGTCGGTACGGGTGATGATCTTGAAAAAATCAGAAACCTCGTTAAGGAACTGAATATGGAACATTGTGTTCAATTTCACGGGATGCTTGAAAATCAGTCACTGGCAGAAATAGTTAAAAGGGCGACATGTAGTGTTCTTTCAAGTCATTATGAGACTTTTGCAATTGTTGTTTATGAGAGCCTGGCTTGTGGCGTTCCTGTTGTTGTAACAAATGTTGCTGGGTTAGGTAGACTCATTAGTCCCGAATTTGGTATTTCAGTAAAAACCGGAGATATTCAGGAAATGACAGCAGCACTGAACACAATCCTTAATACAGCAGAAAAATTTAAACCTGAATCTCTGAGAGCTTATATCTTAAACGGATATACACCTGAGGCAGTCGCCGGGAAACTGCTTGCTATTTACACCAAATAAACATTGAATTTTGTGTAATTTTGCCGTTTTATTGAAAGATATTCATGACAACAGAACGTTTCATATCATTTTACAGGAATTTGCATGCAGATCATTTTACTGAGTGTAAGAATTCTACATCAAAACTGATGCCCAACGGAAGAAAGATGCAGGCAGATCCTTTGGTGATGCCATTGAAAAGTGCTGTTATGGTGTTATGTTATCCGGAAGATGAAGAGATCATGATGGTTTTTATAAGGAGAACAGAAGACAGAGGCGTGCACAGTGGTCAAATTGCATTTGCCGGAGGACGTTTTGATATAACAGTCGGTGATCTCAACACGTTTGATACTGCTATACGCGAAACACATGAAGAAATTGGGCTGTTACTAAAAAAAGAACAGGTTATTGCTGCATTGACTCCATTATATATCCCACCGAGTAATTTTCTGGTTGATCCTTATCTGGCGATAATTGATAAGGTCCCTGTTCTTTCACCTGATCCGGCCGAAGTTGCTGAAATTCTTCATGTCCCGTTAAGTCATCTACTGAATGATGAATGTATAGTTGTAAGTGAATTTGAGACACGTATTGGAAAAATTTCAGCCCCATGTTATTCCTGGAAAAACATCAGAATCTGGGGAGCAACAGCCATTATGCTCAGCGAGGTTTTGTGTCTGGAAAAACTGAGAAGGAAAGAGGGAATTTGTTAATTTCCGGATTCAAATCCCATTTTTGATAAATCCCTTATCATAATCACAGTTGATCCACTCATTGTCAAGTGTAGCTCCAGTTTTTCTGTAAAATTCAATTGCATTCAGATTCCAGTCAAGAACCTGAAATCTCACCCTTGAGCAATTTTCTGTTTTTGCAGTTTCAAAGACTTTTTTTAGCAGAGCTTTTCCAATTCCAAGATTTCTGAATTTCTCCTTGACATAGATGTCATCAAGGTACAGTGATTTGCCCACCCATGTGTAATACGCAATGAAAAACAATGCAAAACCAAGCATTTTTCCTTCATTGTTCCTTGCTACGAAACAGTTAAAGTATTTTTTCTCTGATTTCATTTGTTCAACACAGTTTGTAACTTTTTCAGGTGCACGCTCAAACAGAGCAAGTTCTTTGATGCAGTCGAAAATATCAGGAAAGTCTTTTTCTTCTGCCGTATAAATTTTAAATTCTGGTGCTGACATGATTTAAAGTGGTTGTGATGATCATTCAAAAATACAAAAGAAATGGTTTTAAGAATCAGAATCGAAAATTTATTAATGTTGCTTGCTGTGTGTTAAAGTTTTAAAAATTGACTAAAATTTAAAATACCAAAATGTAGGTATTAATCAACTGGTAAATATTTTTATTTTTGCAGCGTAAAATTATTCTTGATGAAGAAGCCGGTTGCTCTTATATTACTTAGTGTCCTTTGTCTGCTGATGGCAAACAATGTTGTATTCAGACATGTGCACATGCTGGCCGACGGTTCTTGTGTAGTGCATGCTCATCCATTCACATCAGAAAATGATCACGGAAAGGATGGGCAAAATCACAGGCATACCGGTCTTGAATTAATTTTTCTTGACAGTATTTATCATTTTGAAAGAGTTTTGGTTATTCCGGCACTAACCTGCTTTGTCAATCTGAAATTTGAACAGCAATATGTTGCAAATCTGATTTTTCATTTTAGAAGTAATCTAAAAATCTCCGGTTATCTGAGGGCGCCACCTTCTGTTTCATTCTGATTATCAAGTCTTTTTAAAATTTTTTCATTAACTTTTTTTCATTTCTAATATTACTATGAAACAGATTATCTTTTTTTCACTCTTGCTTTGCTCAGTATATCAATATATACATGCTCAAAAAACTGATTCAAATGTGTTTGGTCATGCCGTTTGTTATGGAGAACATCTTCCTGGAATACATATATACATTAAGGGGACACAATTCGGAACAGTGACTGATCGTACAGGTCACTACTTTTTATATAATCTACCCGTTGGAGAGCATACGCTTGTTGCTTCAGGTATCGGATTTCAGACACAGGAACAAACAGTAAAAATTCATACTAATTCTACTATTGAAATTGATTTTGAGTTGCACAGGGAAGTTCATCTAGCTTCGGAGGTTGTCATCACCGGTTCCAGAGTGGAGGAGGATAGAAGAGATGTGCCGGTTGTGGTAAACATTATTAAAACTGAGTTGCTAACTTTGACAAATTCAAAGAATGTGGCTGATGTTTTAGGCTATCAGTCGGGCTTGAGAGTAGAGAACAATTGTCAGAACTGTGGTTTTCAGCAGGTCAGAATAAATGGACTTGAAGGGACATATTCACAGATTCTTGTAGACGGGAGACCCGTATTCAGTGCTTTGGCAGGAGTTTACGGACTTGAGCAAATTCCGGCAACAATGATAGACAGAATTGAGATCGTAAAAGGGGGCGGTTCAGCAACGTACGGATCCAATGCTATAGCCGGAACAATCAATGTTATAACAAGAGATCCGCTTTATAATTCATTTCAGATTGGTCATAATTTGTCTGCATATCGGTCTGACACATATGACAACAATTCATTTTTCAATTCAACAGTGCTGAATAACGGAAATTCAGGAGGGATAACAATTTTTGGAAATATCAGAAACAGACAGTTTCTGGATTATGATAACGATGGATTTACTGAAGTACCGCTTTTGAAAATGACAGGAGTTGGATTTAAGGCATTCAACAGATTGAACAAACAGTCAAAAATTTCACTGGAATACCATAACATTAATGATTTTAGGAGGGGTGGAAACAATCTGCATCTCGTTCCCCATCTAACTGATATTACTGAACAGGCAGCCCACCAGATACACAGCGGATCCGCTGTTTTTGAACATCTTTTAAAAGACAATTCCGGTCGGTTGAATGTGTTTTCTTCATACAGGCATACAGAAAGAGATACATATTACGGAGTCGCTTTGGACGAGAATGCGTATGGCACTTCACTGGATAATGTTTCATTTACTGGTATTGAATACCTCAGATTTTTCAAAGGTCAGTTAAGTCCTGACACATGGTTGCTTGGAGCAGATTTTCATCACAATTCGCTGGAGGACAGACAAACAGCTTATGGCCGAAAACTGGACCAAACCACATGGAATTTTGCAGTCTTTACCCAGGGAAGCTGGAAAACAGGACCTTTTACAATGCTTGCAGGTGTCAGGGCAGATAAACATAATTTTGTAAATCATATCATTTTGAGTCCGAGAATCAATGTCCTTGTTAATCTGAATGAACATATCCAGGGAAGGGCAGGGGTTTCCACGGGCTTTAGGGCGCCGCAGGCATTTGATGAGGATCTTCATATTCTGGCTGTTGGTGGTGAGGTACAATTGATTGAACTGGATGATCAACTGAAGCCGGAAACATCGGTTAGTTACAATGCATCATTGGAATGGACTCCCAAATCAAGAAAGAATAAGTTCACAGTGTTAACAGAAGCATTTTTTACAGGACTCAGAGATGTGTTTATCCTGCAAAACGGAGGTAATGATCAGTCCGGTCGTATGCTTATGTTAAGAACCAACGGTGAAAGTGCGTTTGTAACGGGCTTAAATACTGAGATTCGTTATACTCCTCATACAGATCTGGATATCATGCTGGGATACACATATCAGAAAAGCATGTATACAGAACCTGTTCAGTGGTCTGATGATCCTGATGTTTCTTTGTCAAGGCAAATGTTTCGTTCTCCTGAACATTACGGATTTACAACGGTGAATATGAGATTAAAAAACGATTTTCGGGTTTCTGCAACAGGAATTTATACCGGAAATATGATCGTGCCTCACTATGCCGGATATATTGAATCTGACAGGCTTGAAAAAACACCTGATTTCTGGGATTTGAGTCTGAGTATTTCTAAAAAGATTTCTTTACCCAAACAACTCAATCTTGAAATCTCAGGAGGAATAAAAAATCTGCTTAACAGTTTTCAGAAAGATTTTGATCGAGGTGTTGAAAGAGATGCATCATATATTTATGGTCCAATGTATCCGCGCCAGATATTTATCGGAATTAAATTCGGGAATTTTATCTGAATTTTTTCTTTGTGAAAATTTTTAAGGTTATAATATGTTTCTTCCTTGTTACACTAAATGTTGCGAAAACTTATGTCTCATTCTGAGGTAATGAGACAGAAAAAAAGAAATTTTGATATCCTGTATTTTTTAAGATAGACTCTGCAATTATTGCTCTCAAATAAAAAAAAGTTAGAATAATTTAATAACATATTGTTTTTTTTGTACATTTGAAATCTAAACCGATGGAATGAAGATTGTAATTAGTCCTTCAAACAATCCGTATTTTAATCTCGCACTTGAAGAGTATTTGTTTAATGTGTCAACAGATGATTTTTTTCTGTTGTATATCAATCAGCCATCAGTCATTTGTGGAAAGCATCAGATTCCGTGTAAAGAAATCAACATCCCTTTTGTTGACGGACAAGATATTCTGGTTTGCAGAAGATTTT
Source organism: uncultured Bacteroidales bacterium (assembly GCA_964388575.1). Lineage (GTDB taxonomy): Bacteria > Bacteroidota > Bacteroidia > Bacteroidales > DTU049 > CAYMAZ01. The sequence continues at coordinate 694 of CAYMAZ010000053.1, read as the reverse complement.
CTGGCGGAGGAACAGTGTATCACGACATGGGGAATTTAAACTTCTGCTATATAACAACTCACTCAAAAATAGGTATAGATGTAGACTTTAAGAAATTTATCAGGCCGATTTTTGATTTTCTGAATCTGATGGGAATATCAGCAAGAATAAATGAAAGAAACAATATTTTGATTGATGGAAAAAAGATATCAGGAAATGCTGAACATCTAACTAAAAAACGAACCTTACATCATGGAACACTTTTATTTAGTACTGATTTGAAAATACTGGATCGGGTTTTAGAGTCAAATTACTCTCACTATCATGATAAATCTGTCAAATCTGTAGAGGCCAAAGTAACAAACATTTTACCTTATCTGTCTTCGCCAATTAACATTCAGATTTTCCGTAATTATCTTGTAGACTACATGTTGAAAAAATTCGATGGAGAACTCGTTGATCTGCATGAGCAGGAAATGATGGCTGTATTCAGGCTTTCGCTTGAGAAGTATTCACAGACTGAATGGATTTATGGATATTCCCCTGTCTATACTGTCAAAAAATCTTTTAAACGTAAAAATCTGAATGTTGAATTTTCAATATATGTTGAAAAGGGTAAAATCAAAACATTTCAGGTTGTGAGTGATGACAGGAAAGTATATTCAAAAGTTTTAAGCAAGGTTGTTGACAATTATCACATACCGGTATATATCGG
>CAYMAZ010000052.1:0-16211 GCA_964388575.1 uncultured Bacteroidales bacterium | reverse complement strand
CGCACGGGGTTACCAATATGAGACCCTTACAGGGTCAGCAAGTGAGTTTTAAATTGGAAATTTTGAACAATAATATAACTTAAGGACTTTATTATTCAACCCTTGCTCTTTTGGCATCAAAGAAGAAGTAGAAACAAAGTCCGGCAAACATAAAAACGGCAAGAAGTTCAGCCCACATACTTTCGTGCCATGCATGTGCCATAAGATTAATGTTTCCGAATTTCATGAGAGCACTGATAACACCCATGAGCGCGCCACCTGCAATGAATCCTGAGGCGATCAGGACTCCCCGGTCTTTACGGGCTTTGTTGAGAGATTCATCTTTACTGCGTGTGGAAACCAAATGGGAGATTATTGCACCAACCAGTAAAGGAGTGTTTAATTCCAAAGGAATAAACATTCCAAGTGCAAACGCAAGTGCAGGAACTCCGATCATTGTGAGAATCAGTGCAAGCAAAGCACCTCCGGCGTAGAGCAGCCAGGGGGCAGGCTGTCCGGTCATCATTGGCTCAATCACTGCAGCCATGGCATTGGCCTGTGGTGCAGCAAGTGCAGTATCACCTGTAAAACCATAGGTTTTGTTCAGAATAATGATGACCCCGCCAACAGTCGCAGCACTGACCAATGTGCCGAGGAATTTCCATCTCTGCTGTTTATAGGGAGAACTTCCAAGCCAGTAACCAATTTTCAGATCAGTGATGAAACCACCAGCCATGGCCAAAGCTGTACAAACAACACCACCGATGATGAGCGCAGCAACCATCCCTTCAGTTCCGGAAAGTCCAACAGATGCAAGGATTAAAGATGAAAGAATCAATGTCATCAGTGTCATTCCTGAAACGGGATTTGTGCCGACAATGGCTATGGCATTGGCTGCAACGGTTGTAAACAGGAATGAAATAATAAAGACAATCAAAACAGCAACAATTACCTGTGTAAGGTTGGGAATGACACCTACATAGAAAAATATGAAAATGACAGCAATCATCAGTATTAAACCGAAAATGATGATTTTCATCGGAAGGTCACGTTGTGTCCGAAGTGTTTCGGTATCTGAATTTTTTTTACTTCTGAATTCACTTATAGCGAGTTTCATTGCTGAGCGAATAATTTTTGATGATCTGATAATACCAATAATACCTGCCATTGCAATGCCGCCAATACCAATCTGGCGAATATAGTTTCTGAAGATCTCTTCAGCGCTCATATCCTTAGGCAATGAAGTGATTCCGGCTCCAACGGCAAGTGTCTGTCCATCAGCAAAATGAAACACAACCGGAATGAGAACAAACCAGGCCAGAAATGAACCGGCACAAATGATGGCTGAATATTTTAATCCGATGATGTATCCGAGTCCTGTGACTGCTGCACCAACATTGAGTTTGAAAACCAGCTTCGTTTTTTCTGCAAGGGCAGCGCCTGCTGGAATGAGTCGTGTTGAAACAACCTCAGTCCACCATCCAAAAGTGGCAATAAAAAAATCATACAACCCGCCGATCAGACCACTAATAAGCAATAACTTTGCTTCTTTTCCTCCTTTTTCTCCGGAAACCAGTACTTCTGTTGTTGCGGTTGCTTCCGGAAACGGAAACTTACCGTGCATGTCTGCAACAAAATATTTCCTGAAAGGAATGAGAAACAAAATTCCCATAATTCCTCCGAAAAGAGAGGATAAAAATACCTGATAAAACTCTGCTTCAAGATTCAATATGTACAAAGCAGGGAGTGTAAATATTGCACCTGCAACAACGACACCGCTACTCGATCCGATAGACTGGATGATGACATTTTCTCCAAGGGCATTTTTTCGCTTTGTCAGGGTCGAAAGTCCGACAGCAAGAATTGCAATTGGAATGGCAGCTTCAAAAACCTGCCCGATCTTTAGTCCGAGATAGGCTGCGGCAGCAGAAAAGATCACTGCCATGAGTAATCCGAGCAGGACTGACCTCAGATTATCTTCAGGGACTTTGATTTCAGGTTTCATAAGAGGAACATAATGTTCACGATCTCTTAATTCTCTGTAAGCATTTTCAGGTAATCCTGTGGGTGCTTTTGTAATGTTTTCAGCCATAATTTTAATGTTTGAGGCAACGAAAATAGAAATTTTTTTGAATTTGACAGGAATCAATTTATACGGCAATTTAATTTTTATATTGCTAACTTTGCATAATCATGAATTTTAAAGAATTAAAACTACAACATCAGCTTACAGATGCAATTTCATATCTTGGTTTTGAGACTGCAACCGAGGTGCAGGAGAAAGTAATTCCAGTGATTCTGGAAAACAAAGACGTCATTGCATGTGCACAGACAGGAACAGGTAAGACTGCCGCATTTGTCCTTCCAATATTGAGTAAACTGATTGGTAAGAAACATAACAGTATCGATACTTTGATCATTGTTCCTACCCGTGAACTGGCTGTTCAGATAGATCAGCAGATACAGGGACTTTCCTATTTCATTTCAGCCGGATCTATTGCTCTGTATGGTGGTGGTGACGGTAAAGACTGGGACTCACAAATCAGATCTTTTAAAAGCGGAGTGGATATCATTATTGCAACTCCCGGGAAATTGCTTGCACATCTGAACCTTGGCAATCTCGATCTGTCTGAAATTAAACATCTGGTTCTTGACGAAGCAGATAGAATGCTGGATATGGGTTTTGTTGATGATATCCGAAAAATAATTTCATTTCTGCCAAAAGAACGTCAGACATTGATGTTCAGTGCAACAATGGCGGGAAGTATCAGGCAGCTTGCAAAGAAAATTTTACACAATCCGGTAGAAATATCTCTTTCGATCTCCAAACCGGCTGAAGGTGTTGATCAAAAAGTATATGTGGTTTATGAAACTCAAAAAATTGACATCATTCAAAAACTCCTGCATGGTCGAAAAGCCGATAGTAGTATTTTAATTTTTACCTCAACTAAAAGTAAAGTCACAGAAATTGTCAGAATGCTTAAAAGGAACGGATTCCCTGCTGAGGGGATTTCGTCAAATCTGGAGCAGGATCAGCGTGAAGATGTTCTGCGAAGATTCAGTGCCAGACAGATCAGCATTCTTGTTGCAACTGATGTTATGAGCAGAGGCATTGATGTGAAAGACATTAATATGGTTATCAATTATGATGTTCCCCATGATGCTGAAGATTATGTTCACAGAGTAGGACGTACTGCACGGGTGAAGGCCACGGGAGAAGCTGTGACTTTTGTTACTCAAAAAGAAATTCATAAACTCAGAAGTATCGAAAAATTGATTGGGTATGAAATTTCAAAAATTTATTCCTTTGAAGAAAATAGTCAGGGAGTTAGAAGAAATAAGCAACATCGTAATTCAAGGAAATCAAAAGAAGACAGACAAAAAGATAGGAGTTGAATTTCATCTTTTAGATTCTGAAACTGATTGAATAAAATGATAAAAATTAAAACACAATTTTTCTTTTCAATTGTAATTCTGATGTTCTGTATTTCCGGAAAATCACAGGAAGTTGTCACTGCTGTTGGTGGTGAATTAATTGGTAGTGGAGGTTTTGTAAGTAATACAATCGGACAGATCTTTTTTCATACACTCACGGACAATTCTGGAACAGTGAGTCAGGGTGTTCAGCATCCTCATGAATTGGTTATTGTTCAAATCAATACCGGTGACAGGGGAAACATATGCGTCTTAGCCTATCCCAATCCTGCAACAGACCGGATTATTTTGAGAATTGAATCAGAAGATATAAATTCGTTTAAAACCGTTCATTATCAGCTGTTTGATTCTGGAGGGATGCTCATAAAATCCAATCCCATTTCTGATTCTGAAACACAGATTCGTCTTGAAGGATTACTTTCTTCTGCTTATTTCTTAAAGATTATTGAAGGGACTCAAGTCATCCGGACATTTAAAATCATATTAAATTAAAGTTATGAAGATTTTTACAACATTCCTGAGTTTGTTATTCATCTGGAACGTACATTTTGCGCAAACACCTGATCGAATGAGCTATCAGGCTATCATCAGAGATCAGAATCATCAGTTGGTCACAAATCAAATCATCGGTATGCGTATTAACATTCTCCACGGATCAGCAACCGGAACAGTAGTTTATGAAGAAGTTCAAACACCTGTGACAAATGCCAACGGGCTTGTTAGTATTGAAGTGGGAGGGGGCATAGGCTTTGATACGATCAACTGGGCAAACGGTCCGTATTATATACAGACTGAAACTGATCTGACAGGTGGAAATAATTATACAATTTCAGGAACACAGCAATTTTTAAGTGTTCCATATGCTTTGTACGCCGAAACAGGTGGCACGCCGGGTCCCGCAGGACCACAGGGAGTGCAAGGACCACAGGGTTTACAGGGACAGCCAGGAACAAGTAACTGCGGAACAATTAATTCCGGTGATGGCAGAATCGTTTTGTATAACGCAACGAATGCATGGGGATACGGATACAACGACACTTACGGAAGTTTTTTTTACAGCATATCACTCAGCGGAACTCTGCTAGGTGCATTAGCATCAGACAGTAGTATTGTAATTTATACTTCAACACATGCATACGGTTTCGGCAAAAATAATACGAGTGGAAGCGGCTGGTACACAAAAGCAATAACCGCTCCTCCTGTTGGTTACATGGTAACAAACGGACGTATTGTTTTATATAACGATACAGAAGCCTATGGTTTCGGAAGAAATAATACGAGTGGAAGCGGTTGGTATACCAGAGTACTGTCTGCTCCTGTTTTGGGATCATTTGCTTCCGGAAACAGGATTCTGCTTTATAATGCTACTGAAGCATATGGTTTTGGATATAATATGACATCAGGAAGTGACTGGAAACTGCAGGTGCTTCCTGCACCGCCTATTGATGTAACAGGAACACGTTAATATTGTCTTACCACACCTGAAGTGACATGTCCTTTGGATGCTTCACTGTATATGAATATTTCACCTTCACAGTTTCACCGGGTTGAATCGTTAACTTCCATCTGAGCATTCCGGTTGTTTCATTGTATTCAGCACCATCAGCTTTTTTTGAATCAAACTCAACAACGATATCTTTTTGATTTGATAAAGGGATCTGATCCTCAAGAACTAATGTAATGGATGAATTTTTTCTGTTTCTGATGCTTGTTTCATAAGTGCGTACAATTGATTTATTTGATCCGATCAGTTTTTCACTGGAGAAATCTTTTAATAATTCCCGGTTAACCGTAATGCTTTTGTCCCGGCCCAATGATATGTCCAGAGTATCTTTCACAGAAGCAGGATCAATGTATGAATTGCCGATAAATTTTCCTTCAGCAAACAGATTTGATTGACCGGGAAGCAAATTATACTGTTCCCATCCTGAGATTCTGGCAATCAGGAATGCATCCCTGTCAATTTTTGGTACACATTGATATTCATAAGAAGCTGGTAAAGTAAATTCCTGAATGTCAACGGTATATTCTTTCCCATCAGCGGGAATTGAATACGGAATTGAGATCACATATTCAATTGTAGTGAGATTTTGCTGAACTGAAGTATGGGAAGCGGTTGTTGTATAAACTTCTTCCCGAATCATCCCTCCCATATCAGCAGCAACAGGAGCTGCACTTTCTTTAGCTGCATAATCTTTAGAACCTCTCGTGACAGCAGTGTACGGGAAAAGATACCATGGCCTCAATAGGGGCTTCACTCCGGATTCAAGCGGATTGGTAGAGGAGAGTGTGATATTTGCATTTTCCCAGTTTTCACCGGTATTATTATATACACCTGCTTTGAGAGACAAACGGACAGGTTTTCCAACATCAGTTGCTCTGATATCATACATCGGGATCCATTGAGCATTGGGCAAATAATAACTAATCTTCAGAGATGCAGTGAGATTTGTTTTAGCAGATACTGTCACAAATATTTCACTGACAGGGCCATTTCTGTTTGACATGAGCTGCGAAATCTGGTTATTCAATCTTTGGATTGTTTCATTGATTTTTTGTATTTCAAGTGACAGCTCATATTGCCTGGTCTTAATATCTGTGAGGCGCTGCCTGAAAAAATCTGCACTGTTTTTTAAGTTTTCAGACTGTACTCCAGTATTTTCGCCTCCAATCGACTTATTTGCAATCAACATGGATTCTTCTTCTCTGAATACCTGAAGAATGGAATTTTTAAGTAGAAGCTTCTGCTGCAGCAGTTTAAGAGAATCTTCCATTTTGGTAACTTCCTTTGGCTTCTCCTGATTTTTAAGATAGTTCAGGTTGTGTTTAACAGAAAGTAAAGTGATTGCTGAGTTACTTTCAACAACGATTGTTTTGGGATTGATGTTCTGGGGGAGATCTGAAAACAATAATACATTTGTACCTGTTTGAATCTGCACCTTTACTTCACGTGTAATCTGGGCTCCGTTGAAATAGACAGTTGCTTCTGATACTTTTGATGAAATTTCCTTTTGAGAAAATAGTGCAAATGGGATTGCAAAATATGCAATTAAAATAATGAACCTGGTTTTCATAAATGATGTATTAAAAATTAATTTTGATTTTTCAGATGAATGATTCAACTTGATAGCAAATTCCATAATAAAAGGTATTAAAAAAATAAAGTTCCGACATACTTCCAGAAATTTAGGTGAAAGTCAAGACCTTTACTGCCGGGAAAAAATTCAGGATATGAGAGTAGTATTGTTTGTCCGCCATAGTTTTTTAATTTACTTTCAACAAGAAATATTGACTGAACTTCCGGATGAAACTGCACTCCCAAAACATTTGAAAAATCTTTATGAGATACAGCTTCAATGATTTTCAGATCAGAGGAAAACGCAATTGGAATCAGGCCCTGTCCGGGTTCATCAATACATTGATGATGACTTGACCACACGTAAGGTGATTCTACTGACATTAAATCAAACACAGATTCCTTTTCATAAAACAACTGATGAAAATGTCCCCACATCAGACTCTGGTCCATATCAGTATGTGTGTGGTAATTTCTGTGTTGCAGGTTTTTATCCATTTCCAGCACTTCTTCAGATGTTGTGATGCCATATACTTCGGATGGGATATCCTGTGTCAGAGTGCCGCCTGTTGCCACATTCATTGTCTGCATGCCGAGACATATACCAAGAATGGCATATGAACCATTTTCCCGAAGGAAAGGTTCAAAAGACTGGTTTTGTTTTCCGCCAAGAAGGTGAAACATGAACGACAACTCCAGAAAATGTCTGTAAGGATCGCTTATTACCGTGAGAAGATTTGTCTTTTTTCCGTAACAAACAGGTGGGATGTCGGGGCCACCAAAGAAAATGGCTCCTGCTGAATTTTCAAACAACTGTCTGAATTTTGAAGTACAACTGTTGGTTGTGTAAAGGGCCGAAGGGGAAAGTGAATCCGTAATTTCATACAAAAGAATATTTGTTATGTTGTTTTCAGTAATATATACAGATGATAGTTCGTAGTTGTATGTTGCGTTTGTATGGTATACACCGATCATCTGAAAATCATCGGGAACAGGAAATATTCCGGCATTTGTCAGAAACTGTATTGTTTGAATATTCCTGACCGTCGGATGCATTATGATGATTGTTGATTTTGGGTTTTGTTGAATTCTGTTCTGTGAGTATGTATATTGAACAAAAAAAATAAGAGCTAGAATCAGAATGCAGTATTTTTTCATCTTTTTAAAATATATGCCAAAAATAATTTTTTTTCATGAAGCTGGAAAATTTAATTTTCAAACCATCATCATAAAAATTTTAAAATGATATGTGGTTGATTCAATTTTCAAAGGTAAATTTTTACGCAATACATTCAATATGCCTATGTTTCTTGACATTTCACTTCCATTTCTGAAATTGAAAGATTATACCATTCATATTTTTGATTAAGAAAAACACGAATAAATAACTGAAAATCACAAAAAAATACTGAAAAAGAGGTTTTTGAATTAAAAAATTCCTAATTTTGCAACCCCAAACGAACTGAAAAGAAAAACCATTTCAGAAGTGAGGAAAATTAAATAAATCAATTAATTATTAACTTAAAAAAATGAACGAAGAAAAAATTATTAACTCGGAAAACACTCCGCAGGAAGTTGAGCAGCAACCTATAACACCTGAAGCAGCGAATGAAGCAAAAGTTGAAGAAACTATTGAAAACACCGAGGTTCAGACAGAAGAAGAAGTCACTGAGGTGATTGCTGAAGAGCCTGCTACAGAGCAAGTTGAAGAGCCTGCCGCAGAGCAAGTTGAAGAGCCTGTGAAGGTAACTGCAGAGAAAGTGAAACAACCCTCAGGGGACGTTTCTGCCAAAATTCAAAGACCTAAAGATTTTGACTGGGAAGCTCTTGAAGAAGAAGAATCTCACAGAAAAGTCACAGGAGAAAACAAGAAGCTAGAGGAATTATATGACAGTACTTTGAATCAGATCACTGACCTCCAGGTTGTGGAAGGAGAGGTGCTTGGGTTTGGAGAACGTGAAATTTTTGTCAACATTGGATATAAATCTGATGGTGTTATTCCCATGTCAGAACTGCGCTATAATCCTGATCTGAAAATTGGTGACAAGATTGATGTGTACATAGAAAGTACAGAAGATACATTGGGACAGCTTGTTCTTTCTCATAAAAAAGCACGTTTGCTCAAGGCATGGGATAGGGTGATTGAGGTTCATGAAAAGGACGAGATCATCAATGGCTATGTTAAGTGCAGAACAAAGGGCGGATTTATTGTTGATGTATTTGGAATTGAAGCATTCCTTCCTGGTTCACAGATTGATGTCAAACCAATCCGTGATTATGACATGTATGTTAACAAGACAATGGAACTGAAAGTTGTCAAAGTTAATCATGAGTTTAAAAATGTTGTTGTTTCTCACAAAGTACTGATAGAGGACGAACTTGAACAACAGAAAGCTGATATCATTGCAAAACTTGAAAAAGGTCAGGTTCTTGAAGGTACAGTAAAAAACATCACTTCTTATGGTGTATTTATTGACCTTGGTGGTGTTGATGGATTGATTCACATTACAGATCTTTCATGGGGAAGAATCAATCACCCTGAAGAAGTAGTTCAGCTTGATCAGGTTTTGAACGTTGTAATTCTTGATTTCGATGAGAACAAAAAACGTATTGCACTTGGATTGAAGCAATTGACAGCTCATCCATGGGATTCACTTGACGAGAATCTCAAGGTTGGAGATAAGGTTTCCGGAAAAGTTGTTGTGATTGCAGATTACGGTGCATTCATTGAAATTACCCCCGGTGTTGAAGGACTAATTCACGTGTCAGAAATGTCATGGTCACAACATCTTCGCTCAGCTCAGGACTTCCTGAAGGTCGGAGATGATGTTGAAGCGATTATTCTTACTCTTGACCGTGAAGAGCGTAAAATGTCATTAGGGATCAAACAATTGATACCTGACCCATGGGCAAACATCAAGGAAAAATATCCTCTAAATTCTAAACACAAGGCAACAGTTCGCAACTTCACCAATTTTGGTGTGTTTGTAGAACTTGAAGAAGGTGTTGACGGGTTGATTCATATTTCAGACCTTTCATGGTCAAAGAAGATAAAGCATCCAGCTGAATTTACAAAAATCGGTGAAGTTATTGAGGCAGTGGTTCTTGATATTGATGTTGACAACCGTCGTTTAAGTCTTGGACATAAGCAACTTGAAGAAAATCCCTGGGACGTTTTTGAAACAATGTTTGTTGAGGGGTCAGTTCATAAAGCTACAGTTCTTGAAGTCAGTGACAAGGGTGCAACCATTGCCCTGCCATATGGTGTTGAAGGTTATGTCCCCTCAAAACATCTTCAGAAAGAAGAAGGCGGAGCAATCAAAGCTGATGAAATCCTTGACTTTATGGTTATTGAATTTTCCAAGGAAAATAGAAAGATTATTCTTTCCCACACCAGAATATGGCAGGAAAAGAAAGATGATATAAAACAGACAGAGAAAGCTGAAAAGAAAGCAACCGCTCAAAAAACCAGCAAATCTGTTAAGTCCATTCAGGATAAAGTTGAGAAAGCAACTTTAGGTGATCTGGAAGTACTTGCCAATCTTAAATCAGATATTGAATCAGCAGAAAAGAAAAAAGTGGCTAAAGCTGCTAAAAATGAACCTGATCAGAAAGAAGAAGGAAGCGAAGATTAAAAATATCTGATAAAAAACATAGAAACCGGCATCTTGAGTTCAATATGCCGGTTTTTTGTTGGTGAAATCTGTAAATCATTGATCTATTATGACAACGAGATTCACCGGGAATTCATGAATCCTTACTACTATGTTCGTCAGGATAACAAGAATTTACTTTACCTCTTATTGAGAGGTCGTTTGTTTATAAACGATTTAAATAAAATTTTCAGCTTTGAAGCTAAGCTTTAAAAAATAAAAACTAAATTTGGTCGTTAATATCAGGTCATCCCCGGGAATATGAAAACAACACTAAGAACATTCTCATTACTCATCATAATTTTTTTAATTCAATATTTTGGATTAGCTCAGACAGGTGGACAGCATGTTTACGAGTTTCTGAACCTAACAAATTCATCACGTCAGGCAGCGTTGGGGGGTAATCTTCTTGCAGCAGATGACAATGATATTTCTCTCGTTCTGACAAATCCTGTTTTGATCACAGATAATATCAGTAATCATTTATTGTTGAATTATGTTGATTATTTTTCTGATGTGAATTTCGGATTTGTGACGTATGCAAAAACATTCAAGAAATACGGCACGTTTGCAGGCTCAATTCAGTATGTCAATTATGGAAAATTTACGGAAACAGACGATACAGGGGAGACTTACGGTGAGTTTTCTGCCGGAGATTATGCACTTAATATTGGTTGGGGAAGACAGCTTCATCCGAACTTCCGTATCGGAGCAAATTTGAAGGGAATCTACTCTTCACTGTATCATTATAGTTCAGCAGGGATTGCAGTGGATGTGGGAGGAGGATGGTTTTTCCCAGAGAACTATTTTTCTGGCACTTTAATGTTTCGAAATATCGGAAGGCAGATAAAATCATATGTTCCGGGAAATAATGAGCCATTGCCTTTTGAGATTCAGGTTGCTGCCACAAAGAGACTTCAACATGTTCCGTTAGGATTTCACCTGTTGTTACACAATTTGCAGAAATGGGATCTGACATATCAGGATCCAAATCGAAAACCCGAAATTGATCCTTTTAGTGGTGAAATTATTGAACCATCAGGCTTTGAGGATTTTGCAAATAAGCTGATGCATCATGTTGTTGTTGGCCTGGAAATTTCTCCTTCCAAAAGTTTTTCAGTCAGAATTGGATATAATTATCATCGCAGAAAGGAAATGATTGTTGATTCAAGATTGTCAACTGTTGGCATTTCATGGGGGTTCGGATTCAGAATATCAAAATTCAACCTAAGTTATGCAAGATCAGCCTATCATCTTGCTGGATCACCGAATGTAATCACCATAACAACAAATCTTTCAGACTTTTTTCAGGGAGATTAATTTCATTCCTTAATTGGATTGCGTATCATTAGTTTTATTTATTATTTAAAAGTCAGAAATCTGAATTTTATTGCAGTAGAAAAATTTGTTCATTTCATAAAGCCATAATGTTTTGAATTATTTGTAAAATTGCATTCATATTTTATCTCCTTATTCAATGATTTAATTTCAGCTTTGTATGAAAAAAATTTCTTTTATTGTTGGACTGATATTCATGTATCAATATTTGATTGGTCAATCAGAGAAGTATGTGAAGATCAAAATTCCCCATTCACCTGAAACAATGAAAATCATCGGTGAATCAGGGATCCCTGTTGAAGGAAGCATACATAATGGAATTTGTTTTATAACTGAAGTTGGAGAAAGTCAGCTCAAAATGCTCGATGAAAAAAAGATTTCATATGAATTATTGATTGATGATATGGCAAATTTTTACGTGGAAAGAAATTTAAAATCTAAAGGTATTGAATCCCTCAGAAACTGTGGAAATACGGTATATTATCAAACTCCGCAACACTTTCTGCATGGTACTATGGGTGGGTTCCTCACTTTAAATGAGATATATGATCAGCTTGATTCAATGCGGACACTATTCCCTTTATTGATTTCAGAAAAACAACCATTGGGTAATTTCTATACACATGATGGGCGTCAGTTGTATTATGTTAAAATTTCAGACAATCCGGATATTAGTGAAAATGAACCTAAGGTGTTATATCAGGCACTGGTGCATGCACGTGAGCCAATGGGAATGCAGCAATTATTTTTCTTCATGTGGTATTTACTTGAAAACTATACTTCAAATACCGAAATCCAGTATCTTTTAAATCATGCAGAGTTACACTTTGTTTTATGTGCAAACCCTGATGGATATGAATATAACAGGCAGAATCACCCCAATGGTGGGGGTATGTGGAGAAAGAACAGACGAGTGAGTGGGAACAACAATTTTGGAGTTGACCTGAACAGGAACTTCGGATATATGTGGGGATTTGACAATATTGGTTCTTCCCCTGACCCATCCACTGAAACATACCGTGGTACAACAGCATTTTCAGAACCTGAGACTCAGGCAGTCAAATGGTTATGCGAAACCCTAAATCCCATCCTCATACTTGACTATCATACTTATTCTGATGTACTTCTTTACCCATGGGGATATGTGAATCAAAAATGTCCTGATTCTCTTTTATATGACACATATTCTTCCTATCTGACATCAGAAAACAGGTTTGATTATGGAACTGCTTATCAGACGATCGGATATAATGCAAATGGCGGAGCATACGATTGGTACTATGGTGAACAAACTACAAAAGATAAAATTATCGGCTGGGGCCCTGAAGCAGGAAGTGCAGCTGATGGTTTCTGGCCAGAGGAAAAAAGAATTGATGAAATTGCAATGAATTATATGGCTATGAATTTCTATCTGACACGGTTTGTTCTCAATTATGCTGAAATAAAAGATAAAACTGATGATTGGATCTTCGGTGCAACTCAGTATTTTAATTATGATCTGACAAGGCTGGGTATTGAAAATAACGGAGGTTTTACAGTTTCATTGCTACCGGAAGACAATATCATTTACACAGGTTCATCAGTAAATCACACTGGACTGGCCTTGCTTCAAACAATTTCTGACTCAGTGGTATATGAAGTTTCACCTTATGTTGCGCCTGGGGATAAGATTGTCTTTGTTGCCGAAGTTAATAATGGGTTCTATTCAAAGTATGATACAATCGTCAAAACATATGGATTCCCGTTAGAACTGATGCATGATGAGTGTTCTTCACTTGCAGCATGGACAGGTAACTGGGGGATTTCAAACACAGCGTATGTTTCCCCTTTTTCATCTTTCACTGATTCTCCAACAGGAAATTATCAGAACAATATGGTGAAAACCATTACCACACAAAATCAAATTGATCTTACGAATGTTCTTGCTGCACGACTGAGTTTTTATGCAAAATGGGATATAGAAAAAGGGTTTGACTTTGCGCAGTTACTGATCTCTGATGATGATGGAATATCCTGGACGCCCGTATGCGGAAAATACACAAAGAACGGAACGAGCTATCAGGATTTAAACCAGCCTGTTTATGACGGAACAAAGTTGCAGTGGATTAAGGAAGATATCAATCTTGATAACTGGTTGGGAAAACAGATCAAATTCAGATTCAGAATGGTCAGTGATGGGTTTCTGAATGCTGACGGATTTTATTTTGATGATTTTAAAATTGAAGGAATTGTATATGATCCTACGCAAACGGAACAATTTATCTCCAATCATGTTTTCTTATATCCAAATCCCGCAAATGAAATGATTACTGTTGGATGCATTGAGGAAATGAAACGAATATCTGTTTATGATTTTTCTGGGAAGTTGCTTATGCAATCAGCTCCGAATGAGAAACAATTTGATTTGAATGTTCAAAATATTTCAAATGGGATATATGTTCTCCAAATTGAAGGAAAGACGAAAAAATACGTGCAGAAATTGTTTGTTCAACATTAATATAATGCTTATTTCTAAAAAAATATATTCTAAATTGGTCTAAATAAGTATGAAATTAAAAATATTTTATTAATTTTGTAAAAATGTTTTTAAAATTTTTCACAATAACAACAATTAAAAGTTAAACAACTATGAAAACAATCAATGTAATTTTTAGTATTTCTTTATTATTATTTCTTTTTGCATGTGGCAACAGAAGTGACAAATCTGCTGAAGTTTCGGAAGAACAGGAAGTTCAGACACAACTTGGTGGTGCTGAAGTGTATGATTTTGATCTGGAAAAAAGCAAAGTTCACTGGATTGGAAGTAAGGTGGTGGGAAAACACAATGGTACGATAGAAATTAAAGAAGGTGAAGCCTACATGAAAGACGGAAAACTCATTGGTGGGAAAGCTTTGATAGACATGACTAGCATTACAGTGCTTGATATCACTGATCCGGAGACAAATGCAAAACTGAAGGGACATCTGGAATCTGATGATTTTTTCTCAACAGAAAAGTTTGAAACCTCATTATTTGAAATAACGAATGTTAAAGAGGATGGGAACAAATATGCTGTTACAGGAAATCTCACAATCAAGGATATTACACATGCAATTACATTTACTTTGTCAGTTAACAATTCTGATGGCAAATACTATGCAACTGCTGATTTTGATATTGACAGGACAATGTGGGATGTTAAATACGGTAGTGGTAAGTTTTTTGATAAACTTGGTGACAATATGATTTATGACAATTTCAACATCAGGTTTGATGTTGTTACAAAAGTCAGATAATATTCTCATTGTTTTAATTCTTTGTATAAAGGACATCATCCTGAAGGAATAAATCAAATCTTCCTGAATGGTGATGTTTTTTATTGTTTTAAGTAATTGTATTTCAAAAAGTTGAAACATATATAAAAAAGTAAATACTTTAAGAATTATGATTACTTTTATAACTGATTAATTTCGTTAGGGATGATATTGATTCGTATTCTTGAAAAGCTACTGGTCATATATTTCAGCTTGTATGTCGTTATTGATGTTCTGCTGTATTTTTATGCTTTGTTTGTATTTGGCCGGCAAACCTTTTCAAAGAAGTTTGACAAAGCATGCCTAGATTCAACCTGTCCTCATGTAACTGTTGTTGTCCCAGCCTTTAACGAAGAAGTTTCAATTGTGATGTGTGTAAAAATGTTGTTGAATCTGGAATATTACAATTACAAAATTATTGTTGTAAATGATGGAAGTACTGATTCGACACTTCAAGAGATGTTAAATCACTTTGACTTTACCTCATATAAAGGGATTCCCTTTACAGATCAAAAAATACCGACATCTGAGGTGCGGAATATTTATTCAGCTGAATCTGGGAAATTATTACTCATAGACAAAGAAAACGGAGGGAAGGCAGATGCCATAAATACTGCAATTAATCTGGTAGGCGGGGAATATATTTGTACAATTGATGCAGATTCAATCCTGGATCGTAAAGCATTACAGTATGTTGTTCAGCCATTGATACAGAATAGCAATGTATTTATAAGCGGAGGGCAGATTGCATTGTCCAATGATTTGCAAATTGAAAACAACCAGGTAGTCAGTGCCAGAATGCCCCGCAACATACTTGTTCTCTGGCAGGTTCTGGAATACATCAGCACATTCATGGTTGCAAGGATTGGGTTGAGCCGGATCAATGCTCTGCTTATAATGTCAGGTGCATTTTCGATTTTCAGGAAACAGGACCTGATTGATGTAGGTGGATTTATTAACAGAAACAATGATCATCCTTACATTGTTAAAACAATCGGAAAAAACAAACAGGCAATTACAGAAGACATGGAGATTGTGATCAGGCTATGGCGTTATTATCTTGATAAAAAGAGAAAAGCACGTGCTGTATTCATGCCCGGCCCTGTTTGTTGGACAGAAGCGCCTGAAAAACCAAATCAGTTATATAAGCAGCGTATGCGATGGCACCAGGGACTTGCAGAAACATTATGGTTATACAGGGGAATGATGTTTGAACCCAAATACAGGTTAATAGGTTTATTTGCACTACCTTATAACTTTTTTATGGAGATGTTGGCTCCCCTAATTAAAATCATTGCTTTTTTATATATTGCGGTGATGATCACCACGCAAACATACAATCAGCAGTGGGTGTTTTATTTCATTGCCGGGACAGTTCTTCTCTATACGATCATATTAAGTAGCATAACCGTGATTATTGAAAAATGGAGTTTGTC
>CAYMAZ010000051.1:0-16444 GCA_964388575.1 uncultured Bacteroidales bacterium | reverse complement strand
TGTCTTTTTGAAATTTTCTAAGACCGAGAGATTTTTCAATATCTTCGGGTTTAATTTTTTTATCAAATTTTTTTCCTTCGGCAATAAATCTGATATAATGACGTATCACCTTTGCTATATTCTGCTCCAGAGCCCTCACTCCTGATTCACGGGTGTAATCTTCAATTATTCTGGCAAGCAGAGGCTTTGAGAAAACCAAATCTTTCATACTCAAACCGTGCTGATCCATTTGTTTAGGAATAAGGTGACGTGTCGCAATTTCAACCTTTTCTTCAAGCGTATAGCCATTCACTTCAATGATTTCCATTCTGTCGCGCAAAGCCGGATGAACTGTTGACAATGTATTTGCTGTTGCAATGAACAGAATTTTTGAAAGATCATAATCAATTTCAAGATAATTATCATGAAAAGCAGTGTTTTGTTCAGGATCAAGAATTTCAAGCAAAGCAGCCTGAGGATCTCCGTTTATATTGTTTCCGCTTACCTTGTCAATTTCGTCCAGAACAAACACCGGGTTTGCTGACTGCGCTTTCTTCAGGCTTTGAATAATTCGACCAGGCATTGCTCCGATATAGGTTTTTCTGTGACCACGAAGTTCGGCTTCATCACGCAGCCCACCCAGTGACACTCGGATGTATTTTCTGCCGAGAGATTCAGCGAGCGATTTACCAAGAGAAGTTTTTCCAACTCCAGGAGGGCCGACCAAACACAAAATTGGTGCATTTTTATTATTTTTCAGTTTCAAAACAGCAAGAAATTCAAGTATACGCTGTTTCACCTTTTCAAGTCCGAAATGATCCTTGTCCAGTATTTTCTGGGCATGTTTCAGGTCGTTGTTATCTGCTGTGTAATCATTCCATGGCAATTCAACAAGGTATTCAAGATAATTCATCTGAATGGAGTATTCCGCAGCTGAAGGATTCATTCTCTGCAATTTCTGAAGCTCTTTTTCAAATACATTTTTAACATCACCACTCCAAAGCTTCTTAGACGCCTTTTCCTTCATTTCTCTGATTTCCTGCTCATGTGGCGAACCACCAAGTTCATCCTGGATGGTTTTTAATTGCATATTCAAAAGGTAATCCCGTTGTTGCTTGTCAATATCTTTCTTAACTTTTTTCTGGATTTGATTTTTAAGATCAATCATTTGCAACTCTTTAGTCAAATATTCAAGAATTTTGGCAGATAAGACCTCAAAATCGTTTGTTTCAAGAAGTTTTTGCTTCTCGTCAAGCGGGATGTTTAAATTTGAGCAGATAAAATGCAGTAAAAATGTTGGAGACTCAATATTCTGAACTGCAAAAGAAGCTTCTGTTGGAATATTTGGTGATTGTTTTATGATCTGCATTGCCAAATCCTTCACACTGTCTACTGTGGCTTTAAATTCATGTGTTTCCTGATTTAGTGGTTGAGAGGTTTTGAGTGCACTGACCTTTGCGGCGAAATAGGGTTCGGTTTGAATCATTTCGTCAATTCTGAAGCGGTTTCTACCCTGAATGATGACTGTATTATTTCCATCAGGCATCTGCAATAGTTTAATGATATAAGCAACAGTGCCAGTTTCAAACAAATCCTCAGTTAACGGATCTTCAATTTCAGGGTCTTTTTGTGCTACAACACCTATTATCCGATCATTTTTGTAAACATCTTTAATCAACTTTATTGATTTATCCCTGCCAACAGTTATGGGAATAATCACACCCGGAAATAATACTGTATTTCTTAACGGCAATATGTTTAAGATTTCCGGAATATCTTCTGATTCAATCTTTAGTTCATCTTCTCTGGATAATACAGGAAAAAAATCTCCGTCGGGAGGCCCCTGTTCACTGTCAAGAATAAAATGCATATCGAGTTTCTGATCTTCTTTCATATGTAAGAGTCCTTTATTTTTTCAGTAAAAAAATATCATTTTGACAATGATTGTGCCAGCACGAAAAATTGTCCTCAATCTGACAAACCGTAAAGGGTTTTAAAAATTTCAATGTCAACTTCGGACAAAATGACACCTCTGCGTTCACAAACACGCTTTGCTACTTCAATAGCTTTGCTGAAATTGTATTTTTTGAAACCGGAAGCACCACCCCATGAAAAAGAAGGAATGTAATTTCTCGGAAACCCTTCTCCGAAAATGTTGGCACTGACACCAACTACAGTGCCGGTGTTCAGCATGGTATTGATTGCAGTTTTACTGTGATCACCCATAATCAGACCACAAAATTGTAATCCGGTTGAAACAAAATGATTTTCAACATATGACCATATTCTGACCATGTCGTAAGTGTTTTTCAGATTCGAATTATTGGTATCTGCACCGAGATTGCACCACTCAGCAATCACTGAATTTCCAAGAAATCCGTCATGTGCTTTGTTGGAATACCCAAATATTACGGAGTTGTTTACTTCTCCACCAACCTTGCAGTGTGGACCGATGGTAGTCGGACCATAAATCTTTGCTCCCATTTTCAGGGCAGAATGTTCACCAAGTGCGAACGGTCCTCTTATCGCACAATTCTCCATAACTTCAGAATCTTTACCGATATACACAGGACCGGTGGAGGCATTGATGGTTGAAAATTCAACAACAGCACCTTCTTCAATAAATATGTTCTCGATCCCTGAAAATTTGTTGGTCTGTGATAATAATTCTGATTTTCTGTTTATCGTAAGTAGTTGAAAATCATCTGTAATGGCTTTTCCGTTGAGAGAAAAAATATGCCAAGGTCTTGTAACAGATTGATAAGTTCCTGTGAGCTCTGTTATTTCAAAATTCAAAAGTGTGTCAATATCCAGAACATCATGTTTTTCGAAACCTGATTCGTAAAATCTGTCCAGATTGACTGAAAATGCAAGTAAATGATTGTTATGATCACCTGTGATTGCCTGTCCGGGTTTAAGTTGATGTATCCTTTCAATCAGATTGTCATGTGGAAAAAGACCTGCATTGATAAATATGTTGTGATCATCAATGTGAACAGGAAATTTACTTCTCAGATATTTTGGTGTATAGACTGAACAAATTGTTTCCAGTTTCGCATTCCACTTTTCCCGCAGGGTTAATATGCCGCAGCGAATATCTGCAACAGGCCTCATAAATGTCAGTGGTAACAAATGATTGCGATTACTGTCGTCAAACAGGATGTAGTTCATTGGTTTGAATTTTCAACAAAAATACGAAAAGTTGACTTTATGAGTATTTTTTACTCAATGAACATTGAAGATGATATGACAAAGATAAACTCAAATCCTGAACAAGATAGATCAAAAATGGAATTCAAGGCCAATCCTAATCACTGGATTTCCGTATGGCGTGAATTGTGTTTCATAAAAATTATACAGAAGCATAATATAGGCATTGTCTTTACCAAATTCCGAAAAAAACTGACGATAACCGGCGCCAGCAAGTAAATTTTCTGAAATGATGTTTTCAAACTCACGCATGGGGCTGAATATGTCTGTTTTATATGTTAGTACTTCATATTCTGCATGCAGATAGATCTGATCAATAATGTCAAATCGTGCAAAAACACTTCCTCCAAAAATATTCAGATCCAACGGTGGCTGGTAATATTTGTTGTGATAGTATTGATAAGACATTCCAATGCCAGCTGAAAGTTTTTTCAAAAAATAGTATCCGTAATGCGGAGCAACGTTAATATTGGTTAAGCTTCCCAATTGCAGTCCAAATGATCCACCGGCATAATGTCTGTCATCTATTTCAATATTTTCAGTTTGAGCAGAAATATTGGACAGACTCATCAAAAACAGAAACAGTAAAATCATTATTCTTTTCATCAATCAGAAATTTAACACATTTTAAAACGTGTTGAAATCATAAATGTTGTCTATCACTTTGTTTCAGCGATAACATGAACAAGGTTTGTTTTCAGTTTTATTGTATTACAATTCAATTCACAAAAGATTTGTGTGTTGTCTCGGAAAACAAATTCAAAATAGGGAGAATTGTAGCCATCAATAAACTTTCCGTTGACATTCCATTTATAGTTGCATACATCCCATGGAGCTGATACTGTGATTGTAATTCTCTGTTCTTTCTCAGCAATAGTTAATGAAGGAGATGCAAAGGCTTCATCCCCCCAGAAGTATTGCACTGCTTTAGCAACATCTCTGATGTGAAGATATTTTCCTCTCACAGGATCAAAGCCATCTGTCATCAGGGAAAATACATGTGAACCAAAACCACGTGCAAAAAACGGAACAAGATGATTTGTATGGTCGGTTGATAAAAACTGAACCCCTGGCAGGTTTTTCGCTCCATTGTCTGAAATATGTAAAAACCCCAGATTATCATCGAATCCTCCTGAAAGATAACCGCATTCATGATCTGCAAGGACAATGAGCAAAGTTTCATTCCACAATTTATTGTCATGAAGCCACTGAATTACAGTTGAAATTGTTTTTTCAAATTCAGTTTGCTCTTCGATGAGCCTGACCAGGTCATTATCATGGCAAGCCCAGTCGATTGCACCACCTTCAATCATCAGAAAAAAACCATCCTCATCCTGATTCAAAAGTGATAATGCAGCCATTGACATCTCACTTAAAGAGGGAATATTGCTATTTACAGGAATGTCAAACGGAACATCACTTTGACCATCCCTGAGCTGTGAAAGGGTTTCAAAAGCAGGAGCCAGAAAAAACAATCTTTTGGGTTGATATTGTTGGTTTACGATATCATAAAGATCACTTTTTCGGTCAGAAAATGTCCATGGGTCTGGAATAAGATCTCCGTCAATATCCTGTACACAAAAACGAACACCATCTATCAGGTATTCAGATTTTTGATCAGTAAGCGCTTCCCAGACTCTTTCATCGTATAGATATTTGAAATTCTGAAAATCTTGTTTAAAGCCGTTATTGTCATATTCCGGATGTCCACAACCCATAATAACCGTTGCATGAGAAAATAAAATCATCTCCCTGGCAATTTCTCCGTAATTCAGTCGGGAAGGATTGTGAGCTGTAAATCCTGCCGGTGTGGCATGATTGAAAGGAACAGAAGTAACAACTCCTGTTGATTTACTATGCAACGTTGCAAGTTGAATAAGGTTTGTCAACGGAACGCCTTGCTCACTGATTCCGATATGGTTTACTTTGGTTTTGTGACCTGTAGCAATTGCAGTTGCTGCTGCTGCCGATTCAGTATACCCTGACATTACGTAATCCTTTTCTTTCCATGCAAGATGGGGATCATAACTGATTCCCGCATTGAATGTTGCTGCAGCAAGTTGTACCGGAAAGTCAATCCAGATATTGTTATCAGAATTTCCATTATAGAAAAGGGTTGTTTGCATTTGTTCAAATCCCATTCCGTCACCAATCATAATGATAACATTTTTAGGTTGGGAATTCTGACTATAAAGCAGAGCATTCAGGAGAAAAAGAATCAGAAAAACTCTGAGCGACTTCATTTAGTTTTACTTGTTACTATTTTTTCTGATCGGCCTTTTCAATACCAACAACTTCAAGATCAAAAATCAGTGTGGAAAATGGTGGTATTGGAATATTTGGATTTGATTCACCATAAGCAAGTTCAGATGGTAAAATAATTTTTGCTTTTCCTCCAACTCTCATCATCATAACAGCTTCGTCCCATCCTGTTATTACTTCTCCCCTTCCTGCTACAAAAGAGAATGGTTCGGGAGATTCAACAGATGAGTCAAAAACCTGTCCGTTCAGAAAATATCCGGTATAATGAGCTTTCACAAGGTCGCCTTGTTCAACTTTAAGACCAGTTCCTACTTTTTCCTGAATAAAATACAATCCTGATGCAGTAGGTTTAACCTGAATTTTGTTTTCCTGAAGCCATGCATCTCTATCGATAATTTCTTGTTGTTTCATTTCACCTAGCATGGCATCATATTCTTCCATTCGTTGATTTTGTTCTGCCATGTATTCTGCAGAAGTTTTGTGACTGAGTACTTTCACCTCAAACCGAAACATACTTTCCGGCTTAACATAAGGTGGCATTTCTGTCATTCCCACATTAAAGACAAGAAATGAATCAGCTTTAACAATAAAACTGGCACTGTCACCCTCAGTAATCATCATCAGCCCCTCGTTGATATCCCCGTTAAACAAGGATTTCTGCACCGGAAGCATCACTGGTTGCTGCGAATTGACTGAGGTAAATAATAAACTGTCATTCTCCTGAAGATAATAGCTGAGTTCAACTGTCAACACATCCCCTTCAGAAGGCAGTTGCTTTTCTGAATTTCCACGTTTAATCTTGTAATACAACCCTGAATCAGTTGATTCGTAACCTGGATAAGGACCTCTCTGACATGAAATCCCGAACAGAATAAGTGCAGTCATCAAATACTGCCATTTGATTTTTTTCGTCATAATTTGTTTTTTTTATATTAAATAATTGAGTTTCTAACTTGTAAAATTTCAACATCATATATTAAAATTGCCCTTGAAGGAATTTTGTCCTGATCTCCGAGCAACCCAAAGGCCAGATGAGAAGGCAAAATAAGTCGTGCCCTGTCGCCTTCTTTCATCATTGATAATGCTTCCTCAAGCCCACCTGGTGCTGTTGATTTTCCCAACTGAATTTCCTGATAACCATCCTGTTTGGAATCATAACATACATAGCCGTTGATGAGCTCCACCCTAAAGTTAAATCTGACAATGGAATTTTGATCGGGTTTTTTTCCATTACCATCGTTATATATCCAGTATCTTAGACCTGATGGACTTTTACTCATCTTCCACCCCATCCTGAAAATGTAATCGTTAATTTCATCATCTTCCGATCTGGCCATTAATCTGTTTGCCTCTTTAAGGTTTTCATCAAAATCCTTCGGATTAACCGGCGATTGATCATGTTGGTTGTTTTGATTCATACAAGAAATAAGTATCAATAACGATAAAACCCGGAAAAAACTGAAAATCTTCATCATTTTATTTTCAAATGTTGACTGATAATATCTTCCATAATATCACATGCTTCAGAAAGTGAGCCGTAAAAATAGGCTCCGGCAGCATTTTTATGTCCACCTCCGTTAAAGAATTTTCTGGCAATAAGATTCACATCCAGATCACCTTCGGAGCGAAAAGATAACTTTATGTATTTATTCAGGTCCGTAAGCAATGCTCCAAAAAATACACCTTTTATGGTGAGTGTATAATTAACAAGACCTTCTGTGTCACCAACCTGATATTTGTATTTTTCTAAATCATGAGCACTTAATGCTATGTATGCTCCTCCGTTCTTCTTATCAACAAAAAGTCTGTCTGACAAACTGTGACCAAGCAGTCGCAGACGTTCTTCAGTGAATGTGTTGTATACCTGCTGATGAATTTTGGCTCCGTCGATTCCCAGTTTAAAAAAATGTGATACAGCAATGTATGTTTGCGGATTGTTGCATGAATAACTGAACGAACCTGTGTCTGTCATTATTCCGACATAAAGGTTTTCAGCCATAGCTTTAGTAATTCTGTGTGAATTGTTTGTATCACAAATAAAATCATAAATCAGTTCTGATGTTGAAGAAACATTTGTCATCCAATAGTAATGAGAAAATCCATTGAATGGTTTGATATGATGATCAAACAAAACAGTCGTTTTTGAATGCATGTGTTTTAGGACAAGATCTTCAAGACTTTCAACCCTAGAGTGTGAATTAAGATCAACAAAGATCAGAATTTCTGATTCGTTCAGTAATTTTTCAATCAGATCTTTGTCTTTTTTATGGATCAAAATGGAAGAAGCATCGGGCATCCATGACAGAAAATCAGGAAATGGGTCAGGCAAAATGAAATGAACATGATGACCAAACTCTTTTAAAAATTCCTTCAGTGCAAGTCCCGCACCCACAGCATCACCATCGGGATGAGTGTGTCCCAAAATAACAATGCTTGTTGGTTTCCCTTCAAATAATTTTTGAATATTTTCGGTATCCTTACGTGGTTCTGATATCATAATAAAAGTTACAGAAAGCTGCAAAATTACAAAAAATTATGTTTGTACTGAATGATTTATCAACGATTGATCGTTTGCAATCCCAATAAAATATCTGGATGAAAAATTATTAACAATTAAGTCTCATTATTTTGAAAATGCGTAATTTAGTAGCATAAATTTGACCCGAAACAATGAATGGAAACATTACTTTAACGATTATCAAGCCACGGGCAATCAAAGAAAAACTGGCAGGCCATATTTTACATATGATCGAAGAAGAAGGATTTACAATCTGTGCATTAAAAATGTTTTATATGTCAGAAAAAACTGCAGCGAGATTTTACGAAGTTCATAAAGAACGTCCCTTTTATAACGATCTTGTTAAATTTATGTCCTCAGGTCCCGTTATTGTCGCCCAATTATCAAAAAACAATGCAGTTGAAGAATTCAGAAAACTGATTGGTTCAACAAATCCAGCTGAAGCTGAAGATGGTACTATCAGAAAAAGATTCGGAAAATCGATTCAGATGAATGCTGTACACGGAAGTGATAGTGATGAAAATGCAAAAAGAGAATGTGCGTTTTTCTTTAAACCGAAAGAAATTTGTAATTTTCCTCATGAAATCTAATTGATCTTTTCCTTTTTTTCTCTTAATTCAAGGATATCAAATGTATCATCTTCAAAAATAAAGATGATTTTCTGAGGTTTTTTTGAAGTTTCCTTCATACCTGTTTTCGTTTCAACTTGAGAATTGTTGTTTTCAAAGACCGACTTATCTTGAGTAGGATCAACTTTTTCAGATACTGCTTTGTGTTCAATTATTGCTTCTGGTCTATTGTGAATATCATCTTCGAAAACTTCCTTTTTCTCAATTTCAGAAATTTTATTTTCAACTTCAACAGTCATTTGCTGAATCTTTTTTTCTTCGTCAAAATTTTCATGAATGATATCCCGTTCAGTTTTGGAATCAATTATTAAATCCTCAGGAGGATAATCTTGATTAAAAAGATCAGGAACATGCTTATCATCAACATTTTGCATATCATTTAACCCAGCTTCATTTTCTGAAGATTCTTTTTCATATTCAGTCTGTTCAGTTTGAAACATTGAACCTTTACCAAACATCAACCACTCAAGACTGATATCAGGAAATGTTTCAATGACCTTCATTACAAAGTCAAGACTTGGTTTATTTCTTCCACTTAGAATATGAGATATGTTTGACGGTTGTACTCCAATCATATCTGCAAATTTTGATGCTGTTACATCTTTCACCTTGAGTAAAATCCCAATTCTGTTATTCATAAGAAATATTTTTACAAAAATAAACAATAATATAATTACAAAAGTAAATTTATTTACAGTAATAATTATTTACACATGTAATTGTTAAGTTACGTATGTAAACTAAGTGAATTTATTATTTATATATAATATTGTATAATATTGTATATCAGATATATATGAATTAATAATACAATATTTACATAGTTAAAATAAAAACATGAATAATTTAAAATTAATAATTAATATGATAAGTTCTAATCAACTGATATATAAATATATAAACTATTAGAAAATTGTATTAGGTTTTACAAGGCTAAATATATTAAAATCTGCTGGTAGTAAGAACGTCATTCACTGTCAATATTCATTAATGAAAATTCATTTCGTCCCATTATATGTAATTGAAATATTGAATTTAATCATATCATATTCTATTTAAGTGGATTAAGCATTATTTAAATATTTGCACGTATTCAGAAAATAAGATTATATTTGGAGTACCGAAATAAATACCTGATTTACACATGTAAAATAAGTAGAACATCAGTAAATACAGGATATTAAGTATACTTGTTTTACAAATGTAATGTGTTAATATTATGATAATAAGTGCTTCAGAATTGCGTATAATTGTTGAAAATATTTTTCAGAGCATAGGATGCAGTAGAGATGATTCAAAAAATATTTCTGAAGTTTTGGTTTCAGCTGAACAAAGAGGAATACCATCACATGGAATAGTTAGAATAAAGGATTATTTAGGTTTATGGGCCAAAGGGCGCCTCAATCCTACTCCATCGCTTCAGATTGTTTATGAAACACCATCAACAATGGTCATAGACGGAGATATGGGATTGGGGATGGTCGTCTCCAGATTTGCAATGCAACAGACAATCCAAAAAGCAGATAAGGCATATACTGCATGGACAAGTGTTCGTAATTCAAACCATTACGGCATTGCCGGTTATTATTCAATGATGGCTCTTGAACACAGTATGATCGGGATTAGCATGACAAATGCCAATCCACTGGTTTCTCCCACATACAGTACAGACAGGTTACTTGGAACCAATCCTTTGGCTGTTGCAATTCCTGCAGGAAAAGAGCCACCATTTGTTGCTGATTTTGCAACAACACCTATTGCCAGAGGAAAGCTTGAAATGCTTGAGAAAATGAACCAACAGGTTGCTGAGATGCTGATTCAGGATCAAAGGGGGCAAATTTCAACGGATCCTGCAGTGATTAAGCAAGGTGGTTCTATTCTTACTTTGGGCGGAGATCGTGAACACGGAAGTCACAAGGGATTTTGCATTTCAGCCATTGTTGATATCTTTTCAGCAGTATTCTCAGGAGCAAATTTTGGCCCTTTTGTACCTCCACAGGTTGCTTATCTTGAGCCCAAAGCTGATGCTCCCGGAAAAGGTCTCGGCCATTTCTTTGGAGCAATAAGAACAGATGCATTTCAACCGGTTGAAGATTTTAAAAAATACATGGATTTATGGATATCAACATTCAGGAAAGCCAATGTTATTGAAGGAATTGAAAACCTAATTATTCCTGGAGATCCGGAAAGATCAAATGAAGAACGTTCAATAATTCATGGAATTACTCTAAATGAAAAGGTTATCATTGAACTGACCGGTGCATTAAAACAACTTTCTCTCCCCTCACCTTTTTAATTTCACTGTCAATTTGGCAAATATCACCTGATGGCAGATTTTTTGTAAACGGGCAGTAACTTTTGTGCAAAGATCAGATGTATGAAAAAAAAGAAAACGACTTCAAAAATTAAACAAGAAATGAATGAGCCATTGGTTGAAAATGCTCATAAGCCTCAGGCAGATGAAAAAACAGAGGTAAATGAATGTTGCAGAGAACAGATAGAACTTATGAGTGACAAATATCTCCGACTTCTTGCAGAATTTGAAAATTTCAAAAAAAGAACGCTCAGGGAAAAGGAAGAACTTTACAAGACTGCATCTTCAAAAATCATTACTGCCATTTTGCCTGTTATTGATGACATTGACAGAGCCTTACTGACAGTTAATGAAACTCAGGACACAAAATCCATAATTGAAGGATTTCAATTAATTGCAAAAAAATTTAAGGGCATACTCCTTCAATATGGTTTGGAACCAATTGAATCTGTTGGACAGGAATTTAACACGGATTATCATGAGGCACTTTCAATAGTGGATGTTGAAGATGAAAAGAAAGGAAAAGTAATCAGTGAAATTGAAAAAGGATACCTTCTTAACGGTCACCTGATCCGCTTTGCAAAGGTTATAGTGGGTAAATAATTTTTAAAAAATTGTATTGTGGCAAAAAAAGATTATTATGAAGTGCTGGGAGTTTCTAGAAATGCAACTGATGAAGAGCTGAAGAAAGCATATCGCCAGAAGGCATTGCAATATCATCCTGACAGGAATCCGGATAACAAAGAAGCAGAAGAAAAGTTTAAAGAAGCTGCAGAAGCATTTGAAGTATTAAGTAATCCTGAGAAAAGAAGCAGATATGATCAATATGGTCATGCCGGTGTTACTGGTCAGGGCGGATTTGGCAGTGGTGGTGGAATGTCAATGGATGATATTTTCTCCAATTTCGGAGATATCTTTGGAGGTCATTTTGCTGACTTTTTCGGGTTTGGAGGAGGTCGCAGCAGTGGCAGAAGAGTTCAGAAAGGTTCCAATCTCCGTATCAGAGTGAAGTTAACACTTGAAGAAATTGCCACTGGTGTGGAAAAAAAAGTGAAAGTAAACAAACAAATAGTTTGTCAGGCATGTAATGGCTCTGGTGCAGCAGGCTCAGGTTCTGTTGGTAAATGTTCAACATGTAATGGACGCGGGCAGGTAACGCGGGTTACAAGTACTTTTCTAGGTCAGATGCAAACCACATCCACATGTCCAACCTGCCATGGAGAAGGTGAAGTAATCACA
Source organism: uncultured Bacteroidales bacterium (assembly GCA_964388575.1). Classification (GTDB taxonomy): domain Bacteria; phylum Bacteroidota; class Bacteroidia; order Bacteroidales; family DTU049; genus CAYMAZ01. Next base: position 4,293 of record CAYMAZ010000051.1, on the reverse strand, counting down.
AAAAAATGTTCCTCATGCATGGGCTCCGGAACTGTTAAGGGAGAAGACATCATTTCTGTTAAGTTGCCACCTGGTGTAACTGAAGGCATTCAATTATCAATGTCAGGCAAGGGAAATGCAGCACCCAGAGGTGGTATTCCTGGTGATCTAATCATTGTTGTTGAAGAAATGCCTCATGAACATTTTGTACGGGATGAGTTAAACATCTATTATGAACATTATTTGTCATTTCCTGAAGCTGCATTAGGAACAACGATTGAAGTTCCTACACTTGACGGAAAAGCAAGAGTGAAAGTTCCGGCAGGGACTCAACCCGGAAAATTATTCCGTCTGAAGGGCAAAGGACTTCCTTTACTTAACAGAAGCGGAGTAGTTGGAGATCAATTGATATTTATCAATGTATACGTTCCCGAAAAGATATCTTCACAAGATAAAGATCTGATAGAGCAAATGAATGAGAGTAAAAGCTTCCAACCTGACAAAAAGAAAAAGGATAAAAACTTCTTTGAACGAATGCACGAATTCTTTTCAAGATAAAATGTGTAATTTTGAAAATTTTAAGATCATTCAACATTAACAAATGTACTTTTTCGAAGCAGAAAATATTTGCAAATCATATGGTGATCATGTCGCACTTGACAATGTTTCGCTGAAAATCAAAGAAGGAACAATATACGGACTGCTGGGACCCAATGGTGCCGGAAAAACAACAATGATCCGGATAATAAATCAGATCACGGCTCCTGACAAAGGGAAACTGCTTTGGCAGAATGAACCGATGCAACGTGATCATGTTAATCAGATTGGTTATTTACCGGAAGAACGTGGTCTTTACAAAAAGATGAAGGTCGGCGAACATGGTTTATACCTGGCACAGCTTAAGGGGGTTCCGAAAAATCTTGCAGAAAAAAAACTCAGATACTGGTTTGAAAAATTTGATATTCTTGGATGGTGGAACAAAAGAATTGAAGAATTGTCAAAAGGAATGCAGCAAAAAGTGCAGTTTATCCTGACGGTCCTTCACGATCCAAAGATGTTTATTTTTGATGAACCTTTTAGTGGCTTTGATCCCATCAACACTGAACTTTTAAAAAATGAGATACTGGAATTTAAAAAACAGGGGGCTTCAATAATTTTGTCAACACACAACATGTCTTCTGTTGAGGAATTATGTGATGAAATGCTGCTCATTAATCAGTCCAAACCAATTTTGCAGGGAGATGTGTATCAGATAAAGCAGAGTTTTAAAGAAAATATTGTTGAAATACATTATTCAAATTGTATCACAGATCTGAATGAAGTTTTACCACAGGAATATGAGGTTAGGTATGTTCAGGATGGTGGAAAAACGGAAGTGGCACAAATTCAGATTCCAGCAGACAAGACTCCAAATGATCTTTTAAATCTTGTTTTACCTGTGTGTATGGTTCACTCTTTTCTTGAAGTCATGCCAACATTAAATGAAATATTTATAATGCAGGTGCAATCGACCAATTTACGTTCAAAAGTTAAAGCTGATTTTCATGAATAAGGTTCGAATTATTATCTTAAGAGAATATCTGACCAGAGTTAAAAAAAGATCTTTTTTAATCATGACGATACTCGGCCCTATTCTTCTTGCGGCCACGTTCATAATTCCTGTATATCTTGCAAAAATATCAGATGAGCCCAGAAAAATTGGCATCATTGATGAAACTGGTTTTTTCTTTGAAGCTTTCGAAGAAGCAAATACCAAGAGCATCATGTTTGAGCCTGTTTGGGATGATATTCAAACTGCCAGAGAACGGTTTGATGAACTTGATTACAATGCATTGTTATACATTCCGCAGGGAGCAATCAGTTCACCGTCAAGCATCAGGTTGATGGCAAAAAAACAAGTTAGTGTGAATATTGTTTCTTTTGTGGAAAGTGTATTGAGAAAGGAAATTGAAAGCCATAAATTGGCAGTGAGTGGTATTGATAAAACTGTTTTGCAAAGCATTGAAACACCAATTAAAATCAATACAATTCTTTTTACAGATGAAGGAGATGAAAAATATTCATTTGCCGAAGTCAGTATGATTCTTGGGTTTATAGCTGGCATTCTAATATATATCTTTATCTTTTCCTTTGGTTCTCAGGTGATGCGCGGTGTCATTGAAGAAAAGACAAGCAGAATAGTGGAGATTATCGTTTCTTCAGTGAAACCTTTTCAACTTATGATGGGAAAAATTATCGGAATTGCACTGGTTGGACTAACTCAGTTTTTATTATGGATTGTTTTTAGCTTTCTTATTATTACAAGTTTTCAACTTTCACAACCTGAAAAATTCAGTTTCAGTGAACCGCCGAATGTAATGCTTGATAGTAAGGGCCTCACTCCTGAGGAAGTTGAACAACTTCAGATGTCTGAAATGGTTGCTATGGATGAGGGAAATAAAATTCTCCAGGGAATTTACGCAATCAATTTTCCTACTGTTATTGCCATGTTCCTGTTTTATTTTGTTTTTGGATATTTGTTATATGCAGCAATGTTTGCTGCAATAGGTTCTGCTGTTGATAGCGAAGCTGACACACAGCAGTTTATGATTCCTGTCACGGTACCTCTTATTGTAGCAATCATAATGTCACAGTTTGTGATTTCAAACCCTGATGGCAATGTTGCTTTCTGGCTTTCAATCATTCCTTTCACTTCCCCAATTATCATGATGGTCAGAATTCCTTTCAACCCTCCTGTGATTGACGTTGTTATCTCAATGGTTTTACTCGTTGCTACATTTCTGGCAACCACATGGATTGCAGGTAAAATCTACAAAACCGGCATACTGATGTACGGAAAAAAAAATAACTACAGAGAATTGTTTAGATGGTTACTTCGTTAAACTTTTTAGTATGAATTATGTAAAATTCTTGTTATAATTTAAACCAATTTATTATGTTCAGAATCACCAATGTATTCATTTTCTTATTTGCACTCAGTTCATTGTCCCTCAATGCTCAAACAAACTACTCCTATTCAAATTTCACTACTGCACAAGGACTTCCTATTAACAACATTAAATGTGTAGCTGCTGGTCCAAATGGGAATATTTGGTTTGGATCTACAGCAGGTCTGACAAAGTATGACGGATCAACCATGACGACCTATACAACAACAAACGGGTTAGCAGACAACACTGTAAACAGATTATTTGTTGCACAAAATGGTGATATTCTCATAGCAACAAACAACGGACTTTCAAGATTTAACGGTACAACATTTACAAACAGTCTGACAGGAACGATTATCAGAAGTGTTTTTGAAGCCCAGAATCAGGAAGTCTGGGTTGGTACTTCCGGAGGCGGAGTAAAAAGGTATTCAACATCATGGGCAACTTATACCACATCCAATGGGATTCCTCATAACTTTGTAAATACTATTACTCAGGATTTGAATGGAAATATCTGGGTTGGAACATCTGAAGGAGCAGGACGATTCAACGGAACAACATGGACTGCCTTCACAAACATCAACGGACTGAATATTGAAGCAGATCAGATCATTTCAAGCACTTGTGATCAAAACGGAGTGATCTGGTTTGGGAGTAAGCCCAGTTTCAATATCGGTGGAGGTGTAACAAGTTTTGACGAAACAACCTGGACTCATTACAGCACACCTGAAGGTTTGGCCGGAAAACAAGTAGAAGATATTGTGACAGACTCAAGAAACAGAAAATGGTTTGTCACTTTCAACAATGGAATCAGTTATTTTAATGATGACAATTATCCACAGTACACATTTACAACTTTGAATAATTCAGGAGGACTGATCAGCAACCAGGCTCAGGGTGTTGCTATTGATCCCGACGGATATGTGTGGTTTTCTACCATTTCAGGTGTTTCTCGCTTATCTCCGATAAAATTGAATTCCGTACAAGTTCAGGATGCAGTATGTGCCACCAATTTTGAAGGAGCAATCACAATCAATGCTTCCGGCTTAAATTCTTTAAAATATTCGATTGACAACGGAAACAGTTTTGTGAGTTCGAATGTTTTTTCAGGATTGACACCAGGTGTGTATCAGGTTATGATTACAGACAGTATCTTCACACTATCAACCCCTGATATCACGATTGAAACGTTGAATCCCATTGAACCGGGATTACCTGATTCACTAACAGTATGTTTTGGTGATTCAACACAACTCAATGCTCCTGCTCAGGGAAGTAACTATCAGTGGGAACCCGCTGCTTATTTTTCAGAGAATGAAATTTTTAATCCATTATTTGCTCCCACTGCCTCACAATTTATTTATCTTACAATGGAGGATGTAAA
>CAYMAZ010000050.1:0-16979 GCA_964388575.1 uncultured Bacteroidales bacterium | reverse complement strand
TCCTTTTTATAAAAGGTGAAGTGAAAGATAAAGATATGAATACCCTTTCTGAGGCAAAAGTTGAAATCAAAAACATGCAGACAAAGACGATAACCCAGGTCTCCGTTGACAACGAAACTGGGAAATATGTAACTGTGTTGCCATTTAAAAATGATTATGTCCTGACTGTTAAAAAGGAAGATTATGTTTATGAGTCGATGTATATTGCCACGGAAGACAGCGTATTTGATGAACCTGTTACTGTGAATATGGAGCTTCAAAAGGTTGAAGTTGGCAAATCATATAAACTGAATGATATTTATTATGAATATGACTCGGATAAGTTAACAAGGCAATCTGAATTTATTATTGAAGAATTTGTCGTTTTTCTAAAAGAAAATCCTGGAATAAAAGTTACGATACATGGACATACCGACAATATCGGCGGATTTGAATACAACCAGAACCTGTCGGAAAGAAGAGCAAAATCAGTATATGATTATTTGCTGAAGAAAGGAATCTCTTCATCCAGACTAAGCTATGAAGGTTTGGGATATTCACAACCTGTAGCATCAAATGAGACAGAACCAGGCAGAGCCTTAAACAGAAGGACAGAATTTGTAATAAAAAGCAAATAATAACAAAATTTTTAAAAAATTATCCCATCCTGCAAAGTATTTATTTCTATTTTTACAAAATAATTTAAATATGTAATTATGAAAAGAAACTTGATTTATGTCATTATTCTGACAGTGTTTTTTGCAGCATCATGCAAAAAAGAAACCGTTGAACCTGATCCTCCTGTTCCTCCTGTACCCACATTACAGCCAAAACAGGAACAATGGGGACTTGCAATCAATTATACAGCCAAGTGGTGTGGACCATGCGGCTCATGGGGCGCTCCCCTCATTCATAACCTTGCTGGTATGGGAAAAGTAGTTGCTGTAACCAACCATGCTTCCGGAGATCCGATGTATAATTCAACTCTTTACAGTCAAATGACTGCAGACAGGATTACAGAGGGAGGAATTCCTGCTTTTTGGGTCGGTGATACTAAAACAAGTTCTTCCAGTTCAACTTCTACGATGACTCAGTTGCTTGCCAGCACTCCCATTGCAGGAATTGATATGAAAACAAAAAGAACCGATTTGTCAATCAGTATTGAATCTCAGGTGAAGTTTTTTGCTGCTGGTACCGGCGATTTCTATCTGAGTTTCTGGATGCTTGAAAGTGGAATAGACGGCTCTGCATCAGCTGGTTCTTATGCTCAGAACGGAACAACTGACCCGAACTACACTCATGACTATGTAATCAGAAAATCTGAAGGGGCAGTTTATGGTGAGAAAATTTTAACAGATCCTGCCAGCGGAAAGACATATGATAAAAATTTCACCATGACAATTGATGCCTCCTGGACTCAGGAAGTTTATATTGTTGCTGTCCTTTGGCAGTTTGATCCTACAGGAAACCCATCAACAAAAAACCCCAAATACAAATTTATCAATGCCTTTATGTACAAGGAATAATTTGAGAGATTGCACGAAGCATTATAAAAAAAGAGGCTTTACGAAGCCTCTTTTTTTTGTATTCATGCTTCTTTATCTTGCAATAATTAGTCTTGCTTTTCCGGAATACGTTTTGCCTCTTAGTAAAACAATGTATGTTCCCTGAGAGAGATGTGATGTGTTTACTCTTATTTTCTGATCTCCTGCCTGAATGATATGTGATGATACGGTTTTACCGGTCAGATCTGCAATGTCAAGAACAGTGTTTTTCATAACCTGAGTTTCAAGAAAAATGAAGATTTCATCATCTGCCGGATTTGGAAAAACAAAAATTGAATTGGTTTCAAAATCATATTCATCGACTCCGGTAGGGTTGACGTTGATTTCATTTGTGAAAACAGAACAACCAAACTGACTTGAAACTCTTGCTTTATAGTTTCCAATCTGAGTCACCTGGTAAACTGGCTGAGTTGCTCCGGAAATTGCGTTACCATTGCGATACCAATGTGCAGTTTCTCCTGAGCTCAAAACCACACTGAGTTCACTCCCGTTTTGTTGAATCGTTTGTTGCGCGGGAAGCGGGTGAACAGTAATATACCCGGGAAAATTCTGAGAAGTTGTTCCAAAACCATTGGTGGTTTCAAGTAAAACGTCCCAGATCCCGGCTGTATCATATGTGACACTTTCTGTTGCATTGATTGATGTTGAAGGAGACCCGCCTGAAAAAGTCCATAATCTTGATGTGACTGCTGGAGAAGATTGATCAACAAATGAAATCACTCCACCTTCACAAATGCTGTTCGCTGAAGATGAAATCTGAACAACAGGGGGGGTCGAAAGTGCAACACCTGTAATATTGATATTGTCAATATAAAGGTTATTACTGTTATTGTTGTATGCTTCAAACTTGATTACAACATTTGGATGTCCAACAAAAGGCGTCAGATTAATGGTTTTACACGCCGATCCCACAGGCCCTGAACACCAGTCATCAGATGCAGAAGGGACAAAAGGTGTTGTTGTTGTGTATCCGGTTGCAAATGTCCCGGTACTGTTTTCTCCCAGTGACATTATTCTCTGATAAGTGCTTCCGCAATCTGTTGAAACAAAAATGATCAGTGAGTCAGTCACACCAGAACTATATCGTCTATATGCATGTTGAAATGTGAGTTCTGCGCTTTCATAACCTGTCAGATTCAGTGGTGGTGAAACCATCGCATCACGCTGTCCGGTTGCCGGATAATTATAGAAATTCATTCGTGCAGCCTTATTTCCCGGACTGGTTCCGGTGACAGTTGTGATATCCCAGCTTATGCCTCCGTCAGGGTTAAGAATTGTCCAACTGTTTGTTGCAAAGCTTTCACTTTCAAACGTTTCTGTAAAGGGCAAAGAAACACCTTCACTGAACATTGTAAAAGAAGTTTGTTTTTCGTCGTTATTAAGGTTTTCGTCAATGCTGCTGTTGGGACTTTCAGTAAATGCTCTGAAGCTGTGACTACCCGCAGTGGGTGTAATGGTTGGGAGTGGAACATTGACAAACTGACCGGTAGATAAATTGCCGGTCCAGTTGTATGTTTGAATGGCTCCGGCGTCAAGTTGATATCTGATGGTCACGTTTGTCAGAGTGTTCATTCCGAAATTTTTTAAAACAACCATAGGGGTAACGGAAGAATTACATACTGTTCCTGTGGGTTGTGCAATATTTGTAATTCCGGCATCCAGACTGACAAGAGTGGCTTGCATACATTGCATGGCTGCATAAGCATTGATTCGTCCTGATCCAAGTTTTCCAATGTAACCGGAGTTGGCAGCATCAATATTGTCACATGTAGAAGTAAGACAATAGATCACGTCAGCCTGAGGTAATGCCGGATTAACTGATTTCATAAGCCCGACAAGACCTGCGACAAGGGGAGAAGCCATTGACGTGCCACTTTTATAACTGTAACTTGTATTGGGCACTGAACTAAGAATATAAGAACCCGGGGAACTCACTGTAATCCAATTCCCGAATTGTGAAAAACTTGATTTTGCATCACTTGAAGTGGTCGAAGCTACTGCAACAACATTGTTGTATCCGGCAGGGTAAAAGACCGTTTCAACGCCATCATTTCCGGCTGCTGCTACAAGAATGCACCCCTGGTTGTAAGCATTGTTAATCACATTCTGCCCATAGGACGAGTATCCACCCCCTCCCCATGACATGTTAATCACATGAGCTCCATTATTTGCTGCCCAGGCAATACCTTCATATCCTGCAATCAGTGCTCCGTCAGAATCACGGCCGATTTTAACAGGCATGACAGATGTGTTGTATCCAATTGATGCAATTCCGGTGCTGTTGTTTGTCTGAGCTCCTACAATACCTGAAACATGAGTTCCGTGATCACCGTCATTGCCCAGAGCTGGATTTGGATTGTTGTCATTGTTTGCAACATCATAGCCAGGAACAAGTTTGTTTATCAAATCAGGATGTGTTGTATAAATGGCATTGTCTGTTACGGCAACTACTATAGAAGGAGACCCGGTTGAGATGTCCCAGGCCTGGGCGGCGTTGATTTTGAACAAATTCCATTGATTGCTGGATGAATAATACTGATCATTTGGATTCAGAAATAAACGATGCAGACTTTTAGGTTCTGCATATTCAACTTCTTCAAATGAGTTGAAAATACTGATAAGCTCATTGATTCGGTAAATTTCTTCAAATTCTATCTGATAGGTGTTCTGTAATTTTTCATCCCTGAGGTCTGGATGGAGCCTGATTACAGATGTGATTCCAAAGGTTTCTATAAATGGCAGGAAATATGAACTCCTGGAAATATCTACGACTTTTTCATCAGCCATAGGGAGAGTAATGTTATGCTTAGGTATGAACTGAAAAATCATTTTTCCGTCCTGCGCCCATTCATCAACCGTTTGACTAAATGAAAAATGCGAAACAATTACTGCTACAAGGGTTAAAAGAGTAACTCTGAATTTCATATAAGTTTGAATTTTAGATGAGAATAAATTTTTCTGAAAAAACGTGTGTCTTCTGAAAAATCATCGAAGTGGTTGTGTCGATTCTGTTATTTGGTTTATATCATGAACTAACAATCTACAAAAATACAAAAAAAAATAGATATATAAATTCCATTTTGTGTATAATCTGTGCTCTGCTTTAAGTTCTGATTGAATTTCCTTTAACAGCAAAATAGAAAATATAGATGTACATTGGAACCAGAATCCAGTAAGCAAACTGATTTGAAAAGTTTTCTGCAATGGCCCCGTAGAGCAGGGGGAGGAGCGCGCCACCTGCAATACCCATAATGAGCAGGGCTGATCCAGCTTTTGTGAATTTTCCAAGACCTGCAATAGCCAGAGGAAATATTGCTGGCCACATCATGGCATTTGCAACTCCGAGAAGTGCAACACAAGCAATACTTACCATTCCGGTAGTAAAAAGTGCACCCAAAGAAAAGACAATGCCTAATATTGCAGATATTGCAAGAGCTCTGGCCTGACTGAGAAATCTTGGGATGGAAATGATCCCCAGAATATACCCAAACACCATTGAAGCAAGTGTCAGACTTGTGAAGAATCTTGCTTTACTCAGCGGAATGCCGATTGACTGTCCGTAAAGGCCGATTGTGTCTCCGGCAATAACCTCAACACCAACGTAGAGAAACAACGCAATGAACCCAAGAATCAAATGTGGAAATTGCCACCACCCTGTTTTCTGATGACCGATTTCCTTATCTTTAATATCTTCTTCATCTGTATCAACATCCGGAAGATGGGTGTATCTTATCATCACTGCAAGTAAAATCAAAATGATTGCCATGATGATATAGGGGAGAATGACTCTGTTTGAGAGTTCGTTAAGCATCATGGTTCTGTCTGATCCGGTAAGTGTGTCCAGGTTTTCAACAATTTCGTTTGCCCCTGCAAGAACAATCGAACTCAGAATCAGTGGTCCAAGGACGCCTGCAACTTTATTACAGATACCCATTATTGCAATTCTCCGTGCTGCACTTTCACGAGGACCTATGATGATGATGTATGGATTCGATGCTGTTTGCAATATTGCCAGCCCCGTTCCCTGAATGAAAAGCCCGAGCAGAAACATAGAAAATTCCCGTGATAATGCTGCAGGAATAAAAATCAGGGATCCTATGGCCATAATAAGCAATCCAAGTGACATTCCGTTTTTGTAACCTGTTTTGTGCAAAACATATGAGGATGGAAATGCCATGACAAAGTATGAAATATAAAATGCAAAAGTGACGAATAATGCCTGAAAATCATTCAGTTCACAGGCAATTTTCAAAAAGGGAATAAGGGTGCCGTTGAGCCAGGTCACAAAACCAAAAATGAAAAACAGAACACCAATAATGGTGATTGAGATCATGTATTGTTTTCTGTTTTCTCCTGATGTTGGGATGGTCATCATTTTATTTTCTTCAGTTTTTTTAGTTGAGTAACTTAAATTTATTTCTGATTAATTTGAAAAACCAAACGATCCAGAAAATCCGAAAGTGTCGTTTGCGCTTTACCGATATTCCATCGTTCAGGGCTTCTGCCGGGGATGAGATTAGATACAGCCCGGATTTGAGCACACGGGATATTGTAGGAATTACATGTCATAAAAAAAGCAGCCCCTTCCATGGATTCTGTTTGTGCATCAAATTGATTTATCATAAATTCTGCACGGCCTAAATCTCCGGTGCAGGTATTCACTGTGATACCGTTAACGGAATCAGGGTAATCTGTCATATTCTGAATGCCTTGTTGTGGTTCAACAAAATAATACAAATGTTTCAGTAGTTTTTCATCACGGATAAGTTGATCAAAGGGAATGATGTAATTCTCATTGTCAGAAACGCCTGTTTCGGCAAAAACATCTTTTCGGACATGGACAAGACTTCCAAGTTGAATTTTCTGTTCAAATGATCCGCAAAACCCTACATTTATTGATTGAATGACATTGTGTGTGGTCAAAAATCTGCTCAGCTGAAGGGTCATTCTGACCATTCCGATTCCGGTTATAAGAACAATGATATCGTTGAACTTTTTATGACAATATTGCTGAGCTGAAATCTGCCTGCACGATGAATCAATAAAATCCTGAATTTCAGATTCTGTGGATGCAGCAAAGAGCAGGCGGTACATTTAGTTTACTTTTTTGACAAGGATAATATATGTAGGAAGGTGGTCGCTGAATCCTCCGATATATGAGCCACCGCTATATGTTCTGTAAGGATAACCGGCATACCGCCCTTCCTGGGATATCAGGAAGTTTTCGTTGAAAATATGAGCAGCAAACAGTTCCCAGCTCCTTCTGCTGTTATTGAGTAATCCCTGGCTGACAATGATCTGATCAAATAAATTCCAACGACCCTGATAAGCAAGCGATCCGATTCCGCTTCTGTATAAATCCCACATTGTATTATACAGGTCCCCGGGCTGGAGTTTGTTTTTTTTGCCTTTGGCACGCAGATGTCTGATAACACTATCATCGTCAGGATCATCATTCAGATCACCCATGACAATGATTTTTGCATTAGGATTGACTTTGAGAATCGAGTCAACAATAAACCTGTTCAAATCAGCTGCTGCATTTCTAAGAGGGGCACTGTCTTTCTGTCCACCTCGCCGGGATGGCCAGTGGTTGACGATGATATTCAGGGTGTCATTATCCATAATTCCTGTTACGAGAAGTTGGTCCCTGGTGTAAAAATTGTCACGTTCTGGTATCGTCAATGTATAAGAAGCGCTGCTGATGACTGAAAATTTGGATTTCTGATATATCAGACCAACATCAACACCACGACGATCAGGTGAATCGTAGTGAACAATTCCGTAATCATAAGGTTTGAGTCTTTCAGTATTAATGAGGTCCTCAATCACCTGATGATTTTCAATTTCACATAAGCCGAGAATTGCTGGCCTCTGATTGTTATATTTGTTGCCAACCTGATCAATGACAAAACTCAGGTTATCGAGTTTTTCCAGATATCGTTCTGAAGACCATTGATAGGTTCCGTCAGGCAAAAATTCTTCATCGTTTTTGTTCGGATCATTAATTGTGTCAAATAAATTTTCAATATTGTAAAATGCAATACATGCAAGTCTTACTTTAACATTTTCCTGTGATTTCAGTCCAATGGATAGCAACGTAATTGAAAGAAGGATCAGTGTTTTACTTTTCATATTTGTATTAAGTGTTTTGTTTTTTTTAATTTGTTTAAGTGATATGATGCCGTATGACAAAGTTATACCAAATGTTGAGGTCTGAGTAAATCAAAGATCTCTTTAACAGGAGTGAATGTTTCAAGTGGGACTTCTACGAAATATGTGATCCATCCGGCCATTGCCCCGTTCCATAATCCCGGAAGTTCCAAGGCTTTCAGTGGTTTGCCGTCTTTGCTTTTTTCAGATACAATATATGTTTCGGGATCAACAAAATCGTTCAGATCAAATTTGCGACCCAGAAAGTCAATGATGCCTGCTACGATATCCACAGGATTGAAATGTGTTGATCCGCGGAGTATTTGAGTCTGTAAAGGGTCATTCATGTTTATCTGTGCATTTTCAACGATCTGAAGGCTTGTTATTCCTTTGGGATTTTTTACAAAGAAAGGGCCACCACCGGGTTCACCTTCGTTTTTTACCATTCCGCATACGCGAATTGGTCTGTTCAGTTTGTTTGTCAGAATCCTTCTCTGTTTGTCAATGTCCATTTCAAAGAAGTCATCCGGAAGAGAAACCATCATGTCGTTTTTGACAAAAGCAGCAATTTCGTAAATCTCTTCAGGGCTGCAGGAATCATCCATAAGAAGGGAAAGATTTCCGTTAATTGTGATCTCCTTTTCAATCAGAATTCCTGCCAGCACTTTTTTATACTCAATTGTGGGAGATCTGAGTTTGTCAGTAGTAACATTATCAATGTTTTTGATAAATATCAGATCCCCGTCCAGATCATTTAGGTTTTTAAGTAGGGCCCCATGGCCTGCAGGTCTGAAAACAATACTCCCGTCCTGTTCCCTAATCAGATTTCCCTGATCATCAGTTGCAGGCGTGTCTGTTGATGTATGCTGAAATGAAAAGGTCACTTTGTAGGTAATGCCGAATTTTTCTTCATAGATTGGCAGAACTTCTTTCAGGTGATCAATAAACATAGTCTCATGCTCGGGGGAAATGGTGAAATGGATGTTGACGTTTCCTGTTGCATTGACTGCATACAGTGCCCCTTCAACCAGATGTTCATCAATGGCTTTGCGTTGATATGTATTATAGTTGTGAAAATGAAGCAGTGCTTTAGGTAAATTGCCATAATTTAATCCTTCGGATGACAAAATTGCTTCAATGATGGTTTTATGTTTTTTACTCTTCAGTAATTCAGATAATGAAATATCTTTTTGTTTGAAATATTCCTTAAGAGCAGGATAGAAGGCCATTTCCGATAGTTTTTCTATCATTTGTCTGATTCTGAGGTATTTGGATGGAATTTCCTCTGACGAATCTTCGGATTGTTTCATTTCATCTATACATGCATACAAATCTTTGAACATTCTGCTTGCAGCACCTGAAGCTGGAACAAATTTTACAATATGCCTGTCTCTGGAATAATCATCGAAAACATTTATATAATAATTCCTGGTTTTTTCGGTTGTGACAATAATTCCATTTTCGATTACAGCAGGTCTGATCAGCTCCTGAGGAATAATGCCTTTTTTAATTTGTTCAATCTGTTTAAACAATTCAGTTTCACTGATTCCTTTTGATCTTAATTCTTCTTGGTCTTTTTGACTCAGCATAATATCCGGTTTTTTTAATACAGCAAATGTACAAAATTTTGAAAATTGCTAAAAAATAAAAATTATTGCATTTTTCATTTATTTCAAAGGAATCAGTTCCATTTTTAAGACTTTGTAAAGTAATAATTCTTCAGTTTACTATGACACATTCCATTCTTTCAAAAACCTTTTGAGAAATTCATGTAAAAATTCTGTTCTGTCAGAAGCCATTTTTTTTCCTGTGGGTGTTTGCATTTTGTTCTCAATCAGCAGTAGTTTTTCATAAAAATGATTGATGGTTGTGCTGTTGGCGTTTTTATAGGAATTAAAATCATTGTGAAAAACAGGTGGAATATCTGGATCATGAATGGCTCTGTTTTTCTTACCACCGTAGGCAAATGCTCGTGCAATGCCTATTGCCCCAAGTGCATCAAGACGGTCTGCATCCTGTACAATTTTACCTTCAGGGGTTGGCATTGATGTGTCAACATGGGCTCCTTTATATGAGATTTGCTCACAGATATCAGCGATATGAACTTTATCTTCTTGGCTGATTGTACTAAACTGATCTACCCAGAACAGTGCTGTTTCTCTTGTTTTATCAACACCATTGTGCAATTTGTGATCTCCGACATCGTGGAGAAGTGCAGACATTTCAATAATAAATCTGTTTCCTTTTTCAAACTGATGAATTCGAATTGCATTTTTCCACACTCTGAATGTATGCCACCAGTCATGTCCTGTTGTTTCTCCGCTTAGAGCGCTTTCAACCCATTGGGCAGTAGCACTGATAATTTGTTTTTGTGTCATATTTATACAGAAAATTAAAAAAAAGAGAGCCTGAGCTCCCTTTGGATATTATGATGACGTAAGATGAACAGTTTTATTCCATGTTGTATAATGTTACGCTTACAAGTTCATCATTTTCAATTTGCAAAGAAATTCCACTGTTTTCATAATCAATGAGTTCGAATTCCTCAAGTTCCTCGTCTTTTTCAACAACTGCTTTTTCGCCTGTTTCTTTTTCAATGAGCCTGACCAGTTCTGATTTATTCATTCCAAACACTGATTTTCCGTACATTGTCGCTTCCGGTTCATCAATTTCAATGGACTGCAGTGTCATCGGATCATTTTTTTTTAGTTGTTCGAAAAACATAGCAAGACCACTGTCGTCAAAAAATGCTGTGAGTGAATCTACAAATTCATCTTCACTGTTTTCATCATTCCGGATCACTTCATCGGGATCTCCGAGTTTTTCTACGACTTTAGCGTATTCCATCCCGAAAATAAATTCTCCGTATCCTTTTCCTGGAATAATTTCGAAATTGTTTTTTTTCATACCTCGTATTTTATTTGATTGGTGAATTTGGTTCCTGAGCCATGGCATTGAATGTTTGTTTATCAATAAACCACGGAAACATTTTGTTAAGAAAAACAATGAGCTTTCCTTTAGAAGTCATGATAAGTGTACGGCGTCTGTGACTGATCCCCCTGATGATACGATGTGCAACTTGCTCAGCTGTCATCATTTTAGATTCATCGCGTGGACTTTCTCCCTGAATGTGTCCGACTTTGTTCAGTGCTGTTTTCCGAATATTCGTTGACGTAAAACTCGGACAGGCAACCATCACGTGCAGATGTTCATGCAGATGTTCAATTCGCAATGTATCCATGAATCCGTGAATTGCAAATTTGGATGCTGAGTAACCTGTTCGTCCGGGTAATCCCTGAAATCCGGCGATGGATGAGATGCCCACAATAGACCCTTTATTTATCAGAATATGGGGAAGTGCATATTTTGTGCAATACACTGTTCCCCAGAAATTAGTATTCATGAGTGTGCGGATTACATCCAGATCAAGATCAATGAAAGCTGCGCGCATGGAAATACCGGCATTATTAATCAGGATATCAATTTTACCGAAATGTTCAAGGCAGGTTTCAATAATTCGTTTGCAGTCATGCTCCAGGCTCACATCTGCAACAACAGATGCAACTGTCAACCCCTTTGATGTCAGATCCTGTTCAATTTCTTTCAGCTTGACTTCGTTTCTGGCGGCATTCACAACCTTGCTTCCCTTTTGGGCAAACGCATAAACCAATGCTTTACCGATGCCGGATGAACCTCCTGTTATAATTACTACTTTCCCTTTCATGAGCTCAAAAATACATAGAAAATCAGTATAGAGTCAATTATTTTTGAAAAAAAATCAGAAAAAAATTATTTAATTCACACTCAATGTGTTTGCCATTTCATTGAAAAAAAAAAGAAATTTTCTTTGCAAATCGGAAAAAAGTAGTAATTTTGCCGCGACTCAGTAGCTCAGCAGGTAGAGCACATCCCTTTTAAGGATGGGGTCCTGGGTTCGAATCCCAGCTGGGTCACATAAACAGAGCGAGAGTGAGAGTGAGTGCGAAGCACTTACGAGCACTCTCGCTCTGTTTCTCAATACTCACACCCACACTCACACTGAAACAGTATTGTGCAAGAGTAACCAGCAAGAGAATTTCTGAATCGAAGTGAGATCACACTCACTCTGTTTCTCTATACTCATACTCACTCTCACACTAAATCAGTTTTGAGCAAGAGTAGACAGCAAGATATTTTCTGAAAAATTGGCGAGAGCGAGTAGTCTCACTCTGATTTTTTATTCGAATACCTCACTCAAACAAAACAAAGCCTGTTAGAACTCATTGAGGTTCAATATGATCATTATGTTTATAGGTAATTGATGTAGTATATAATTTAATTTGAAAATTATCAATATTTTGTTTTATTTTAACAATATTATTTGTATTTTTGTCTTGTTTGTATGAATGCTTTAAGATTCAAATTACTAATGATCAACAGATGAGGATGAATTTACAACATATTGATATGAATTTGAAAAATCCCCAAAATATAAACATATGAAAACACATGTATTTTTGTTCACCATTTTTTTATTTGCAGTGCTTATATCAGGTGCTCAGATTACAGACTATGACGGCAATGTGTATGATACCGTTGCCATTGGGACCCAAACCTGGCTGGTTCAGAATCTGAAATCAGCTCATTACAATGACGGGACAGTCATTGAGGAAGTCTCAAATGATGCACAATGGTCAGCAATGTCATCAGGAGCCTGTTGCTGGTATGACAACAATCAGGCATTGTATTCAGATTACGGAAAATTGTATAACTGGTTTGCAGTAAATACTGCCAAGCTGTGTCCGGCAGGTTGGAAGGTCCCTTCAAATGAAGAGTGGAACACACTTGCTGATTTTCTGGGCGGAGCCTCAGTTGCTGGAGGAAAGCTAAAGGAAATCGGAACAACACATTGGCTGCCCCCGAATACAGGTGCCACAAATGAATCTGGATTTACAGCACTGCCCGGAGGTATCAGAGGAATAGGCGCAGCATTCTATGATATTCAGAAATTTGGAATCTTATGGAGTTCAACATCCATCAGTACTGATTATGCAACTGTTCGCTTCCTTGGATATATGGATGCTTCGGTGATTAGTAACAATTATCCGAAAACCGACGGATTTTCTGTGCGCTGTCTGAAATCTGCCGGAGTTTCAGTGACTGAACCAATGTTTGACCAACACCTGAAACTATATCCTAATCCTGCATCAGATTTGATTTATTTTCAGAGCGCATTACCTGAAGAGTCAGTTATAACAATCATGGATGCATTGGGCAGACAATTGATGAGTCAGAAATATGATCTGACACCAATAGATGTTTCTTTACTTGAACCCGGCGTGTATATTTTGATTGTGACACATTCTGAATCAGCAATTGTTGCTAAATTCATGAAGGAATAATAAACTAAAGCTTCAAAACATTAAAAATCTATGAAAATTAAACAAATTTACATTCTGTTGTTTTCAATATTTATAATCATCGGGACAGCAAATGCACAAACTATTTCAAAAGTTTCCGAAATATACGATTTTGAAGCCGGAGATGAATTTCATCTTTGGGAATACTTGTCAAGTCCATACGGTGGATTCAACAACACAATAAATATATTTATACTTGATAAATGGGTAGGCGCAACAGGAGATACCTTGTTTTATAAAAGAGAATACGTTTCATTTAAATCAGGGGCTACAAGTCCAAATAACCCTTATCAGGAATATCAGCACTATACAGATACAGTCGTTTATCCTAACCCTGATTCACTTATAAACAACGGAGACATTGATACAATTTGCTATCATTGGGATTCAACCAATTTTAACAACAGGAAAATAAATGTGAATTTCACACCCTTGTTTCCCGGATATTCATATTATGTTGATGGTTGTGGCGGACCTTTTACTATGTATAACGAAAACAATACATATCATTTTTTAAAATTGAGATATTTTAAGAAAGGAAATGAAGTGTGGGGCACCCCTGAATATGTTTTTATCAATGAACAACAAAAGATAGTTCCGGAAATGCTCATATTGCCCAATCCATTTAATGAAGAGGCAATAATTATCCTCAAAGGGTATATGTCAGAAGCTGTCATTGTCAACATATACAATAATGCTTTACAAAATGTGAAGACAATATGCTCATTTAATGAATCCATAATTCAGCTGGATGCAAGTGATTTTGCTCCGGGAATGTATTTTGTAATTTCAGAAAGTCCAATGGGAGAGCTGTTTTCAGTTCAAAAAATGATTGTGCTCAGATAGTACTGGTTTAATTGTAGAAGTTTTTGTCACAATAAACCGTGATTTAAAGGTCTTAAAAAAATGATATCAAAATTATTTGTTATCAACAGAAATGCATTGAATAATGAAAATATTATAAATCAGAGTCACAAGAAAAATGTAATTTTGATGAAATTTTTTCAAATGGAATTAAGTGTTTTATTAGGCATTCCCTGGACAGACATTATCTGGATTACACTTGGGGCCTTGTTTATTGTCGTCGGGCTGATTGGTTGTATTGTTCCAATAGTCCCCGGTCCTCCGCTCAGTTATTTTGGACTACTCCTTTTACAGCTTAAAGAAGAACCTCCGTTTTCACTCAATTTTATGCTGATTCTTGCAGCTGTTACAATTGCAGTGACAATCATCGATTATGTATTTCCTGTGTGGGGCGCAAAAAAGTACGGCGCCGGTAAATGGGGTACATGGGGCAGTATTATTGGACTCATTCTTGGTTTCTTTATTTATCCTCCCATAGGAATATTTATTATGCCTTTCTTTGGGGCACTGGCCGGTGAGCTTTTAGCCGGCAAAAAGGGAATGATTGCTCTTAAAGCTTCATTCGGTGTTTTTATGGGCTTTATTTTCGGAACCCTGGCCAAAGTCATTGTCAGTGGCTACATGCTGTGGATGTTCGTTGTAAATATCTTCTGATTTCCGACTTCTGAATTTTGACTTCCGACTTCATACTTCCTGTTTCAGATTTCCAGCTTATTTTTGCCATATTGGTTGTAAGTTTTACATAGAAAAATCCGGGTACGAATAATGATTTTCACATCTTTCAATTCTTCATTTTTTCCCAAGGTGATGCCTTTGGCACATTTTCCATTCTTCATTCTATTAATATCTCATCCGTAAAAATAAACCCCTGTCCACCAGCTCCCGGATGCCATTCAGGAATTGTGCCGTAGTTCTTTGCAAAGACCTTCACGAATTTGGCCTTTTCAGCAGGAAAATTCAACTCAAAATCCATGATCTGTGCCTCGAAATCTTTATCACTAACGTTATGTTCAACCCTGCCCAAGTATTTCCATTTTTTACCGTTTGTTGAAATGTAAAAATCAACATATACGGGCATCCAGATCCACGAACGTGCATCCTGAAGACAACCAAGGGCAAGCTTGCTGATGCTTTCTCTTTTTCCGAGATAAACAACTGCTTCAAAATCTGTATTCTGATACCCCTGCCAGTATCCCGTTCTGAAATCTATGGGTCCGCGAAGGTAATCGATCAGCCCTTCATCTCCGCCTGCAGTGTATTGCGGGTTATAAGCTGATCTGATCTCAATTGTTCTTCCACCGGGAACTTTATGAACCTTACATGCACTTGCAAAGCTGAATCCCAGTTCATCATCATAAGCAACAGCTTTTATCTCTGTCGTTTCAGTCACTGTCAACGGCCCTGTATATACATTTGATTCTTTGCCCGGAGTACTGCTATCAGTAGTGTAATAAATTTTGTGTTGCCCCTGAACAGGATGTATTGAAATTTGTGTTGAATTTTTGAATGTCCGTCCACCGCTGCTGAAATAAGGCACAGGTGTAATCAGATTGTCATCAATTCTGGAAACAGGTCTGTGTTCAACTGATAAGCCAAATTCTGGATTGGCAGTGCTGCTCATTTCAAAAAGAAGTTCACCTCCCTTCATGATATCATTATAATGTATATAAGAATTAGGGTAGGGGTTTCCGTTCAGTTTTACAGCACTGATGTAAATGTTTTCGGGACTCCTGTTTTTTGCAGTGACGACAAATTCACTCTCGTTTTCCAGTTTTATAACTGCTTTCTCAAATTGCGGTGAACCGAAAACATAAATGCCGTCTGCAGGATTCACCTGGTAAAATCCAAGGGATGACAGTACATACCATGCAGACATCTGACCGCAGTCTTCATTTCCACACAGACCATCAGGTGTGTTGGTGTAAAATTCATTCATGATCCTGTTAGTCATTTCCTGTGTTTTGGGAAGCTCGCTACAATAAGCATACAAATATGCCATATGATGACTCGGCTCATTTCCCTGAGCATACTGGCCAATCAATCCGGTAATGTCCACCTGATGTCGTCCGGTTGTTTTTGTGGTTTCCGAAAAGAGTTCATCAAGTTTTCTGCATAAGGCCTGGTCACCGCCAAGAAGTGATTTAAATCCGTCAACATCTTGTGGAACATACATCGAATATTGCCATGCATTTGCTTCTGTAAAATGAAAATTCACTTCACGTGGATCAAATGGTTGAAGCATATTTCCGTTCAGTTTTGGCCTGAAGAAACCTGTTTCAGGATCAAAGATGTTTTTATAATATTGAGCACGTTTGATATAGTCAATATACATATTCTTTTTTTTCAGAATTTTTGCGGTATTTGCTATGCACCAGTCGTCATAGGCATATTCGAGTGTTTTCGAAATACTTTCTGATTCCAGATCTGCGGGAATGTATCCGAACTGGCGATAATACTTCAAACCAAAGTGATCCTGCATTGAACTTTTGATCATCGCTTCAAGTGCTTTTTCCCTGTCAAATCCGTCAATGTTTTTCAGAATGGCGTCAGCAATGACCGGAACAGCATGATAACCGATCATACACCATGTTTCATTAGAAGCAAATTCCCAAACCGGAAGCAGACCACCCTGCTCGTATTGTCTGATAAACGTATTGATAAAATCAGAAGTGCGTTTTCTGTCAATGATTGTCATCAGCGGATGGTATGCCCTGTAAGTGTCCCAAAGTGAGAACACAGTATAATAATCGAAATTTTCAGTTTTGTGAATTTTAAAATCACGTCCCAAATACCTGCCGTCCACATCACTAAAAATGTTTGGAACGATCATGCAATGGTACAATGAAGTATAAAATACAGATTTTTTATCTTCATCTTTCTCTGTGATCAAAATTTTTGACAATTCTTTTTCCCAGGCAATTTCTGCGCGCTTTCTTACGCCGTCAAAATCAAATCCGGGAACTTCTGCTTCCAGATTTTTGCGTGCACCATCAATGTCTACTCCTGAAATCCCAACTTT
>CAYMAZ010000049.1:0-17093 GCA_964388575.1 uncultured Bacteroidales bacterium | reverse complement strand
AAATTTTTCCATGTATTCACTCATGTCAATTCTGATAAGTGCGTCTTCAGAATCAAAGAGGTGTTTTGCAAGAATTTTTGCAAGAAATGTTTTTCCAACACCTGTCGGTCCCAGAAAAATGAAACTTCCGATGGGTCTGTTCGGATCACGCAGGCCAGACCTGTTTCTCCTGATTGCTTTGACAATTTTCCTGATAGCTTCGTTCTGTCCGATGACCTCCCTGCAAATATCGTCTTCCATAGCCAGTAGCTTATTACTTTCAGTTTTTGATATTTTAACGACAGGGATGCCGGTCATCATGGCTATGACTTCAGCAACGTTTTCTTCAGTGACTGGCTCACGGTTGAGTTTAGAATCTTCTTCCCATTGTTTTTTTTCCTGACTGAGTTTTTCAACAAGATCTTTTTCAATGTCCCGATGCTTGGCTGCTTCTTCGTATTTTTGATTTTTAATTGCCTGTGCCTTCAAAACCTTGGCATCTTCAATTTGTTCTTCAATTTCAATGATTCTGGGCGGGACTTTCATGTTTTTCAAATGAACACGTGCCCCTGCTTCATCAAGTGCATCAATAGCCTTGTCAGGTAACGCCCTGTCGGTGATGTATCTGTCAGTTAATGTCACACAGGCCATTATTGCATCAGGAGAGTAAGAGACAAGGTGATGATCTTCATAGCGATCTTTAATTTTCTCAAGGATCTCAACAGTTTCTTCTGGGCTTGTGGGATCCACAAGAACTTTCTGAAAACGTCTTTCCAGGGCACCGTCTTTTTCGATATATTGACGATACTCATCAAGGGTTGTAGCACCAATACATTGAATTTCTCCTCTGGCAAGTGCAGGTTTAAACATATTGGAGGCATCAAGGGATCCGGAAGCACCACCTGCTCCAACGATTGTGTGAATTTCATCGATGAATAAAATTACATCATTATTGCGCTCCAACTCATTCAGTACAGCTTTCATTCTTTCTTCAAACTGCCCGCGATATTTTGTGCCTGCAACCAGTGATGCCAGATCAAGAGTGACCAACCGTTTTCCAAATAATGTACGGGGAACTTTACGACTGTTGATTCTCAGCGCAAGACCTTCCGCAATGGCTGATTTTCCCACTCCAGGATCACCAATAAGTACTGGATTGTTTTTTTTTCTACGACTCAGGATCTGAGCAATTCGTTCCAGTTCATTGTCCCTGCCAATGATCGGATCAAGTCTGCCTTCTTCGGCCGCTCTTGTCAGATCACGACCGAAATTGTCAAGAACAGGGGTCTTTGATTTTGGATCTACCTGTTTTTTGATTCCTCCTCCAAATTCTTCCCTTTCTTCGTTTTCTTCATCTCCACTACCGAAAGGGATATCACTTCTTGGTTGTTCTGTTGAGGAATTGTCATCGGTTGTTAACATACTGCTGATTTCTAGTTTGACAGCATTGTAATCAGCTCCGTATTCTGAAAGTAATCGTGAAACCAGATTTTCTTCATCACGCAGAACTGCCAGAAGTAAATGTTCTGTCTGAATAAATTCATTTCTAAAATTTCGTGATTCCAAATAGGTGAGTTTCAGAACTCGTTCAAGTTGTTTATTAAAGTTTTTTGTGTCTGATTTGTTGCTGATCTTTTGTGTGACAGGTTTCTTAATGAATTTTTCGATATTTTGTTTCAGTTCGTTCAGGTCAACTCCGAGGTTAATCAGGGCTTGCAATGCCAATGCATATGGCTCGCGCATCAGTCCTAAAAACAAATGCTCTATTCCAAGATAATCATTGTTCAGTCTACTGGCTTCTTCCATACTATATTTCAAAATATCGTGAACCTGTTGTGAGAATTTGGCATTCATAATGCGTATGTGTATTTAATTACAAATATATACTGTTTTGCGGACTCAATTATAATGTTCCAAAAATATGTTTAGTTTTTGTATTTAGAAAAAACCATACCAATTTTTTTCAACATCAGGATGTTTAAAATTGTTTAAATTTTTTTGATCCTTCATACGCTCTATATCGGGATTTTGTTGTAAATTCGTACATTCTTAGGAAGAACTATTTTTACTAAATATTTTATTGATAATCAAATTATTATGAGTTTTCAGGAACGTGAAAGAATTGTTCAGGTAAATATTGAAGATCAGATGAAAAGTGCCTACATTGATTATTCAATGTCGGTCATCGTGTCGAGAGCATTACCTGATGTGAGAGACGGACTTAAGCCCGTTCACCGGAGGGTATTATTTGGAATGCATGAACTGGGGGTGTTGTCAAACAGACCCTACAAGAAATCAGCCCGTATTGTTGGAGAAGTTCTCGGAAAGTATCATCCTCATGGTGACACTTCTGTTTATGATGCTATGGTACGTATGGCTCAGGATTGGTCGTTGCGCTATCCCTTTGTTGACGGTCAGGGTAATTTTGGTTCAATAGACGGTGACAGCCCTGCTGCCATGCGATATACTGAAGCAAGATTGCAGAAAATTGCTGAAGAAATGCTCGTTGATATTGAGAAAGAGACTGTTGATTTTAAGCTGAATTTTGATGATAGTTTAGAAGAACCAACTGTTTTACCTTCCAAAATTCCCAATTTGCTTCTCAACGGTGCATCAGGAATTGCAGTGGGTATGGCTACAAATATGCCTCCTCACAATTTATCGGAGGTTGTTGATGGGATTATTGCATATATTGATAATCGTGACATAACCATCAGCGAATTAATGAAATTTATTAAAGCTCCTGACTTTCCGACAGGTGGCGTCATTTACGGTTATGATGGAGTCACTGATGCTTTTCAAACAGGAAGAGGCAGAATCGTATTGCGTGCTCGATGGGAACTTGAGAATGAAGGTGAAAGAGATGAAAAGATTGTTGTTACAGAAATACCATATCAAATCAATAAATCAGAACTCATCAGAAAAATAGCTGATCTGGTGAATGAAAAGAAAGTTGAAGGGATTTCTGATCTCAGGGATGAATCAGACCGTAATGGAATGCGTATTGTCTTTGAACTCAGGAATGATGCAATTCCAAATGTTGTTATTAATCAGTTGTTCCAGCATTCCGCATTGCAAACGGCATTTAATGTGAACAATATCGCACTGGTTAATGGAAGACCCAAGGTGCTGAATCTGAAAGACCTGATCAGATATTTTGTTGAGCACAGACATGAAGTCGTTATAAGAAGAACTCAATATGAACTGAAAGAAGCCGAAAAACGTGCTCACATTCTTGAAGGTCTTTTGATTGCTCTTGATCATATTGATGAAGTCATTTCTATTATCAGAGCTTCAAAAACAGTCGAAGAAGCTCGGGAAGGATTGATGTTGCGGTTTGAACTTTCTGAGGTTCAGGCACGTGCCATTGTTGACATGCGTTTGCGTGCACTCACAGGACTTGAACGTGATAAACTAAAAGATGAGTTTGACGAACTCATGAAGCTGATTGCCAAACTCAAAGAATTACTTGCAAGTGAAGAACTCCGGATGAATGTCATTAAGGAAGAACTTCTTGAGATGAAAGCAAAGTATGGTGATGAACCGAAAACGGACATCATCTACGAAGGAAAAAATTTCCGTATTGAAGATATGATAGCTGACGAAGATATGGTCATTACCATTTCTCATCTCGGGTATATCAAACGTACGCAATTGACAGAATACCGTACTCAGAACAGGGGCGGAAAGGGCCATAAGGGTTCTGATATTCGTGATGCCGATTTTGTTGAACACCTTTTTGTTGCTTCAATGCATGCCTATATGTTGTTTTTTACTGAAAAAGGAAAGGTGTTCTGGATGAGAGTTTATGAAATTCCTGAAGGAACAAGAAAGTCAAAAGGACGCCCCATACAGAATCTGATTCAGATTGACCGGGATGATAAAGTCCGTGCATATATTAATACAAGTGATCTGACCAACCAGGATTATATAGCAAATAATTACATTGTGATGTGTACAAAAAAGGGAGTTATTAAAAAAACTACCCTTGAGGCTTACTCAAGACCACGACAAAATGGCATTATTGCAATCAATATCAGAGAAGATGATCAGTTGTTGCAAGCAAGTATTACAAGCGGAAACGATGAGATTGTTATGGCACTGCGCTCGGGTCGTGCGATCAGATTCAATGAGTCCAAAGTCAGACCAATGGGAAGAAATGCAAGTGGTGTAAAAGGAGTCACATTGTCAGGGAAAAAAGACGAAGTGGTTGGAATGGTTTGTGTTTCTGATCTAAATTCAGATCTGCTTGTTGTTTCTGAAAACGGATATGGTAAACGTTCAAGAATTGAAGAATACAGGATCACCAACAGGGGGGGCAAAGGTGTCAAAACCATGAACATCACCGATAAAACAGGTCAACTGGTGGGTATTCTGAATGTGAATGATGAAGATGATCTGATGATTATTAACAAATCCGGAATCATCATCAGAATGCATGTGAGTGATTTGAGAACAATGGGAAGGGCAACTCAGGGGGTTCGCCTGATAAACATGAAGAAAAATGATGCCATTGCTTCAATAGCAAGTGTTGAACGGGATGAAGAGGAAGAAGTTGTGGAAATTGATCCTGATGCAGAGGTCCTCCCTGAAATGGATACATTTGAACAGGAAGATGATTCAGATGAAGGTGCCTCTGAAGAAATGAGCTCAGAATCAGAAGAATAATACTTTTAAATTGTCAATTTCACAAAATTTTGTGATTTTGGCAAAGTGTTTGATAAATTTTAAAAAATAATATACTTTTGTAAACAAAAAAACGAATGATTATGAAAAAGTTATGTGTTATTGCGGTTGTGTTTTTTGTAACAATAACTGTGTACTCCCAGAACAACAAAGTTGTCAACGCTTATAATTATCTCAAATCCGGCCAGCTTGATAAGGCCAAAGAGAATATTGATGCGGCTGTCCTGCACTCTCAGACTTCGTCTCAAGCCAAAACCTGGTTATACAAGGGAAATGTGTATCTAGCAATTTCTATGACTGATGAAGACAAATATAAAAATCTTCATTCTTCACCATTGAAGGAATCCTATGATGCATATCAGAAAAGTATTGAAATTGACAAGGATTATGTTCAACCATCTGCCAATCCTGCTTCTGCCATGTTGGGTTTGTTTATTATCGGAGAACAACATTACAACAAGGGAGTTGAGTTATTTAATGAACGAAAATACGATCTTGCAATTTCTGAATTTGAACAAACGAAAAAAATTAATTCAATTTTTAATCAGAAAGATTCACTGGCCACATTTAATGCTGCGATCTGTGCAATTCAGATTGACGACAATGACAAAGCGATTCAATATTTGCGCGAACTTGTTACAATGAATTATATGAATCCTCTGGTATATAGTTATCTTGCAACTTTATATAAGGATAAAGGGGAAAATGACAAAGCCCTGCAAGTAATAAGGGGTGGAAAAACCAAATTCCCCAATGATTTAAATATGATTATTGCTGAAACAAATGTGTATCTGGCCACAGGAGATATTGAAAATGCATTGAAAACACTTGATCTTGCAATAGAGAAAGATCCAACAAATCCGCTCCTTTATTTTACTGTGGGAAGTAATTATGATCAGATGAGTCGTAAGGAAGGAATTTCAGATGAAGATCGTCTTGAGTTGATTGATAATGCAGAGAAGTCTTATCTGAAAGCCATAGAGATCAATCCCGAATATTTTGATTCTTATTATAATCTTGGAGCTTTGTTTTTTAATGAGGGTGTTCGTATATTTGAACTTGCAGATGTCATCACAGATATGAAACTTTATGCTGCAGAAAAGGAGAAGTTTGATGCCATGTGGCATAAAGCAATTCCTTATCTTGAAAAAGCCCATCAACTTGACCCCAATGATATTCACACACTGGTGTCTCTCAGAGTACTGTATGCACGCTTGTCAATGAACGACAAGTTAGAAGAAGTGACTCAGAAAATCAAAGTATTACAGGGAGAATAACATCTGACTGGATTAAAAAAAGGCCATTGAATAAATGGTCTTTTTTTTGTTCGGAAAATATCTTCATATATTGCATCGTTGTATCATGAATATTAATCATTGCTGAAAATCAACTTATGACTGTTGTTACGAATGAAGATTATATCTACCTGAAAAAGCTCATCAGTCAGGGTGAGCATCAGCAACTTGACTTTAAGTTTGCCATAACTGACAGCAGGAAAATTGCACGATCAATGGTTGCTTTTGCAAATACACAGGGGGGGACACTGCTGATCGGAGTTAAGGATAACGGCAAAATATCAGGCATAAGGTCTGAAGAAGAAATCTACATGGTTGATGCAGCTGCCAGTCTGTATTGCCGCCCGGAAATGAAATACAAGCTCAGATTGTGGGAGCCGGGAGACGACAAACAGGTTCTGGAGGTTATTGTTGAAGCTGATCACACAAGGCTTTGGAAAGCCCAGACCGATGATCTCAAATGGAAAGTATGGCTGAGATGCCGGGATCAGAACATGATTGCAGGCAATATCTGGGAGTTGTTGTGGGGGAAGAATCAGTCCGGAACTCATGAAGATATTGTTTTTAACAATAAAGAGCATCTGGTTTTCAGTCATCTGAATGTGAATCAAAAATATACCATTCAGCAGATCAAAGAGTTTACATTATTTGATATACGCAAAATTGAAGAACTGGTGTCAGACTTCATCGTTTTGGGGCTGATGGATATTCACATCGGAGATCAGGAGTTTTATTTTACAGTGAAACAAAAACTAACTGAATGAAAAAGAGATTTCATTTTATTGCCATTGGTGGTGCCGCAATGCATAATTTAGCAATTTCACTGCATAAAAGCGGGCATATCGTCACAGGTTCTGATGATCAGATTTTTGATCCTGCATGTGCGAATCTTAAGAAATATAATTTGTTGCCGGAAGCAACTGGATGGTTTCCTGAGAAAATTACGAATCAGTTGGATGCAGTAATCCTTGGCATGCATGCACGTATTGATAATCCAGAACTGCAGAAAGCAAAGGAACTGGGAGTACAAATTTTTTCATTTCCGGAATTTATATATGAACATTCGATAGATAAAAAACGGATTGTCATAGGTGGAAGTCATGGAAAAACATCAATTACAGGTATGATTTTACATGTGATGAAAAATATCGGAATTGAAACTGACTATCTTCTTGGAGCTTCTGTCCCCGGTGTGGATGGTAATGTAAGCCTTTCAGACAAAACTGACGTCATAGTCATTGAGGGTGATGAGTATCTGACTTCTCCCATTGATCTCAGACCCAAATTCCATCTTTACAAGCCACACATTGCTGTTATTAGCGGTATTGCCTGGGATCATATCAATGTGTTCAGAACATTTGAAGAATACAAAAAACAGTTTCAGATTTTTGCTGATCTGATTGAACCGCAGGGTACACTCATTTATTGTGCAGATGATTCTGTTGTGCTTGAAATTGCCGGTAACAGCAGAAATGATATCAAAAAAATGCCCTACAGCCTTCCAGATCATACCTTAAACAACGGAACCACTTTTTTAGAAACACCCAGCGGAAAAACCAGACTTGAAGTATTTGGGAACCATAATTTACTGAATATCGAAGCAGCAAGAAAAGTATGCAATGAGATTGGAATTTCGGATAAAATGTTTTATGAGCACATTTCAGACTGGAAAGGAGCATATAACAGGCTGACTAAAATCCATGACAGTGAAACACTCACAATATTTCGTGATTTTGCACATGCCCCAAGCAAAGTAGAAGCCACTATCAACGCTGTCAGATCCCAATATTCGGAGTATAGTTTTATTGCGTGTCTGGAGCTTCATACATACAGCAGTCTTTCGAAGGAATTTCTGAGTCATTACAGAGGGACAATGGATGCATGTGATGTGCCGTTTCTTTTTTTTGATCCGCATGCTGTCGAAATTAAGAAGCTTGAAATGCCCAACAATCAGGATATTATGAACGGATTTTCAAATGATTCTTTGAGGATTTTCAATAATTCAAATGATTTGCAACAATCCATTAAAGATGCAGTTCGTGATAAAACTGTGGTTTTGTACATGACGTCGGGAAATTTCAATAACATTGATTTTTGTTTAATTGTGTGAAAAAAATGATAAAAAAAAAGATTCTGTAATAAAATTATTTACTTTTGAAAAAATTTTCAAGATATGAAACAAACAAGTTTAATTTTAACATTCCTGGTTGTAATGATCTGTTCGATCTCTCTTCATGCACAACCACAAATTCAGTTTGAATCACTGATTTACGATTTCGGTACATTCCAGGAGGAGGATGGCGTTCAAAATGCAATTTTTAATTTCACAAATACAGGAACTGAGCCTCTTAAATTAATCAACGTTCGTGCAAGTTGAGGCTGCACTGCGTCGCGTTACACTCGCGAAGAAGTTCAGCCGGGAGAAAAGGGTTTTGTTGAAGCCTCATACAATCCTGCAAGACGCCCTGGAAATTTTGCCAAGTCAATTTCAGTGACTTCAAATGATCCGAAAAAATCCACAGTTGTTTTGTCTATCAAGGGCAATGTCATACCAAAACCGAAAACCAAAGCGGATAACTATCCAAGTAAAATTGGAAATATGAGATTTAAAACCAATCATTTAGCATTTCAGGAAATGACGAATAAGCAGGTTAAAACTGATACCTTAGGTTTTTACAATGAAAGCCAGAAGGAAATGTCAATCACCGGCGTTAAAAATCTTCCTGATTTTGTAACTGTTGAAATTACTCCAAAAGTTGTGAAGCATGATGAGGAGGGAGTTTTAATCATTACATACGATGCTCAAAAAAGGAATGACTTTGGATACGTGTTTGACAAATTCTCATTAGTAACCAATGATACAGAGCTTCCTGAAAAACTCCTGTACATATCTGCAAATATTACGTATGATTTTTCAGAAATGACAGAAAAGGAAAAACAGAATGCTCCCAAAATTTCTTTTGATACAGAAACGTTTAATTATGGTCAGGTTCAGTCAGGACAGATGGTTGAGTTTGAATTTATTTTCAGGAATACCGGAAAAGACCCTTTGAGAATTTTAAAAACCAAGCCCAGCTGTGGCTGTACAGGCTCAGAGACAGAAATGACCCTGCTGAAAAAAGGTCAGTCAAGCAAAATTAAAGGCAGGTTTGACACACGAGGCAGAAGCGGTCAGCAGCATCACAATATTACTGTTCACACAAATGACCCTGAAAGACCTGTTGTCGTATTATATATTCAGGGTGAAGTTCTGAAGTAATCTCTCTGCTCACATGAAACATGGCCTGTTCCGGATCTCATTCACTCCGAGAGAAAGAATAGCCTTTAGGATACATCTTGCTTATTCTTCAATTGAGGGAATTATTCTCGGAGTTCTTGCTCTGAATGAGTTTGTATTCATTAAAAGTCTTGCAGGCAGACCCATGCAGCTTGCCTTTTTATTTCAGTTCAGCATGCTGGTATTTCTGCTGAGTGCATTTGTGAACAGGTTCTTTAGTTCCGGGAAAAAGATCAGAAGCATAATTCGAATAACAGCAATTATGACCCGGCTGCCATTAATTCTGTTTCTGTTTTTTCCACGCGATATTGATACAGGTACACAAATTTATAATTATGCATTTCTGGCTGCCTTTTTTCTGTATTATCTGGCAAATCCGGTCATTTATCCTAATATCAATTTTTTCCTGAAAAACAGTTATCAGCATCATAATTTCGGATTTCTCTATAGCATGAGTACATCATTGAACAAAATTATAATGATGATCGTAACGTTTGTATATGGTTTCCTGCTTGATGCAGATCCTATGATTTTCAGGTATGTGTTACCCGTTGTAGGCGTACTTGCTGTGTTGTCGGCATTTCTGCTCACACTGATTCCGTTTAAGGAAAGACCTGATCAAATTGTGAATTCAGATTATTCAAAAAAGGGTGTTTTTAGGTCAGCATTTGATGATATTTTTGGAACACTGAAAGGAAACAGGACGTTTTTATGGTTTCAGGCTGCATTTATGTTATACGGCTTGTCATTTATGATTGGAACTCCATCCACCAATCTGTTTTACAAAGAAATTCTTGATCTGAATTATTCGAGTGTTGCCTTTTACAGGAATATTTACAACATTGTTGCAATCGTTGTTTTACCGTTTATGGGAAGATTTCTTGGTAAAACAGGACCAATGCGTTTCGGAATTATAACTTTTCTGTCACTTTTGTTTTATTTTCTTTTTGTGATTCTCACAGGATTGTTTCCCACACATTTTTATGTTTTCAATATTAAAATTTTCCATATAATGATCATCGCTCTGTTGTTTCATGGTTTGTTTGCATCCACAATGTCATTGCTGTGGAACATTGGTTCTGCGTATTTCGGTAAGGATCGTGATGCAGCAAGATATCAGAACGTACATCTTTTTCTGACAGGAATCAGGGCAATACCGGCGCCGATTCTTGGAATATGGATCTATGAGCAATGGGGGTATGTGGCATGTTTTTCAACGACCATTGTGCTTTTGATTGCTGGAGTATTTATGATCCGGAAGTCGCTGAAGCAGGACAGACAGGAAACAATCAATTCATAAACAAGTCAAAAAAATTAAAAATTTTGTATCTGTTCAGGGCAACTCTTGCAGACGGGACAACAGTGAACAGGGATGGGGTTGTTATGTTGATCAGGTAGCAGGAGATTGCTCTGGGGTCTGGGGTTTTTTATTGGAAATTTCAAATTGTAAATTTTAAATTTATTGGAATGTTTTGAATTTTGAGATTTGATTTTATTTTGGATTTAGAGTTTAGGATTTAGGATTTTATATCTTCATTCCCGAAAATGTGGTCTTGGTTGATGGTCATGGAGATTGGTTTGGTCTATGGCCTGTGGTCTGTGGATTACACTTATTCATTTTATGTTTAGTGTTATTTGTTATTCATTTCTGATTAATCTGGCCATGGTTGTTTGTCATGGAAAAACTCCATGATCAGTATTTTATGTTCAATGTTAAATATATATATATTTACATATGAAGTAAGATTTTAACAATTTATTTGGTTTTTGACAAATTGTTGCGTAAATTAGCAGCCTCAAACCAAAAAAAATTTATGCCTATGAAAAAGTTTAACAAAAATGAACTCCTCTCAACTATTGCGGGGGGGGTAAATGCTTGATTATCTGCATGATGACGTTTTTCCTGTTTTCAAAAACACATGCTCAAAATTCATGTCAAACTGCAACACAATTAATAGTTAAAGACAGTTTGGAACTTGATACCTTTTCACATTCCGGTTATGATGACCGTTGGTTTACATTTTCATTGACTGATTCTGTTTCTCACGTTGGCTTTCAATGGGAATGGGCCAGTAAAAATGCAAATGTGCCCTATGACAGTTTAATTATTTATACCGACTCATGCAACCAACTGATTGTTTATGATGTTATTTCTCCTGTTTTGTTAGAAATGGAATTTGAATTTATTGATTTTACAAATGTTTTACTTCAATTTAAGTTAGCTGACAGTATTCCAGTAAATTTTGAATTTGATTTGGTATTTTTTAATATTTTGGAGTGTCAATGTATTCCAAATTTTATAATGAGTGATAATGAAATATGCCTTGGTGATTGTATCACAATTACAAATACAACAAGCATTTGCAACCGTAATGATAAATCCTTTTCTTTAACAATTTCTCCATCATGCATTATCAATGATTACAACACTCTTCCATCCGTTTCAGTTGTAGCAGGAACTATTCAGGGAAATATTGGGACTTTTCCAAATTTTCTCAAAGAGAATCATGTTCTTGAAATTTGTCCTCAAGTTGCTGGTTTACACACAATACATGTTGAATATTATGGTTATGATTATGAATTTAATGAATATGTATTTTGTGAAACTACAAAAACTTTTATTGTATATGAAGACGATATGAATATTGATATAGAAGCTACAGGCGAACCATGTGATTTGAACAACACAACTTTGAACAATTTGCCTGCATATGAAGTTCCATGCTGCACAAATGAAATTTTATTTGAACTGATAATTGATGAACCAAGCTACATAAATTCAATATATTGGGTTTTTCATGATAATGCAGATTTTAATTCGAGCAATTTCGATTATTATCAATCAAGCTGGTATAATAGTCTGACTGGGCAAGGCGATTTGCATGAAATCATGCAATCACTTTTTCTTCATTGCACAGATACATTTTATTTGTCAGCATTTATAAATGGAGAATGTAGCATTGATACTATTACCAAAGCATTTATTCTCACTGAACCTGAAATTGATTTATCCACAACAACTGTTTGTTTTTGTCAGTCTACAGACTTTTTCTTAGCATTGGATCCTGATTGTATGGAATCGTGGACATTGGATTTTGGAGATGGTTACTTTTCATCAGGAGTTACATTTCAAAATGTCAGCCATGTTTATGTAAGCCCTGACATTTATCAGGCTGTGCTTACTGTTAATTATTTAAATGGTTTGTGCAGTAAAACAATAACAAAATCTGTTTTGGTTGAAAATATTGATATGCAGATTGTTGCATCTGTAAATCCGGTGTGTGTGAATGAACAGGTTGTTTTCAGTATTCAATCTACGTGTGATATTAGCAGTAGTGCAACTTATTTATGGGACTTTGGTGATGGCAATACTTCAAATCTGGCTGCACCACTTCATGAGTACACACAAGCTGGTTATTATACCGTTAAATGTAAAATTAATTATTGTGGCAATTCCTTTAATGAAGCTTTTAATATTGAAGTATTGCCCGGGCCAGATATTGAATTTGTTTCAGGCTCCAACATGGCTTGCTCTCCAGATAATACATGGTCATTAAATCTTAATGATCCTGAATATACTTACAGCTGGTATGTTTGGGCTGATGTTAATGGTGTTTATGATATAGTTTATGAAGAAACTGACGTAGGTGAAACATTTACATTTGACTGGCTGCCGGATTATCCTTACGGAGGCACAATTCAGGCTTATGTGTATAGCCACGAAACACAATGTCATTCAGTAGCATATTTCGAAGTTTATCCCTGCTGTGATACGATGTCGACAATTGAGTGGACAGATGAATTAATTACATCAGGTGGTCAATATTCAGATGAGATCATTGTTATTAACGGAGATGTGTCACTTGATGGTGATTTCTCATTTAATCATTGTTTGTTTTTTTTGGCACCATATTCAAGTATAATTCTTGAAGATGGAAAAATGAGTTTCGGCAATTCAAGGTTTACAAATTGCAGAGATACTGTTTGGAAAGAAATCAGAATAGAAAATTTTGAAAGTTCAATTACATTTAATATTGACACAATTGAGTATTCAGAATCGGGCATAGTGAATGATGTGGGGAGAGAACTTGAAGTTACTGAATCAAAGTTTTACAATAATTTTTACCAAAGCATCAGATTGTCAAACTTTACAAATTCCTCAGTAAATATCGGAGGAAATTTATTTACGTGCACACATATCGGTGACATGATTTTTCCGTTTAACAATATGCGACCTGAAAAAGGAATATATTTAACCCAGAATTTCATTCAAAATAATTATTTAGAAATTGGAACCAGTAATACGTTCTCAAATATGCGTTCGGGAATATATTGTATTGACAGCGATGTGCACATATTTTCAAATTTGTTTGAAAATATGAATATTTTAACTCCTATGTATTCGTCTATCGCCGGAATCTATGCCGTGGCTCCTCAAAATTCATTATTTCCAAATCTAATTATTGCTGAACAAAATACATTTGAAAATTGTTTAAATGGAATCTGGATTCAAAAAAATTATAATCCGGATATTACATTAAACACTTTTTCGAGTGCTCAAAACGGCTGTGCAATCAGAGTTGAACAACTTGAAAGTTTTAACAGTGCTTTTGTATTTTTCAATACAGTTTCAGATTATAGTACAGGGATTTTTGCTGCAAGAAATTCAAGAGCAATTATTGAAATTTTTAATAATGTGATCGCATGGAATCAATCAGCAACAGGCGGGACAGGAATACGTGTAAATGGAAATAAATTAACAACAGAAAATTACAAGATTTATTCCAATGACATTTATTGGCCAAGTACGGGTATTGCAGCCTTAAATTTAATACGGCCACAGATTTTATATAATACAATAGAAAATCTTAGAGTATCTTCTCCATTAAATGTGAGACCTGTTGGAATTGAACTTTCAAACTGTAGTAAATCCTATGTTGATGCAAATCAGGTTTCCGGTTCAGGCAATCTACCGCAAAGTGTTGTGAATATTGGTATTCATTTTACTGCTTCTGAAATGACAACAGTGATTTGCAATGTGCTTGATAATTTAGGTTCATGTATCAGGGCAAGTGGATTGTGTCCAAGTTCGAAGGTGCATACAAACTATCTTTATCCTTCTTTTGAAGGAATTACTCTTTCAAATTCTGGACAAATTGGTGCTCAGGGTTCAACATTTGCTCATTCTGGAAATGAATGGCATCCTGGATTTTTACAATGGGCTAACGGAAGACACACTTTCTCCTATGGATCTAATGGAGCAGCCAGCCCATTTTATGTGAAGCCAGGATCTTTGACAGGGATACCTTTTAATCCTAATAATGCAGATCAAGGTGCAACGGCAATTAATATCATTCACACATCACCCACCACACCTGCGGCTACTGCATGTCAGGCTTTGCCTCCTGATCCAAAGGAAAGCGTGAATCTTGATGAAGCCAAACTACTCATAGACGAATTGGTATATTTTCCTGAAAATGAGTTTGAAAGCAAGGAGTGGTCAAAAGTTGAGCTGATCAGAACTTTGCCTGATGATTCTCTTGCTATGGAGGATGACGATATTCAGCAATTTTTGTTGCAGATGAACTCAGAGCCAAAAGGAATTTCTTTCGAAGTGCATCAACTTGCCGAACAGAAAGAATTTGAACAGGCTCGTTTGCTCAATCTTTCCATTCAAACCATAACACAAATGGAAGAAACAGAAAAACAGGCAAGAGCCATTCAGATTGAAAACCTCGAAACCGGAGAATTGAAAGAGGATGAAATTTTGCAATTAGAAGCCATCGCAGTTTTATGTCCATTCACTCACGGACAGGGAGTGTATATTGCCCGCTCTCTCCTTTCTCTAGTTGACCCAAATATGGTGTATTCAAATGATTGTGAGTTTGATCCGAATTTTGAAATAAGGCTTGCACAGGCTTCAGAACCCAAATCAATGCTTAAGGTGTTTCCAAATCCTGTGAATGATATTCTTTATTTTGAAATTCTGAATTTCACCAATGGTATTGAAGCCACTATAGAGATTTCTGATGTTTCAGGAAGAATAATTGTATCATACACAACTACAATAAATGACCTGAACAAAACCGATGTGAGCAAATTGCAAGGTGGATGCTATTTGTTTAAAGTTACAACAAAGAACAATGTATCTTTTTCTGAAAAAATATGTATAATACGCTAAATTAATATAACTACCAAAGGAGCTTAGGCTCCTTTGGTTTATTTTAAAAAAAATGAATAAGGCCTTATTAGTATTAATTGTAGTTGTTTTTTCATATGCTTTAAAGAGCCAAAATCTGGTGCCTAATCCAAGTTTTGAGGATTATTACATTTTAACGTTTAACCCACCTTGTTATGGTTTTCCTTGCTGTTCATTGGCAAAGCCAACAGAATGGACTTACGCAAACCTCATCTATTGGCCTGATCTAAGTGGCCCTCACTATTTTACCAGTGCCATGAATTTCTGCACAGACGATGAATGGCCAATTCCTTATCAGGGAGTGCCTGTGCATAGCTGGAACGGTTCATATCTAACATTAAATGGTTATTATTATCAGGAAGCAAAGGATGGAGATGCTTATACGTTATTTCAGTCCTATTCACGTGTGCCTCATCCACCTTCCTATGACTTAAACACCAGGCAATATCCTTATGTACAATTAATTGATAGTTTGCGCATTGGTAGAAAATATTGTTTGAGCTTCTGGTTATCAGTTCCTGATATATATTATTATATTACATCAAATACTGTTGGAGCATATTTCTCTACAAGTCCTCTTGTTCAAGATGATTGGTTTTATATTAATGTTACTCCCCATATAGAAAATATGCGAACAGATTTTCCAGATACCAGCAATACATGGTATTTGGTGTCAGGCAGTTTTGTTGCTGATAGTAGCTATCAATACTTGACAATTGGCAATTTTTATCCTGATTCGTTAACAAATGTGCTCCTTGAATTTATTCCGCAAAATAATATTGTAGGTATAGGTTTATACCTTGACAATGTAGCCTTATACGACTGCACCGGCCATAATTACAAATGCAATGCGGGTGGCAATCAAAAGATATGTGCAGGCGAGAGTGTGCAGCTTGGCACAGAAGATGACAGCCGAAGGCAATATCGCTGGTCACCGGCAACGGGTTTAAGTAATCCGTCAGCCGCTCGCCCCCTTGCTTCGCCAACAGAAACCACAACCTATTATTTATATGTGATAGACGAATTTGTGCAGGAGAGCTATGATACGGTTACCGTTGAGGTTGTAGAATGTAATATCTGGGTTCCCAACAGTTTTACTCCAAACCGCGATGGACTGAATGATGAGTTGTGTGTGATTGGTGAGGGGATTGAGCAGTTGTCGCTTGTGATCTTTAACCGCCGCAGTGAGGTTGTGTTTGAAACCAAAGATCCGTATCGCTGCTGGGATGGCACATATAACGGCCGCCTTGCACCTCAGGGGGTGTATGTGTATCTGCTGAGTGCAACTCTCAAAGATGGGACAACGGTGAACAGGGATGGGGTTGTTATGTTGATCAGGTAGCAGGAGATTGCTCTGGGGTCTGGGGTTTTTTATTGGAAATTTCAAATTGTAAATTTTAAATTTATTGGAATGTTTTGAATTTTGAGATTTGATTTTATTTTGGATTTAGAGTTTAGGATTTAGGATTTTATATCTTCATTCCCGAAAATGTGGTCTTGGTTGATGGTCATGGAGATTGGTTTGGTCTATGGCCTGTGGTCTGTGGATTACACTTATTCATTTTATGTTTAGTGTTATTTGTTATTCATTTCTGATTAATCTGGCCATGGTTGTTTGTCATGGAAATACTCCATGATCAGTGTTTTGTGTTCAATG
>CAYMAZ010000048.1:0-17326 GCA_964388575.1 uncultured Bacteroidales bacterium | reverse complement strand
CCCTGGCTCTGATCATCAACTATGACAAAAAGGCCGTCAAAACAGACACCATCTCAAAAACAAGGGCTGATGAATTACTTGAAATCACTGTCCCTGCATCATGGATCGGCGACACTGTGCATGTCTACCTTTCATTCTTCAAGGATGAAACAAATGCCGTGGCGAACAGTTCTTTCGTTGGTTCTGTTACCGTCATTGCATAATACCGGGCTCTTTGCTGTTTGTTCGTCTCTTGGGAAGCTGTCTGTTCATTCCGGCAGCTTCTTTTTTTTAAATCACTTGTTAACCTTAAAATGTAAAAATATGGCACGACTTAAAAATGGATTTCTCGGCAATGCTTCCGGAAAGCTCGGAAATGTTGTCTTTGCAAAGTGGCGGGATCTGTTCACTGCCCGCTCATATCAGCCCGATATCAGTGATCCTAACACCCCTGCACAACGTACTCAAAGAACTCGGATGTTGGCACTGTTGAATTTCCTCAAACCCATCAATCAGACTTTCATCAGGTTTTTCAATGAAGATATTTGTCCTGAATCTACTCCATGGGCAAAGGCAATCAAAGACAATATGCAGGCTGTCAGCCCTGATGGGTGCATCTCTCTTGATGCTTTCAGGCTCGGTAACCCCAAATTCCCTGCTCCATCAATTTCAACTCCCAGATACAATCCTTTCATTGATCAGGTTCTTTTTTCATACATACCTGTTTCAAGTCCATACGTTGAACAACCGTTCCCTTATCCTGTTACTTCTTTGCTCGGTAAATATATCTCCAACCCTGAAGTTCAGGAGTTTGACACAAGACACCTGATAGTTTCACAACCTCAGGGCAGTTTTTTTAGTCTGATATCTGACAACTTCTCTGAAAACTACTTCCTAAATTGGTGGCATAAAGGGATTTTCTGGATGACATATTATGACTTTATTCAGGACATCACCTCATTCAATCCGAACAATGCGCTCACAACTCCGTCAAACTTTGGTATTTCTTCAATGGTTGATGAATTCAATACACTTGTTCAGGAAAATTATTTGCCTGTGAATGCCCTCTCATTCACATGGGAGTTTTCAGGTTCTGATTGGTTTTTAAACATGGCCATTGAACCTGAACTTTGTAATTATGAATTGATAAGCAAATACACTTTTAAAGGATGGTTTCTTGTCCTAATTGGTAATATATCTGTTTACAAAGAGCCTTTTGACTGGAACCTGAATGAAACAGTATTTAATTACAATATGGGACGTGATGCTGTCACTGGTGGCGTTGTCATGTTATATACAGTTTTCACTCCTGAAGGGGAACAGGTTACTAGG
The DNA here is from genome assembly GCA_964388575.1 of uncultured Bacteroidales bacterium. Classification (GTDB taxonomy): domain Bacteria; phylum Bacteroidota; class Bacteroidia; order Bacteroidales; family DTU049; genus CAYMAZ01. The sequence goes on along the minus strand of CAYMAZ010000048.1, from coordinate 16,015 downwards.
TTTAACAGAATATACATTGAAAACGGTTCTGATGGCAAAACATATCCTTTGTTTAAGCAATTGTTCATGACATCTCTTTCTCATCCTTCCTCTTTCATCCTGACAGGGAATCAGTGCGGTTTTTGTGGCTCCATTGATGAACTGTTCTCAACTTTCAAAGAACTCTGGGAACAGGGTATCATTTATGATACTTCTGATCCTGATGCTCCTGATCCAGCAGGGCAGACTTTTTACTACGATAAATTTCTGTGTGAAGTATACACCCCTGATGGTGAATTTCTTTTTAAAGCTTCTGTCAATAGTCAGAATACCTTTTTTGCTGATAGTCTGGTCCCCAATCAGGACTATAACATTGTATTTTCATATGATAATATTCTCATTGAGTTACTTGTTTTCAATTGTCCTGATGCAGGCAAGGTCATATATCTGTCACCCGCTCATATCATCAGCAACAAATCCGTTTCTGATCCTCCCCCAAACTTTATGATTGAGATCAAATCCAAAACAAAGAGGAGGGAGATATTCAACGTTCCAAGAATGCCCTGGGCATCTGCTACCATAGAAAGCTATATAAAAAACAATCCCCCTGATAAAGCTTCCTGTCTGTGTCCCAAAAACCCCAAACGATTCAAAGCAGGCGCAGATCTGGCAGGAAAAATCAAATAATTCTGCTGTGTCTTCCGGGCGCAATACAGAGCTTCTACAGCGTTTTTACACCGCTTTTACACCCATCATCAAATCCCTTCTTTCATCCGGTGATGGGTTTTCTTTTTGTATGAAAATGGCATATTTCAACTTTTCAACCACTTTGACAGCGTTTGGACAGATTTATGACTTTTGTTGCTTGATAAATGTTTATGAAACATATAATAAAATCAGCCTTTTCAGCAATTTTTCTAAATTTATTTTTGAAAATAAATATGTATGTACCTCTGTATGTACCTACGAAAAAAGGTTACAATCTTTTTTAACTGTAACCTTCTGATTTTTAGGGTGGGAGCAACAGGATTCGAACCTGTGACCCCCTGCTTGTAAGGCAGGTGCTCTGAACCAGCTGAGCTATGCTCCCTTGTTTGAGGGTGCAAAAATACAATTTTTTTGAATATGACAAATTTTTTTTTCAATAATTGAATGTAATTTTTTTGATTTACTCAATATTTTACACAAATGAATAATGAAACATATCGGGCACTGATCAAAAACCGTGATTTGCACCAAATCACGTAATCATTATATGTTAAATTGTATTTATTATTCATTTTGAAACAAAAATAAAATGAGTTTCATTTCCTGCTAGCGTTCCCGGTATTCAAATCTATTTTCGTTCTTTATTACTAACCTCGAGAGCATTTACCCACTTCTCAGCCATCTCTTTTATCTGCTTTGATGGATAGCTGCTGTCAATGGCCAGTCCGCAAAATTTTCCGTCTTTCACAGCTGCTGAACTTTCAAATTTATAACCGTCTGTTTTGGTAAAACCAATGATCTCAGCACCCCTGTTGCCGAAAAAATCAGCAAGTATCCCAATGGCATCCTGATAATTTTCAGGATATTCCTTTTGATTTCCAAGACCGAAGATCGCAATCTGTTTCCCGGAATAATCCTGTTCTTCCAGTCCGGGCAAATATTCATCCCAGTAATTAGGCAATTCCCCGTCAAACCATGTGGAAACACCCATGATGAGCAGATCATATTTCAGCAATTCATCAAAACCCGCATCTTCAATATTGACTTCGTTTACCTTGCCTTTCAGAAATTCTTTCATAATTGCAGCTACCTTCGATGTGTGCTGCGAATTAAAACTATATACAAGCGCCGTTTTCATAACCCAAAAACCCCAATTTAAAATTTACAATTTACAATTTGAAATTTACAATAATTAATGTTTTCTCAATAACTCAATACCTCAATAGCTGCCTTCATGATCTTTACCACATCAGGCAAAATCGCCTTTTCAAGTACCGGACTGAATCCAACAGGTGTGTTCTCAGATCCGATCCTTCTCACCGGTGCATCAAGAAATTCGAAGGCTTTCTCAGTGATGATGGCTGACAATTCTCCGCCGAATCCCTGAAATATTTTATCCTCATGAACAATCAGCGTACGGCCGGTCTTTCTGACAGAGGCAAGAATTCCATCTTCATCAAGCGGATTGATTGATCTGAGGTCAAGCACTTCAACCTGTTTTCCATGATCAGCACTGATCTTATCTGCTGCCTGAAGTGCCATGTGTATTGTGTTCCCGTAAGTAATGATTGTCAAATCATTCCCTTCACGCCTCACACGTAATTTTCCAAAAGGTACTTCAAAATCATCAGGAACAAAAGTCGCTGCCTGTGGAGCATTGTACAGCGCTTTTGGCTCAAGGAAAAGAGTCGGCCCTTCAGATCTTATGGCAGTTCTCAGCAGTCCGGCTGCATCATCTGCAAACGAAGGATAGACAACGCGTATCCCAGGAAAAGATGCAAGCACACCCTCAGTTGACTGTGAATGATACAGTCCGCCTCCGATATACCCGCCTGAAGCCAGACGTATAATGACATTAGGTGAAAACTGTCCTTTTGTTCTCCAGTATTCGTGAGTCAGTTCAACATATTGCTCCATTGCAGGCCAGAAATAATCAGCAAATTCGGCTCCTTCAATTACGACCCTGATGTCTTTTCTGAAACGGCTCATTCCGTTGGCAGTTCCCACAATAAAATCTTCGGCAATGGGAGCGTTGAAAATGCGCTGTTTCCCGAATTCCTTCTGCATGCCTTTGGTCACATTAAATATGCCGCCCTTGTCTTTATTGGCAACATCCTGTCCCCAGAGAAATGTGTGTTCGTTGCGCCTGAATTCAAACTTGAGTGTTTCGTTGATGGCTTCAATGAGTTTTTTCTTTTCCCCGGTTGTTTCATTGTGAACGCCATCTGAATATTTTTCAGGTTGATAAGCAGGCGGAATAAGGAAATCATGAATTGACTCAGGTGAAGGGGAAGGCGCTGCAATGGCTTTTTTGTGGGCTTCCTTTACCTCGGCTTTGGCCTTATCTTCGATGGCAATAAGCTCTTCTTCCGTAAAGCGTTCATACCTGAGCAGCATTCGTCTGAATTTTGCAAGCGGATCATATTCCCTGACATAATTTAGCTCATAATCATTTCTGTATAACTCATGCCTGTCGCTGTTTGAGTGCGAACCGATCCTGATGCAATTGGCCTGAACAATCACGGGTTCGCCCTGTTCAAGCACGTGCTTTTTAGCCTCAGTCATGGCTTTCATCGAATCAAACACATCTTTGCCATTACAGTGTATAATCCTGAGGTTTTTAAAACCACTGAAATTATTGGCCACTTTTCGGTTGGCTGTTTGCTCATGTTTGGGAACTGAAATGCCGAAACCATTGTCCTGGAAGACAAAAATGACCGGGAGTTTTTCACGTGAAGCCCCGTTGATGGCCTCATAGACGTATCCTTCCGACACGGAAGACTCTCCCTGTGAGCTGATGGCAACACCCTCTGCCCTGTAGTATTTCATTGCTCTTGCAACACCGGCCGCATGCAGCACGTGATTTCCGGTTGCTGAAGAAACATTGTGAATATTCCAGGCGGGCTTTGCAAAATGGTTTGACATGTGCCGTCCGCCTCCTGCAACATCAGTGTCTTTACTGATGCCGTTCAGTATAATTTCTTCAGCAGTTAGTCCGGCACTGATGGTTGTCAGCATGTCACGGTAATAGGGAAACAGGTGATCGGTTTCTTTGTTAAAAACCTGTCCGATGGCAAGCTGAATGCCGTCGTGTCCTGCATAGGGTGCATGATACGACCAGCCAAGCGCCTGTTTCAGATAATTTGGAGCTTTGTCATCCAGTATCCTTCCGAGTACCATCAGGTAGAACCAGTGTTCAAGCTGTTTTTTTTCAGTATATTTGATATCAAATTCAGTCATCATAATGAATGGTTCAAAATTTTAAAATCGCTTTGATTTGTCAAAGACCGTTCCTGTTTTTAATAAATTTAAATAAGCGATCTAAGGAGCTGTAATTAAGAATGTTACAAAATCATTAAAAGTGACAATTTGACAGTACTCCATTACTTCACGAATCTATGTGATTCAATTGTAATAGTTTTCAAATTTTGATATAAAATCACCCCTTTCAATGCCAAATATAGCTGAATTTGTGCCATATTGTATGTGAAATCCTAATTTTTTATTTTAGAGCAGAATGAATCAATGGTTGTTTAATTGATGAATTTTATATCATCCATCTGTATTTCAATTCAGATTTAGCTATAAACTCAATGACATTTTGCTCAAGATTAACAGGCACCTGCACAATAATTCTGCATTGTTCAGAAAAATCTTTCAATTCGATGGCAAGAGCGAGATGTTTGCAGTAACTCATCACCGTATTCATCGATTTATAGCTGAATAAAACCTCAAGTTTCCGTGTGGGAACAACCGTCATTACATCTGCATTTTCAATTGCCAGGCGTGTGGCCGTTTTATATGCATTGATCAGTCCCGGCACCCCAAGTTTTGTTCCGCCGAAATACCTGACCACTACAACCAGGATATTGGTCAGTCCTGAAGAAAGTATCTGATTGTAGATTGGAAGCCCTGCCGAACCTGAAGGTTCACCGTCATCATTTGCACGCCACTTTGATTTATCCCTGCTAAGAACATAAGCATAACAGTAATGCCGTGCATCATGATACTGTTTTTTTAACTGCTGCAGGCAAGCTACTACTTCATCTTCACTGTTCACGGGGAATGCAAATCCAAGAAAACGGCTGTTTCTGTCCCTGAATACACTCTCCGACGGTTCCCTGATCGTTCTGTATGAAAAATCTGTATTATCCGTTTGCATAAGCGATGATGGTAATTGCAACAATTGAAATGCCGATGCCAAGGATATTTACCTTGTTTAAACGTTCCCTGAAGATGAGAAGCCCGATCAGGGCGGTTAAAGAAACAAGTCCGGCATTGAAAACGGGAATGAATACGGAAACATCCATGGCTCCCAGTCCCTTGAGAAAAAACAGTGTTGAAAACCAGTTGCATGTTCCAAGCCAGATTCCGGCAAGTAGGTTTTTTATTAAAATCCTATCCTTCTTTATAAATGTACGGATGGTCAGTATCAAAATTCCAAGTGTAAAAGATACTCCGAATGCAACAGTCAGGTATTTTACATAACCCTGATCACTTGTGATGTGGTTGTACTGAGCATATTTTAAAATCGTATCGTTTGTTCCGTTCCCAAGAAACAGCAGCAGCGGTAGTAAAATGAGTCCTGCTTTGATCTTGTATCCGTTACCTTTTCTAAAAATAAGATAAAAGGAAATGATCACCAGAACAACACCAATTATTTTAAGCGCCGGCAGTCGTTCTCCAAAAATAAGCGCTCCCATCAACACCGGAATGACCACAGACATTTTACTTGATACTGCAGTAATGGCCACCCCGGCTTTTTCAGTTGACAGAGCAAAAACATTAAAGACAAGTATCAGGAAGATGCCACTGGCAAGGGCCACGTAAAACCATTCATTATCAATGTAAAATGATGTTGAGGGTGTTTGTTTCAACGTCAAAAAACCCAATACCGAACAAATCAGATAATTGGTTGTGATGGCCTGTGTGATGTTGATTCCGAATCGTGGAAACAATTTGAAAGTCACCATGATACAAATGGAAAAAAAGAGGGCTATAAGCAAAAATGTCATTTGTTTTTGTTGATGTAGTAGTGAATGATGTCGTTTTCAATTGCCTCTGTTCTTTGCGGGAGATGTTTGAGCTCTGGCGCTTGTATTCCGTTTTCGAAGACGATATTTCCGGTGATGACTCTGGCTTCATCCCAAAGACCTGTTTCAATAAAGCTGTTCAGAGTTAATCTGCCACCTTCAACTATCAGAGAGTTGATTTCTATACTGTACAAATGTGTCAGAATTTGCATGGAGACAGATTGTTTTATGTTGAGTGGGATACACTTAATATGTGACGGGAATTTTTGAGGCTTTTCTGCTTCGCTGCTGTGAAAGCAGATTGTTTTTACTTCAGTATTGAAAATATTGAAATGAAGAGGTGTTTCAAACATCGGATCAACGATGAGTCGTAAAGGGTTTTTTCCGGGCCACAGGCGTGTTGTCAGCGACGGGTTGTCATTCATTGCCGTCTGGCTGCCGATCAGGATGGCTGCTTCTTCTGCTCTCCACTTGTGAACCAGTTGTTTTGATGATTCGTTGCTGATCCAGTTGATTTCAGGAGATGAGTTTCTTGGAATTTTATCAATAAATCCATCAGCCGATTGTGCCCATTTGAGAATGACGTATGGCCTTTTATAAATATGGAAAGTGCGGAACCTGATGTTCAGTTTGTCTGCTTCTTCCTTCAGAATATTCTCTGTGACATGAATACCTGCTTCACGAAGCGTCCGTATACCATTGCCAGCAACTTTCGGATTGGGGTCTGTCGTTGCAACAACAACATGCGGGATGCCGTGTTCGATGATCAGCGATGTGCAGGGTGGTGTTTTCCCAAAATGGCAGCACGGTTCAAGTGAAACATACATTGTTGCATTTCTGAGTAGTGATTTATCTCTGACACTTTGTATGGCTTCGACCTCGGCATGAGGCTGTCCGTATTCTTTGTGAAACCCTTCGCCGATGATGTTGCCTTCATGAACAATCACAGCGCCGACCATCGGATTTGGTGCCGTATTCTGCCGCCCCGATTCAGCCAGTCTGAGACAGCGCTGCATGTAAACTTCATGTTCACTCATGACCGCAAAATTACAAAATTCTTCGAGCATGTGTTTGTGAAAAAATTGCAGGCTAATTCTTTTTTGAGATGCTGATTGAATATAAAATATGGTTCAATTTTTTTGGGTATCACAAAGTATAAACCAGGTAATTCACAACGTCACACAACGTACGAAATAACGTTGCAATTTCCTGAGACAAAAGCCGTGATGTATTCTCATGAAAAAATCCCTAAAGCTTGCTTTTCAGATTTTTTCCATGAGAATAAATGCCAAATACAAGGTGTTGTATTTGGTTCGAACAACACAGCTTTTGTCTGTGGAAAAGTGCGTTGAGATACTTTGTGAAAATGACTTCGTGCGACTTAGTGATACGAAATTGCAATACCTTTTTGTTTGAGAAAGTAACCCCAAAACTGTTGTCTACTCTTCTTCACTGTAACGTGAATCAAACGCATACTCTTATGTAAATTCTCAAGACTTGGCTGAACTGTGTTAGCTGGTATTTATTAATCAGCACCTCAAATTATGATTATACCGAATTGCAGATTTACTTTAATTTTGCAGATTACAGTGACTCATATATGACATTTAAAGAATTTATTTCTTATTCTGCAACAGAGCTGAAAAATATCTATTCAGATAATGAACTGAAAATTATTGCTCCTGAACTGATCAGGAAATTTTGCGGAGTTTCGAAACTAGAGCTGATGCTCCGAAAAAATGACAAAATTCATGAAATGCATGTGGAATGTCTTGTGGATTCAGTTTCAAAACTGAAAGAAAATATGCCGCTCGAATATGTTACAGGAGAAGCTGATTTTCTTGATATGAAACTCTGGACAAATCCGGCTGTACTGATTCCGCGTCCGGAAACGGAAGATCTGGTTCAGTATGTGAAAAATTTTTATGCATCAAACGCTAAGCCCTTAAACATCATAGATCTGGGAACAGGATCGGGCTGTATTGCTTTGGCACTAAAAAAAATATTTCCCGAGGCTTATGTTTGTGCCACTGATGTTTCAAATTCCGCCCTTCAGGTAGCCCGTTATAATGCCAATCTCAACAATTTATCAGTTGATTTTTTCCTGCATGATATGCTTACTGACGAGCATTTGCCTGTTGCACAAAATCCCGATCTGATTGTCAGCAATCCGCCCTATGTTCTGTGTGCTGAATCAGCAACCATGCATTCGAGAGTGAAGGATTATGAGCCACATCTTGCGTTGTATGCTGAAAGCTTGCACCCACTTCGCTATTATCATTGTCTGAAAGATTTCGTTTTCAGGTATTTACAGCCGGGAGGGATGTTTATCTTTGAATTAAACAGTATGCTCACTGAAGATGTGATGGGTATTTTTCAGGATCACGATGATTTGGTCACTTCATTAAATATCCTGAAAGATTCTTTTCTTCAAAACCGGTTTATTACAGGAAGAAAGCGGACTTAAAATAAAGCAAAAACAATAAACATACGCCTGTTTTGTCAGCTGCTTAAAAAAATATGTCTATATTTGCAGTTGGTAATTTTTGTATCATTTTTTTTCAACCGCTTTAGACATTTTACTTAAATTGAATTCAAAGAAAAGTAACAAATAAAATTTACAATGAAAAGAATCACATTTTTTAGTTTCTTCATTATGCTATGCTCAATGTTGTGGGCTCAGACAACTGAACGGAATTCACAGATTATTCATTCTTCTGATTGGGTGATGATTAATGAATTCGATGGAGTTCAACAATTTTACAGATTTTCAGATTGTAATTCAACAGAATCTGGATTTATTGGTGAGTATGTTCAGATCAGGGTTGTTAACACAACAAATCAGAAAAAAAATGTTGAATGGGACATGAAATTATGGTACAACAATGAATGTATAAACTGTGCTGACAACAGTGAAGAATTTAACAGAAGTATCTCAATCCCCGCAAACAGTGTTGTAGAAAGTAATTGTTTGCATAATGGTTATTCAAATTTAAATATTTATTCTGCTTCTCTAAAAAGAATGCCAGGTGAATGGGAATTGACTCATTTTGAGTTCAGAAATTTCACCGTTAAATAACTTGAAAAAAAGACAATATGAAAAATATCAGAATTTTATTTATTTTATTAGCAACTTTTGCTGTCACACAGACAGTTAATGCTCAATGTGCTGTTATTGCAAGCGGATATCCCTTACAGATTTGTGCAGGGGAACCCGTCAACCTGACTGCAACAGGTGGATGCGGATATCTGATGTCCAATGATTTCAATAATGGAACGCCCGGTGTGGGTTGGGTTGCAACAACAGGAGTTGATTTTTCCAATCCCTGCGGTCCCGGACCAGATGGAATTTATTTGTGGATGGGACATTTAACTCCCATTCCGAGAACATTGACAACAATTCCGTTTAATGTAACCGGAGCCTGTGAAATTACCTTTTGGATGAAGTTTAGTATTCAATCTCAAGCATCACCGTGTGAAGGTGCTGACCTTGTCGGGGAAGGTGTTTCATTGCAATATTCAACAAATTCAGGAACCACATGGACTGATATTGCCTATTTCCGTCCTGATGGGGTGATCACTCCTTCTTATCCAAACACAGTTGGTTTCACTAATGTTGGAGCAAACCAGACGACTCCATTTACTTCATGGGCACAATATACTTTTCAAATACCACCTGCAGCTCAGGGTCCTGCAACCATGTTCCAGTTTAAACAGCATTCTTATTCAGGACAGACCTTTGACCACTGGGGTGTTGATGTCGTGGAAATAACCTGTCCTTCAGATGGTGTCGCTTATCAATGGTCTCACGGCCCCACAACTTTAAATCCGCCACCGGTTTATCCCACTACTGATACAATGTTTGTTATTACAGTGACGGATACTGCTCATAATACTGGTTCTGCATCAGATACAGTCTGGGTTCAGGTTAATCCTGTGCCGACTGCTACATTTGATGTTGAAACTCCCATTTGTTCTGACTTATTTGCAAATATTAATTATACCGGTGATGCTGATCCATCAGCCTCATATAACTGGTACTTCAGTGGCGGAAATGTAATTTCTGGCAGTGGCCCAGGACCCTATCAGGTTTCATGGTCTACTCCTGGATGGCAGTATGTGAGTCTTGAAGTGCAACAAGATGGGTGCTCCAGTATAACGTATTACGACAGTATTTTTGTGAGTCTCGCCCCCACAGCTCTTTATACGACGAATCCAAGTCCTGCGCAGGGGTGTATGCCAGTTACTGTCAATTTTACAGAACTCACAGGTCTAACCGGAGCTGATTTCTACTGGACCTTTGGCGATGGCTATACATCATCTGATCCGAACCCCACCCATACATATGATACTCCCGGAAATTATTCAGTAGGATTAATTGTTGTCACAAGTGATGGTTGTGATGATACCCTTGTCATGCCAAACAATGTTAAAGTATTTGGTCAACCGATTGCTGATTTTACCTATACACCTCCTCTCGGAAAAGTTTATGATCCGAATATTACTTTCGATGCAGATTATACGTATGCAACTTCTGTTTACTGGGATTTTGGCGATGGCTCAACTTCAAACGCGTTTCCACCACTTGTTCACACTTATCCTTCACAGGAAGGGACATACACAGTAACATTTATACTTACAAATAGTGATGGTTGCTCGGATACAATTACCAAAATTGTTCAGATCATTGATGATATTCTTGAGTTTCCGAACGTAATTACTCCAAATAATGACGGGATGAACGATTTGTTTGTCATCACAAACGGAGATAAATATCCTAATAATCTGCTTACTGTATTTAACCGATGGGGCAAGAAAGTGTTTGAACAGCAAAATTATGACAATACCTGGAATGGAGGAAATCTTCCTGACGGAACTTACTTCTATATTTTCAGATATCTCGATATGGAACACAGTGGCACACTGACCATATTACGATCAAATTAATCAATCTGAAAGACAATTATTATAAATAAAAAAGGCTGCAAAATGCAGCCTTTTTTGTTATTTTGCAAACGATGGAAAACAAACTTCCCGGAGTATTTTATTTACAAAATGATGTGTGTCGTATTGCAACACAACTGCTTGGAAAAGAACTTGTTGTCAGTAAAAATGGGAAGCTGGTTTCAGGAATTATAACAGAAACTGAAGCTTATGCCGGCGTTACTGATAAAGCCAGTCATGCCTATCAAAACAAAAGAACTGCCAGGACAGAAGTTATGTACGCTAAAGGTGGTGTCGCTTATATTTATTTGTGTTATGGAATACATTATCTTTTTAATATCGTCACAAATCGTAAAGATATTCCGGAGGCGGTTCTTGTGAGGTCTGTATTTCCCAGAAGGGGATGGAATAGTAAGAGTTTTGAAGATGACAGAAGGAGTGGGGAAGGACCTGGCAGAGTTTCAAAAATACTTGGAATTTCAAAACAACATAATGGAGCAGATTTATCAGGAGATGATATTTTTATTTTGAATACCAGTTTGAAAATCCCTGAAGAAAATATTTTCATAGGAAAGAGAATCGGAGTCGATTATGCTGAGGAAGATGCATTGCTTCCATATCGGTTTTTTATAGAACGAAATTATTTAAAAGAAATACTCTACATATGAATACTACACAAATAATTTTAAAAAAGGGAAAATATGATTCATTGCAACGTAGGCATCCATGGGTGTTCTCAGGTGCAGTGAAGGAAATAATCGGAGTTCCTGAAGAAGGGGATGTGGTTGATGTGATTGGAGCAAAGGGTGAGTATTTTGGGGCAGGTCATTTTCACAATGGAAGCATTTGTGTCCGTATGCTTACTTTTGAAAAGATAACCATCGACAAGTCTTTTTTTAGAATACAACTTGAGAAAGCTCTTTTATACCGTACTTCTTTAGGATTTGGATTTGGTGAAACAGGTGCAGGGAATGCATGGAGACTTGTTTACGGTGAAGCTGACCACCTCTCTGGATTGATTATTGATTTCTATAACGGTGTTGCGGTGATTCAGGCTCATAGCATCGGTTTTCATAGAATTACCGAGGTCATTGCCGAATTATTGGTTGAACTGCTTGGTGAACATCTGCATGCCGTTTATTATAAATTCAAGGATTCATTGGATGTGAATGACGAAGAAGCGGGAGAATCTGGATTATTATGGGGGAAACTTCCTGAACAGCTGATTATTACAGAATTTGGCTGCAGGTTTTATGTTGATGTACAGTCAGGTCAAAAAACAGGGTTCTTTCTTGACCAAAGAGAAAACAGACATATTGTTTCGCAGTATTCAGCGAACAGGAAAGTATTGAACATGTTCAGCTACTCAGGTGGATTTTCAGTTGCTGCACTCAGGGGTGGTGCCTCACTTGTTCATTCAGTTGATGCTTCAGCTGGGGCCATTGAAATTGCACAAAAAAATATTCTGCTGAATGGTTATGATACACAGATTCATAAGTGTTTTGTTGAGGATGCATTTACTTATTTTGAAAGAATGGATACGGATTATGATGTTATCATACTTGATCCTCCTGCGTATGCAAAACATGCTGATGCAAGACACAGAGCAGTGAAGGGTTATCAGAGGCTCAATGCACTGGCTCTTTCAGCAATAAAGCCCGGTGGAATTATTTTTACGTTCAGCTGTTCTCAGGTTGTTGATAAGAGGTTGTTTGATTCAACTGTGATGTCAGCAGCAATTATTTCCGGTCGCCATGTAAAAATCATACAGGAACTGACACATGCACCATGTCACGGGCATGCAATTACACATCCTGAAGGAAAATATCTGAAAGGTCTGATGTTGTACGTAATTTAGAGAAGATTGCAAGAGGGAAGTCGAAAGACACGAGGTACTATTTCAGCTGTGATAAATCCAGTTCAGTTTTTCTTGCCAGTTGTTTTTTGACGTATGATTCAGAAATTTTAAGTTTTTGCTTTGAATTTTCAGATGGGAATTCGAACATTGCATCCATCATAACGGCCTCGAGAATTGATCTGAGTCCGCGGGCACCAACTTTAAACTCAATGGCTTTCTGGACAATAAAGTCCAGGGCTTTTTTGTCAAAATTTAGTTCAATTCCATCCAGCTCAAACAATTTCTGATATTGTCTGATCAGTGAGTTTTTCGGCTCAACAAGAATTCTGCTGAGTGTTTCTTTATCAAGTTGATTCAGATGTGTTACAACAGGCAGACGACCGACCAGTTCAGGAATCAGTCCGTAACTTTTGATATCCTGGGGTGCAATGTATTTGAGTAAATTGTTTCGGTCGAAAAGTTTGTGATCTGATTTAAATCCGATGACATTCGTTTTGAGACGTGAGGCAATTTTCTGCTCAATTCCGTCAAATGCACCACCGCAAATAAACAGAATATTCTGTGTGTTAACCTGAATCATTTTTTGTTCAGGATGTTTCCGGCCACCCTGAGGAGGGACATTCACAACAGTTCCTTCAAGCATTTTAAGCATGGCCTGCTGAACACCTTCTCCTGATACATCACGTGTGATGCTGGGATTATCAGCCTTGCGTGCAATTTTGTCAATTTCATCAATAAACACAATTCCCCGTTCAGCGGAAGGAACATCATAATCGGCAACCTGAAGTAATCTGGTCAGTATGTTTTCAACGTCTTCACCCACGTATCCTGCTTCAGTAAAAACTGTTGCGTCAGCAATAGAGAACGGGACATCAAGCATTTTCGCAATTGTTCGGGCAAGTAATGTTTTTCCGGTTCCTGTTTCTCCAACCAGAATAATGTTGGATTTTTCAAGTTCAACCTCTTCATCTTTGTCTTTTCCGAGATTTAGAATTCTCTTGTAATGGTTGTATACTGCAACCGAGAGTGTGATTTTTGCTTCATCCTGTCCGATCACATACAGATCAAGAAAGTCTTTGATTTCTCTTGGCTTTTTTAGCTGAAGCTTTGTAATGCTTTTTGCATTTAAATTTTTATATTCCTCATCTGCAATTTGTTTTGCCTGAATTGAACATTCTTCACAAATAGCAGCAAATTTGCCATGAATAAGCATTCTGACGTCTTTCTCTGGACGACCGCAGAAAGCGCAAAAGCCATCTTTTTTTAAAGCCATTTATTCGCGTTAAAAATGAGATTATTTTTTTTCTTTTTTGATATTTCTTTTCAGGACTTCGTCTATCATGCCATATGACTTGGCCTCTTCGGCAATCATCCAGTGATCCCGGTCACTATCTTTGGCAACTTTCTTAATATCCTGACCTGAGTGGTATGCAATGATTTCATACAGTTCATTTTTAAGCTTCTGAATTTCACGTGCTGTAATTTCAATGTCAGAAGCCTGCCCACGTGCTCCACCCATAGGTTGATGGATCATGATGCGGCTGTGTGGAAGAGCACTCCGTTTCCCTTTTGCTCCGGCTGCAAGTAATACAGCCGACATTGATGCAGCAATACCAGTGCAAATCGTTGCAACATCCGGTGAGATGTACTGAATGGTATCATAAATCCCCAGACCTGCATACACTTCCCCTCCGGGAGAATTAATGTATATCTGAATATCTTTCCCTGAATCAACACTTTCAAGAAAAAGAAGCTGTGCCTGAATAATATTGGCAACTTCATCAAAAATCTCAGATCCGAGAAAGATAATCCTGTCCATCATCAGACGTGAAAAAACATCCATTTGAGCTACATTCAGTTGCCTTTCCTCAATAATATAAGGTTTAAGAAGGTTTGAACTGATGTATCTGTCAACATTTGTGCTGCTGATTCCATGATGTTTGACGGCATATTTTCTGAATTCCTGTGTGTGATCCATAATGCTCTGTATTAAATTGGTAATTCTTCTTTTTTTAATCGTTTTTCGTTGTTTTCAGATCTTTTTCCTGTTGAACTTTCTCAGCTTCTGTCAGCTCTTCAAATGAAGCATATTGAGTTTCTTTGATCGTCAAATGAGTTTTAAAAAGTTCCAGACTTTTTGTTCTTCGGATACTTTGCTCAATGCTTTCCATACGTTTTTTGTCTTCAAGCAGATTTTTCAATTCTGACTGAATTTGTTCGTCAGTAACATCCTGTTTGAGATGAACACTGTAAAAATCTCTGATATAATTTCTGAAATCATCAGCACCAATTTTAATTTCAAAATTTTCAAAAATCTTATCCTGAATAAATTCCCATTTGATGATTTCAAGATAATCATCAAATTTTTCTTCAAGGTCAGTGATCTTTTGCTCATCCTCTTCCTTGCTGTTTTCTATCAAAAAACGCTTGACAAAATCAGCAGGCAAAGGCAGTTCTGTTTCGCTGATGAGTTTTTTTCTGACACTGTGCAGAAAAATGTCATCACATTGATGCTCAAAATGACGATCAAGTTCCTCACGCAAATGAGAACGAAATTCTTCTTCGGTTGTGATGTTCTTCCCTGGAAAGTTTTGAGAGAAAAATTCTTCGTTCAGTTCAGCTGGTTGTGATGTATATGATTCTGCAGGAATAAATGTAATTTGCAAGCCTTCTTTACTTATATCAACGCTCTCAGGAATAAGGAAGCTTATTGCAGCTCTGTTTTCAATATCAGCCAATTTTATATCAATGATATCGCCTGTTTTTGCTCCAAGAAATAACTGATGAATTTTTGGATTATCTTTGAGCTTTTCAATCTGAAAATATCTGAACATTTTTGATTTTTCCTTCTCTTCTTCTGACATTTCAACAGAAGGGTCGAAAATTTCAAGATTCCCTGTGACCATACATTCTTCAGTGATAGTATTGGATTTATCAAAAGAAGCATTTCGGGTTCTCAGTGCTTCAATTTCCTTTTCAACAGCAACATCATTTACAGAAACTTTTTTATATTCAACTTCAACATCGTTACTGACATTGACTTCAAATTCCGGAAGAATCCCGATATCAAAAACGAAAGAATATGTCTGGTCTTCAGTAAGATCTTCAATTTTGGGTGTTTTTTCAATATTGATCAGTGGTCTTCCGATAACACGGATTTTGTTGTCTTCAACATGTTTGTATATGTTTTCAAAAGCCATCTGGTTCACTTCTTCTAAAATCGTTGTTTTGCCATAGTGTCTTTTAACAAGGCCCATTGGCGCTTTTCCAGGCCTGAACCCTGGAATATTTGCTTTTTTGCGGATCTTTTCAAGATTTTCATTAACTTTTGGTAAATAGTCTTCGGGAGTAAGATCAATGATTAATGATGCTGTGTAATCACCTGTTTTTTCTTGTGTAATGTTCATTTCCTAAAAATGTTAGATTATTGTGCGGATGAAGGGACTCGAACCCCCACGCCTTTCGGCACCAGATCCTAAGTCTGGCGCGGCTA
>CAYMAZ010000047.1:0-17687 GCA_964388575.1 uncultured Bacteroidales bacterium | reverse complement strand
TATGCAAATCAAGTTTTCTCCTGACGGCATAAACTCCATGATACCAATTCACAACACCAACCGCAACTTTGAGCTGAAACATTGAGTTGTTTTCAATACGTCAAAGATATGCCGTTATTGGTTTTATGCAAATCAAGTTTTCTCCTGACGGCATAAACTCCATGATACCAATTCACAACAGTTCATTTCAGCCTGTACATCTCAACCATACACTCTATTTCAATGGGAACTGACTTTTTTATGGTCCTTACATAACTCTTGAACACAAGCTTCAGATCATCGTCATAACCGAGTAACACTTCAAAAGTGTCGCGTTTCTTAATGGGGGCTGACAGATCAAAGAATATTCCGCGGTCATTCCATTTAAGTTTTTTTGCAACTTAATGATAAATGTGTCTGTCAGTGCTTAAACGAATTCATTAATAGCAACATCACAAACAAAATTGAATTCTGTTTTTTCGATTGTGATATGACTGCTCAAACGATACATTGGAATGGTTTTTGTTAATTTTCTGATATTTACATTAATTTTATGAAACGTATTATACTTCTTTTGCTGACCTTCTTTTCTCTGGCAGCATTCACAAGGTCCGGAGGCCCCATTGCAGATGACTGCACCTGCAAGGGTGTTAAATTGTTTGGAAAAGTAAAAATTGTTGATTCCTTTTCTGATTTTGACATACAAGTTGTTGATAGCTTTGAGGATATTCGGGTAGAAATTGTACGTTCTTTTCCTGATCAGTGCGGCAAATGGCAGATTGTTGAGTCTTTTCCTGATTTTAAAGTCAGGTTTGTCAGAAGTTTTCCTGATTTTAAAATCAAACATGTTACAAGTTTTCCAGGAATTTAATAGTCCATTCATCGCTTACATCTGCAATATCAAATGATATCATCCTCTGTTTGCCTTCCGATTGATTTATTTTTACGCTCTCAATAACAATATTCTGAATCACAACAATTGAAAAGTTAGATTGTGTGTAAATAGTAAATACATTGGAATGGTTTTTGTTAACTATCTGATTTTTAATTCAATATTATGAATCGAATAATACTTCTTCTACTCACATTCATTTCTCTGGTTGCATTCACCCGATCCGATGGCCCAATTGCAGATGATTGCACGTGCAAGGGCATTCAATTGTGGGGGAGAGTGAAAGTTGTGGAACATCATCCTGATTTTCGTGTAAAACTGGTTTATAGACATGAGAATCTTGCAGTGCAAATTGTGAATGGATATACGGGAAAATGTGGCCAATGGCTGTTTGTTGAATTTGCCGAAGACTTCAAAATTCAGTTTGTTGATTTTGCTGAAGACTTTACAATACGTATTGATCCTTATTTCCCGGGTCTCCATTAATTAATAATGTACAATTATTAGCAGGTTTATATTGCTTAATGCAATAACGCATAATTTGTACCATTGCGTTTTCCTTCTTTCTGAAATATTTGTAAAAATCAAATTTAAAACTTCGCTAAATGCAAAGTGCTGAAATATTTAGGAAAGAGTTTCCAGTAGTTCTCTGGTCGAAGATTAATCACGAAAGTCTATGTTATTTGTGACGAATTTTAAAGGTTGCGATATCTAAAACTACGATGATCGTCTTAAGGTCGTTTATTGCATATATTAAATCTTTGATTCATTTTGTGTAATTTTGTCACACAAATTCCAAAAACATGTTTAATGGCTATGTTTTTTTAATTGTTACACTTTACATAATAAAGTTTTTGCTTATTATCCTGATTGCCAAGCATATCATAAAACTTTTTAAAAATTGTCAGTCTTCGGGTTCAAATCGTGATCGTTGAGTTATTTCAAATTAAACATACTGATAAGCTTTGTATTTTTTTTTATGGTTATCATATTTCTGTTTAATATAACCTGACATTCTAGCTAATAACATAAAAAACTTTATTTAACTGTTATGCATACAATCTATAAGAGTTAGCTTAGTGTACTTTAAAGAAAGGAGTAGCAAGTTATTTCACAGACGGATTTAAAGATCCATTACATCCCGAGCTTTTTGAGCTATACAAAAACAACTACCATAAAGCCATCAGAAGCGTTTTCGGACAGCCCGAATATGGAAGCAGATATTTTGAACATGCTGCAAAATTTGAACTCAATACAGCCCGTTTTGCTGCCTATAAATCACATTATGCAACTCAAACCCTGCTCAAATCATTTAAAGCTGCTCCGGAGAAGTTTGCGATGAATTCGGGCAAGATCTTGAAGCAGTTTGCACGCTGGCAGGCTACAGAGTATAACACAACAGTTGCACGCTGCCGAACCGCCAAGCAGTTTGAACAGTTTCAGGCAGAGTCACATTTGTATCCCAACCTTGAATGGCTGGCAACCAGAAGCGCAACACCCAGGGAACTTCATTTGTCATTTGTTGGAATCGTGCTGCCCATGGATGATCCGTTCTGGAATGAAAACCAGCCCGGCAACCTGTATAACTGCAAATGCGATTGGAAAACGACCGATGCACCCATAACAGGCAGCCCTGTCAAGGTGGTGAAGCCATCTCCAGGACTTGAAGGCAACCCGGCGAAAACTGGGGAGATATTTACTGATACGCATTCATATTATGGAAAAGCTAAAAACGTTGATATAGTTGAGTCTTTTGTTGAAAAATTTGTTTTCGATAGTTTTTCTATTGTTAAAGAATATGAAAATGGTGGTGTACACTATGTACATCCACTTGTAAATAAAAATGCATCAGACTATAATGATGTGAGCAAAATAGTATCTCTTTTCTCTCAAACAGGAGAAAAAGCTTATCACCTGCCTAAGGTTCATTACAAAAATCAGCTTTATAGCTATATCTTCAAAGGTGCTTATGATATGAAATGTCCTGATATAATGGTAGGAAATAAATTTTATGAATATGAATCTTACAAAAAACCATTTCACAAAAACAAAATTAGCAATATGGTAAAAAGGGCCATAGATCAAAGCGATAAATTTATAATTGATAATTCAAACGGTGCGACTGATTCTTTTATCTTAAAAATAATTCACAATAGAGTAAGAAATGGTCAAATTATAAATGAAGTTTGGCTGTTTGAAGATGGCTCATTGAGGATGCTCTATAAAAGCAATAACCCCACATAGTGGGGTCTCGCGGTGACGAATCCGCAGAATCGCCTTTTAAATTACAAAGATACAACAAAAATATATCAAAAAGCAAATTTTTAACAAAAAAATGAAAAATATTTTTCCTCCAATCACTAATCACTATTAACTATTAACTAATCACTATGTTAATCCTCACACCAGAACAGTTTCAAAACAGGCTCGAAAAACACGCTCAGGAGCTTTCAAAACTCATCAGTGGTGATCTGCCCATCATCATCGGGAAGATGGCTGTGGATCACTTTAAACTCAATTTTCAGAATGAAGCCTGGGGACGTGAGAAATGGCCAGATGTGAAACGGCGTTCCAAAGTGAAGTATGGTAAGCGTGGCAATGCCCTTTTGTCGCAAAAGGCATCTGTGTCCCGGAAGATACTTTCAGGCGATACAGGGCAGCTTGGAAGATCAATTCAATATACTCCTGAATCAGGTCGGGTTATTGTGCATAGCGACCTGATCTATGCTGCTGTTCACAACTATGGATTGCGTGCCGGAAGAGGTGCCGGATTCATGATGCCCAAACGGCAGTTCATCGGTGATGACCCGGTGCTGAATGAGAAAGTTGTTTTAAGTAGGTCAAAGAAATGCCGTCATGGGTGTTGTATAAAGATAATATTATTCTTGACGGCATCAACTCCATGATACCAATTCACAATATTCAAACAGCTTAAGCCATATGGGAGCACGTTGTTTTATTATATCAAAGATCCCTCACGACAGGCTCGAGACAAGCTCGATGCGGGCAAAATGATAAAATATTGATTTACAGCTGATGATGTAATAAAGATTGGAAGTTCAGATTTATGGCGAAAAGTTTACAGAATCCTGTTCATTTTCATGTCATTGTGCAAGAAACAAATGAAATTTTTTAATTTCAAAGAAGAATTTGATATAAAAACTCACTATTGTCCGGGTAAAATTTACGTATTTTTAGCCACGAAGCCACTAAAACACTAAGATTCACGAATTCAATGACTTAATCTTTGTGATTTCTTGGTGTCTTGGAGCCTTAGTGGCAATTTTGAAAAATAAGTCTTTAGAAAATACAAATTCAGATAAGCCAATATTTTCAATAGAATTCTGAAGTGTGAAAGCATTTTATAGGACAATAGTGATAAAAAACTGTTGTTTTTAAAAAAAAGTTTAATTTTATCACTCAAATCAGATTTGAACTGTTATGTCAAAATCCAAAGAAACCAAAAAGGAAACCAAGAAAGCACCTCAGAAGACTGCAAAGGAAAAAAAAGCGGAAAAGAAAGAAAAGAAAGCGAGCAAATAATTTTCCTGAGACCTGTGGTTCTGTCTTTCAGAAAGTTGCAATGTCATATTGATTTTGCAACATAAGGTTTTTGTTTGTCTGTAATCTAATATTCTGTTTTGTTTTCTGTTTCAGTCCATTTTCTGAACACATCGGATGCTTTCTCAAATGGGTGATGTTGCATCAGAATTTTTCTTTTTTCGTATGGCTGTAAAATTTCTTTATAGATGAAAGAGTCGTCAAATCCTGCTTCTGCTGCATCATGTTTGTCGGCAGCAAAATATACAGCCAGCGGCCTGGCCCAGTATATAGCTCCAAGACACATTGGGCAGGGTTCACAGCTGCAATAAATCTCACAATCTTCAAGTTGAAAGGTGTTCAGTTTTCTGCATGCTTCTCTGATTGCGACAATCTCAGCATGTGCCGTGGGATCATTGACAGAAGTCACATGATTTGTTCCTTCAGCGATGATTTCACCATTCTTAACAATGACAGCACCAAATGGTCCACCTTTTCCCGACCCGATGTTTTCATCTGCCAGCTCAACAGCACGTTTTAAGAAATCGATGTTACATGTGCTCATAATTCAGGTTTGAATTACAAAAATACGAAAAACAGAGTTAACAGACAGCATCTGTGATGATTTTACATGCTTTTTCGATCTCCCGATCTTCAATGATCAGTGGGGGTGTAATTCTCATGGCATGCGGAGCAAACAGAAACCAGTCGGCAAGCAACCCATGATCAAGACAGTTGTAAATGATTTTTTTGCATTTGGTTTCATTTTCAAAATGTATCGCAAGCATCAGTCCCCGTCCGCTAATTTTTTCCGGACTGATATGTTTGGACAGTAAAGAGCGGAAAAGTTGTTCCTTCTCAGTGACCCTTTCTTTGAAGCCATTTTGAAGCACTTCGTTTAAAACAGCCAGAGATGCAGCACATGAAACGGGATGCCCTCCGAATGTTGTGATGTGTCCCAGAGGCGGGTCAAAACCAAGTGTATCCATAATGTGCTTAGAGGTGATAAATGCTCCGAGCGGATATCCACCACCAAGGGCTTTTGCTAGAACAAGAACATCGGGACAAATGTTATAATGTTCAAACCCGAACATTTTTCCGGTCCGGCACATGCCTGATTGCACCTCGTCGAGCACGAGCAGAGCGCCTGTTTGATCACATCTGATGCGCAGCGCTTCAATAAATTCTGCTGAACCGGGCAGATATCCTGTTTCTGATTGTACAGGCTCAACAAACACAGCGGCTGTATCCTGATCTATGACATGCAGTTCATCACAGTTGTTAAATTCAATAAAGTGAACATTGGGCAGCAATGGCCTGAATGCCTGTTTGAAAAATTCATTTCCCATCAGGCTGAGTGCGCCCTGTGTGCTTCCGTGATACGCATTTTTGCAGGCAACGAGTTTAGATTTTCCGGTGTATCGCTTCACAAGTTTCATAGCGCCTTCAATGGCTTCGGCTCCTGAGTTGGTAAAAAAGACGCTTGACAAAGTCTGGGGCAGGAGTGAGGCAAGTTTTGCTGCAAGTGTAACCTGTGGGTGCAAAATGTATTCGCCGAAAACCATCACATGGGAATGTGCATTGATTTGATCAGTCACTGCTTTTTTGATACCTGCGTTATTGTGCCCGAGAGAAGCAACGGAAATGCCTGAGATGCAGTCGAGGTATTCCCGGCCATCTGTGTCATACAAATAACATCCGTTACCATGGGAGATTTCAAGTGCAGGCGGGTCTGCTGCCGTTTGTGCAAGGTGGTTGAAAAACTGTGATCTGAGTGTAAGATTCTGATCATTCATTGGGTTGAAATTTGACTGAATTTTATCCTTATTGACGGTTTTATTGGATCAATTTGTAAATACCAGACTTAATCCGTTCCAAATCATAGGGGTTGTTTTGAAAAAGAATCTCCGCTGTATTACACAGATTATGAAAAGCAGAATGCTTTAAAGAGTCGTTGCAAAGTGAAATATTGTAGCTGAGAATCATTCTGTTTTTATGAATTTTATTACCGGTCAGAAAAATGGCAACACTTCTGGCTCTTCTCTGAGCAATGGCAAGTTGTTCTTCAGGATTTTCTGAGTCAGAATAACCGGCATATCCGACAATAAAAATAGTTTCAAGTGTGTTTTTATTTAAATACTCCACAAGATAGGCCAGTTTCTGAAAGGCTTCATAGGTAAGCTCGGATGAGCTGCCCGGAAAATGAATGAATCTGTAATAATTTTCAATTTCTCTTTTGATATTCTCATCATCAGGATAAGTGAAAAAATCTTCGGTGATGACGATTTCGTCTGATTCCTGAGATGGTTCGATAATTGGAAAGCCCCGGTCATCAAGTTTGTAAAGAGCAACATCATCAAAATAATAATATGCTTCGCGTTTACTCAGTCCGATTTTTTTGCGTATAAATTTATCTCTGTTGTTTCTGCTGAAATTACCAATGGTCATGTAACGTTCTTCACCTTTTGCAGTGAAAACACCGGCAATTTTTACCCATTCTTCAGAGTTCCCCAACCCCTGATGCTCAAAAATATGAATTTGTGCCGGAAAATCATAAATGCTGCTTTTTTGTGCGTAGGGTGGTTTAAATGTATAAAAACTCACTCCAAAAGATCTAAGATATGAATTTGCATGCGGAGATAACGCAATGTACATTTCAAAGTAATACTTATTATTGGCTTCGAGCTTTTGCAACAGTTCAACGATAAGAAACTCTCTATAATCAGGCCAGACACGAAGTCCAACATATGCATTCCCTGTTCGTGCCGGCCGGAGTTTGAAATTTTTGTCTTTAATTTTTGATCTGACGATCTGCCCTTTTTTCGATTGGTCATAAACAAAATAATCAATGGTGTTGATCATTTGCCATGGCTGCATGCTTGGTCTTTTGTTTCTTGGATTTTCAAAACTGGGATTTGGCACAAGATTCTGGCCCTGTGAAGAGTAAAGACTCAGGATAAATATCAGGGTCAGTATCCTGTTCATAATTGTTTACTGTTTTCGTTTCTTGTTCTGAACATGTTTTTAAAATAGGGATAATGCCAGATGATATGAAATATTGAAATCCACGCCATTCCGATACCGAAATCAACATGCCATTTCAGAAATTGCAAAAACCATGAAGAAAGGATCTGATAATTAATCTGCAAAACAAGAATAAGCCCCAGAATACCTGAAACTAAAAAAGTGACAAGCAGAAGAATATTCCAAATGCGCCGGTGAATTTTCTTTTTGTAAATATTCAGTCGAACAAATATCAGTGAAAGCAAATATGTGCCGATTGTTAATGCACTGAAAAAAATGAATCTGTAGCGTGGTGGTGCTTTTTTGACGTAGGTGGCTTCATCAGCCTCTTCTTCCTGAACATCAGTTTTTACTTTAGGTTCAGAAGATTCTGAATGAAGTGTGTCATGAGTGGATTGATTGGAGATGAGTTCTGTTTTTGAATGAACTTTTGGGTTATGTTGGGTTTCAGCTTGCGTTAATGTCTTTTCTTCATGATTGGTAATAGCAGAAACAGTGTCTTTCTTCTGACTGATGCTATCAGGTTTGTGAAACAGGTTTGAGCTTCTGTCACACATCCCGTCTCCGTCCAGATCTATCCACCTGCCGCATCCTCCTTTGCAGTTTTCGATTCCAAAGGGACAATCCTGTGCATATAATGCTCCAGTGACAGCAGATACGATGAAAAACACAACGTATAATAGAGATTTGCTGAAGGAAAATGAAGTCATGTTTATGCAGTTTGTCATTAAACGTAAAAACATCAGAAAAGTTATTTGAGAATGGTGAGATATCGGTTCAGCGCATTTGTGATCCCTGTGAAATAGTTGTTTTCCCTGAATTCAGGAAACATGTCCGTTTGCATGATCATGTCTGTAAAATCTGCAGGTAAAAAACTTTCAGTAACTTCCCCGTGAATAATCCTTACTTCTTCAAACGTCTTGGAAATGAGAATGATAAAATATTTTTTCCCCTTGTCACTCCACATTAAATCAATGGCATTTGTGTATTCATTCAAACTGCTGTACGGTTCAATATTTGAAACTGTATGAATCATCGGCATGTGTCCGGTCTGTTCGAAAATTGAGTTGCATTGCTGATTGAGTGAGTCAGTTTGATTCTTTGAAAACAATTGTTCAGAATCATCAATCCATCTCGGAGCATCCGGCAACTGAACAGAAACTGTTATTTCTCCATTTTCAGAGAGAAACTGACTGTCATCTGAATCTTTTGAATGGTTGACACAAGCTGTGAAAAACAAGGTTAACAGAAAGATTGCAATCCATCTCATGTTGATTTTTTTTCAAAAGTACATATATTTCACATATATTGAATGTTTCAAAAAATGCCAGAATGGCATATGCTTTGGTTCGGTTTTGCCGAACAAGTGACAATATGGCATACAAGTCTGCTTTGTAATTTATGAAGTTATTTAATTTAAAATATAGATAATCAGATAGATAAGTAAAACAGAATATATTTTTTTCTACAATTGGAATAAAAATTGAAAATAAGGGGAGAAACAAACAAAATAATAAAAAAACAATTAAAAAATAGGAGGACAAAATTATGTTACCAGTCATTAGAACAAGATCAAGCATGCCGAATTGGATTGAAGAATTTTTCGGCAACGATTTTTTCAACAACGAACCGGTAGTCAATGCTTCAGTTCCGTCTGTAAATGTAATTGAAAGCAATGATAATTACAAAATTGAAGTTGCTGCACCGGGTTTGAAAAAAGAAGATTTTAAAATCGAACTTGACAACAAGTTGTTGAAAATTTCATCAGAAAGACAACACGAAGATGAAACACAGAAGAACGAGAAAATTCTTCGCCGTGAATTCAGCTACTGTTCATTCAAGCGTACATTTTCATTGCCTGAAACTGTACATCCTGAGAAAATTGAAGCAAAACATGAAAACGGAATTCTCACAGTGGTTATTCCGAAAAGAGAAGAAGCAAAACTTCAGCCGGTAAAACAAATTGAAATTCACTAACATTTTGCATCAGGTTTTTGGGGGTTAGTTTTCATATAAATTGATGCGAATACATGCCCGGGTCCTTTAAGGATTCGGGCTTTTTTTGAATATCAGACTTTCAATATTTATCGTTGAATGATAATGTGTTCTGAAAAGAGCATTCCGTCTTCATTAATTATGCAAACATAGATTCCGGGGGAAATTATACGAACATCAACTTCCATTGTTTGTGTGTCAGATGTACAATGTACAATGATTTTTCAGGAACTGTCCATCAGGGTGATATATCGTGTTGCATTTGTTCTGAACACCAAGATCCAATTTGTCATCGACAGGGTTGGTGAAAGCAATAAACGTAGTGTTTTCAGCTTGAGAGACTGACTGAAACTTTTGCAGGCATGTAAAGTAATTGTAAACATAGACACGAACGGCTCACATTTGTATTATGAAATCAGGGTTCACAGCATCAAAAACCCATTAACTGTTTATAAAAATCTCATGTGAATTCAGTATTGAATAAAAAAAAATAAAATAAAATCAAACTCTGTTATTTTTTACATTTGCAAAGATAACTTTAACAAAATAATATTGAATATCCTCACAATCCTCCTTGCAGTTTTCTGGATGTATCTGATTTTCAAAATCTCAACAAGTAACAGAAATCAACGATATTTTGATGATAAAAATGTTTTTACTTTTATTCCTCAGGATTTTCGTACAGCAATTATTGTTCTAAGTGCTGCTATGCTTAAAAGGAGAAGTCGTTCTATCAGAAATGAATTTGAATATTTTAAACGGTTTTATGAAAAACAATTCAGAGAACATTTGAATATTGCAACAATTAATCTGCTCAGATCTGCCTTTAACAGCCAGCTTCACATTTCAAGAATTTGTTATCAACTGAGTTTTAAACTGTCATATGAAGAGAGATTACATATAATGCATTTTTTATACGGGTTTGCATTTTCTGATCATTTTGTTTCAGATGGTGAGCTGGTTATGATCAGACTGATCGGGCGTTATCTGATGCTTAGTGAACACGATCTGGATTCTGTATATGCCTTTTATTTCAGCAGAAACCAACATAAATCTGAAGAGTATTACAATGACAATATGATGTCGTATTATAAAATACTTGGTGTTTCTCAAACAGCAAGTCACGAGGAAATCCGTAAAGCTTACCGTGCTCTTGCCATGAAGCATCATCCGGATAAAGTTGCTCATCTTGGTGAAGATATTCAGGCCAGTGCAAAAACAAAATTTCAGATCATCGTTGACGCATACAAAAAGATCAGAAAGACCAGAGGCTTTTAACAAATGAGCAGGAGCCATTTTTCTTTTTATGTATTTTTTTCGTAAAATAATTTTTTCTTTTTGTAAAATATTATTTACTTTTGTCCGTGATATATAGTTTATAATTATTGCCAAAACATAAAAAATCATAAAACAGGAAGGCCTATGAAAACAAAAACATTTATCATCTTACTTGTGTTTGCTTTTTTAGTTTGCTCTCAAAGCATTCATGCACAGGAAAATAGCTTTAAAGATATCAATAAATTTTCAATCGGATTGAATTTTGGCTCATTATTACCCTATGGAGATATTAAACAAAATGACTATCTGCCCACTTCAGATGAATTGAAATGGGGTGGAGGCTTAATTCTGAACTATCAGATTTCATCATATCTGTCTTTACAGGGTCAGTTCCTAATTGGAGAACTTGCAGGATCAAAATCAAATTTCACGCAGAATACAGGTCCTTATCATGATGGCCTTCTTACAAATCTAAAGTTTAATACTGAATTTTTCGAATTTGGAATCAACACAACTGTTAGTTTAAACCGCTTGCTCACTCCATGCTATAAATTTAATAACAGGTGGAACATTTATGCGCTTGCAGGGTTGGGATATATCAATTTCCGCTCACAATCATTCCGTCTTGATACCTTAACTGGTGATTACGATATTTACAATTATTATGGATGGAAGGAAGATGGAACTGTGAAAGACAAGTTGACCCGTGAACTTATACTGCCTTTGGGACTTGGAGTTAAATTCAAAATCAGCAATAAATTTGATGTGTATCTTGAAAGCACAATGAGGCTTCTCTTTTCTGACAAGCTTGATGCCTATGTCCGTCCCTACAATTTCAATGATAAATATGGATATACTTCTATTGGGTTTATCTATCGTTTTGGAAAAAAAGAGAAAAAGCATATGGAATGGGTATTACCTGTGTGCAAGGATGATGACTCTGTTGAATTATCAGAATTCCTGAAACTGAAAAAGAAAGCAGACGATCTTGAAGATCAGGTCGAAGAAATTGAAGCAAAATGTTGTGAAGAACCTGCTCCTGTTAAAGATTATACTGATGAAATCAATCAGCTTAACAAAAGAATCAAGGATCTTGAAAAACAGCTAGATGAAATTGATACCAGAATCAAAGTAAACGAGGAAGATCTGCAACCAGGAGCAGACCTTGGAGAACTTATCAATATCAATCCAATATATTTTGACTTCAATAAAGCCAATATCAGGCCTGACGCAGCTATCGAACTTGATAAGATTGTTGAGATCATGAACAGATTTCCAAGTATGGAGATTGAATTGGGTTCACATACAGACTGTCGTGGCAGAGATGCATATAATATGGATCTTTCTCAGAGGCGTGCTGTCTCATCTGCTCAGTATGTGAAATCACGAATCACAAACCCCGAGAGAATTTATGGTAAGGGATATGGTGAAACCCGTCCGAAAATTGAATGTAACTGTGATGCAGCTTCAAATTCTGACTGTACAGAAGAACAACATCAGTTAAACAGACGTACAGAGTTTATCATTATTAAGCGATAACCCATAATTAAAGAAATTTCTGGCTGTCTCAAATTTATTTGAGACAGCTTTTTTTTTGCACCGTAAAATTTGAAATCTTCAAGTATGTTCCTGGTTTGCAGGAATACTGAACAATGAATTAAAATAACAAATTCATTATTGTCAGTTGTCAAATTTGAAGCAGCTTTTCAAATAAATTATTGATATTTTGGCTTTGCAGAAAGTTTGGTGTCATTCTAAAAATTGACTTTATTTGTAAAACCATTTTACTTTAATTCTGCTGCATAGTGATCTCTCATCAAAGGGAAAAAAAAATTCAACTTCCATTTTGTCAGATATGTAAGATATGAAGTTTTTACCCTGTTCATTTGGAATGCCAAAAACATCAATGATTTCATCCATATTGCCTCCAATAAATGAGGCTTTTGGTTCATCGATACCAAATTTTTCGAGTAGGAGATCAACAGCTTTGCTACTATGAAGGCCTAGAAAAATACTTTCAATCTTAAAATCTTCAGATGAAAAGCTTATGTTGAATACATACTCATCCAGCATCAGATAATAAAAAACAAAATAGTTACTATCCTTATTTTTAAACTCATCATCAGGAACTCCATAAATATCAAACACCCGGTCAATGGTTTCGTTATAATGTAATCCTACAAAATCAAGAAAATCCCCAATATTCATTTGTGTGAAAAATTGAACTTTTACTTGGTGTTGTGATTTAAGATAAGAGTATTTAAGCCCATTTAACGAGACCGAAATCGGTTCTGTGAGGAAGGTTGGGATGTGTGATACATATTCTGACTGCAAAATCAAGCACTCCGGCTCTTCTGATTTCTATCGACTTAACATACACAGCCTGATTTTCGGTTACTTCTTTTAAATCCAGTTGTTCACTGAATAAAATGTCATCAATTTTATCCATTGTTTTTTGACCGAAAAGCAGTTCGACACAGATTTCTTCAGCGGGGATCCCACCTGTTTCAATGATCAGCTCAGCATGAAAGTTTTCACCAAGCATTAGAGGTTTAATACTTGAATCATGACATCTGTTTTCAATGACTTTGACATTTTCCCACATCAGTTCTGTCTTGCGCTTCCACGATGCAATCTGATATGCCAGTTCATAATTGTTGGCTTGAAGTTTTGTGCTTCGGGATATCATTTTATCATAAAACTGATTGTAGTAATCGTTCATCATTCTTCTCATTGTAAAATTTGGTGCAATTTCACAAAGATTTTTTTTGATGATCTGAATCCATTCACAAGGAATTCCGGTTGGATTCCTTTTGTAGAATGTTGGAATAATTTCATTTTCCAGAATACTGTAAATTGTTTCTGCATCAAGTTCATCCTGGAGTGTCTGATCAATGTATGTCCTGTTTTCTTTCAATGCCCATCCGGCATTTGGGATATATCCTTCAGCCCACCAGCCGTCAAGAACA
The DNA here is from genome assembly GCA_964388575.1 of uncultured Bacteroidales bacterium. Lineage (GTDB taxonomy): Bacteria > Bacteroidota > Bacteroidia > Bacteroidales > DTU049 > CAYMAZ01. The sequence continues at coordinate 4,010 of CAYMAZ010000047.1, read as the reverse complement.
CTAAAATGCAATACACCGTTCATGGCACACTTTTCACCGGATGTTCCGGAAGCTTCAAGAGGTCGTGTAGGTGTATTCAGCCAAACATCAACACCCTGAACCATTTTTTTTGCAATTTCCGCATCATAGTTGTCGAGAAAAATGATTTTTCCCAGAAAGTCAGGATGCTTGGACCAGCTGATGATCTTCTTGATCAGTTCCTGCCCCTGACCATCGTTGGGGTGTGCTTTTCCTGCAAAAATAAAACGGACTGGTTTGAGGGGATCATTCACAATATTTCTTAAACGGTCAGGATTGCTGAAAAGCAAATGAGCCCGTTTATATGTGGCAAAGCGTCTTGCAAACCCAACAGTAAGAACATCATGCTTTATGTTGTCAAGCGTCTGAATCAGAATGTGTGGCTGTTCCTGTCTGACAGTATAATCTTTGACCAGTTTTTCAGAAATAAATGTAGTTAATTTTTTTCTGTATGTATTTCTGATATTCCAGATCACATCATCAGGTACTTTGTAAATGTGTTTCCATTCATCCTGATCCTCAAGTTTTTGTGAGAGTAAATTAGTGTTGTTTCCGGTTAACAAATTCTGCCATTCTTTTGCAGCCCAGGTTGAATAATGAACCCCGTTAGTTACGTGAGAAATGTGAATTTCAGAACTGAAAAATCCGGGAAATAAACATGTAAACATTTCTCTTGAAACCTTTCCGTGTAATTTGCTGACACCATTACATTCCTGGGAAAGGTTGAGGGCAAGCACACTCATAGAAAATTTTTCTGTACTTTGATGTTCATGAAAGCGTCCAAGTGCCATGAATTTTTCCCAGCTGATATTGAACCGTTCAGGATAATGGGATAAATAAATCCTGAGCAGATTTTCGTCAAATGCATCATGACCAGCAGGAACAGGCGTGTGTGTTGTAAAAAGGCTTGTTGCTTTAAGTATTTCAACAGCCTGATGAAAACTTAGTTTTTCTTCCTGAATAAGCAGTCTCATTCTTTCCAGATTCAGAAATGCGGCATGACCTTCATTGAGGTGAAAGAGATCGGGTTGAATATTCATCTTCTGAAGAAAGCGAATACCACCAATACCAAGAAGTAGTTCCTGTTTTAACCTGTTTTCCCAGTCTCCGCCGTATAACTGTCCGGTGATATGACGATCCTGTTCATTGTTTTCATCAAAATCCGTATCCAGTAAATACAATGGAATACGTCCTACGTTCATTTTCCATACTTTAGCGATGACTGTTCTGCCAGGAAAGGCCATCGAAGTATAGATCCAGTTACCCTGCTTGTCTCTGACAGGACTGATGGGAAGATGTGTAAACTTTTGAGGAATTTTTTCGTTGATCTGATCTCCGAAAGATGAAATTTTCTGATTAAAATAACCATATCTGTACAAAAGGCCAACTGCAATAAAATTCTTGTTCAGATCACTGGCTTCTTTAAGATAATCACCGGCGAGAATACCCAGTCCCCCGGAATAGAGTTTCACTGAAGCATGTAGTCCGTATTCCATACAGAAATATGCAACCTTTCCGTTTTCCGAAGGTGAAACAGACATGTATTCCCTGAAACGATTCCAAACCTTACTTAATTTCTCGATAAAATCATTGTCAACTTCCAGTTGTTTGATCTCATTTATACTAAGCATCTCAAGCAATGCAATTGGATTGTACTGGGTTTTTTCCCATAGTTGTGGGTGTATGCTTTCAAAAAGCTCCTGAGCGTCATGATTCCAGCTCCACCAGAGATTTTGGGACAATTCTTTAAGAGGAAGTAAATTGTCAGGGAAGTAAGGTTTTATAAGGACTTTATACCAGTGTGGAGCCATCCCAACTGGTTTTTTGTAAACAGGGACAGCTTGTTTATACTTGTAAAGTTCAATTCTTGATGCAGCAACTTCAAGAGCTTTGTGGTATGCTTGTTTGTAATGTGTAATAAAATTCTCCCAATATGTAGCCTGAGCAATTTTAAATGCATCGTTTGAAATTTCAACTTTTTGTTCTGGACTGGCCTGTAGATATTCTAATGTGAAATCAACAATCTGTTTAATAATGAATTCATTATCCTTTCCTTTTGTATTTCGGTCAATGATTTTTATGGCTTTGTTATGAGGAAAATTTTCTCTGGCCCAGATACCGAAACCCGTAAGTGATGTGGTTGCGGCTGGCACACCGAATGCAAGACATTCCTGTGGTGTATACCCCCATGGTTCATAATAACTTGGAAAAATACCAAGATCCATTCCTGACAAAAAGTTGAAATAATCCAGGCCTACAATTTCATCATTGCCGTCAAGCCAGGCCGGAATGTAAATTACTTTTACCCTGTCTCCGGATTTATTTTCTAAACCGTTTTTTAAACAATGACTGACAATCAGATTTTTTTCGAAAGAATGAATGTGATGTGTTGCAATTTCCCCTTCAACAGGCTCACTGAGTTTATTTCTGTTTATCCTCTCACTGACTTGTGGTACGGGTCCGGAGTGATTCACCGGAACTGAGATAAACGCAATGATTTCTTTGTCAGTGTTTTTTTGTTTTAGTTGAGCAAGTGATTCAATAAAGAGATCTGTCCCTTTGTTTTTGAATTCATATCTACTGCTGTGCAGAACAAACAGACAATCTTCACTGAGTTCGTTTCCGAAGAATGCAGTAGCAAATTGCCTTATTTTATTTCTGTTCTGATGTCTGACCTGGATTAACTCTTCTGTTGCGGGGACGAGAGAACAGTCAAACCCGTTTGGTGTGATTACACATGCCTCTCTCCCTGCAAATCGTTTCACTTCATCTGAATTGATACCACTGACTGCAGTGTAGCAATCAGCGTTGGAAATGCTGAGTTTTTCAAGTGAGAACTTGGCTCTTTGACCTGTCCGGTCAATAATTTCATCAACATTCAAAGAAACACTGTCATCATAAAAATATATTCCTTCAGATGCCATGGTACGCCCGGGAACTGTTTCATGAGTTGTAAACAGCACTCCCGCCTGAGGAAGATCTTTTTTTAATTGCAACAATCCCAATCCTGTTTTCCATTCATGAAAATGAACAATCATTTTGTCATATGCAGAGATGTGAAACTGATAAAAACTTTCAATCACTTTTGATGCAGCATACCCAAATAATGCTGGTTCTGTATAATCCCATCCGCCAGTTATTGAATCCAGCTTGTATGTTTCCCACATGGCTGCAAAAAGGATATCTTTCTGAACAAAATACTGGCTGTAATCCACAAGAATGGTTACAGGTTTTCCGGGAATGTCCCACCGTCCCACTCTCAGGTGAATTCCTTGTTCCTGTGCTTCAGCAACCCATTGTGAGTACAAGTTTCTATCCTCAATAAAAAAACCGTTTTCAGAATTATCCTTTTGAATTTCAGGACCGATCATTAAATAATTTAAACCGTACTGTTGTTCAAGATATCTTGCTTTTGTCATCAGTACTGTATGAATACCGCCAACTTTATTACAAACTTCCCACCCAACTTCAAAGACATAGTCAGGCCTGTGAAGATTATTTGTTTCTTTCATTGAATTATGTATGTAAAAAAAATTACCTATTAGTAAACGGATTAATAAGAATTTTTCTTGCTTTTATAATTTGTTTTTGATCATATTTTTCAGGTTCAGTGTCTGTCAAATGCTCGTATTTCAGCAATGAACGCTTGGTTATATTTGAAAGGATTTTATCTTTAACTGCTTCATTGGCTCCCTGGAGAGCAGCAAAAATGATATCAGTGTCTAGTGTGCGAAGAAAATTTTTCAGCTCGTTGTCAGCAATTTTAACAATTTCATCAAATCTTGTTACATTGGGTTTAACTCTGGTTGGTCTTCTTTTTTTAGGTTCTGTAGAAACTGGCTTCTCTGTTACAGGATACTTTCTGGGTCTTCCAGGTCCTCTTTTTCCTTCTTCCTTTTTTTTCATCTCTGTTGTTTTTTTGATCTTTTGTTGTTTGTTGGTTAAATTAATTGTTTTGTTTTCTGGTACTGAAGTCTCCTTAAGCCGGATAG
>CAYMAZ010000046.1:0-17874 GCA_964388575.1 uncultured Bacteroidales bacterium | reverse complement strand
CGTGAATTTCTTCGATATCCAGATTCTTTTTATAGGTTTCCAAGTCAAAAGGAGCCATTGCGATGGCTGCGCGTTCCTCTTCAGAATAAATTTTTACATCATTGTAAAATCCGGGGATTGTAATTTTGTTGTTTTCATCAAGCAGAGATGCGATCATTTTGGTAAGGATGTTAATCGGATTGGCAACAGCACCGCCGAACAGTCCTGAATGAAGATCACCGTTTGGTCCGGTCACCTCAACCTGTACATAAGTCAGGCCTCGTAGTCCTACAGTCACTGAAGGAATATCCAGTCCGATCATACTGGTATCAGAAACCAGAATGATGTCTGCTTTCAGTTTATCTTTGTTTTCCTGAGCCCATTTTCCAAGATTAGGAGAACCGACTTCTTCTTCACCTTCAACCATAAATTTGACATTGCATTTCAATTGACCTGTTGCAACGAGGTATTCAAAAGCTTTCACATGCATCATTGCCTGACCTTTGTCATCGTTGGCGCCGCGGCCGTAAATTTTGCCATCTCTGATTTCGGGTTCAAAGGGTTTTGATTTCCATTCCTCCAGTGGTTCAGCCGGCATGACGTCATAATGTCCGTAAACAAGAACGGTTGGGAGTGAAGGATCTATTATTTTTTCACCGTATACCACGGGGTTTCCGTCTGAAGAACAGACTTCTGCCTTGTCAACTCCTGCTTTTTCAAGTTGTGCTCTCAGGTATTCAGCTGCCTTGACCATGTCGGGTTTGTGTTCGCTTTTTGAACTGATTGATGGTATCCTGATGTACCCGAACAGATCTTCCATAAAACGATCTCTGTTTTCTTTGATGTAATCTTTAATTTGTGTCATAATTATATGTATTTATTTTGTTTTGTTCAATGAAACTGTAAAGATACTGATTTTTTCTGAAATCTTTTTTCCTTACAATTCCTGATCCAGCGTTTCAGGAAGCACTCCTTTTTTTGTTTTTTCTGTTGTTCTTCGATGTTTTCAGATTCAGGAATGCTTGTGTTTTCAGGTTGTTTAATGGTGTTTCTGCCATTTTCTGTAGCTGTTGTGTCAGAAGATGGCACGCGTTCTTTGATTCTTCCCGAATCATTCTGGGATTCAATAATTTGTGATTCCTCATGGATGATGTCTGAGGTATCTGTGGGGAGAAATGTTGAGTCAGTTAATGCAGAATCTGCTGTGAATACGGGCAACTCTTTCGCTTCGGGTTCAATCTCCGGATCCCGAAAAACATCGGCAGGATATTTGGGCCTTACAGACTGTTCCCATCTGAATCCTTCCAGTTTTTTGTCACTTTCTGAGAGTTCGTTTTCCGGCTGCATAGTGCCAGAGGGAGCATTATGAAAAACAATGTTGTCAATCTGGTTTTCAATGAAACTGATTCTGACTTTTTCGGATGTGGTTTTATTGATTCCGATCAATAGCATACGATCATCAAAAACATAATAAAACGTTTCTGCATTTTCATAAGCCCAAAGTTTTTCAAGTTCATTGTCAGTAAAAATCCCTTCCATATTTTTACTTTTAATTTGCTGAAAATCTTTGGTTTTTTCCTGAGAAACAATGAACGCGTCTTGTCGCATAAACAGTCGGTCCATTTTGCCTTCATTATAAGTAATATGTATTGTGTCTGCGATGAGTTGTGTTTCTTCAAGCCACATGATTGGTTCGTTATACAGATACATCAGAGAATCGGTATTCAGAAAAACAATGGAATCGCTGACTGCCTGAAAATCGTGCCGCCAGATTCGTGCTTTATTGTATGCAAAAAGAACTTTTTGCATGTGGATGACTGTGTCATTGATCATGAAGAGTGAGTCTGCATGCAGAAATAGTGTATCAGATTTGTCAATAATCCGCATGAGTGCTGAATCTGTTGCAAAAAATGTGCTGTCTGTTTCATAGAATCGTCCGTAATGACTGTTGAGCATGATCTTTTCAATAGTATCACGGAAAAAGATATTTTGAAAAGCTTCACTGAAACCGGTAGATTTATCATAGAACAGGCTGTCGGTATTCAGAATTCTCGATCCACTTTTCATTTCTACGTTTTGGCTGAACCTTCCAATGTCATTTTTTGTATCATAGTTACCCCGCTCGCACATCATTGTGTTCTCAGGCTGAATGATTTTCGTTTTTCCGTAAAAATGGGTGATTTCCGTTATGGTATTATACATCAGGGTATCGCTGAACATCTCGGTTTCAGCATTTTTAATGTAAACGGAGTCACTGAAATAAAAATCCTTTGATTTCTGGTAATAGTATCCTTTTATGCTTGTCAAATAATTTTCGGGGTCATTGATTTCACCACCCGTGAGATAATATGCAATATCATTTTTAAGGTCATAAAACAAATGATCAGTAGTAAGAGTGACCTGATTGTCAATAAGTTTGACATTTCCCATAAGTTCAGCAAGATCATTGTCGCCGTCGATTCTAAGAGAATCACCATACATATGAGTTGTGTCGTTGATAATGATATGTACATTCCCCTTTGTTACAACCAGGTCTTTTTGAATATAAATATCTGCTATGTCACAATACAGCAATGAGCCATCATATTCAAAAATGACATTTCCAGTAAGTATTTGATAATCAGGATTTATTGTTTGATTGTACTCCAATAAATCAGACTGTATCAGTTTTACTTTTGCTGTATCTTTCTGAGCGAGGGCATTCAGAGAAAGCAGAATAAACAACATCCCCGTCATACGGGCTACATTTGATCGGAATATGATGTGCATCAGGCAATCAATCTTAATAATCTTCTTCGTTTATAAAATTGCCCTTAAAATTATAAATTGCTTTTGTTCTGGTTCTGATTCCTTCCTGTTTAAGGATGACCCAATAGACGATTTCTTCAGTTTCTTCGTCAGTCAGGATATACGTATCATTGATGCGGTGATCAGGATAATTGGATTTGATATGTCTCAAAGCTTTTGAAGGAAGCTCTTTGACACTGATTTTCTTAAATTCCACTTCTGTAATGGGATCTTCCTGATCAACATCCTCAAGGAAAACAGTAAGTTGTTTTTCTTTTTCAGCATTATTGAGCTGATCGGCAGGGTCAATGTAATTGGAAGCGTAATTTTCCAGTTCCAGTCTGCCTGACTGGGCGAAAAACAATTCATGATAAACCATGGGGTCGTTAAGCCAATGGGGGTTATAGATTTTTACCAGTGTATATCTTTTTCTGGCTGATGTATTCACGGATTCAACCGAATGAATTTTTAAATCAGGATAATTTTCATCCAGATGCTTTAACATATTGGGATTGAGTTTCTTCTCGTTTAATTCACCGAATGTCTGAATCCACTGACCTGTTTTTTTGTATTCTGCTCGGTAATTGATCCTTCTGTTGGGATCGTAATATGATGCGACATAATTTCCATTCAATGTATCCCATGACAGTTTTTCATATTTTTTCACCTGTTTTTTAAATGTGCTGAGGACAGGCTGGGGGACCTGGCTTTCACTCAGGGGTTTTCTTTCAACTGACCCTTTTCTTTTGGATTGTTTTGAGTCCTGATTGATGTCGTCAGCAGTGTCAGGTTTTTCAGTGGGATCATTTTTTTGAATCAGATTTCCTTTGAAATCAAACCAGAGCTGGATTTTGTCTTTTGAAAGATAACTTGTCAGAATAACATAATAGGTGTGTTCAAATTCCTCATTATTAATATAATAGCTTTGTGTCATTCTGAAATCTGAATAATTTGACTGCACATAGGCATGAATTGTTGAAGGCAATTCTTTTGATGAAATTGGTTTTGTACCGGGTTCTGCACTGATGACCCCGGATATGATTTCAACTCCCTGCTGGTCAGTCATGCTTTGAAACACTCCGTCCTTATCGAAAATAATGTTTGCAATTTCGTTGTTGTGTTCAGATTTCAAATGAAAATATCCCTGTTCCCCACGTTCTTCAAAAAATTTTGAGCTGAGAATTGTATGATCGCTGAATTCAGTAGCAACATAACGTTGAATGTTCCTAGGGAGATTTTCAGAACTGTAGGTGGTTTCTGAACTTATCCATTTTGTGTAATTGTCATAGAGTGCAGTTACAGAATTTCCCATGAATTCAAACTCAGCATGATACTGATCTTCCTTCATTGTCCAAATAATATTTTCAACTCCGGGATAACGGTTATTGAATGCATAAATCAATCCTGGTGGTAATTCATCGTTTTTAAGTTGCTGACCAAAAGCTGATATGACAAACAGCTGAATAATAAAAATAACACTAAAAATTTTTTGTTTCATGATTCATCTGTATTTAATTTCTGAAAATTGTTTGATTTCTGTGAGGACCAGTTGAAACAATCCTGATGGGTTTGTTGAGTTCTGTTTCAAGCAGCATGATATAATTCCTGAAGGCATCGGGAAGAGATTCCCAGTTGTTGATGTTACTGATGTCCTGCTTCCAACCGTTGACCGGTTTGAAAATTGTTTCAATCGGGGCAATTGTTGAGTCGAAAGGTGGATAAGTCTGAACTTCTCCATTGATTTGATATGAATTACAAACCTGTATGTGATCAAAACATTCAAGGACATCGGATTTAGTAATGATCAGGTCTGTTACACCATTGATCAGAATACTGTATCTGAGTGCAGGCAGGTCAATCCAACCACATCTTCTCGGTCTTCCTGTTGTTGAACCAAATTCTTTTCCGGCTTCTCTCAGACGAATCCCTTCATCATTAAATAATTCGGTTGGGAATGGTCCGCTGCCAACACGAGTGCAGTAAGCTTTGAAAATTCCGTAAACTTTTGAGATTGCTGAGGGTGGAATTCCCAGACCGGTACATACGCCGCCTGTTGTTGTATTTGAAGAAGTTACAAAAGGGTAGGAGCCAAAATCAACATCGAGCAGTGTTCCCTGAGCACCTTCAGCAAGAATTCTTTTCTTTTCAGCAATTTTGGTATTAATAAAAATTTCGCTGTCAATGAATTTGAAAGATTTAAGGAGTTCAAGAGAGTCCAGCCAGATTGATTGATATGTCCTGTAACTTTTCTTTTCAATTTCAAAATCATTTGGGTCAAAGCCAAGGGATCTGATCATTCTGAAATGATCTTCTTCGATGGATTGCAGTTTATCAAAAAATTGCCCGGCTTCAATATCTCCGATCCGAATGCCTTTGCGTGCAACTTTATCAGTATATGCAGGGCCTATACCTTTAAGCGTGGAGCCGATCTTTAGTGACCCTCTGAATTTTTCAAGCGCTGCATCCAGCAATCTGTGAGAGGGTGTAATGATGTGTGATCTTCTGGAGATGTAAAGATTTGAAGTTGGATCAATATTTTCTTTCTCCAGCATTGAAACTTCTTTATTGAAAATATACGGATCAATCAGCACACCGTTTCCGATGATATTCAGTGTTTCAGAAGATGTGATTCCGGATGGAATTGTGTGCAGGATGATTTTTTTATCATCAAAATGAATTGTATGACCAGCATTTGGCCCACCCTGAAAACGGGCAACAATATCGTATTTATCAGCTAAAAGATCTACGATTTTTCCTTTTCCTTCATCACCCCATTGCAGTCCCAGTATTACGTCTACACTCATGTTCACTTCGTTTATCAGTTTATTTTGATTGGCAGTTTTTGCAAATTCCAAAGATATAAAAACTATGTCTGAAGATCTTTGCCCCAAGCTGGTTAGCAATATCCTTTTCAATTTCTATGATCCTGGAATCACAGAATTCAATAATTTCATTGCAATTGGCACAGATAAAATGATCGTGATATTTAGTGCCGAATGCCTGTTCATAGACAGCATATTTTTCGCCAAACTGATGCTTGATAATTAAATTGCAATTTTGCAATAATTCAATCGTATTATATAATGTGGCTCTGCTGACCCTGTATTTATTGTTTTTCATTTTCAGATAGAGGCTTTCTACGTCGAAATGTCCTTCATGATTGTATATCTCTTTCAGAATGTTAAACCGTTCAGGAGTTTTTCGGTGACCGTGTTCTTCAAGATAATCAATGAAATATTTTTTTATCTTTTCAAAATCCTCTTTATGATCGCCAATTGCAGGGAAAAGGTTATTCTTTGACATAAAATCTTTTGTGTTACAAATTCACCGCTAAATTAATAATTTTTATGTAATTTAAATAACAATAATTAAAAATGTCTGTTCACTTTGTTTTGGAGACGAATAAGAAAGGGTTTCGGTTGTGATTCTATATTATTGATTTGCAGAGAAATAAATAATTATAATACGAAAATAATTTCAGTTATATACATTGCAAATTTGTAAAAAAATTTGTATCTATTCTGCTCTGAAAACCTGTTTTACACCTTCAATTTTGTTGAGTTTGCGAATAAGTTCCTTTAGCTGTTGTATGTCAGATATATAAAGTTTAACTTCGCCTTCGAAAACATCATCTTTACTTTCCAGATGAAAAGTTCTGATGTTGACATTGAGTTCTTCAGATATGACCCTGCTGACATCTCTGATAATTCCGATTTTATCATAACCAAACAATCTGATAGTGACAAAAAACAAAAGAGTATTTGTTTCATTCCATTTTATTTTCACCATTTTGTGTCCATAGGTTGAGGACAATTCTTTGGCTTTCCGGCAGGACGTTCTGTGAACGATGATTTGGTTGAAATGCCTGAACCCGATAATGTCATCGCCCGGAATTGGATTACAGCAAGTTGCCTGTACAATATCTGAATCAGCATCATCGGGTAGAATTGATTTGTCTTGAATCTCAATGGGTTCACCATCATGGTGATCCGCTTTATTGCTGTGAGGAATCAGTTTTGTCAGGGGACGGATAAAATAATCTTTCCATCCCGACTTTGAAGAAATGGCACTTTTCACTTCCTTCAGTTTAATTTTTCCATCAGAAGCATCGGTGAGAAGTGCCTGTTGAGTTGGGTAATCAAGATGATGTCTGAGCATTTCAATAAACTTTTCTGAAAATTCGATTTTCAGCTCACTGAACATTTCTTTCAGTTTTGCTTTTCCGGTTTCAGTTTGTTTTTTGCGTTCATCTCTCAGAGCTTGTTTGATTTGTGTGATTGCTTTGGCAGTTGTGGCAAAATTAACCCAATCTTCTTTCGGGACTTGTTTTTCAGAAGTGATGATCTCAACCTGGTCTCCACTTTTCAGAATATGATTGAGTGGTACAAGTTTATGGTTGACTTTTGCACCGATACATCTGTTGCCGATGTTGGAATGGATGTGATATGCAAAATCCAGTGCAGTTGCGTTTTTAGGCAACGTTTTCATATCCCCGGCCGGCGTAAAAATGAAAATTTCATCTGAAAACAAATTCATTTTAAAGTGATCCAGAAAATCCATAGCATTGGACTCAGGGCTTTGCAAAACTTCCCGAATTTTTGTCAGCCACTCATCAAGTGCGTTTTCATGTTCAATTTCACCTTCCTTATACTTCCAGTGTGCGGCATATCCCTTTTCGGCAACCTCATCCATAATCTTACTGCGGATCTGAACTTCTACCCATTTGCCGGTTTTACTCATGACAGTGGTGTGAAGAGCTCTGTATCCATTCGCTTTCGGTGCATCCATCCAGTTTCTGAAGCGTTTGGGATTACGTTTGTAAATACTTTCTACGATGGCAAGAGCCTTCATGCATTCAATTTTCTCATATTCTACAGGTGTATCGATGATGATTCTGACAGCAAAAATGTCATAAATTTCTTCAAACGGAACATGTTTGGTTTTCATTTTGTTCCAGATTGAACTTGTTGACTTCATTCTCCCGATAATGCTGAATTTCATATTGTTCTTAGCAAGCGATTGTTTGATGGGGAAAATGAATTGGTTGATAAACCGTTTACGCTCAATTTCTGTATCAGAAATTTTCTGCTGAATTGAGTTGAAAACCTCTGGTTCAGTATATTTCAGAACAAGGTCTTCCATTTCACTTTTTATGGAATACAATCCGAGTCTGTGTGCGAGAGGAGCGTACAGATAGGAGGTTTCAGAAGCGATCCGAACCTGTTTCTCAACAGGCAGTGAGTCAAGGGTACGCATATTATGCAGCCTGTCTGCAAGTTTGATTAAAATGACTCTGACATCTTCAGACAGAGTAAGCAGAACTTTCTTGAAGTTTTCGGCCTGCATTGACCTGTTTGTTTTTTCATAACCGAAAATGCCTGATATTTTTGTTAAGCCATCGACAATACGTGCAATTTTTTCACCAAACAAGTTCCTGATATCATCAACTGTATATTCTGTGTCTTCTACAATGTCATGGAGGAGTGCACTGATTACTGATGTTGCACCCAGTCCGATATGTTTTGCAGTAATGGTTGCAACTTCAATGGGATGGTACACATATGGTTCTCCACTTTTTCTTTTCATTCCCTTATGTGCTTCTATTGCCAGATAAAACGCTTTCCGGATCATCTTTTTATCTTCTTTTGACAATCCGGGAGGACATGCTTTTAGTAACTGACGATATTTCTGAGAATAAATTTTACTATCAGGATTTTCTTCAGAAAAAATGGACATCATTATTTTTTTTTGCAAATTTAATTTTTTTTAACCTTTAAATAAAATCTTTTCATACTTTTGTTTCAGATATTAATTAATACTAACTGTTATGAAAATTCCCCTACGATTAATGAACGGTATATTCCTTGCCGTTTTGTGTTTTGTGTTGTCTGTAAGTAGTGTAGCCCAGACAACAGTTTTCGATGAAAACTTTGAAGGTACTCTTCAGGTAACTCCGTCAGGCGTGCCAACGTGGTCAATCAATACCACATTGCAGGTCAGCGGTACAAATTCTTACCAGAACCCTGTGGCGTTCAATGACTCATCAATGTTTATTACAAATACGATTGATATGACAGGATATACCTTTATTATCCTTGATTTTCAACATATTTGCAAGATTGAGTTTTTTGATGCTGCAGAAATATTTATCTCAATTGATAACGGAACAAGCTGGACCAAGCTTACTCAGAATGAATATCTTGGGGCTGCCCAGTTCGGGACAAACGGAGATAAATTCACAGCCACATCTTATCCCCTCTTATGGCTTCCCTCAAACCATGCTGAACCACCTACCAATGCATGGTGGATGCATGAACAGTTTAACATTTCTACTCTTGCAAGTAATCAATCACAAGTTAAACTCAAATTTAAACTCAGAGATGGTAATGGTAACGGAGCCAACGCAAATGCAGGTTGGTTTCTCGATGACATCAAAATTATTGCTTCTGCCTATGAATTGATACCCCCTTCAATTACACTCAATGCTCCTGTTCTGCAGGATACTGTATACGGGGCCGGTCCGTTTAATGTCAGTGCGACAATAACTGATGCCAGCGGTATTGATCATGCAGATCTGATTTTCAGAATTGACTCAACATTGTGGGATACAATTTCAATGATTAATACCAGTGGAGATATTTTTCAGGCAGAAATCGCTGGTCAACCCTACAATACTGTTATAGACTATTATGTTAAAGCTGTTGATGCATCACTTTCATATAACGAAGCACAAACTACTGTGAAAACGTTTGTGACAAAAAAAGCGCCTCCTGTTGTCATTGTTGGAACAGGAACAGCAACCAGCAACTATATACCTTGTTACGGGTTTTATGATTATGGTTGGAGCTCCAGCCTTTATCTTGCATCAGAAATAAATGCTTCTGGTGTTATTGATTCCATCGGTTTTTACGTGAACAATACGGTTGCTTCATATATTATGAACAATCAGGCAATGTATTTAAGGCATACAAACAATACAATATTTGATGCCTCTTCAAATCAGATGCCGGTTCCTGCCCAGTATACGCAGGTTTTATCAGGGAATGTGAACTGGACAGGCCCCGGATGGTACATGTTTGCTTTATCAACACCCTTTACTTACAACGGGTCACAAACTCTGGAAGTTGCCTGGATCAATAATGACGGTTCCTACACCAGTGGTTATCCAGCCTTTGCAGCAACGAACACTCCTCAGAGCATGGCAAAATATCTTTATGCTGATGGGTCAATGCCAACTGGCTCTGGAACACTTGTCACATACAGACCTAACCTGAAAATAGTATTTATGCCAAATGATAATGACTATGATGCAGGGATTACAGCAATCACTGAGCCTGCAGGTGTTGTTATTGCTTCAACTCCGATAGATGTGAAAGTTCAGGTGAAGAACTACGGGATTGTCACACTCACAAATATGAATATCGGCTGGTCAGTAAACGGTGTTGCCCAAACAGCATATGCGTGGACTGGTACACTGCTTGAAGATGTGACAACATCTCCCATTACGCTTGGAAGTGCAACATTTAATCTTGGAAACAATACCATCAGGGCATGGACAGCAGATCCTAACGGATTTCCTGATGAAAATCAGCTGAATGACACGATGACTGTTCAGATTTATGGTTGTGACAATATCCTGAGCGGAAATTATACAATCGATCCAGCTCAGCCCACTACCGGATTAAACTTCAATTCCTTTGATGATGCCCTTCTGGCACTTTCAAATTGTGGAGTCAGTGGTCCGGTTTTGTTTGATGTGGCTCCCGGTACATACAACACAAGATTGGTTTTTGACGGATTATTCCCGGGTATGTCAGCAACAAATACAGTTACTTTTAAAGGAACAACAGGGACAATCATTCATCACACAACAACTGTGTCTGATCAGCGTGCGGCTATCCTTCTGAACGGAGCCAAATACCTGAGGTTTGACAGTCTGACGATTAATGTGCCATCCACATCAACATACGGACAGGGAATACAATTTATAAACAACGCTGAAGATATTCAGGTGACAAATTGTATCATTAATGTTGATTTAACATCAACTTCAAGTTATTATGCAGGTATTGTTGCATCCGGATCCCTCACATCAGCAACAACCACAGGGAACTCAGCAAACAACATTCTCATTGAAAATAATGTTGTAAACGGAGGATATTACGGAATTATCTTTTATGGAAGTTCTTCTACACCCCTGAGTGGTATTGAAATTAGAAATAATGTGGTAAACAATAACTACTATTACGGAATCAGGTCGAACTATACGAACTCTGTAATTATTGAAGGAAATACAATTAATCCCAGAGTAGCAGGTGGGACTGTATCCAATTACGGGATTTATGTATACTATGAATATCAAACTTTTATAGTCAACAAAAACAGAATCCGTAATGCAGGTGTATACGGTGTATATATCGGATATGCAACACCATCTGCAGGCAGATCTGAGTTGATTAACAATGAAATTGCAGGCTTTACAAGCACCGGAACTCCATATGGGATTTACATTACTTCAAGTGCAAACATTGACATTATTTATAACAGTATTAATGTTGACAAAGGAACAGGAAGAGGTATTTATACAGTTTCAAGTGCAACAGGCTTGCGGATTTTAAATAATTCATTTGTTTATTCCGGAACCGGAGCAGGCTATGCCGTGTATCATTCTGCTGCCACAAGCATGTTGGAAAATGATCATAACAATTATTTCAGTACAGGTACAAGCTTTATTTATTATGGATCAGTAATAACTGATCTTGCTGCATTGCAGGCTGTTGGTATTCCTGTCAATAATGATGTGAACTCTGTTTCAGGTGATCCTTTGTATTTGTCATCAACAGAACTGATGCCGGTGGGAGGTATTCTAAACAATACTGCCGTGCCGATTACAACTGTTACAACTGATATTGACGACAATCCCCGCGATCCATCAACACCGGATATTGGTGCATATGAATACACACCTGTAAATGAGGACATTTCTCTGGATGAAGCAAAGCTGGCTCATGGAGAGTGTTTGTCAAACAATGACAGTTTATTTGTTACAGTGAGTAACATTATCGGAAATCCTGTTGATTTTTCAACCGATCCACTTACGATTCACTGGTCAATTTCAGGACCCGTCAATTCAAACAACACCATTGTTGTGAATTCAGGCACACTGGCATTGAATCAGGATACAACATTTTTGTATACCGGAATTGATCTTTCGTTACCGGGAACGTATACTTTAGATGTATATATAGATTCAACCGCATCAAACCTGATGACCATTAATGACACACTGTATCCTGCACATGTTTTAACAATTGATCCGTACATTTTTGATGCACAGCCAGATGCAATCTTAATTACAACTCCGCTGGATACTGTTGAACTCACTGTTAACTCAAATATCTTACCGGCACAGGGCTCATTCTTCATGACTGAAATTTGTCATTATAAAGCTACGCCAGGTGTACCTATTGGAGGATGGCCATCCTATCTTCTGGCTGATGACTATATTGAAATTACAGGAGTTCCGGGATCAGATCTTGCAGGATTTACTCTGGAACAATGGGATGCATCTACAATGCTGAGTACACATACATTTGCTGCAGGAACAGTTCTTGGTCCCAATGGAACAGCGATTATTGCAGTAGGACAAATGGGATCCAGTGTTGCAGTTCCGTCAAGTTACTATTACCATGGAAACGGCGGTTATACAGGTACATTTGGGTCAACAATTATTGCCGGTAGAATATTAAAAGATCCAGCTGGCAATATTATAGATGCAGTTGGTTATGGAACCTATACATTTCCTTCATCTGCAGGTGTCACACCACAGGATTGGTCAGGAAATACACCTGCTTTAAGCAGCTCCGGAAACAGACTTGAGGGTCCCTATACAAAAGATGCAACAAACTGGATTAATTCAGGAGTTTCACCACAGGATCCGAATACTGTCAATAATAATGTTACTGTTCCGTCACCAACAGGATTAACAGGATTTTCATGGAGTCTTGACGGAGTTGTGACCAGTGTGAATTCAATTGATACAGTTGTTGGCCCGTGGCTGGCAAACGGATTATATCAATATGTTGCTTCATACACTACACCATGCGGCTTGTATACAGATACAGTTCATGTTACTGTATTTGTACCGCAGTTTGATCTTGCACTTCAGGCTCTGATAGATCCTGTTGGCAGTGCCTGCTACACATCGGCTGAGATTGTGACAATTGAAATTGCCAACCTTGGAATTGATACTGTTCCTTCAGGGTTTACTGCATCCTATATTATCGGAGGAGGAACTCCAGTGACAGAAACTGTCAATCAGTCTGTTCCGCCGGGAGATACAATTATCTATACCTTTACAACACCATTTACGCTCACCTTCTCAGGGAATGATACAATTGTAAATATTACAACCTATGTGGATTATGTATCTGATCCATTTGATTTCAATGACACTCTGTATAGTCAGGTCGTATTCTTCTTTACTCCCGATCCCCCTGTGGTCAATGATGTGACAATTCCATACGGAACTGTAGCTCAGCTGACTGCCAGTTCTCCTGCAACAATATTATGGTATGATACGCCTGCAGGCACAAATCTTTTGGATACAGGTTCTGTATTTGTGACTCCTGCTCTCTATGACACAACATATTATTATGTTGGTGCATCAACATATCAGGGAGATCAGATCCAGGTCGGAAACGGAACACTGACACAGTATTATGTTCCTTGCTATGGGTATTATGACTATTCATGGAGTTCATCGTTATTCCTGCCTGCAGAACTCGATTTTGAAGGTTCTATTGACACACTTGAAGTGTATGTCAGTAATGCTGTTACGAACTATACCATGCTCAATCAACGTATTTATATGGATAATGTATCTTATACAACCTTCCCGAATACGTCGTATATCGGAACTACAGGTCTTACACAGGTGTTTGATGATGACATTATCTGGAACGGGCCGGGGTGGTATAAAATTCCGCTCACAACGCCCTTTTATTATGATGGGTCAAGTACATTGCTGATCCATTGGGAAAACTGGGATGGAAGTTACACTTCAGGCTATCCGAATTTTATGTCAGAGACTGTGCCTTCAGGGATGGCCAAGTATCAATACACAGACGGATCATTTCCTACTTCAGGGGGGACTTTTATAACATCAAGACCGAATATGAAGTTTAGTTATGAGAAATTTGGATGTACAAGTGATCTGGAAGAAGTAACAGTGTTTGTATTTGTCCCTGCTGTTGATGCCAAAGTCATTGAAATGCTTGAGCCGATAGATAAATTATGCGCAGACAGTGTTGAATATATCACTGTAACCTTAACAAATAACGGAACAGTCTCTGTGTTACCCAATGAACTCGTTGCTTCATATGTCATAGATGGTGGTACACCTGTCAACGAAACACTTAATATGACAATAAATCAAAATGATACAATAACGTTTACATTTGCAGTTCCATTTGCTACCGGACTGACTCCAACAATAACGGACTCAATTTATGATATCCGTGTTTATATTAATCATGCAAACGATGCGTATAATCTCAACGATACAATTGATAGTCAGGTTGGGTTGTTGTACAAACCCACGCCACCCATTGCTGCAGATGTTGACATCCCTTATGGAACATCAACAACACTTACTGTTGTTTCAGGCTCAACCGTCATGTGGTATGATGATCCTGCAGGCAGTCCGATTAATACGGGTTTGAGTTATACAACTCCTGTATTGTATGATACCACATACTACTGGGTAGGAGCAGGGCTCACCCTGACCGAAACATATACTTTTGATACAGATCTGGAAGGATGGACTCCTTCTGTTCCATGTACAGCGCCTCATACCTTTGTATGGGACAGTGATGGTGGTGCAGGAACAGCATTTGTTGTGGATCCTTCCTCAACTTCCGGTTCTGCTTTGTATTCTCCGCTATACAATATCAACTCTGATACAACTTTCCTTTCATTCACTCATAAATATATCACTGAGCAATGCTGTGATGAAGGATTTGTTGCTTACAGACTTGACGGAGGAGCATGGACAACATTTATGCCGACAACTGGTGCATACAATGTTGCAACTGCATACATTAATCAGGATCCGCTTTCTTCTTGCGGAACTGTTTCTTCTCATCCTGCATTTGCCGGTAACAGTAACGGATACATTACCAGTTCAGGAAATATCATTACAGCAGGTGCTTCTACTCTGGAAATTGCATTCGTGTTCTCATCTGATGGATCAGTTTCAGGAACCGGATGGTACATTGATGAAATTAGTGTTGAAGCTGGTGGATGTGTCAGTGATCTCGTAGAAATTGCTGTCAATGTTGCAGCTGCGCCTGCAGTTGATGTTGGTCCGACCCAGCTTGTTGCACCAGTTTCGGGATTTACACTTGGCAGTCAGATAGTGAGAGTGAAAGTACACAACTATGGAACTTCATCTGTAACTAATATTCCTGTATCCTATCAGGTCAATTCCGGAGCCCCTGTTACAGAAACAATAACTGCAACAATACAACCCGGGGATGATTACACACATCAGTTCTCAGTTCCTTACGTATTCACTGCATTTGGACCTTATGACTTTACAGTATATACAAGTTTGGTAACTGATTTAACCACAATTAATGACACATTGCATCAGGTTGTAAACAATAATCAGCTGATTTACTGTACGTCAGCAGCAACCAGTCCAACATCATACGGGGACATCGGCAATGTAACCATTAGTAACATCAATAATGGAGTTGCCACCCCGATTTTAGGGAACCCCAATGCCACCGGCGGATATACTGATTTTACACTGACAGTTTCCCCGATTGAACTTGCACAGGGAATGACCTATCCGATGTCAGTAACAGTAATTAGTGCATCCACATACTATTATACCTACTATGTCAAAGCCTTTATCGATTATGATCAGGACGGAGTATTTGATCCGGTTAATGAACTGGTCTTTGAAGGTGTGACACAATCCGCTACCCAAACAGAAATTACGGGCAATGTTGTTGTTCCTTTGACTGCCACATCTGGATTTACCAGAATGCGTGTTGTTTGTGTTGAGACGTCCTCAGCATCATCCGTACAACCCTGCGGAACCTACACCTGGGGAGAAACAGAAGACTATACTGTCCTGGTTGCCCCTCAAATTCCACAAGATGGAGGTGTGATTTCTGTCATTGCCCCGACAGGCATATACTCAGAAGGAGACCAGGTGAACGTTGTTCTTGAGGTACGTAATTACGGAACAGCAGCATTAACATCAATCCCGTTGAGTTATCAGCACAATGCCAACCCACCGGTATTACAGACATGGACCGGAAATCTTGCTCCAAATCAAACTGTACAGATCAACATGCCACCGCTGACAGTAGAAACTGGGGCAAATCAGATTTGCGGAATCACAGACATCATTGACGATACTAATACTTTTAATGATCAGTCATGTGCTTCATTCTGGGGAATGCCCGGGTTGGTCATATTTGAAGATAACTTCGAAGGTTCATCTTCATTTACAACGACAGACTCAGTATGGCAGCATGGTGTTCCGGCAGGTGCCGTTATCAACAGTGCATTTGATGGGGATTCATGCTGGGTAACCATATTGAACGGACAGTATCCTTCCATGGCAACATCCTATCTGGTATCACCAGTATTTAACTTTACCGGTATCACAGATGCCTATCTGTCATTGTCATATTGGATGGATGGTGAAGTGAATTCAGATGGAGGAAATGTTCAATATTCATTAAACAACGGAATCAACTGGAGTACACTTGGCGTTATTGGCGATTCTGAAGGATACAACTGGTATGACTCTTATGTAGGTGCACAACCCTCATGGTCAGAGCCTACAAATGGTTGGAAATCAGCATTTATGAGTCTGAGCGATTTGGACAATGGAGGCAGTAATGTGAAACTTCGTTTTGTATTCAGGTCAAATGCATCAGTTGAGAATGAAGGTTTTGCCGTTGATGCAGTGAAGATACATGTACCAATGATTCCTACAGATGCCGGAATTGTAGAAATTGTTTCACCTCAGGGACAAACAGTAACAGGCGGTGCGAACCAGGTGCAGGTGAAGATCAAAAACTTCGGAACGACAACCCTGACTTCAATTCCTTTATCCTATAAGGTTGCAGCGAGCCCAGCTGTGAGCACCACCTGGACAGGGACACTGAATCCTGATGAAGAAACACTGTTCACGTTCCCTCAGACATTTGTGGGGCCGTTCAATCCGTTCACCATGTGTGCATACACAACACTATCAGGTGATGTCTATAAATTTAATGACACCATTTGTGCTGCATTGACCCCAGGGCAGGCAGCTGTTGATGGCGGAGTCACAGACATCATAAGCCCGACAGTGATGCCCGGAGCCGGACAGGAAGTTCAGGTAATTGCTGAAATCACCAACTTCGGTTCAGATCCTCTGAGCAACTTCCCTGTACAGTACTCCGTTGGCGGTACTGTTCAGACGACAGAGATTGTTCAAACTACCCTGAGTCCGGGAGCAACAATGAACTATACATTTGTTACGACCTATACAAGCCAGGGACAGGACATTTATCTGTGTGCAAAAACAGCAATTCCTTCAGATGCTCAGACATCCAATGACCAGTTCTGTAAAGATGTTCTGGTTAGTATTGGAGAAGAACAGGTGAACGGAATCATGTTGTATCAGAATATTCCCAATCCGGCAAAAGATGAAACATTGATTGGATTCGCAATCCCCACAGCCGGAAAGGTCACATTTACACTGACAAATGTTATTGGTCAGGAAATGTTGATCAACACATCTGACTATATTGCCGGTATGCATCAGCTTACCCTGAATACCAAGGGTCTCACCCCGGGAATATATTACTATTCAATTGTTTTTGAACAGACAAGACTTACAAAGAAGATGATTGTTGAATAGTTCACGAATTAATTGAAACGCAAAAGGGGCTTTCGAAAGGGAGCCCCTTTTTTATGCGTGTTTGGTTATGAATAAACAGGTAAACTTTTCTAAGGCTGAAATGTGTAATTGAATAACAGGGATCACTAGTGTCTACTAAAAATTTAAGCTAAGTTGAACACCGTCTTTATCAGATA
>CAYMAZ010000045.1:0-19863 GCA_964388575.1 uncultured Bacteroidales bacterium | reverse complement strand
ATTTGTGCTGATCAGCGGATCTTTTGAAGCAACCCAGTTCAGTTCAGCAACACCGGTTCCGGGATTGGTTACTGTGAGTAAAATATTATTCAGTGTATCAAGCGGAGCCTGTTTAAACAACTCTCCGCAGCCAGAACGTGTTTTGATTATATAATAGCCAACCTGATTGTTTGCATTAGCACCTACATGTGTCCAGGTTGTCTGGTTGTAGTCAAAAATGCTGTCGATAGCGACAAATGGCATTCCAGGAGTCGGTGCATAAAAAATATGATAACTATCAAAAATCTGACATGTCGTTGGAGGCGGAGGTGGTGTCCAGGTCAGCTGTACATCTCCGTTGGTCATTGTTTGAATACAGTTGGGTTGGGGATGATCCATAAGATCATCAATAACCACAATTGTCACAGTGTTGAATTTGATTGCAGGAGCCGGACAAAAATCATCCATTACCTTGATAAGGAAGTTATAGGTGTTCGTTAAGACACCACATCCCATATCTGTAGCCATGTGATCACAGGTTACCTGCCATGAGAAGTTGGTTACAACACCAAACTGTGCAGTAACCGGCGGAGGAGGATTGAGTGTGGCACATGGTGGATACAGACAACCTGCGTTGGGATTTGTGTAGTTTGCCCCGAATTGCCCCCCAGAGGCCAAAATTTTCAATGTCTGGGGCGTCATATTGTCGGGCATCAGTTCAAAATCTGTACCCGTTATTGAGAATGTAACCAATTCTCCTGCACAAACCGTATCTACATAATTCGTAAACAAACCCGTCACTGGATCCGGAAACGGTGCTTCAACGTTTGGAGGTGAATTGTTACCACATTGTAATAATACGACCTGTAATTCCCGGAAAATTTCTGCAACAAGCACTCCGCAACGAAAAGCAGATACTTTTACAACTGTAACAAATGCGCCTTGTGTGTATGATTCAAATGAGATTTCACCGGTATTCGGGTTGACAGTTGCTGAAACATTGCTCGGATTCTGGGCAGGACCGGGAAGGGGACTTGTATAGGAATAGCCACCAGCGTAAGAAGTAATCGGTGTACCATTTTCATCCAAAGGCTGGGCCCATTCATAAGCCAGTGAATCCAGATTCGGATCAAAGGCATTGTGGTTATATGTGAAGGGATACCCTGAGCAAATGACTGTACTTGGTTTTTCGGCAAATACCGGACTGCTGTCATAACAGGGATTTGCATTCTGGCCATTATAGGAATACATTTTTGCGCGTAATCTGAAACCGAGTGAGCTGGCATTTGTAATGTTCGTACACGGGTTTCTGCAGCATGTCGTGGTATAAAATTCCCATCCGTTTGCCGGTGGTACCCCGTTTAATGTAACACCATTTGGATATGATGCATCTGATGTATAATAATTTTCCTGAAGTGCACCCATATTAGCAGCACCATTTGGCATCCCCGGACAAAAAATCTTGGGAGTGAATGCGGGGTTTGTATTGCATTGTGGACTCATGTCTATCAGTGATATCCTTGTCATCGTAATTGAAGGAATACCGGGAACGGTTGTACTCATAGTTTGAGTTGCACCAAATGTTGCAGCGCTCCCACCATTGGAAGTATAACACTCTCTGTACAAAGTCATAATAAATCTGTAGTTTCCGTTGGGTAAACACTCCCATGTTATCTCTCCTCCCATGTAATGTGTTGCATGTGATGGGAGGTACAAAGCTGCAAGTAAAAAGAAATACAATAGTTTTTTCATATTTTAATTCTCCATAATTTTTCCTGAAATAGCATAATACAATTGATCGGGTTGAAGATATTCCTGTGCAAGTTGTTTGATTGTTTCTGAAGTCATTTGTCTAATGGAATGTGAAAATTTTTCAAGCAGATCCTGAGCATTCAACTCATGAATCAAAACTGATGAAAAATAGCGTGATTGGGCAAAGGGTCCATCAAGCATTTGCATCATTCCGCCAGTCAGATAACTTTTTACAATTCTGAGTTCTTCATTAGGAATCAGTTCATTTTGCAAACGATGAATTTCCTTTTTAATTTCATTCACTGATTCTTCTGTAAACTCAGCATTCACCTGAGTTGAAATGACCAGAGCTGAAGCATGTTTATAATTATATATCGCCGAGCCAATTCCATAGGTATATCCCTTATCTTCCCTGAGATTTCTCATCAAACGGGAACCAAAATACCCACCAAGAACCATGTTGAGGAATTTAATTTTTTCATGATCCTGATGCAGAAGCCCGGGAATTATTCTGCCAATGAACAATGCAGATTGTTTTGCACCCTCCAGCTCAACATTTACTCTTCCTGGTACTGGCAAAAGTAAGGACATGTCCGGTTCGGAAATCAATTCAGAATCACTTTGAATTGATCCGAATAATTCAGTAAAAAGATTAAATGTTTGGGGTTTGATGTTTCCGGTCCAAACAACCTGACATTTATTAAGATTATAAAATGTTTTAAAGAAACTGACGAGTTCACTTTTGTTCAGGTGGTCAAAATCTGACTCATTTGCATATCGGCCGTAGGGGTGATTTTCTGTAAAAAGAAATCTGAAAAACTCACGTCTTGCGAGAAACCCAACTTTCTTTAGATTCACCAGGAAATCCTGTTTGTTATTTCGTGTCAATGTCTGCAATTGTTCTTCAGGAAAAACTGAATCAATCAAAATGTGCTGGAGCATGACAAGGACATCGGCAATATTATCTTCGGTTGACATGACCGTGATACTGGCAAAATCCTCCTGTACATCAGCATTTACTGTTGCACCAAGAATTTCAAACCCTTCTGCAATCTGATGTTGTGTTTTGGAAGCAGTCCCTTCAAACAACATTTTGTTCGTATAACCTGCAATGAGTGGTTTTTGCTGATATTTCCTTCCGGCAGGAAAGATAAACACGACTTTAGCAACCGGTAAAATATCATAAGGAAAATTATATAAAACACAACCGTTCTCAAATTCATGACGATTGAATCCCATGAGTTTGAAATCAAAATCCTGATGAACATACGGTTGAATTGTGCGGTCCATTCCTGAGAATTATTTAATTGTGTTTTATATGTTGGGATTTATATATCAGTGTTGAGGATCTTTTGAGAATCAGGTTGTCAGTTGCAAGTTTTTGAATGCTTTCTGTTGAAATTTTTCTGTAAAATTCAATTTCCCTGTTTATGAGTCCGGAATCACCCAAAAGTTCATAAAATGCCAGATTCATTGCTTTGTTTAATATTGTGATGTTTCTGAAGATATTGACGGTTTCAACCTGATTGATTAGTTTTGACATTTCATTTTCAGAAATGACGCCAGTTTTCAGGTTTTCAATCTCATCCCAGACTGACTGTTCGGCTTTTTCAATGCTGATTCCCGGAAGAATTTCTCCCCGAAAGATCAGTTGTCCCTCATCCATACTTCCTGTGATATATGCATCCACATCAGAAAAAATTTGTTTTTCCTTAACAAGTGCCTGATACAATCGTGAACTGTTTCCGTACGAAAATAAATTGGAAACGAGATCCCAGGTATAATATTCAGGATCAAGTCTTTTACACATGGGGAATGAAATAATCATCAGATGTTGGGGAACATCACGTTCAACCTCAAGTCTTCTGCTTTCAGTTTGTACAGGTTCTCTCTTCAGGTTTCGCTGATAGGTATGTTCACGTATAATATTGCCAAACCACTTTTCTGCAAGTTGATAAACCTGATCTTCTTTAAAATCACCTGCTACGGACAGAATGGCATTCTGAGGATTGTAATGCGTAAAGTAAAAATCCCGGACTTCATTCAGAGTTGCACCCTGGATATGAGAAATGTCCTTTCCGATTGTTGACCATCGATAAGGATGAACTTTGTAGCATAACGGTCTCAGCAAAAGAGAAACATCACCGTAGGGCTGATTGAGATACCTTTGATTGAATTCCTCAACAACAACTTTTCTCTGAACATCAAGTGAACGTTCGGAAAAATCCAGTTCGAGCATTCGATCAGATTCAAGCCAGAAAGCTGTTTCAATATTTACCTTTGGTAATGTAATATAATAATTGGTAATATCATTGGATGTGAATGCATTATTCTCACCACCTGCTTTTTGGAGGGGAGTATCATACGAAGGAATGTTCACAGAGCCACCAAACATGAGGTGTTCGAACAAATGGGCAAAGCCTGTCCGATCCGGATTTTCATCCTTTGCTCCCACATCATACAACACATTTACAGCAGCAAGCGGAGAGTTTTTATCCTGATGAAAAATCACCCGAAGTCCATTTGATAATATGTGTCTGGAAAAATGAATCTTCACCTTTTAATCGTTTTTGCAAAAATACACAAATATTAGAAATATGGCATGGCAGTAATTATTCTGTAATAACTATAAGGTGATTTAACACACTATCATCGGTCAAAGTTCTTTAATCAGCCAATTGATGTATTCAAAATTTTCTTTTTAAACTTTTTCAGAAGGTATGTAATTTCAAACACATTTTTGAGAAAATGACAGAAGGATTGCCTGACATTTGAAGTTTTATTTTACTTTTGTCCCGATGATAAAACTACCTTCATATTTTATTCGGTTTTCACAAAACCTTGTCAGAAACCAAAAGAATGTCATTTTGTTTCTCAGTGTCATCATTGGAATTTCATCAGGCCTGGCTGCAGTAATACTTAAAAATGCAGTACATTATGTTGAGAAATTCGTTCTCGGATTGAGCAATGTTGAAGATCAGAATTATTTCTATCTGGCACTTCCTGCGCTTGGCATTTTATTAACCTGGCTGTTTATCAAATATGTTATCCGGGATGACATCAGTCATGGGGTTTCCAAAATACTACAGGCCATATCAAAAAAGAATGGCAAAATCAGAAAGCACAATACATATTCTTCAATTGCAGGCTGCTCGCTTACAGTGGGATTTGGGGGGTCAGCAGGGATGGAAGCTCCGATACTATATACAGGCGCAGCAATTGGTTCAAATATTGCAACCTTGTTCAAGCAAAATTACAGATTTAGGGTTCTGCTTATCGGAGCGGGCGTTTCTGGAGCCATGGCTGCAATTTTCAAAGCTCCGATTGCAGGAATCATTTTTGCCATTGAAGTGCTTATGATTGATATGACTGCATTCTCAATCATCCCGCTGATTATCAGTTCTGTAACCGGTGCAATTGTTTCAACATTTCTCCTTGGAAAGCAAACTGAGTTTTATTTTACATCATCCGAACCATTTAATCTTCATAATTTTCACTGGTTTGCCTTATTAGGCATTTTCTGCGGACTGGTTTCCCTCTATTTTCTGATAATAAATGAAAAAGTAGAAAACAGGCTTGAAAAAATCCAGTCTCCCTTTAAAAGGATTCTCATCGGAAGCACTCTACTCGGGGTACTCATTTTTTTATTCCCTCCGTTGTTTGGAGAAGGCTATATTTTTATGAAATATATTCTATCTGGGGAAATTACTCAACTTGCAAATAACAGTTTTTTCTATGGATACAAAGATGATCTCTGGATTTTTCCAATGTATTTAATACTTATTCTGATATTTAAGGTTTTTGCTACATCGATTACTACAGGAAGCGGTGGAATCGGTGGAGTTTTTGCTCCTTCACTGTTTATGGGGGGCATTGCAGGAGCTTTATTTGCCAGGGTTGTCAATCAGCTCTCTCTGGCTAATTTGAGCGAAAGCAATTTTACACTTGTTGGCATGGCAGGAATTATTGCAGGAGTGGTTCACGCCCCACTGTCCGCAATATTCCTCATTGCTGAAATTACTGGTGGTTATGAACTTTTTATTCCTCTCATTCTCACTTCTTCAATTGCATACATTACTGTGCATATCTTCAGGCCACACTCAATCTACACAAAGAAGCTGGCACAGAAAGGGGAGCTGATCACTCACGACAAGGATAAGGCTGTACTCACGCTTCTCAATGTAAAAGAAGTGATTGAAACAAATTTTATTACAGTAAAATATAACGACAGTTTGGGAGAGTTGGTTTCAGCAATATCAAGATCAAAACGAAATATATTTCCCGTTATTGATGATGCCAACAATCTGCACGGGGTTGTTGCTTTGGATGATGTGCGAACAATTATGTTCAACAAGGATATGTATGAAAAAATGACCGTTCAGGAACTGATGACGATTCCTCCTGATTTTGTTCAGGTTGCGGATAGTATGGAAGTTGTTATGGAAAAATTCAATGCTACAGGTTTCTGGAACCTGCCTGTCATTGATCAAAACAAATACATAGGATTTGTATCAAGATCTAATGTTTTCAATTATTACAGGGAGAAGCTTGTTGAATTCTCTTCAGAGTCATAGGTCATATTTCTTTTCAAATGTGAATATAATTTTCTATTTGTATATATGGATTGGAAAAGAACTTTTTTACATTTTATTGCAGAAGTTTTTAAATCCTTTTGTAAATTCGCAGAATGAAAATATTGAAAGAAATTGGTGAATATGTTCTGTTGATGAGGAAAGTTCTCAGAAAACCTGACAGAATCAACATATTCCGTAAACAATTGTTCAATGAATTATTTTTTCTGGGTGTCGACTCCTTGGGCATTGTTGCCATTATCTCTGTATTTATCGGCGCTGTTGTTGCCATGCAGACTGCCTACAATATCGACAGTCCGTTGATCCCAAGATACACTGTGGGTTATATTACACGTCAAACAATTGTTCTTGAATTTGCACCCACAATCATCAGTTTGATTCTTGCCGGAAAAGTGGGCTCTCGAATTGCAGGAGAAATTGGAACGATGCGTGTTACAGAGCAGATTGATGCACTTGAAGTGATGGGAATAAATTCTTCTGGTTTTCTGATTCTTCCAAAAATCACAGCTTCAGTCATTTTTTTTCCCGTACTTGTTATTCTCAGCATGTTTCTGGGTGTTGGTGGAGGATATGTTGTTGCGTCCCTTTCACATGAGCTGACAATTGAAACTTATTTATTCGGAGTGAGGTCATTTTTTGTCTTATTTGAAATTTTCTATGCACTCATTAAAAGTGTGTTCTTTGCTTTTATTATTACTTCCGTATCAGGATTTTACGGATATTTCGTTCAGGGTGGCGCTCTTGAAGTAGGTCGTGCAAGCACGAAAGCCGTAGTACAGAGTAGTATTCTGATCATCCTGTTTAATGTTATTTTAACTCAACTCCTGCTCACATGATCAAAGCTGTTAATGTTTCAAAATCTTTCGGAGAAACAAGGGTTTTAAAAAACATTACTGTTTCCTTTGAGCCCGGGATAACCAATTTAATTATCGGACAAAGCGGATCGGGAAAAACTGTGCTCATGAAATGTTTGTTGGGGCTCAATGAGGTTGACGAAGGCAATGTATATTTTGACGATCGCAATTTTTCAGGCATGAGCATTCAGGAGAAAAAACTGATCCGTCAGGAAATCGGGATGGTCTTTCAGGGAGGTGCATTGTTTGACTCAATGACTGTTGAAGAAAATATTATGTTTCCTCTCAATATGTACACAAACAAAACACTTTCAGAAAAAATCAACAGGGTTAACTTTTGTCTTGAACGGGTTAATCTTGGTGATGTGAATAAACTGTATCCTGCAGAACTCAGCGGCGGGATGAAAAAACGTGTCGCCATTTCAAGAGCCATTTCCATGAACCCGAAATACCTTTTCTGCGATGAACCAAACTCAGGACTGGACCCCAAAACAGCCATTGTTATTGATAAGCTGATCAGTGAACTGACCAAAGAGTTTAATATGACCACAATCATCAACACGCATGACATGAATTCAGTTATGGAAATAGGTCAGAAAATCGCTTTTATCTTTAATGGGGAATTATGGTGGGAAGGATCAAACATTGATATATTGCATACTGAAAACAAAGAGATCAATGAATTTGTGTATGCAACAGAATTAACAAGAAGACTTAAAAAAACATAAACTCTGTTTATCTCCTTTCACATGAAAATACTTGATATTCTAATTGTGATCCCGGCACTTTGGGGAATTTACAAAGGATTAACCAAAGGGTTGATCAGTGAAGTTGCACAGTTTGGATCGCTGATACTTGGTTTTATTCTTGGCTCAAAGTTGTCGTGGATCTTTTCCGGATTTCTGATGGAAATATTTTCCCTGTCTGAAAAAATTGTTCCGGTTGTTTCCTTTGCTGTCGTTTTTCTGGCAGTTCTGCTTGGGGCATTTCTACTTGCAAGAATTTTCACAAAAGCGGCCAAAGCTGTTTCACTGGGTTGGCTGAATACCATAGGAGGAGCAGTTTTTGGGGGACTGAAGTTTCTTCTTATAATCGGGATCATATTGCAAATGGTTATCAGCAATGACAAGAAGTTTAAAATAATCTCTGAAGAAACCAGGGAGCAATCCATTCTTCTCGGTCCAACACTGAAAACCACTCATTTTTTCACGCCGTACCTAAAAAAGGCTCTGTTTGATACCGAAATTCAGAAACAGGAATGTGATCAGGATGAAGATGTAAATCCGTCAGATGGGATTGAGTAATTTCAAATTCCGTATCCCCGTTCGTTGCGACCTTCAATAAAATTAATAAATGATCTGTTGACAACCCTGTTGCCGCCGGGAGTTGGATAATTACCTGTAAAATACCAGTCTCCGGTATTGTCTGGACATGACACATGGAGATCTTCAATATTCTGATACAAAATCCCAACGTCTGCTCTCACATCCTTTGATTTCAGCATGGCTGAAATTTTCGTTGAAATTTCTTCAGCGGTAAACGGTTTGTAAATTTGTTTCACATGGTTTACCATTTCTTCTGCAGCCAGAAACTCCTGTTCCTTGCATTTTTTATAGACATCATTAATAATGTGCTTTTGGTTTGTTTCTTCAAGTAGTTTGATGGCAGCTTTGAATGCAATAAAATCTGAGAGTTTGGCCATATCTATTCCGTAACAATCAGGATATCTGATTTGCGGTGCAGATGAAGCAATGATGATTTTTTTGGGATTGAGTCTGTCAAGAATTTTTATAATACTTTGTCTCAGAGTTGTTCCCCTGACAATGGAGTCATCTAGTACCACTAGAGTATCAATATGATCTCTGATAACGCCGTATGTCACATCATACACGTGTGCCACAAGATCATCACGCTCCTGATCCTGTGTAATAAATGTACGCAGTTTGATATCTTTTACGGCAATTGTCTCGATGCGCGGTTGTACTTCAAAAATCTCACTTAATTCAGCTTCTGTGATAATTCCATTTGCAAAATCGATTGCTGCAGCTTTTTTGATCTGGTTAAGATAATTAAACACTTCTTCCCGTAATCCCAAAAAAGCAGCCATTGCAGTATTTGGAATAAAAGAAAAGACAGTGTCCCTGAAATTAAAATCTACCATTTGCAGAACTCTTCTTGCAAGAGTTCTGCCAAGTGATTTTCTTTCCTTGTAGATGTCGGCATCTGTTCCTCTCGAAAAATAAATACGTTCAAAACTGCACGATTTTTTTTGAATTGGTTCAATAAAAAAATTGTTTTCTATGGTTCCGTCCTTCCTGACAATAATTGCTTTGGCAGGTTCAAGCTCTCTGATTTTATCAATCGGAATATTAAATGCTGTCTGAATGACAGGTCGTTCTGAGGCAGCCACAAAGATCTCATCATCGAAATAATAATACGCTGGCCTGATTCCTGCAGGATCTCTCATGATAAATGCATCACCGTGACCGATTACACCAGAAATCACATATCCTCCGTCAAGATATTTGGCAGAATTGCGCAAAATTTCTATCACATCAAGATGATCTTCAGCTTTGAGTGATGCTTCCTTTTTACTCATCCCTTCTTCTACAAATTCATTCCAGAGTGTTTCATGCTCATTGTCAAGAAAAAATCCGATTTTCTCAAGCATGGTTACTGTGTCAGAAGTTTCAAGGGGATGTTCTCCGTAACCGATGAGTTTTCTAAACAACTCATCCACATTTGTAAGGTTGAAATTTCCTGCCAGTGCGAGACTGCGTGATTTCCAATTATTCAGACGCATGACAGGATGAACATATTCAAGATTATTTTTTCCGAAAGTCCCATATCTTAAATGTCCCAGAAAAATTTCACCGGCAAACCCAAGACGATCTTTTAAAAACTGAATATCAATGATTTGCTTCGGATTATATTGATGTAAAGCCCTGACATCAGCATGAATATGATTAAATATATCTATAATTGCTGAGCTTCCGATCGATTTCTGGCAATGCATGTATTTTTTTCCCGGCTCTGTGTCAAGTTTCACACAGACAAGTCCTGCTCCGTCCTGTCCTCTGTTGTGCTGCTTTTCAAGCAAAAGCGACATTTTTTCAATTCCGAACAGTGCAGACCCATATTTCCCCAGGTAATACTCCAGTGGTTTGAGCAATCTTAATAAGGCTACACCACATTCGTGTTTGATTTGCTCACTCATTCAGTAAAATTTGCTGCAAATTTACAAAAATCATCGTGTGCAAAAAAAAATAAATCAAACCATGCATGCTTTAATAATATTCAAAAAAACTGTTCATTATCCCTGGTTGTGCATAACACATACTCCCACCCATGTTCATTGACTTCAGAATGCATTCTATTCCTGTAGTATGAAGCTTTTGAAATACACGATCGCACATTTTTTTATCTTTAAAAGGAATATACGTTTGAAGTGACTGGTTTACCTGCCATTTTCCTTCAAACAACATTGGTCTGAATTCAGTTTTTCCGCATGCTTCCCAAACAATTTTGGATGGATAAAAATTATAAATCCCGACACCAAGCAATGCCCAGTAAAATCCTTTTTCAATAAATTTTCCGATCATTCTGCCCTTCCGACTCATTAATACCTGACGATGAAACTTAATATACTCGTATAATTCGGGATATCTTCTCAGTTCAAGTTCTGACAATGGCTTTCCTTTTTCTGAATAAGGAAGCAACAAAAACTTATTTTCTGCAGTATTCTTACTTCTGAAATTATCCTTATCAATTAGTGGAAATATAAATTTTTCGGGCAGAATGTAACTTCCTGCAGAATTGGAAACACAGCGTAACCCACTCCCTGCAGATTCACAAGAGTTAAAGAAAAAAATGTGATTTGCTCCACATGTATTCACACCCTGCCTTGGTTTTGATTCGTGTGGAATTTTGATTTTCCGGAAACCGGTTGACTGACCCTTCGTTTTTGTTATTTGCATTGGTCCCTTTTCTCCAGAAAAAGGAACCATGAATCCGTTGACCCAGTTTTGATCTGTCGGGTCATAATCACGAAAGCTCACAGGGAATTTCTGCTTCATATCTCTGCTGATACTTAAAATGCCAAATTTTGTTGAAACACCTGGAAAGGCATCGGTGTTTTCAAGATTGATGACATCTTCAACACAAAATCTAACTTCGCCAACTTGAAAAGAAGTAAAAGCATGGTGTGCTCCGGAGTGAAACAACACTGACATTGGCATAAAGACAACAGCACTTGATCTCTCCTTCATAAAATCAGCAATGACACGAAATATGATCAATGCAGCAATGTTTATCTGAGAATTCCCAAGTAATAACTTTCTGCCAGAAAGGGCTAGTCCATATTTAATGTACAATGGCTTCAAGTTCTCGCGATAATTTTGAGGCAATGCAGAAAAATTAATCCATGGCGGGTTTCCGAAAACGATATCAAATTTTGCAAAAGGATTACAAAATAAAATATCATTCAGATGAAAATTTTCTTTTCTGAACCTTTTCCCGCATAAATTCTTCAATCTTGTGCAAGCTGTTTTGTAGTGATCTGCGTTCAGTTCAACACCAAAAAGATTTCTCACCGGAAGATCATCTATGGCATAACCCTGCCTCAGTCCATATTCAATAAGTGATATCAACAGATTTCCCTCTCCCATTGTGGGATCAAGAACTGTTGCACCATTCATCCATTTGTGAAACAAACCAAATTTTTCTATTGCAAATTCCGCCCACTTTAAAGGGGTAAATACAGATCCCATACTTTTTGAAACTGAAGATTTCATTTCTTACTGGCAGATTTTTCAAAAATATGAATAATTTGTAAGCACTGTTGACTCAATTTCGAATTGAAGTTCAAACAAATGTGTATTTTTGAAAAAACATTTTAATGACATTACTCCTTTTTTATCTATTTCTTGCTTTAATTATTTCATTTCTGTGTTCCATCATGGAAGCGGTTTTACTTTCAATCCCTCAATCATTTTTAATTCTGCAAAGTGAAAAAAAACATAAATGGGCTTTTAAATTCCAAAAATTTAAAAACAACATTGACAAACCACTTTCTGCAATTCTATCACTGAACACAGTCGCCCATACAATTGGTGCTGCCGGAGTTGGAGCTCAAGCTGTTAAAGTATTCGGAGAAGTTTACTTTGGATTAGTCTCTGCAATTTTAACAATTTTAATATTAGTATTCACTGAAATAATTCCAAAAACTATTGGAGCAAGATATAGTAAAAGTTTAGGAAAAATTGCTGCATATATTATTCAATCTATGATTTTCATAACTTATCCTATTGTCATATCATCATCTTTAATCTCAAAGTTATTTTCAAAGGACACTAAAGAGAATTCAACCAGTCGTGAAGAATTTTCAGCACTTGCAAATATCGGGACAAACGAAGGAATTTTCGGAGAACATGAAAATATCCTCATCCAAAATATCATTCGTCTGAAAAATGTTAAAGTTTCAGAAATCATGACCCCCAGAGTTGTTGTTGCTGCCGCTGACGAATCACTGAGTCTCAACGATTTTATGGAGAGAAAAGATTTCCTCCGTTTTTCACGCATCCCTGTTTATACAAATGAAACTGAAAATATAACCGGATATATTCTCAGGCATAATGTATTTGAAAAATTTGCTGAAAACAAAAGGTCTTTAAAGCTAAAAGATATTAAACTGGATATTGTCATTGTCCATGAGTCCATCCCTTTGTTTAAGCTTTGGGAAATTCTTTTGGAAAAACGGGAATACATTGCACTTGTGATAGATGAATACGGCGGAGTGGCCGGGATTGTCACAATGGAAGATGTCGTTGAGTCTGTGCTGGGGTTTGAGATCATTGACGAAAAAGATACAATATCTGACATGCAGGAATATGCCCGTGAGCGTTGGAGAATGAGACAGGTCAAGTACAATTATCTTCAGGGTCTCAGCGATGACCAGAAACGTCGGGAAGAATTATAGCTTTTTTTAAATCAAGTTTCAAAACGACTATCAGTAAGGCTATCAATTATTTGTGCAGCTTTTAGAATGCGTTCTTCAGAATTGCCCTGAATGATTGTATAGGGAAA
Organism: uncultured Bacteroidales bacterium; assembly: GCA_964388575.1. Classification (GTDB taxonomy): domain Bacteria; phylum Bacteroidota; class Bacteroidia; order Bacteroidales; family DTU049; genus CAYMAZ01. The sequence goes on along the minus strand of CAYMAZ010000045.1, from coordinate 6,602 downwards.
TCCATATGAAATTAACTCTGACTCGTACATCTGAAAAAGTTCTTCCCTGAAATCGGGATGCTCACGTAACGGATCATCTGTCCATGGAATGTCAATATCACAAAGCAAATAATGGGCATATGATTGTTTATCAATCTGTTGAAGAATAAAAGGATGACAACGGCCATACTTCACCAGGCTCCAAATTTTAATAACCAGCAGTTCAGTATCACAGAACAACAAGCCATTGGCTATCTCCATAGATTTCTTTTCAGCTTCAAGCTGACCTGTGGCAATGTTTAACAAGTCATATTCTGAATATGTTCCATTTTGTCGGGTCAGATAATCCCTTGCAAATTCCGGCACCCAAATGGTCTTATACTTTCCGGCCAGTTGTTCAGCAAGTGTTGATTTCCCCGTTGATTCAGGGCCAGTCACCGCAATTTTCACAATACCTGTTGTTCTGTTTGTAGATCCTTTTTCCATTGAATGTAGCCAATTACAGCAAGAATAGCAAAAATAAGATATAATACCGAAAATGCGTAGAGTCCTTTGTAAATATAAATAAATGTGCACAGGATATCAATGAAGATCCATGCATACCAGTTTTCAATGATTTTTCGGGCCATCCAGAAAGTAGCAATGATCCCGCCTGCTGTTGTGAATGCATCCCAGTAAGGGAGTGAGGCATCTGTATATGTTTCCGCCAATTTTCCCAGAATAACGACTGAAACAGCAGTAATGACAATGGCAAATAGCAACTTTTTCTTTCCGATTTTTGAAACATAGAGTCTTTGAGATTTTTTTGTTCCAAACAACCAACTATACCAACCATATAACGTCATCACGAAATAAAAGATCTGTAGGATAAAATCATAGTAGAGTTTTGCCTGAAAAAACACAAACATGGAGAGAATAACATTGGTAAGACCTACAGGCCAGCACCAGATATTTTGCCTGGTTGTGAGCCACACTCCCGAAACACCGAGTAATGCAGCGATAAGTTCAATATAGTTGGACACAATCCATTCAATCATGGTTGAAAAATTGATTCAGTCATTTTTTGCAAAACTACAAAAAGCCAAAAGATAAATTTTCTTGTCAGCTTAAATTTATCTGAATATCCATATAAGCATCTTCTTTCTGACAAACATTTTTTATCGTCAACCTCAAGATATTACCGAATAATTACTAATTTTGTGCATTCATCAACAAATAATCAATTTTATGAAACGATCAATCAGATTTGGTATTATTTTCACTGTTCTTGCACTTATTCTGTCAAGTTGCCTTACAGTTGAGAAGAAAATTTACAAATTCGAATTTACCGGCAAGAATTCAGGCAAACTCACAATTACCTATGTTAACATCACATCAATGCCCGATTATGGAGAAGAAGAAGGTGTGGACAACAGTTCTGCTGATTTTGAAGACCTCATTGCGACATACATAAATGGTTCAAGAATTGAAGAAGACTATCCTCTTGCTACAAACATCCAGAAAAGACTGTACGAAGAAAATGGTATACTCAACGGAGAAGTTACAATTGAATTCAATAATCTTGAAGCTGCAAGGTTATATCAGTACAACAAAAAAAGCCCTATCTGTTTCAGTATCAGCAACACTATTGATGGAGAAATGTATGAAACTTCAAACGGCATTCTCGGAAACAGTGACTTTATGAATGTTGTTTTCTGGAAATCAGGCACAAAAAAACTGGAAGTCACCACAACTGTTACTTCTCCTGAAGAAGAAACTACCAGTTTGCTGAACTATTACAGAGCCTGGAAAAAATAATTGGTTTTTTTCTGTTTTTTTGTAATTTTGCAAACTGAGAAGGAGAGCTGTTAGCTCAGTTGGTTTAGAGCGCTTGCTTGACAGGCAAGAGGTCACAGGTTCGAATCCCGTACAGCTCACTGATAATAAATGGGTTACATATTAAAATTTGTAGCCCTTTTTATTTTTACTAACAAAATAACTAACTTTTAATTAAGTTATCCAGTTCTTTGATAATTTTTAATTTGTATGAGCAAATATACAGTTTTTTAAATCAAAGCAATTCCTTTAATATTTTTCTAAGAGCCTGTTATTATGCATGTTAAAGAAATGTAATAAATTAAGGCACTCATAAACAAATAGTTACTTATTAGTATGAAATATAATAATTGCATCCCAAATTCATGAATAAATTATTAATACATTTTGTAAGGGGGCTAATGCTACACAGTGAGTTTTTCTTTTCGTGATGGTGGGGGGTGATTCTTCTGCAATAATTACATATATAAAATATATTTTTAAACATTAAAACTTAATTATATGTGTTAATATTTACACAAGGTAATTATAGAAAGATTATGTTGTGAGATTAAATTAATAATTTTATTTTTGTAAAAAGCAATGTAATGAAAACTCTAATTTCTTTTTTTATTCTTATTTTGTTTACGGTAAGAATATATTCACAAACTGATTATATGGTTGACACAAGAGACAATCAAAAATATAAAACAGTTACTATTGGAGAACAAGTATGGATGGCAGAAAATTTAAATTTTGCACCAAGCTCAGGCAGTGGCTGTTATAAGGGGGAGTTATTTATGTGCAGTTCATATGGTCGTTTATATACATGGGAAACTGCAAAAATTGTGTGTCCAAGAGGATGGAGATTGCCTTCTGAATATGATTTTAAAAAATTGATATCATATGCAGTGGATGAGCATTTGGCATATGATTTATTTATTGATTCTGGAAGTTCAGGGTTTAATGCTTTACTTGGTGGTATGTTAAGAGCTGAGCTCAGTTTTAGAATTGATGAAAATGGAATTAATACTTATGTATCAGGTTATGAATCCCAATATTTTGGAGATTATGGTTTTTATTGGTCATCTTCACCAAGCAATAAACGTGAATCCAATATTGATGGGGCTTATGGATTATGTTTTGAGGAATTAATGAAAAGTGTTGATGTTAGTAATTCTTATATTGGTCATAACGCTTTTTCTGTTCGTTGTATAAAAAATTAAATGCAATTTATTATTTATCATTTAGGTTTTAATTATCTCATCAATCTCTTTCATTATCCTGTCTGTTTCTGTCAGGGCTACAATAATTTTCTGATAATGAAGAATATCATCAAAGTTTAGTTTCCTGTCTTTTCTGTCTTTTAGCCATTTCTGTGCAGGCTGATAACCACCAATGTAAAAGTTTATAGCTACATCAGGAACATTATCAAAGTATTGGGTGTTATTTATATATACCCTGCCATCTTTAAACACAGGCTTGGTAACTACATTGTCACCCTCAACAGGATATTCTGTTATGTATTGCTCAACAACAGGGCTTTCAAGTAAATGTATTTGCCTCAACTCACAACCAAGCTTAACAAGCTCCCAGAATGTGGTTTGGTCATTGGGATATGGCACTCTAGGAAAATCTATTTTCAAAAACTCTTTATAGGTTTCTCTGTATGTTGGCGAGTGCAAAACAGCATAAATATAATCAAGTATATCTATGGGGGCAAACGTGCCTGTGGTGTCTTCTTTTTCGCTTGTAAAGGTTAAATTTAAACCTGCTGCAATTTGATTGACTATTTCAGGATTTAGGTTTGGTGTTCTTTCGGTGCTTTGATATATGGTTTGTTGGGCATTGGTTTCTGGGTAAAGATAAAGTGGAAAAAAAGAATAATTTCCTTTTGCTAAAGAGCCTTTTTCAATAAGATATTTGGTTAAAAGACAAACGAATTGTTCATTTTCACCATTTATTCTTATGGTGATTAAACTTATATTGTTTTCAGATAATAAATGTTTAGATGTACTGTGTCTTGGATATGCGACAATCCCTTTAGTTTTTCCTGTATAAAGAATTTTCCTAAAGTCAAAAGGTCTATATAATATATTTAAAAATTTTACATCAGAAATCAATAAATCATTTTTAGCATCTTTAATAGTCCAATCTCTTCCGTCTTCTGGTAATTCATATATTTTTCTAATTTCATTTATTTCATTTGTCTTAAAAAAATCACTTGTATTTTTTGCATCTTCTAAATTAAAGTGAATTGTTACTTTATCTCTTTTTGTTTGAATACCTGTATTAAAAGTTTTAAATAAAATATCTACCTTTAATCCTTTTTCATATTCTAAAATCTCATCAAAATTCTTTGGCACAAAAAAGAAATTCGGCTTTGTAAATTCTAATTTTTTCCAATCGAGAGCTTTAAAGAAATTAGCATTTAAAGTTTCATATTTAAACTCTCTTTTCCCCTGTAAATTAGTGTGAAAAACTTGTCCTAATTCGGTTTTCTCTTTATTACTCGTTTTTACAAATATGTTTATTGAAACACCCTGCATAATATCAAAAACATTTTGGTCGGCTGAGCCATCAGGGCAAACTTCTTTTTTCTTTGCGTTTCCGTGTAAATTTAAAATATAAATCTTATCAAAACTTTCTAATAAGTTTTTACGCATTTGTCGGTGCGTTATTCCATCTATAAAACTATTGTTTGATATATACGCTAAAATACCACTTCCATTTTTGTCAATGTAATATTGTCCATATCTGATAAACTTAATGTAATCATCATCAAGGTTTATTTTGCGTTCGTTCAAGTCCTTTTTATAGACCGCAATTAAGTTTTGTATCCATTCATTTTTATTTGTGCTACTTATCGCATAAGGCGGATTTCCAATAACACACATTACAGGCGTATCTCTTTTAATCTGATTGGCTTCGTTTGCTTCTGTGCTCAACCAACTTGCAAATAATGTTCCTGTGTCCTGATGGTGTTCTTCTAAGCTGTTGGTTAAATATACTCTTAGCCTTTGGTTTTTTGTTGGATTATATCCTGTTTCTCTTAAAAGTATTTCAAGCTTCAGGTGTGCCATTGCATAACTTGCCATAAGCAATTCAAAACCATTTAGGCGTGGAATTAAATGTTCTTCAACGTAATTACTCCAAATTCCCTGCTGGTTTGCATATTGTTTATGCACATGCCTTACAACCTCTGCCAAAAATGTTCCTGTGCCTGTTGCAGGATCAAGAATCTGAACTTTGTGTACTTCCTGTTCTATTTTCTTTCCCTGATAATCAACTTTAATTTTTGTCTTTGAATTATCAGCCAATCCTTTGGGCAAACCAAATTCTGTTTTTAAAATATCATCAACAGCACGAACAATAAAACTAACTACAGGTTGGGGTGTGTACCATACACCTCTGGCTTTCCTCAACTTAGAATCATATTCACTCAGAAAAGTTTCATAAAAATGGATTATAGGGTCTTCCATCTGGGTTGCCTTGCCATAATCCATTAATATCTCTTTTACATCACAATGCAAAAACAAATCTGCCAAACTATCTACAATCCATAGAATTCTGTCATCAATGTCAACACCCGCAATATAACTGAACAATCTTCTTAAAAATGGATTTGATTTAGGTATCAGTTCTGCTGCTTCCTGTCTAGTAAAATTTTCGAGTGTGGGGTCGTTCAGACGGGCTGCAAACATACCATAAGCTATTGTTTGAGCATACACATCAGCAAAGCCTTTGGGTGTAATATCATGTATTAACACTTCTTTAAAAGCTAACATCTGGTCTTTTAGTGTGCTGTCCTGATAATTGTTTTCATCACTTGTTAAAGATTTTTCAATAACATCAGATAGCAGTTTAGCCTTTGCAGCCATCATTTCAGCAAGTTTCTTGGAACTTCTTATGATTTGAGTAACTTGACTACAAAAGTTCTTTAAAAGGTCTGTAAATCCATCAAAATTATCATTTAGGGGCTTTATACCTTTGTCAGTAATTTTACCAATCCTGACAGATGCAACCCTCTTGTTTTCCACGTAAAAAATAAAGTGCAGATAGTCAGTAAATATATAGGGGTCGTTTGTTGCTTTGTATCTGTCAAACTGTTCTTTGTTTTGTTTCAGTCCGTCAAGGTCGGGGCTTCCAATGTCCTTTGCTTCTATAAAACCAACAGGGATATTCTTTTTAGTTATGATGTAATCAGGTGCTCCGCATTCCTGCCTCTTGGGTTCGTTGGTTGCTTTTACTTCTGGGCATATGTTTTCAATAAGCTGCTGTAAATCACCTCTGAAAGTATGTTCAGTTGCGTTGCCTGCTTTATATCTTTCGTTAATGTTTTTGATATATTGAGCTATCATTTTTAAAAAATTTGTTCAAAGATAAAAAATTAATTCCTTACAAAACCAACAACCAAATGAGCTGGGGGCTGGCGTGCTTTTTGTCTGTGCGTGGGGTTTCTTTTGGTTTGCAATTATAATCTATGTCGTTCAGTAAAAACATTTTTACAGGGTGCAACAAAACATAAAGGATTAAAAAACTGTAATGAATTGACAAACCTTTTTGCCAAAAAATTGGTGTTTGTCAATTCATTTCTGTTTTCCTTTTTGTTTTACATTATTACATAAGAATTTATTGCTCCCTGTAAATATGTTGGCGTTGGCAAAGCAGTATATCAATTGCAAATCCGAAAAGAAACTGTGTGTTGATTACAAAAAGCATGACAGCATTTTGTGTTGGCTTTGGCTTGTGGGTTTTGCGGTGCGTTGGCGGTGGGGCTATTTTACATAATGTGGTTATGTGTCAAGCTGAAAAAAAATAATACCTTA
>CAYMAZ010000044.1:0-20329 GCA_964388575.1 uncultured Bacteroidales bacterium | reverse complement strand
AGCTTTCGCTTGTGATTTTTAATCGTCGCAGTGAGGTTGTGTTTGAAACCAAAGACCCGTACTACTGCTGGAATGGCAGTCACAACGGCCGCATCGCACCGCAGGGTGTGTATGTGTATCTGCTTAATGCCACTCTCAAAGACGGAACAACGGTGAACAGGGATGGGGTTGTTATGTTGATCAGATAGATGGGGATTGCTTGGAGTCTGGGTTTTTTTTATTGTAAATTGTAAGTTTTAAATTTGAAATTTGAAATTTTCCCAAAGTTCGCTATATTGAATATTTTCTATTTGATTTTTGCTATTTTCGATGACTTTGCTTATTTATTTTGTGTTTGGTGTTATGTGTTGTTCATTCCTGAAAATGTGGTCATGGTTGATGGTAATGGAGGTTGGTTAGGTCATTGGTCTTTGGTATGTCTTTGCTGGCAGAATAATCTCATGATGACAACCGGAGTTTAAAAAAATACCGACGATTGTAAAATAATTGCAGCAATATCAAAAACTGCATTATCTTTGAATGATCGAAAATTATTCACAAATTATCAAACGTTATGAAAAAACATGTATTCCTTTTTTCCCTGTTCATCATGGGAGCAATTTCTTCATGGTCTCAGACCATTATTTTTCAGGATGACTTTGAATCATACACTACAGGATCAAAGCTGGTTCAGTCAACCACATTGACCGAATGGCAGACCTGGTCGGGAGGATCGGGAAATTCTGAAGATCCTGCAATTTCTGACACATATGCAAGTCAGGGAACACAGTCTGTTAAAATTATTCCCAATAACGATCTTGTGCTTCATCTTGGTGACAAAACAACAGGCAGATACAGGATAAATTTTAAAATTCTGATCAGCAGTACAAAAATCGGTTATTTTAATCTTCTGAACAATTTTGCCGGCAGCAGCAGTGTGTGGGCATTTCAGGCTTACTTCAAAGCAAACGGCGCAGGAAGTGTGGATGCCGGAGCGGCAGATGCAGCAACATTCAGTTATAGCTATAATACCTGGCATGATGTGAACATCATTGTTGATGTAGATGATGATTTTGCAACCTTTTATTTCAATGGGACTGAAATTGTCAGTTGGGTATTTAGTAAGGGAACTTTTGGAGCGGGAACTCTTGCCAAACTTGATGCTGTCAATTTTTATGGTGAAACAGGTGCTGAATTTTTCCTTGACGAGGTGGTCGTGTATGAACAACCTGCAATAACGGGTCCTGTCAATCTTCAGGCTGTTGTTAATGGAAATGACATTGACCTTAGCTGGGATGCTCCTTCAGGACCTGCACCTGATTCGTATGTTATTGTTTCAAACAATACTGTTCTTGCGACAGGGATTACCACCACCACATATACACATTTGGCTCCCTATCCAAATACTTACACCTATGTTGTTAAGGCACATTACAATTCACTGGGGTATTCCCAGCAGTCAAACGATGCAAGTGCTGCAATTGCCGGTGGTGTTCAACGCAATTATGTGTTGATTGAAGAAGGGACAGGCACATGGTGTCCGTTTTGCCCCGGTGCTGCCATCGGACTGGAACAGTTACACAGTGAAGGTCATGACATTGCAGTGATCGCGTATCATGAAGGAGATCCCTATGAAACATCAGAAAGCCTGAACCGTTTGTCATATTACAACATCACTTCGTACCCTTCTGTCGTTTTTGACGGAGGAAACCTCATTTCCGGCGGACATGCCACCAACAGCATGTATCCTTCATACCGCCCGGTCTATGACGAGAAAATTCTTGTCCCTTCGCTCTTTTCAATGTCTGTTGATGTTGAACAAACAGGGGATACGACATATGCTGCAACAATAATCGTTGAGCGGCATTCGGAGTATTATACAGGCCCTTTCAAATTGTATGGTGTTGTCACTGAATCATCCATAATGGTAAACTGGCAAAACCAGAATCATTTAGATTTTGTGTTCAGAAAAATTTTCCCGTCAACTTCGGGACTTTCAGTTGATTTTTTAGGATCAACGCCACTTAATGCGACAATTTATTTTGAAATCAGCAGCTCATGGGTGAAAAATAACTGCGAATTCATCGTGTTTTTACAATACGACAACAATAAATCGGTATTGCAGGCTGACAAGGTGGACATGTCAACAGTGATTGGTGTTGAAGAGCATTTCATGCCAAATATTGTTGTCCGACCCAACCCTGCTTCTGATTTTGTCAGTGTGTATGCTGATGGGCTGAATAAAGTATCAGTCATGAATATGACCGGTCAAACGTTGATGCAACAGTTCATCACAGGAAATGAAGCACATATGAGTATTGAACATCTCCCACCCGGGATGTACCTGGTTCAGGTTGAAGCCGGCAATCAGCGAATAACAAGGAAACTGATTGTTCAGTAAAATCTACTGCTTTTAGAAATGACCTTCGATGCTGCAATGTCGGCGGCGAAGGTTATTGTTTTTAAACAAAAAACCTCAAATTAAACCAGAATTAATGTTTAAGCATGAAAATGCGGGATCGCTTGAAATGATTTTAATCCCTGTGAGAATGAAGTAAAATCAAAATGAGAAACACAGGATAAATTACTAAGTGTGAAGTTTGAGTGTGAGTATAGAGGGAAAAACAAAGAAAGCAGCTCATGAGCTGCTCTCTTTGTTTTTAGTAGCGGGGACAGGATTCGAACCTATGACCTCCGGGTTATGAGCCCGACGAGCTACCACTGCTCTACCCCGCATTGTATTTTTGCTTAATTTTGCAATTGCAAAGATACAAAATATTTTACAACAACAAAAAATAATATGCACAAAGCAGGTTTTGTCAACATTATTGGGTTTCCGAATGCGGGGAAGTCAACCCTGCTCAATGCTTTGCTCGGTGAAAAACTCGTTATTGTTACACCAAAAGCGCAAACAACGAGAAAAAGAATTCTTGGAATATACAATGACGAAGATTGTCAGATTGTGTTCAGTGACACGCCTGGATTTATTCCCGATCCGCATTATGAGCTGCACCGTAAGATGAATTCAATGGTTGAAGAATCATTTACTGATGCCGATGTTGTTATTTATATCACTGAGCCTGAAGTTCGTGATATTGGCACACTCAGGGAAAAGCTTTTAAAACTCACTTGTCCCTTGCTTATTCTTATCAATAAGGCAGACCAGAGCACCATTGAAAACCTCAATGAATTTGCGCAATTTCTTGAAAAAGAATTTCCTGAAGCACAAGTCAAAACCATATCTGCTTTGCATAAATTCAATGTTGAAAAAATTATTCCGTTTATTAAGAATTTGCTGAAAGAGCATCCGCCGTATTTTTCAAAGGACGATCTTTCAGACAGGGACATCAGGTTTTTTGTTTCCGAAATCATTCGTGAAAAATTACTCAATCTCTATTTCCGTGAAATTCCATATGCCTCGGAGGTTGTGATTGATGAGTTTAAGGAAGATAATGATATGAGCCGTATCAGGGCCATTATTTATGTTGAGCGAGAAACACAAAAAATGATCATTCTGGGAAAAGGCGGAAGTGCAATAAAAAAACTTGGCACACAATCAAGAATTGACATTGAAAAATTTATCGGACAGAGAGTGTATCTCGATTTGTCTGTGAAAGTCCTGAAAAACTGGAGGAATGATCCTTCAGTGTTGAAAAAACTTGGATTCCAGAATTAAAAACACAATATTAACAACAAACAGGTTTCAAAATATTGCATAAAAAGTAAGTTTCGAAAAAGAAAAAAAGAAACACATTGTACAATAACATGCAGTTTGAAATTTGAAATACTTTAAGAAAATGAACAGTATCGTCGCAATCGTAGGTCGTCCGAACGTTGGAAAATCTACTTTTTTCAATCGCCTTGTTGGGCAGAGGGTTTCAATAGAAGACAGCACGAGCGGAGTAACCCGTGACCGGATTTACGGAAAAAGCGACTGGAATGGTTTTGAATTTTCGGTGATTGACACAGGTGGTTATGTGCATGATTCGGAAGATTTTTTTGACAAAGCCATCCGGAGCCAGGTTAATCTTGCCATGGAAGAAGCAGATGTCATTCTTTTCCTGCTTGATGTTTCAGAAGGGATTACCCCTTATGATCAGGATATGGCCAATATGTTGCGTGAAGCAACCAAACCTGTTTTTGTTGTGGCCAACAAAGCAGATAATTCTCAACGGTTTTTAGAATCCACCGAATTCTATTCACTGGGATTTGATGTAATTTATCCGATTTCAGCAATTAACGGTTCCGGAACAGGTGATTTGCTTGACGAAGTTGTGAAACATTTTCCCAAAGAAGAAGAAAAAATTGAGGAAGTGGAGCTTCCAAAATTTTGTATTGTCGGCAGACCAAATTCAGGAAAATCATCATTGCTCAATGCACTGCTGGGAGAGGAAAGAAGCATCGTGACCCCAATTGCCGGGACAACACGTGATTCAATCCATTCACGATACAATATGTTCGGATTTGATTTTCTGCTCATTGATACTGCCGGAATGAGAAAACGGAAAAACGTGAATGAAGATCTTGAATTTTATTCTTATGTCAGAGCAATCCGTGCTATTGAAAGTTCTGATGTGTGTCTGTTAATGATTGATGCAACTCTCGGTGTAGAATCACAGGATCTAACCATTTTCCGTACAATTATTGATAATAATAAAGGTGTCATAGTTTTGATTAACAAATGGGATTTGGTGGAAAAGGAAACCAATACTGCAAAAGCATTTGAAGCAACTGTGAGAGAAAGGCTTGCCCCTTTTCGTGATGTGCCCGTTTTATTCATTTCAGCACTGACAAAACAAAGAATTCATAAAACGATTGAAACAGCATTTGAAGTATATCAAAACAGAACTCAGAGAATTTCTACAAGCAAATTAAATGAAATGCTTCTTCCGCTTTTTGTGGAAAATCCGCCCCCGATCCACAAGGGAAAACGTGTGAAAGTGAAATACATTACACAGCTTCCAACGCACTATCCTGCTTTTGTCTTTTTCTGTAATCTGCCACAGTATCTAAAAGATCCCTACAAGCGTTTTGTGGAAAATCAGATACGGAAAATATTCAACTTTAAAGGAGTTCCACTCAAATTATATTTTCGCCAGAAATAATGAAAGTCAGGGTTGATAAATATTTGCATGCTGTCAGAATCTTTAAGACCCGCTCCATGGCAACAGAAGAGTGTGGGCTTGGTAAAGTCAGTGTGAATGGCATTCAGGCGAAAGCCTCCAGGGAAGTACAGACAGGGGATGAAATCACAATCAGATTTCACGGTTTCAATCGTGTTTTCAAAGTTATACAGGTGCTGGAAAAACGTGTTGGTGCAGCACTTGTGTCCAATTATCTTGAAGAAATAACACCTGAAGATGAGCTAATCAAAAAAGATATGGTCAAACTGAACCGCAACGAAATCAGGCCAAAGGGGACCGGACGTCCCACAAAACGAGAACGGAGAGATATTGATAAACTAAAGGGGTTTTAAAAGACACAATTATTGGTCTCACATAGTTATAATAGGTTAAATTTTGATTCGTGTATTTTTGGTGAGGAAAATACAGTGCATACTTCATGTGCTGGGTTTTTCCAATAAAATTCCTACATCTTTCAGGGAATTATTCATGTTTTCGTATTATTTTTGTTCATCGAATTAATAAATCTCAATGGTTATGAAAAAGTGTATTGTTGTAATGTTATTTGCTTTCAGTATAATTCAGGGTTCATATTCTCAGCTTGTTACGCTGACTTTTACAGCAAAATATGAAGGAATTTATATTGATCTGGACAGCATTTATATTCAAAATCTGACTCAGGGAGGAAGCATCATGTTATATTATCCGGACACTTTTTATGTGCTTGGCCCCTCGTCAGTTGAAGAAATCACAGAAAATTCAGGCTTGTATGTCGGTCCTGCCTTTCCAAATCCATTTGAATTTTCTGCCAATTTTGATGTTTACATTGCCAGGCAGGAGCGAATTTTACTGCGTGTGTTTGATCTGACAGGCAGACAGATTTCTGCATATGAAAATAATTTGCCCCAGGGATGGCATTCGTTCTCTTTTATTGCCGGAAACAACAAAATGAACTTGCTGAGTGTGGAAACAAATAACGGCAGGGAAATGCTTAAGATGGTGGGGACAGGATCTGCAGGGAGTTCTGCTTATATAACCTATAACGGTTTGATTTCCAACACTTTTTCCAGAAAAGAAATACAAACATTTTTTCCATGGGATATGGGAGATAATCTCAGATATACAGGATTTTCAACAGTTGATTCTTCAATAACCGGAAGCAGTACCATAGAAAATGATCCCATATCTGATGTAACCCTAACATTTTTTATTCAGCGCGGTATCAGCTGTTTTGATGAGCCCTATATAACTGATGTTGACGGAAATGTATACAGAACTGTCCTAGTTGGATCCAAATGCTGGATGGCAGAAAATCTGAAAACATCGAAATTTAACAATTTTGATGATATTCCATTTGTTGCTGATGCTACTGCGTGGTCAGCGCTCACCAGCCCTGGGTATTGCTGGTATAATGATGGCATATATTTTAATGACTCATCAGTTTATGTTGAGACGTATGGGTTGCTCTATAATTGGTATGCTGTTGATCCTGCAGGCAACGGAAATAGAAACATTTGTCCCGAGGGCTGGCACGTGCCCTCACATTCAGAATGGCTCGAAATGGTTAATTATTTGGGCGGTTCAACTGTTGCAGGAGGAAAACTGAAAGATCACGGAATGTTATACTGGGAGTCTCCAAATACAGGTGCAACCAATGAAACCGGTTTTACTGCCTTGCCTTCAGGAGCCCGCAATCCTGACGGCAGTTACAATGACTACCTGGGCACAAATGGTCACTGGTGGTCAACCTCGGAGTTCAACACAGACTATGCCCATTTTGCAGGCCTCGGTTATGCATCTTCTTCTGTGTTGTTGGGAAATATGAACAAAAGACTGGGCTTTACTGTAAGATGTGTGAAAGATTAAATATGTTCTAATCGGGATTAATTAAATACTGTATTCTATGAAAAAAATCTTACTAATCAGCCCTATTCTAATGTTTTGCAATGTAATTTTGTTCGCACAGGAATTTGCAAATTTCCACGATATTCGTGATAATCAAACTTACAGAACAGTGACTGTGGGCTCAACAGTCTGGATGGCTGAAAATCTGAACTTTGTTTCTGAAAACGGAAGTTGGTGTTATGATGAAAGCAACTACAACTGTGATCAGTTTGGCAGATTATACAGTTTTGAAACGGCACAGAATGTATGCATGAACGGTTGGAGATTGCCAACAAGAGAAGAAATGGATTCACTGATTTTGTTCCTGAACAGCAATGAAAATACAATGTTAGCCATCAGTTCGGGAGGCAGCAGTGGGTTGAATATATTGCCATCCGGGTGGCGTGGTGTGAATGAGAATTATTACAATATCGGGGAACAAACACGATTCTGGACTTCAACCGAAAGGATTGGGCTGAATGCATGGTTTCTCAGTGTTGACAATGCTTCAGGTAACATAAAAACCGATTATGACAACAAAGAACTGGGATTCTCTGTGAGGTGCATCAGAAAGAAGCTATAAATTTTCTACTTGAGAAAATTGTCAAACCCAACACTCGTCTTATGGAATCACAGATTTTTAATTTTAAAAACAGAAAAACTTTGCTTAAAGCAGGTGGATTTGCAGCATTGGCTGTTGTTGCACTGATTCCGTTACAAATCCTGATTTTTGTCATATTTCCTCCTCCTTCTGACCCGGCAGGTTTTTTTGAATTGTTCGAAAAAAGCCCCCTTCTGGGATTGCTGAGTCTCGACTTATTGTATTACATGAACAATTCTCTGATTATTCTTTTATATCTTGGGCTTTTTGTTGCATTGTACAGAACCAACCTGGCCAATATGATCATTGCATTGGCTTTTGGCCTGTCCGGAGTGGCCATATATTTTTCTTCATCGGTTGCTTTTGAGATGTTGTCATTAAGCAAACAGTACCATCTTGCTGACAGTGTGGATCTTAGAAATCAATTTCTTGCGGCCGGCCACATGATGATTGCAAGTTACAAGGGAACTGCCTTTGATGTGTACTATGTTTTCAATGCAATCACACTTCTGTTGGTGTCAAAAGTGATGTTTGAAGACCGGACATTTTCAAGAGCAACAGCATACTGGGGTCTGGCTTCAGGTGTATTAATGATCATTCCTTCGACAGCAGGTACAATTGGATTGATTTTTTCATTGTTGTCGCTGATTCCCTGGATTGTTTTTTCAATTATGGCAGCGCTTCGGTTGTTTCAGATATCAGGTCGTGAAAACTAAAAAAACCAGGAGTTTAAATGAACAACAAGGTGGTCCCCGTTCAGTCTGCTTCTAGGATTTCATCAATTGACATTCTGAGAGGGTTTGCTCTTTTCGGAATTTTGATTGTCAATATCCTTGGATTCAATGCATCGTTTTTTGCCTTCGGTGACTACTATCAGTCATTGCCTGATGAAATTCAAAGAAATTTTTATAATGTATTTATCAGTCTGACAGCTGATAAGTTTATTTTTCTGTTTAGCTTCTTGTTCGGATATGGGATCTTTATGCAAATCGAGAAATTTAAGCTTACTTCAGCCGCATTCAGCAGTTTTTTCTCCAGGAGAATGTTGGCACTTTTTCTTTTTGGAGTTGCACATGTATTGTTTCTTTGGGCAGGAGATGTTTTGATTTTATACGCAATTGCAGGATTCGTCGTTTTAATATTACACAGATTATCGTCCGGACTGATCGGCTTTCTTGCTTTGGTTTTTTATTTTTTTATCGGATTTTGGATGGCAGCCGGGGTGCATTTTTCACTGCCTGATGCATTGTCATCAACATGTCCCCACTGTATGGATCAGGCTCTTGACACATATCGAAATGGAAATTATATTCAGTGTCTTCAACTGAGAATGCATGAATATTTCGCATTCAGATACATCAACATGTTGTATTATCTGCCGAAAATTATCGGAATTATTTTAATAGGTTTTCTTTGCTCACGCTATCATCTGCACAAACGGATTGCAGACAACAGAAAAACATGGTCAGTCATTTTATTATTCATTGCTGTAGCTGCGGCATTTGCATATTTTTTTCATGAAACAATTGTGAATTTTGAGCAACCTTATGCCATGGCTGTATATATGTCAACTTATGAGTTTATGAATCTGCTTATGGCTTCAGCATATCTGTTATTCATCCTGATTATTGCTTCATATGCCGGAGTTGCAAGGTTATTGAAACCAATGGCTTATATGGGAAGAATGTCGCTGACCAATTATCTCATGCAATCACTGGTGATGGCTTTCATCTTTTACGGATGGGGCCTTCGGCTTTTTGGACAAACAAATGTAACTTTTATACTTCAACTGGCCCTCTTCATTTTTATCGGGCAGTTAATTTTAAATGTTCTTTGGTTCAGGTATTTTAATCAGGGTCCTTTTGAAAAACTTTGGAGGCGATTGTCTTATGGCAGGAAGTAAAAATATTGTCATCCTGTGTCAAAAATTTTCTAAAAATTACATTAGGAAGCTAAAAAAAAGCTGAAACTGTATTGGTTTTTTACTTTGTAAAATCAGTGCTTTCAATAGAAATTTTCAAATTTTCCGGCAAAATATCTTTCATACACTGACATTCAGTTGTTTTTCTACAGTTTACACAATCCTTGTTTTGTGAGAAAATATGTACATGTTTTCCAATCGGAGCCCATCTTCCCGGATGCATCGGTCGGATTGGCGGGTATATTCCAAATGCATGAATTCCTGTTGCTGCTGCAATGTGAAGTGGGCCTGTGCTTGCAGCAATGAGCGCATCACATTTTGAAATAAGTGCAATATATTGATCGAGGCTGAGCTTTCCACCGGCATCAAGGATATTTTTGCTGATGTTTTTGAAGAATGACCGATACATTTGGGCTTCATCTTCAGTCCCTGAAAAGATGATGTTGTATTTGTTTTCGGGAAGCAGATTACATAGCTCTGCATAATGCTGAAGTGGCCATTCACGAGCACTGCCTTTAGAACGTGGATGAAATATGATGTTGATCCGTGTTTCATCAATGTATGTTGCAGTGAGTGCATCATGTGCAGGAATATTGTTCAGAAGCTTTATCTGGGAGAGATCTTCAAGAGACCGCTCAATATTGAGCCCCAAGGGCCTTAAGAGTTTCAGATTAAGCTGAGCTTCATGCAGATCAGATTTTTTTCTTGAGAAATTCAACAATGTATTACAATATAGCCAGTGAAACGTACGGTGAGATGTCCCTGCTCTGAAAGGAATACCTGACCTGAAAGCTGTTTGTGCAATTTCTTTTTGTGGAAATACATGTAATATCGCGTCTGCTTTGAGTTTTTTGAAAAAGTCAATTCGTTCTTTTTCAGAAAGATGAGTAATTTTGTCCCATTCATAAATTTCATCAATATATTCAGTACATTTAAGCACAGGTTTGGTGTAAGAATTTCCCAGAAAAATAATTCGGGTATCAGTGAATTTTTCTTTTAAAAGAAAAGCCAAAGGTAAAGTTAGAATTACATCCCCAATTTTATCGGTACGACTAATGATGATTGTTTTCATGAACATACAAAAATACAAAATCTTCTATTTTCTCCAGAATGCATAATGCAGAAACATCATAACAGGCAGAACTTCAAGTCTTCCGATGATCATGAGAAAACTGGCGATCCATTTCCCGACAGGATGCAAGGCAGCATAGTTTCCTATTGGGCCGAAATCTCCGAATGCGGGGCCAATGGCTCCGAGACATGAAATTGATACACTGCTGGCCTCAAGGAAATCATCTATAAAGAAACTCAACGAGAGGGCACCGATGCAGAAAAATAAAATGTATGCAATAAAAACAATAAAGAAATTTCTGATAATCTCATCAGGAATGATTCTTTTGTTGAATCGAATTGGAACAATCGCATTGGGGTGAATAAGCCGTTTTATCTGACTGCGAATATTTTTAAAAAGTACAAAATGACGTGTAAATTTAATGCCACCTGCTGTTGACCCGATCATTCCTCCGGTAAAGAAAAATAACAGCAAAAGAAACCAAGTAGATTCAGGCCAAACCATATAATCTGCTGTAACATACCCGGTTGTTGTAATTATACTGACACTTTGAAAAAAGCTATGCCTTAGACCAATACTGAAATTATTATAATTGCCGTTACCTAAAAGAATAAATGAAACCATAAAAGAAACAACGACAATAATTGTAAAAAATGCAATCAGTTCATGATTTGTGATTACATGTTTTATTTTGCCCCGGATAAGATAATAATGTAATGCAAAATTCAACCCTCCGAAAAACATGAAAATTGTGATAATGATCTGGATATATGAAGAATACCCGGCAATGCTGGTGTTTTTAGGCGAAAAACCTCCGGTTGATAGTGTTGTAAATGCATGACTGATGGATTCAAAAAAACTCATTCCACCAAGAGTTAACAGAACAACAAGAACTGCAGTTAATAATGCATAAATTTCCCAAAGCCGGATTGCAGTTGTTCTAATTTTTGGATGAATTTTATTACTTGTTGGGCCGGGCACTTCAGCAACAAAAAGTTTTACTCCTCCAAATCCGATGTTGGGTAGAATTGCAATCACAAGTACCAGAATTCCCATGCCTCCTAACCATTGTATAATAGCTCTCCAGTATAATATACTTTTGGGCAGCGTTTCTATGTCTGTCAATATGGAAGCTCCGGTTGTCGTAAAACCTGATATTGCTTCAAAGTAGGCATTTGTAAAATTGGAAATTGAACCGGATAACATAAAGGGGAGGGAACCAAAAATTCCAAGCATAAACCATGTCAAGGTAACGATAATGAAAGCCTCCCTTTCTCCAATTTCTTCCGATTTGCTTTTTTTTGTGATCAATGTAAGAAATCCACCGAAAATTAAAGAAGCAAGAGCAGAGTAAATAATTGCAGTAAATGCTTTTTTCTCATTGTAATAAATAGCAAAAGGTAAAGAAGTCAACATAAAAATCCCGATAATCAGAATACTTATACCAAATGCTCTGAAGATAATCGTGCTGTTGATGAATTT
Organism: uncultured Bacteroidales bacterium; assembly: GCA_964388575.1. Taxonomy (GTDB): domain Bacteria; phylum Bacteroidota; class Bacteroidia; order Bacteroidales; family DTU049; genus CAYMAZ01. The sequence continues at coordinate 8,267 of CAYMAZ010000044.1, read as the reverse complement.
TTTCATTTTTTATGGTCTCCAGAAAGATTTTGTAAAAATAAGAATAAACGGGAAAAGCTCAATCCTTCCGATGACCATAATGATACTTAATATCCATTTGGCAGCCAGATGTAGTTCATTATAATTACCTGCAGGACCGTACTTCCCGAAAGCAGGTCCAACACCTCCCAGGCATGAAATTGTAGTTCCAAAAGCTTCAATGGTATTGTCTGTAAAAAAGCTCATTAAAATTGATCCTATGCAAAAAACAATGATATATGCAATAAAAACGGTAAGAAAGTTACGAATAACCTCCTCAGGGATTGACATGTTGTTAATCTGAATTTTTGTTATTGCCCTGGGATGCAGTTGTTTTCTGATTTCAGTTCTCAGGTTCTTAATTAATACAAGATGCCTTGTGAATTTTATTCCTCCTGATGTAGATCCAATCATTCCTCCTGTAAAAAAAAGGAGAAAAAGTATAAACCATGTCATTTGGGGCCAAAGCATATAATCTGCAGTTGCAAAACCGGTTGTTGTTATGATGCTCACGCATTGAAAAAAACTGTGCCTCAATGATTCGCCGAAAGTATTGTAATTTCCATTAAAATAAATCACAAAGGCAACTGTGAACGAAATGACAGTAATAAGTCCTGCAAAACTTAACCACTCTTCATTTGCCCATATCTTTTTAAATTTTCCCTTCAGCAGAAAGTAATGAAGTGCAAAATTCATTCCCCCAAAAAACATAAAAATTGTTATAATTATTTGTATATAAGGAGAATAATCTGCAATGCTTGTGTTTTTTGGGGAAAATCCTCCTGTTGATAATGTCCCCATGGCATGACAAATTGCCTCAAAAGCATTCATGTCGCCCACTATCAGCAGCATAACCAGTAATATTGTTAATCCTGCATATACTTCCCATAATCTGAGTGCAGTTTGACGTATCCGGGGATGAATTTTATTGCTTGTTGGCCCTGGGGCTTCGGCGACAAATAATTTTACACCTCCAGATCCTATGACTGGCAAAACTGCAATGACCATAACAAGTATGCCCATTCCTCCAAGCCAATGTGTCAAAGACCTCCAATAAAGAATACTTTTTGGTAATGATTCAATATCTGTTAGTATTGAAGCACCTGTTGTTGTGAATCCGGAAATCGTTTCAAAATATGCATTGGTAAAATTTGGTATAGAGCCACTAAAAAAAAAAGGAAGAGATCCGAACAAACCTGCCATAAACCAGGTGTGTGTTACAATAAAATATGCATCTCTTTCTCCAATTTCAGACTTTTTATTTTTTCTGTTTATCAATACAATGAGTTGCCCTATTCCTACTGAAATCAAAGAGGAAATTAAAAACACAAGAATTGTGTTTTCCTGGTAATAAATTGAAAATGGGATGGCTGTGAGCATAAATAATCCGATGATTGTTATGCTTACTCCGAAAGAATGCAGAATGACACCAATATTTATGAAGCTTTTCATCTTAGGGTCTCCAGAATGATTTCGAAAAAATCAATAAAAATGGAAACAATTCAATCCGTCCGATGACCATTAAAAAAATCAGAATCAATTTGGATCCGTTGTGGATCTGAGAAAGATCTGTATATCCGTTAAGCAGGAATACACCGGGACCGGTGTTTGAAAGTGAGGCTGCACAAAATCCTACGGCTTCATTAAAACCGAAACCAAGAAAAGACAAAATGATTGATCCGGTAAAAAAAATCAGAATGTATAAAACGAAGAAAGCATACACTCTGCTAATAGTAAACTGAGGAACAGAGGCTTTATTAAATGTAGTCTGATAATATGAGTTTGGATGAATCGATGTTTTAATATAATTTTTTAATGTCCTGAACAAAATCATCATTCTGTAAACATTGATTCCACCTCCGGATGATCCGGTACTACTGCCAATAAATAACAAAAAGAACAGGATCATCCAGGCAAACAAAATGCCTGAATCAAAACGGATATTGGAATAAAATCCTGTGGTACTGACAAAAGAAATCGTGTTGAAAATACTTTCAAAAATCAATTCAAAATGAAGTCCGTGTTCAATCACCTGAACCCCAGTGATCAACAGCGCTGAAAAAAGAAAAATTTTAAAATAACTGATAAACTCATCGCTGTTGATCTTTTTCTGATTTTTAAAAATCTGGAAAACGAAAAAGTAATTTGCACCTGAAATAAACATCAATATTCCCAGGACTGTTTTAATTGAAAAATTGAGATGGGAGATGTCTCCGTTATATGGGACACCTCCTCCTGTAGATATGGAAGACAGTGAAAAGCAGAATGCGTCAAACCAGTTCTGGCCTGCAAGCATGAGGGCCCCAAATCCGAAGACTGTAAATATAAGATAAATGAACCATAACCGTCGTGCAGTTCCTGATACTTTATAATGTAGTGGCTTGTATGTCGTGTCCTGAATATCAGAAAAAAAGATTTTGAATTCGCCGTCTTTCACCAGAGGTAACAACGCAATGATGAAGATCATCAGTCCCATTCCTCCAAGCCATTGAATAATTGATTTCCAGAAAATGATGCTTCTGGGTAAAAGTTCATATTTGGCAAGATTCGTAAACCCAGTGGTTGTAAACCCTGCATAGGACTCAAAGAGTGCATCCAGCAATGAACTAATTGGTGTTCCAAGATAAAAGGGCAACATTCCGGCAGCTGGTACGAAAAACCATAATACAAAAACGATCAGAAAACTATCCCGGATTGTAATTTTTGTGTCCTGTTTTGCCGGATGTAAAAGAAATAAAGTCAACCCGATTATTATGGATACACCGAAACTGATCAGAAAATCAATCCATTGTTTTTCATTGAAATAAATTGCGACTCCAGATGAAATCAATAGCATTCCGGCAATGACCATGAATGCCATTCCCAAGAATCTTAAAATCAGACGTGAATGAATGGATTTAAAGAATCGCATTGAATCAGGTAAAATATTTCTGAACTTTTTGATATGCTTCAGGCAGTGCAAACACGACAACATGATCGTCAGGTTCAATCTGAAAGTCTCCTGTTGCAATATGTCCCGTTTTGTTTCGGACCACTCCCCCAATGATGCTACCATCGGGCAAGCCCAGATCACGAATTGTGCGTTTTGTGGCTTTTGATTTATGCATTGCCTGAAATTCAAGAACTTCAGCATCAACTCCATAAAGACATTTTACGGATACAACCTTTGCATCCATCGTATATTGGGCAATGTGTCCTGCAGTAATGAGCTTTTTGTTAATTGTAATATCAATCCCAATATTTTGAGCAAGATCAATAAAGTCAATATTGTCAATCAGCGCAATCACACGTTTGACTCCAAGTCTTTTGGCAATCAGACAGTTCAGGATGTTTGTTTCACTATTTGCTGTAACCGAAATAAATGCATCCATCTGGAATATATCTTCCTGTTGGAGAAGTTGAATGTCTCTTCCGTCACCATGAATAATCAGAGTGTCCTGAAGAATATTTGTTAACCGTCGGCCTCTGAACTTGTCAATCTCAATGAGTTTAACATTCATCTTCTGTTCGATGCGCATGGCTGTCTTTTGCCCGATCCGACCACCACCAATGATCATGACATTATGTATCGGATATTTCTCTATTCCCGCATGTTTCAGAAATTCATCAATATCAGGTTTTTTAACAACAGCATAGACAAAGTCATTTGGAATGATAACATCTGAACTTTTTGGTATGATTGTTTGAGATTTACGATGAATGGCAACTATTCTGAAAATCAACTCTGGTTGCAACAAGTTGATATCTTCAATTTTTTTATGAGCAAATTCTGATTTTTCAGGTATTTTAATCAGAACCAGACTAAGTTGTCCCTGTGAAAAATCAAAAATTTCAGTGGCTCCACTTTCATTGAGTAATGCCACAATTTCATCAGCTGCCAGTCTTTCAGGGCACACCATATGGTCAATACCCATATTTTTAAAATAATCCTGATTTTCCTCTTCCAGATATTCCGGTTTGGTTATACGTGCAATTGTTTTCTTTGCTCCCAGTTGTTTGGCAAGAGATGCAGAAAGAATATTTGTTTTCTCTTCATGAACAACCGAAACAAACAAATCTGATCGCTTTACATTATTTTCCTTTAAAATTTCTATTGAAGTAGGATCCCCCGTGATCGCAAGAATATTATTTTCATTTTCAACCAGTTTGATAAAATCAGTTTGAGGATCAATTATTGTGATGCTATGATTTTCACTAGACAATAGTTTTGCCAAGTGAAATCCAACCTCTCCGTCTCCTGCAATGATGATTTTCATGTTTTGATATTCTTATAAATAAACATGCAAATGTATATGTTTTTCTTTTGATTCTTAAGTTAAAAAAAATAACAGAAAATCATGCTTTGTTTCTGTCACTATGAATTGAAGTGAATTAATTTTCAGGTTGTTTCAATTGCGGAGTCTGAATCTGATCAGTGTCATCTTCATCCAAAAGGTGTGACGGAATTGATTTCTGAGCTTTGACGCCAAGCTCATTAAGCATTTCCACCTGCCGGATCAGATTTCCACGACCTGTACTCAGCTGACTCATAGCCTGTCCGTAGCTTTTCTGAGCTCCTTCAATTTTTTTACCGATATCTTCAAGACTTTCTACAAAACCAACAAATTTTTCATAGAGTTGGGCTCCCCGTTCCGCAATTTTCATGGCATTTTTGTTCTGCTGCTCACGTTGCCACAAATCGGCCACAAGTTTGAGTGCTGCGATGAGATTTGTAGGACTGATAAGTAAAATCCGTTTTTTGTATGCATACTCCCAGATTGTAATATCATGTTGCATCGCAATCATATATGCAGGCTCAATAGGAACAAACAGCATCACAAAATCAAGTGACTTCACATAGGACTGATAATTTTTGGAACTTAGTCCGTCTATGTGTGCTTTAATGGACTTCACATGTTCAGCCAGTGCAAGTGTCTGCTGTTTCTTGTCCTCTGATGCAACATATTTATCATAGGCTATCAGTGATACTTTTGAGTCAATAATAATTTGCCTTTCGTCAGGAAGATGTACAATGATATCAGGCTGAAGTTTTTTCCCTTCATCGTCTTTGATTGTATCACCGGCTTGATCTCTGATGAAGGATTGAACAGAATATTCATAATCACGCCTGAGTCCAGAATTTTGTAAAATACTTTCAAGCAACATTTCTCCCCAGTTACCCTGTTGTTTCACTGAACCCTTCAGCGCCTGCGTCAGATTTTTAGCTTCCTGATTGATAATCTGATTAAGTTCTGCAAGCTCCCTGACCTTTTCAGCCAGAGAAAAGCGTTCTTTTGATTCTTTATCATACGTCTCTTCAACCTTTTTTTTGAATTCAGCAATATTTTGTCCGAGTGGGTCCAGAATGGTTTTCAGATTGATCTGGTTTTGTTCGACAAATTTCTTGCTTTTTTGTTCAAGTATTTCATCTGCAAGCAGCTTGAATTCTTTGGAAAATTTCTGCCCTATTTCTTCAAGTTCTTGTTTTTGAGTTTCAAGTTTTTCCCCAAGATGTTTGTTTTCCTCTTTAAATTTCATTAATGTTTGCTCAGTTGTCCGGAGTTCATTTATTTTTTCAGTCAGTGATTCCCGAATATTTCGAATTTCATCCGTTAGCTCGGTATTACGGGTTTGCATGTGTTTAAGCTTAGCTTCAAGGTCGGATTTTTCTTTCTGAAATTCAATAATTGAGAGTTGCTGTTGTTCTGTTTTGACAAAAGCTTCCTTCAGCCTGGTTTCTGTGGCACTCAGCATCGTGGTTAAGTGGCCGGCATTTGCATTGAGTTTTGCAACTTCAGCTGTCATATCATTTGCTTTTTTGCCCAGTTCCCTAAGTTCTTCATCTCTGCTTCTTAATTCTGTGTTTAATCTTTCATGTTCTGTCAATGCCTGCTTCAGATCAAAACGAAGATGATCCGATTCTTTTATTTGTTCTTCAAATTTTCTTTTCGAAACAACATTGCGTTCTGCGATTAGTTTTCTTATAAAAAAACCGATGGGAACCCCTGCTGCCATACCGGCTAATAGTGTAATAATCAGTGTAAATAAATCCATTTTTTAACCTTTTCAATTTAATTCATAAAAGTAATAATAATTCTTGTTTCCCATTCCTGGTTGAATCGCCTGTTTTCAAAATGGATGTTTCTATACATTTGTACTGATATCCGGGGAAGAAAAGTGATGTAATAAATCTATCATCTAGAAAAAATTATCCTAAAAAAATTTGGATTCCAAACGATTTTTTAAGATTAAATTCGCATTTAAAAGAAAAACAGCTTATATTTGCGTTACAAACTTTTAAAATATCTGTTATGAAAAGAATTCTATTTTTAACCATTATTTATTTGACAGTTTCTCTAACTGTCCATGCGCAAACCATTCTGTTTCAGGATGATTTTGACAGCTACACTGCAGGAGGTTTTCTTGCACAACAGGCCGGAGCCCCCTGGACTACATGGAGCAATCTACCCGGTGGTGCAGAAGATGCTTTGATATCAACAGTCCAGGCACACAGTCCGGCAAATTCAGTACATTTAAACAGTACGTCAGATGACATTATTCTCAAGCTTGGAAACAAAACAAGCGGAACCTATGCAATGGAATTTTATTACTTTATTCCCACTGGTTTTGGCGGATATTTTAATATTCAGCACTTTGAGGCTCCAGGGGTGGAATGGGCAATAGAGGTTTATTTTGGAAATAATGGTATCGGACAGACTTCGGTCAACAGCGTGCTTGAAAATTTCTCTCATGCCATGGATACATGGTTAAAAATTGAAACAATTGTTGATCTGGATGCAGATTCAGCATGGTTTTATCTGAATGACACACAGATCAGAGCCTGGCAATTCAGCATGCAATCCAATGCCGCCACTGGAACAAAACAACTTGGTGCAATTAATTTTTATTGTGGTGCACTTTCTGGACAAACTCCACAGTATTATTTTGATGATGTGAAATATTCTCAGATTGTCACAGGTACAAATCCACCACAAATTTCACTGAGCACCACAAATATTGCAACAGACGGAACATCAAATGAAATTTTCACAATCAGCAATCTGGGTGATCAGATGACCTTTATTGCATATCCCATTTATCCCGATGGTTCAAAATCGTCAAGCTTTGTTGCTGAATCTGATCTGATTAATCAGAATAAACTGATGATTGGAGAACCAATTTCTTCAATTGCTCATTCAACATTTGCAAAATCAGATAAAGCCAACGAACTTTCTTATGTTGTTGGTATTCTCTCTTCCGGTTTGGGTTATGGATCCAATGTGACAGTTCGCTCAGCAGTCAAATTCGATTACAATTTTGTGAAAAATTACATCGGCAGGGATTTGATTTCAGTGACCGTGGGAATCAATGATCTTCCTGCAGGAGGAACAAAAGTTCAGGTTTGGGATCGGGGCTCATATTCTACTCCGGGAGCTGGGGTGCTTCTTGCTGAAAAACCGTTCACCGTTACTGCTCCTGCTACAGAAATAACTGTCGCACTTGATAATCCGATTTATCTTGATGGAAAAGATATCTGGATCGGGTGGGAATGTGAAGCTACAGGAGGGACATATCCGATTGGTATGGATGAAGGTCCGAAAGTTGCCGGAGTAAACTGGACTTCAACAGGTCCTGGATGGTCTGAATTAAGTGCAACTGTTGATAATAATCTCTATATTATGGGTTCATTGCAGGGCTCAAATTTATATCAGTGGCTCAGTGTCAGCCCACAAAACGGAGTGGTCAACGGAGGGGGACAACAAACAATAACTGCAAGTTTTAATACAACAGGAATGGCCTCAGGAAATTATATGGCAAAAGTGGTAATCGGATGTAACGATCAAACAGCAGAATATTCAGAAGTTGAAGTGAATCTCTCAATTGGAGTATCTGTCAATGAGAATGAAAAAGCTGTTGCATTAATGACTTATCCGAATCCGGTCTCTGAAAGTTATAATATTAATGCAAATACTGCTCTTCAGAAAGTGGAGGTGTATTCAATCACAGGACAAATGGTGAAATCATTCAGCCCTTCAAATCAGAACTTTTCATTTTCAGTGGAAGACCTGACCAACGGCATATATACTGTCGTTATCTATACAGGAAGTGAAAAATTTGAAAGAAAAATTGTTGTAGAATAAAGTTTTTTATATGTGAATAAAAAAAGCCCGGTAAATATTATCCGGGCTTTTTTTGTAGCGAGGACGAGAGTTGAACTCGTGACCTCCGGGTTATGAATCCGACGCTCTAACCATCTGAGCTACCTCGCC
>CAYMAZ010000043.1:0-20983 GCA_964388575.1 uncultured Bacteroidales bacterium | reverse complement strand
AGATGGAAGCGATATGTCACTGATTGATAATAATTCTACTAATCTGATACAGAAAATAATACCATAATAATCAAGCACATAAAACAACAATTGTGAATATTTTTTAAGAATTATTTGGAAAATTAATCAAAAACGTTTTATTTTTACCAATTATTTGTAGAATAGGAAAATAAGAGATGAGAAGGACAAAGAATACAAAACGGAATAATTCAAAGTTATTTGAAACAATTTTGTTTTCTTTACCTGAAATGATTTTCGTTTTCAATAAATCAGGGAAATTCATTGATTTTCATAATGAATCTCAAAACACACTCTATTTGGATCCGAATGAATTTTTGGGCAGACCTGTTACAGAAACAAATCTTCCCGAAAATATTAAAAACACGATTGTTAAGGTAATTTCCAAAGTTTTCGATGATGGCAAAAACAGAAGGTTTCAATATTTTTTAATGATTAATGGAGAAAAAAAACATTATGAAGCCCGCTTTTTTTATGGAGATCAGGATACTGTTTTTTCAATTGTCAGAGATGTGACGAGTATTAAGAAAAGTGAAATAACTCATAAACAATTAAAGGCATATTATCAGACAATTTTGGACCGTATGGATCAGAGTGTTATTGAAACCACTGTTACCGGGAAAATAAATTATGTCAATAATGCATTTATAAAATTAACAGGAAAATCCAAAACACACCTGATCGGACAGAATTTTTTCGATGTGTTCGGTTTAAAAGTAGAAAAACAAAAAATATCCAAATATTTTCGCACCGGAAACAACCACAATAATTGTTACATTTTTGAATCCAACCAGTTGGGACAAATTAACACTCAAAATTTCAAAATTTCAGTTGTATCATCCCAAAATGATGAAGAAAAAGAACCTCTTTATAATATAACTATTGAAGATATTACAGATGCCAAGCAAAAGGAAGATATTTTAAAGCGAAGCGAAAGTACATACAGAAATCTGGTTGAATCATCTCCCAATGGTATATTGATCCAAAGTGAAACGCAAATTTTGTATGCCAATCCAGCGGCATTTACGATACTCGGTGTTGATAATCTTCAGCAACTGGAAGACTTGAATTTCAAAAATATGCTATTGCCTGAGTTTGTTCCTATTGTAGTTGAGCAGTTTAATGAACTCAAAAAGGGCAATACCGTTACCTACACAGAGATAAAAGTTAAACGTCCAAAGGATGGAAAGATCATCGAACTTGAAATTATACCTGCCAGAATCTATTATGAAGGAAGTGAAGTATTCCAAATTATTCTGAAAGATATTTCAATTCAGAAGCATTTACAGGAAACAAAACTTCGGGCGGAAATAGCAGAAGAAAGCTACCATAAATTAAGAAAAGAAATAGTAATCCGGCAGGAAATGGAACAGAAATTATCCCGTTCCTTGGAGGAAAAAAACATTCTGTTAAAGGAAGTCCACCACAGAGTCAAAAATAATCTTCAAATAATTTCAAGTATTTTAAATCTTGAAATCCGGTCACAATCGGAACAAAATGTAAGCCAGGCACTCAGGCGTATTCAAAACAGAATATACAGTATTTATCTGGTTCATGAAATTGTGTATCAAACAGATATGTTGAGTCGGATTGATCTTGGACAATATCTGAAGTTGATTTCAGAGAATATGGCCAGGAATTCGGAATATGATCAGTTGAGATTTAAATTTAATTTGGAAACTGTATACGTTTCGCTTGAAATCGGTGTACCAATTGGTATGATCATCAATGAATTGTTTTCAAATTATTTTGATAATTATTCTGAGTTTGAGGAAAATAAATCATTGATAATTTCAATGAAACAGGAGAATACACAGACAGAAATACAAATTTGTTATCCTAAAATAAAACTTTCAAAGAAAAAAATATCAGTGGTTGAATCATCATTATCATCTCAACTTATTGAAGCTCTTGTTGATCAGATAAATGGAATTTTCAATATTCACCAGGATAACAAAAATAATATTACATTTGTTTTGCAGTTTTAATAAATATTTTATACCTTTGCAAATGGTTTATTAGATTCAAAAAGTAATTTTAATTTTTTAATACAATGGGAAAAATAAAAGTAGTTGTTGTTGAAGACGAAAGTATTGTTGCAAAAGACATACAAAATAGTCTCAAAAACATGGGCTATGGTGTGCCTGCAGTTGTTTCCTCAGGTGAAAAAGCCATAGAAGCTGTTCATAAATTCAGACCTGACCTTGTTCTCATGGACATTATGCTCAAGGGTGAAATGAGTGGTATCGAAGCTGCTAAAATTATAAAAGATCGCTTTGATATTCCTGTCATTTTTCTGACAGCATATGCTGATGAAGACACACTGGATAAGGCAAAACCATCAGTTCCTTACGGATATGTTATCAAGCCCTTTAAAGAAAAGGAACTTGAAACCACAATTGAGATGGCAATAAACAAACACAAGCAGGATGCAGAAATCAGAAAAGAAAGAGATCTTTATCAGGCAATTGTGTTAAGAAAAGATGAGCCAGACAGCATTTTTGTCAGAGCTGATTACAGACTGAATAAAATTAAATTTTCAGACATCTATTTTGTTGAAGCCCTAAAAGATTATGTAGTCATCAACACATCAGACAACATTTACACGACTCACACAACCATGAAAGAAATGATCAGAATTCTGCCGGAAAAAGATTTTGTCAGAGTTCACCGTTCTTTTATTGTGCGACTGGATAAAATTTTCTCAATAAAATATCCTGACCTTGTCATTGAAGGCAAAATGAAAGTGATTCCGATTGGTGGGTTATACAGAAAAGAGCTGTTCAGCCGTTTAAATCTTGTATAATTATCAAGTTTCAAATATTGATGAAAAGGCTGTTTTAACAGCCTTTTTTTGTATTCTGGCCTCTGTAAAACGGATTTATGCTTTGTTTGAAAAAAAAATTCATAATTTTGAAAAAAAATCAATATGCCCATTGTCGGTTCGATAATCAGAAGAGCCCTTGAGCTCAAAAATCTAATGTCAGGGGAACGAAAACCCATTTATCCCATTTCGGAACAAATCAAACAACTAAAAAAACTTTTACGCAAGGGTCAAATAACATCCTTCGGCGAATATTACAGATTATCAGACATCCTTAAACAAAAAGATATTGTAACTGAATTTCAGACAACGATTCCAGTGCATGATTATACAAAAATGCATAATGAATGGTGGTATCGCTCTCTTTCTGGTGAATCTTTTGTAACGTGGCCTGGAAAAATTCGTTATTTTGCATTGAGTTCAGGTACGAGTGAGTCATCAAGCAAATATATCCCTGTTACACAGGATATGATTAAAGCAATCAAAAAAACAAGCATCCGGCAAATTGTGTCTCTTGTGCATTATGATATTCCAAAAGAATTTTTTCAGAAAGGCATATTGATGCTTGGAGGAAGTACACATCTGAACTACAACGGAACCTATTATGAAGGAGATTTATCAGGAATAACAGCAGGCAATATACCCTTTTGGTTTCAGCATCACTATAAGCCCGGAAAGAGATTAAGCAAAGAAAGAGACTGGAACACCAAACTCAATGAAATTGTTGCTAAAGCACCTGAATGGGATATCGGAGCTATCGTTGGTGTTCCGGCATGGCTTCAGATACTTATGGAGAAAATTATTGAGAAATATCAATTGAAACACATTCATGAAATATGGCCCAATCTTACAATTTTTTGCCATGGTGGAGTTTCTTTTTCTCCTTATTTTAAATCTTTTGAAAAACTCATCGGAAAACCACTTATTTACATTGAAACATATCTTGCTTCTGAAGGGTTCATTGCCTATCAGAACAAACCTACTCAAACAGGTATCATGCAGATGGTGATTGATAACGGATTGTTTTATGAATTTGTTCCTTTTAATAGTACAAATTTTGATGAAGAAGGTAATATCAGGGATAATCCCGAAGCTTTGACAATCGGACAAGTAAAAACAGATACAGAGTATGCATTGTTGATTACGACAGTTGCCGGAGCATGGAGATATTTGATCGGAGATGTCATTAAATTTGTTTCGGTTGAAGATTATCAAATACAAATTGTTGGCAGAACAAAGCATTATTTGAGCATGTGTGGAGAACATCTGTCTGTGGAAAATATGAACCGCGCAATTGAAATGCTTGAAAATGAATTCAATGTTGGGATCAGAGAATTCACAGTTGCCGGAATTCCTTATGAGTCAATGTTTGGACATCAATGGTGGATTGGGACTGATAATGATATTGACCCCTTAATGGCAGCAAAAAAAATTGATGAATTTTTGAAAATCCTCAATGATGATTATCGTGTTGAACGAATGGAAGCAATTCGTAATGTAGATGTTCAGGTGGTTCCCGTATCTGTGTTTTACGAATTTATGAAAATTAAAGGAAAAGAAGGTGGTCAAAACAAATTTCCAAGGGTTATGAAGGGTGAAAAAGTTAGAGAATGGATGAGTTTTGTTAGTACATATCTTTCAAAAACAACGAATCTATGATTCAAACAATTTTTGGTGGTATTATTCTTGGATTAATTATATCCGTTACGCTGGGTCCGGCTTTTTTTACTATTATTCAAACCAGCATTGACAGAGGATTTAAAAGTGCAATGTTCATATCTGTTGGGGTAGCACTAAGTGATATTGCATTAATTTTTATATCTTATTTCGGGTTATCAGCAATTTTGCAAATTGGCAACAATCAAATATACATTGCGATTGTTGGAGGAATCATACTGATTTTTTTTGGAATTCACACGTTTAATAAAAAACCTGAAATGTTGATCAGACGAAGTAGTAATTATAAAACACCATCTGGAAATCCGGGCGTTTTGACATTTATTGGAAAGGGTTTTTTTCTAAACTTTATGAATCCGTTTTTGTGGATTTTCTGGTTTAGTGCAATTTCAGGGATCAGTCAACAGACAGATCCTGAGAATTTTGAAACGTATATTTTAACTTTTTTTTCAGGGACTTTATTTGCCGTATTTTCTATGGATATTTTAAAAAGCTTTATTGGATATAAAATTAAAAAGTATTTGAAATTGCGGACACAATATCAAATTAACAGAATTGTCGGATTGTCATTAATTGCATTTGGCTTGTTTCTGCTCATCAGAATTTTTATCCTTTAAATCAGAGTTCCTTTCTATAATATGGCTTTGAGTTGTATCGTGCCGAAATGAATCGTTTTTTTACCTTCAGACCTGCGACCTTCATACATGAAATTAATTTGAAAAGACCGGTTAACTACATATTGAAGCATCAGATTCCAGGTGAAATTTTGACCGGGTTCCAGTGATTCAAGCATTTCATAGGCGATAGGGGAAGATGTAGGTGCATTAAATGTGATCAGGTGATATGTCAACCTGAAATGCACAATGTGTTTATCCTGAAGTGGAAATCTGATTTCGGGACCAACTGAAAATATTACAGCTTTTTCGTCATTGCCTGATAGGTGATTTTCCGACACTTTATATCTTGAAATCACGCTGTAACGATGTTTTAAGGATGGCTGAAAATTGAATCCCGGGGTAATTTCCAAAAAATTCAGATGAAAACTTCTGTTTGGGGACAGCTCAGAATCAGAGGACTTGTTCCCAGATCTGAATACAATATCCGAACCCAGACTTTTGGTCATATTCCAGACAATCTGTATTTCATTCATTGTTATTTGTCTGGACTCAAATCCATGAATGAGCAATGACTTATTGATATTGTCGGAGTATCTGTATCTCACATGAAAAACAGGATGCGCCCTGTTAAAGAATAAGGTATTGTTCAGAGAAGAACTCAGCATTATAAGAGAGGTGTCATTGACAGATATGTCAAGCGGTAAAAAACGTTCCCCTGCAAGTTCTGAGTTTGTATTCTTGTTTAAAGAATACTGAAAACGGTTTGAAAACAATGAAATAATTCTTTTGTACAGAGCAGAATCAGTTTTCCATGATGGAAGAGGCTCAAAATTGAGAGATTCGTGAAACTGAAGTGTGTATGAACGAACATATTCATTTGAAGGCAACAAAATTTTGATATAGTTGGCCTCATCCTGATAGTTTGCAGTTTCAAATTCGTTTAGCTCCTTTATTCCGTTTTGGTTGTAATCTATCCAGGTGAAATTCCCCTGTCCGGGCTGGACTTCCATAAACGAAAACTCTTTTTTTGACTCCAGCCCTGACCCGATTTCATAAAACATAAAAGAAGTAACCACTCCCTGAAAAAGATGTAAATTGTTTTCAAGTTTTGAAATGATGGTATGGTCATTTTTCATGCCGGTAAGGGCTGTGTCTTTCACTGTTGTCGAGCGATATCCTCCTGTTAATGAGAATTTGTTCGGTGATGAAAAACTGCTGCTGAGTCTGATGCCCGTTTCATTAGAAATGATTGACTTACGAAGATGGCCTGATGATGCATTTTGTGTTGTCCTTTGTTTGTACCAGATCCGGAAAAGAACTTTGGAAGTATCAGAAACAGACGTTAAAAATGGCTCAAACTCGAAGAAATTGTATGATCCGGACATCAATTGCTGATCGGGCATTCTGAACATATTCACTTCCTGTTCAAATCCAGTCCCAATGGTGACAAAATTTAATCGTGAAGAGACAGTTCCTTTTTGTTTAAAAAATGCTGTTTTGAACAAGGTCCGGTCAGAATACATATACATGGCCTGATTGCGAATTCTGAAAATATTGTGCCTGAGATCAATATTCAATTGATTTCTCAGACCATTGAAATACCCCGATTTTAAAAGATAATCTGACTGCAGTAACCCTAACTGAAGCTTGTTTTTCATCAATGAAAATTTGGCAGTGACCATGTGTTCATTTGATTGTTCACTTGTTGCAGAAATATTCCAGTCTCTGTAAAACTCAACAGGCCTAAAGCGATCGACAGCAATAAACCGTGCCTCTGTAAATTCATAAGAGACTTCTTTTAAAAGAGAAAGGGTCTTACTTACTGTGTCTTTATTCAGCAAAGAAGTATGTCTGAAAAAGATACGTCCAGCAGTTCCTGTATTATTCTGATTATCTATTGATGAAAACGTGTTCATATCCTGATTACTTAATGCCAGTTCGATTCCGGTTTCTGCCCGTTCTGAAATTTTATATGTAAAGGCTGTAGAAACCATTTGTTGTTTTTTGGGCGTTACCAGGGTAATGATGGGGTCATAATGTCCGGAGGGGGTTCCTTGAGCCGGTTGCACCCATTTAAACACTCTCCCGTTTGCTGTATTTTGATCAGGGATATAATTTCCGTTCCCTTCACCGACAAAGGAAAAGTTTACCCGATAAACAGCCTGGGTAGGGTTTGTGGAATATACAAAAATAGAATCATAGCCAAGCGTATCAATCATAGCATACATGACATAATCTCCCGAAAATTCAAGGCTATCCCAGCCGGGAACAACTGCTTCCAGGGGATTATCTCCTGCAAGTTGAAGGACAAACTTCTCCTCTTCGTCAAGAATTTGCTGAAGAGGTTGATTCCGGGCATCCTGTTCAGAATATACATTGAGACGAAAAGTAGCTCGGGAATCAGTATATTCATACTGACCAGTAAACAATGACCTGACATAGTGTTTGTCTGAATATTCAAACTCAATCACAATTCTATGATCACTGGTAATGATTCTGTTTGCCGTGAAAGTTAACTCAGCGGTATTATAGTCAATCACATAATCATAATTATTACCCCTGTTCATTTGTTCTCCGTTGATAAAAACACGCTCTGTGCCAGCCAGAATCATAATAAACATTTCATTTTCTGCTCCGGTCAGCCTGTAAGGTCCCTGATTTCCGTTGACTCCCTGAAATGTATTTCTTGAAAACTTGCCCTTGGAGATCCCTCCCGACACCAACACAGATTGCTGACTACTATCACTTTCAGTAATGGTTTTATCTGATTTTATTGTTGTATAAAATAAACCACCCTGACTTTTTTTGGAATAATTCAAAAAGTATCCTGCCGGTTTCAGAAGGTCAATATCTCCAACCCTTAACCCGGTTGAGTGTTTCCGAAGTTCAATAAACACTTTGTCAAATTCCTGAAGCTGTTGCGTATTGCCTTCGGGTTGAATAGGGATGTTGTTATCAGTGATGACTGCAAGAATATCTATATCATTATTAAGCCTACCACTGAGTCTGAGATCCAGCGATGATTGCAGAGATCCTCCGCGTGTATTACCAAGCGAAATGCCACGACTGATTGCCCCCTGCTTTACAAGTCCATCCTGATTATAGGGATTGAAAGGTTTGTAATCAGGAACCTGATACTGGAAAGAGGTGTCTTTTTTTTCAGTAAACAATGAATAGTCTTTATGAAAAACTGAAAAGTTTACAGGAAGCATAATCGTTTTAAACATTACAACAAAATTGGTTTTCATGTTGCAGAGTGTGTCGGAAAAAGCTAACACAGAGGAATTGAAATCAAATACATACAATGAATCAGGAACTTGAAGTCCGGTTTCAGCATTTTTCAGCACAATACTGGCCGGAAGGACATATAATGTATCTAGCATGAACTGACAGGTATCCGTGCTCAATATTTTTGTTTTCAACATTCTTACATTCTGACCAACAGATAACTGGCTCATAAGAGTTATGCAGAAGAACAGAATAATTCCTGACTTTTTCAATCAATGAAGGTTCACAACGTTCATAATTCTTTTCAACATTGTCAAAATTACGAAAATATACGTGTCAGACCAGTAAAGAGTAATATTCAGGCCAGAATAAAAAAAATATTGAATTTTTAAGAGACAGGATCTCTTATTTTTTTCTGAACACTCTCTGAATCCAGCCGGGCAAAATAATACTGCCAACAATCAGATAGATATAATAACTCAGTATTCTCCATATAACGGCAAGGACAGGTGCCAGTCCGGCCACCAGAAAAATTTTCAGAAAATCATTAAAAATATATTCTGCAATTCCACTTCCTCCTGGTGTTGGGCTGATCAGCATAATGACCCACATAACCATTTGTGTAGCATAGATGTGAAAATGATTATCAACGGGCATAAATGCAAGAATTAAAAAGTTTACAAGAAGAAATCGTGCAGTCCAGGAGAAAAATGTTGCAGCAAAGGTTTTAATCCAGAAAAAGAATGATTTTCCCTTCATTTCACGTGATGTTGTTACCAGATCATTTCCTGTATTCAGAGCACCGTGTTTCCATTTTTTGAGAAAACGAATATGAAAAAATTTCAAGAGAAACCGTTTGATTTTTTTTGGATCGATAAAAACGGCATATAAAATAAAAAAAGAGAGTACAAGCATAAATCCATAACCAATTAGAAAAAGAGTAAAACTGTTAAAACTTTGGCCGAAAACAATAAAACTACTATTTGAAAAAAGCGGATAATCACCAATAAGGAGTAAAACGATAGGCACAGTAATTAGGTAAAACAGCTCATCAAGTAAGGCTGTAATCATAACCACAGCAGAAGCTCTTCCCAGCGGAATTTTTTCTTTGTGGATGATAAACATTGCAACGGCTGATCCTCCAACAATTGAGGGAGTAAGAGCTGAAGCAAATTCCCAGAGCATAATGACCTGAAAACTTCTTCTCCAGGAAAGCTCTTTATCAGTGAGCATGCGCAACCTGATAATATAACCGAGATCACGAAATATAACCATCAGCACTCCCATTAACAACCAGAAGTATGATGTCCGGTTCCATCTGATATTTTTAAGAATATCCAGATCTGTATTATTATAAATGAGAAATAACCCAACACCAAGACCTATCAATATAGGTATAAACACTCTCCGAAAACTAAAAAATCGTGCAATGTTAAACTCTTTGCCCATGTATTTTGCTCATTAACTTTTTAAAAGAATTCAGACTTAATTGCTAATAATTTTAAACTCGGTTCTTCTGTTTTTCTGTCTGCCTTCTTCTGTATCGTTGGTAGCAATTGGCATATCAAACCCGTATCCTTTATAGGTAAGCCTGTTGGCACTGATCCCGTTTTCAATCAGATAGTCCACAACAGCCTTTGCTCTTCTTTCTGACAACGTCTTATTGTATTGTGCTGAGCCAATATTGTCAGTGTGACCCGAAATCTCAATCTTCAGGGAGGGCAAATCGTTCATCAGTTTTATAAGTCGCTGAAGCTCATTGATGGATTCAGAGCGCAGACTGGCCTGGTTGAAATCAAAAAATATGTTTTTGAGCACGATGGAACTTCCAATGGCAATCTTTTTCAGAAAAAAATCCTTTTCAATTTCCTGATATGCTGCATTTTCAGGTATATTGAAATTTTCTGAATGAAACAGATACCCATCGGCACTTACAGAAATACCATAGTTTTTTCCTGAAGGAAGTGAAACCAGATATCTTCCTGAAGCGCTGTTTGAATTGAAAGTTGCAAGCTCCTCATTTTTATCAATATCAGAAAGAATGATTCTGGCTTCAAGCGGAGATTTACTTATTTCATCAAGAATGTGACCCTTCAGAAGTGTAACTGATGTAGATTTAATATTGATTACTTTTTCAATGACAGTTTCTGAAACAGCCTGGTTTTTCCATGAAAGCAGATTATCTTCCGAATTACAAATCATTTGTTTCTCATCACCAAGAAAAGTGATCTGATAAATATCATGTGCTCCGAAACCATTTTGTCTTTCGGATGCATAGTATCCGTGTCGGCCGCTTGCTGAAATTGAAAAATAACGATCGTCGCCTGCTGTATTAATCGGATATCCGAGATTTTCAGGATCAGACCACTCTCCCTTACTGAAAACGGTTTTGAAAATGTCATAGCCACCCATTGAATTGTGTCCTTTTGAAGAGTAATAAAGCGTTTTACCATCGGGATGCATAAAAACAGCTTCCTCATCAAGAGGGGTGTTAATGCTTCCGGGAAGAAGCTCTGCGGGTCCCCAGTTTCCTTTTTTGTCTGTTGTGGAAACATAAATGTCGCGACCACCAAATCCTCCGGGCTTGTCAGATACGAAATAAAGTTGTCTGCCGTCCGGAGATAAAGAGGCACTTGATTCATGGTACTTTGTGTTAATGTGTTTACTGAGTTTTTTTGGTTTTGCCCAGATATCACCTTTTAACTCACATTCAAAAATATCTCCTCCGTTTTCACCTCTGTAAATAAATAACTTTTGTCCGTCCGGAGACAACCCTACGGTTGCATCATGAAGATCCGAATTCAAAGGTTTTTCAGGATTCTGTGCAGCTCCCCAATTTTTTCCGCTTCGATATGAAATAAAAATATCTTCAAAATATTTTCCATCATTGGGGCAGACTTTACTTCCTGTAGTATTGTTTCGTCTGGATGTAAATATGATCATGGATTCATCAGCATTGATGATGGGACCATATTCCGGTTCGTGTGAGTTTATTTCAGGCCCCAGATTATCAATAAATACTCTGACAGGTTTCTTCATAAATTCTATGCCGTTCCTGCATTCATTGATTTTGCGTTCAATGTTTTTACCGAATTCACCAAGCAGTTGAGGTGTAAGTTGATTTTTAAAATCCAGGTATTTTAAAATTGCTGTTTCAAATTCATGCATTCCTTGATATGACTGAGCAATATAATACATAATATCAGATTGAACAGCAGGCTGTAATGTATATGCTTTTTCAAAATGTTGAAGAGCTTTTCGATGTTCAAGGGAATAAAAATAGCATTGCCCAATTTTATAATTAAGTGATGCATTCTCCGGATTAAATTCATTGGCTTTCAGATATAATTCCAGAGCTTCGGAGTATTTCCCTGAACCAACTGAATAAAGCTTGTCTCCGGTAACTATTTGCTTCTGTGCTTCTTTTAATCCTTTTTTATTTTCCGGAAAATTTGTTTTGTTAAACTCAACATTATTTTGAGCTTTTATGCTGAGAACCATAAGAATCAAAACCAAAAAGAGAATAAAATTCTTATTTTTCATAATAGTTCATATTTATGATTAATGACAAATTTGTTTGGAATATTTTGTAGCAGAAGAAACTCCTAGCTGAGATGCTTTTTTCCAGTCTTCGCATGCCTCAGATTCTTGTCTCAGCATTTCTCTGGCATTTCCCCGGTTTAAATATGCATATCCGTATTCGGGATTCAGCTCAATGGCTTTGGAATAATCTCTGACCGCCAGCTCATACTGATCAAGTTTGTAATATGCATTTCCCCGGTTATTATATGCATAAGCATATTGAGGATGAATTTCTATGGATTTTGAAAAGTCTTCAATTGCATAATTATATTCTCCGGTCTCATATCGTGCAATACCTCTGTTATTGTAGGCGATATAATATTCTGGATCCATATCGATGGCCTTGGAGTATTCAAGAATTGACTCATCAAACTTGTTTTGTTTTTTCAAAACAGAACCGATGTTATTGTATGTGTATGCCATTTTGGGGTTTAGCTTTACGGCCTCCCTGTAGTTGTACAATGCTTTATCATCGTTTTCAAGCATCTTATAGGTGCTTCCCCTGTCATTGTATGCAAGAGCAAAATCTTTTTGAAGTGCGATGGCTTTATCATAATCTGTCAATGCTGACTGGTAGTTGTTTTGTTCAAAGTAAATTCCGGCCCTGAAATAATATGCCATTACAAATGTGTTGTCATGATTGAGAGCAAGGGAATAATCTGTTAATGCTCCCTGAAAATCTTTCATTTCATGTTTAGCTCTTGCGCGTCCATAATATGCCAGTGCCCCGGGGTTGTTTTCTATCACTTCTGAGAAATCATCAATAGCGTTTGCAAAGTTTTTCATGTCAGAAAGTACAACACCTCTGTTGTAATATGCCTGCCAAAAGTCTGATTTCATGGAAATAGCCTGATTAAAATTCTCAAGAGCTGACATCAACTCGTTCTGTTCATACAACGTGACACCTTCGTTGTAAATTTTTTCAGCAAGCTGATGATCTTCTGCGTGTACAACAATCGTATCGCTTTGAGCAAAAGACTGAAAACTCAGACAGAAGAACAGTAAAATTCCGGATATGGTAATTAATCTCATAAACAAAAATTTATTTGACAATCGTAGTTAAAAATCAGTGCTAAATTAAAAAATTACTGTGAATAAAAAAAGCTAAGGATATAGAATATGCAAAGAATAACAGATGCAATTCCATTTGAAGCAAAAAATACTGAATTTATACGGTGATATTGACCTGGCTTGATGATCAGATGCTGTCTGAGCAAAAACAAAACAAATCCAACAATACCTGCCAGTATCAACCATTTTTCATGATCAAGAAGTAACCACCATGCAAACAGAAAAACGATTGCTGCAAGATGTGATGAACGTGCTATCTGAATTGCAGTGCGATCGCCAAATCTGGATGGAATTGAAAAGAGCCCATGTTGTATATCAAAATCAATATCCTGAATTGAATATAAAATGTCAAATCCTGCAACCCAGAACAGTACCGCAAATCCAAGTAAAAGAATTTCAGCAGTAATGATACCGCTCACTGCAAGAAATGCACCGATTGGTGCAATCATTAAACTAAGTCCCAGAAGAAAGTGACAAAGCCAGCTGTAATGTTTTGAATAGCTGTAACTGAAAATAATAAGTAATGCCAGAGGCGAAAGATAAAAACAGACGGAGTTGATAAAATAGGTGCTTGAAATGAAAAGCAGTGCATTTGCCCCAGTAAACATAAGCGCATTTTGTGCAGAAATAATGCGGGCTGGAATTTCCCGGTTTTTTGTACGTGGATTGAGAGAATCAATATGATGATCAACCCATCTGTTGAATGCCATAGCAGAATTCCGGGCAAAAATCAAACTCAGAATAACAGCAACAATTACAACTATATCAGGCAACTCATTTGTGTGTTTTGTAGCCATAAAAAATCCCACAATTGCAAAGGGCATACTGAAAATTGTGTGCGAAAATTTGATCATGGAAAAATAGGATGATATCTTTCTCATTCTGAAATGGTTTGATTGTAAAACCTGCAGGTTTTTTGAATGCATTGATGAATGTCAGAGAATTGATAGTTTAATGTACTTTTAATTTTTGCTGAAATATATTCGGATTTTGAACCTGCAATAACTGCAAATTCATCTGAGTAGTTTCTGTTTTTTTGAAAAATTATTGAAGATAAAGCATCTGCAAAAACAACAATTTTTCTGAGAGCATAACCTGCATGTATTGACGGAAGATTCTTGTTGAATGCTTTAGCCATCATACCAAACAATTCCTGATACGAAAGATTTTGGGAAACCAGAATAAAACGTTGTTCAGAAATATTTGTCTGCATGAGCTTAATCATGATCTCTGCAGTGTCTTCAACATTAACAAACCCGTTGATCCCTTTTGTATAAAACCGGAGTCCTCTGTCAACTTGTTTAAACAGCTTGCAACTTCCCTTATCCCAAAGTCCGGGTCCCAGCAGAATACCGGGCTGTACAATGAACGCATTTAAACCTTCGGCAATTCCCCTCCAGACTTCAATTTCTGCCAGATATTTAGTTCTTGAGTATGCTGTGTTTTGGCCGGAATCTTCCCATAACACGGATTCGTCAATGAGTCCATTGTTTGATTTTCTTCCCAGAGAGGCAATGGAACTAACATGGCACAATCTGACAGCATGTTTTTGCTCAAGAAGGATGTTCACCAGATTTTCTGTTCCGATGACATTGACAAATTTCAGCAGTTTCTGATCCTTCCTGTCAAAAGAAACAGTCGCTGCACAATGGTATACATTGCGTATGTTCTTTAAAGCCATCACAAGGTCTGGTGTGCTTGTAATATCACCTTCTGCAAAAGACAATTTTTTAATGTACTGTTCAGACTCTGCGCCAAAATGATATCTGAAGATCAGCCTTAACTCATCCAATGAAGAGTCAGTCCGTTTAAGAATTTTTACACTCTGTCCTTGCTTCAGAAGCAAAGCAGCAACATGTGCACCAAGAAAACCGGTTCCTCCTGTGATCAGATTCATTGTGCAAAGGTATTGAATTTTGAGTTGTTTTTCTTTTACAGAACTAAAGTGAAATTGGAATGGTCGGTATATTATGGCCTCCCGTAAAATCATAATTTCGTCATTTACCGATAGTTTGTGGATTTTTACCTAATTTTGTTAACAGGATGAGATCATACCGGTTTAACTTTGCTTCATAATTTAAAAACGTACAACTATGAATCATTTTGTGTCTCACCCAGAAAAACACGGATCAAAACTGAAAGGTGTGATTATCGGAATTCTCATAATCGCAGCAGGAGTATTGCTTATATTTAATAACATGGGAATGCTCGATTCGCAACTAAAAAAAATTATTTTTTCTTGGCAAATGTTGCTTATTGCTTTGGGCTTTATCAATCTTTTTGGAAAATCAAGTCGGATTTTCGGCTTAATATTAATGTTTGTCGGTGTTTTTTTCTTATTGCCCATGATGCTTGATTTGCCTGAAAACTTTACTCATACATTCTGGCCTTTACTTGTTGTCATTGGTGGATTGCTGATCATTTTTTTCAGTGTTTATAATTTCCGTAAGTTCAGTCATGTGAAACAAAGCAAAACAGACGATTTTATTGATGATGTTCTTGTTTTCAGTGGCGCTGAAAGGGTTGTAACGACTGAAAATTTCAAGGGAGGAAAAACAGTTAACGTATTTGGGGGTTCATCATATAACCTGAAACGCTCAACGTTAGCTCCAGGCACCTATGTTCTGGAAGTAGTGTGTGTGTTTGGTGGAACCAAAATCATTGTTCCGCGCAACTGGAATATTAAAATTGAAGTCACTTCTGTTCTGGGCTCATTTGAAGATAAACGCACATTCAACGGAGATGCTATTTCAACTGAAAACACTTTGGTAATTAAGGGTGTAGCTGTTTTTGGCGGCGGAGAACTCATTAGTTATTAATAACTACAAAAACAATGATTCATCCACTACTTAGGCACCGGCAAGTCATCGTCCCCTGGATTGGAATCTGGACCATCGTTATCGGGGTTCAATTTCTTACCTTATTTTATTCTGCTGGCTTTCCTTTGACCTATAGTATTGCAGACAGCTTACTGTCCGGTTTCACGTACATCATAATTTCTCTTGGGCTCTGGTTTACAGTCAGATTTGGTATTCAGAATATCAGAAATCCGTTTAACCTGCTTCTAAAAAACATCATGCTGTTTGTATCTACTACATTGATATGGATATCAACGGTTTGGGGATTACTGATCATAATTAACTATGACTTCGGGGTCTTCTATAAAGAGACAATATTGTTTTATAGAATTATTGCCTCGTTGATGTTTTATATCAGTACTGTAGTGGTCTATTTTGCAATCAGTTTTTATGAAACACTTCAACAAAAACAGGCAAATGAAATGCAGCTTAAAACACTGGTAAAAGAGGCCCAGCTAAATGAACTCCGTTCACAGCTACATCCTCATTTTCTGTTTAACAGCCTAAACTCAATCAATTCGCTTACCATCACCAATCCGAAAAAGGCAGGAGAAATGATTATCAACCTTTCAGAATTTCTGAGATATTCCCTGGGAAGAAAAGGGCATAGTATGACAACTTTTGAAAAGGAATTATATCATGTGAATCTGTATCTTGACATTGAAAAAATCAGATTTGGAGACAAGCTTGAATTTGTTTGTCAAAAGGAAAATGTAACCGCAGACTTGCCGATACCTCTGATGCTGCTTCAACCACTTATTGAAAATTCAGTGAAGCATGGTGTCTATAATTCTGACCACAAGGTCACCATAAAACTAGAAGCGAAAGTACACAACGATGATTTGTTGATAATAATAAGTAATAATTTTGATCCTGATGCTGTTCCTGAAAAGGGTACAGGGACAGGCTTAACAAATGTAAAAGATCGAATTCAGCTTGTTTATGGATCTTCTGCGTTATTTGAAACCCACATGGGTACAGATTATTTCATTGCAAGTCTGAAATTGCCGATAAAAAACAAACACAAATGACCATGAAACCCATAAAAGCTATAATCATTGAAGATGAAGTTCCTGCATCTGATTTATTGTCAGCTTACCTGAAAGAACATAAACATATATCTGTTATTGACATATGCTCAGATGGTTTTGCAGGTTTGAAGGCCATTCAGGAAAAACAGCCTGATTTGATTTTTTTGGATGTGCAGATGCCGAAACTTACAGGTTTTGAAATGCTTGAAATTCTGGAAAACCCGCCTGTAATAATTTTTACAACAGCATTTGACGAATATGCTATAAAAGCATTTGAAATGAATGCCGTTGATTATTTGTTAAAGCCATTTTCAAGACAACGCTTTGCAGATGCATTGCAAAAAGCAGAAGTCAGAATTGAAATGATGAAATCCGGAAGCCAGAATGATCAGGAAAAATCACACATTGCTGTCTTTCCTCCCGGCAAGTACATCGACAGGATTGTGGTTAAAAAAAACAACAGAATTATTGTTTTGCCTGTAAGCAGCGTGAGTCATATTGAGGCGTATGATGATTATGTCTTTATCCACTCTGAAGAAAATAAGAATCTGAAACAAAAAACAATGAGATACTATGAGCAGTATCTTGATCCGAAACGATTTATCAGAATTCATCGATCCTGGATTGTGAATATTGAGTTCATCGATCAAATTCTACTCTGGGAAAAAGAAACCTATATGGTTAAACTTAAAACAGGAGAAGAACTGAGAGCAAGCAGATCTGGGTATAAAAGACTCAAAGAACTGCTTTGAATTTTTCAGGATTTCGAAAAATCAAGAGCAAGAAATAAAATTTTAAACCAAGTAAAAAATAACAAACAGTTGTTGAGGTTTCAAAATCACGTGGTTGAAATATGCAGAATATATGTTTCAACTTCAACAGGGAAATACCTGTATTCGAGCTGATGTATTCGTTCGGCAAGAATTTCAGGAGTATCATCGGGCAATACTTCACAAGTGTGCTGGACCAAAATCTGCCCTTTGTCATATTGTTCATTCACAAGGTGAATTGTAATTCCTGAGATGGTATCTCCAGATTCAATAACTTCTTTGTGCACATTCATTCCGTACATACCCTTCCCTGCATATTTGGGCAATAAAGCAGGATGAATATTGATGATCCTGCCTTTAAACCGTTCAATCAGGTCAGCCGGGATCAATTTAAGAAATCCCGCAAGAACAATCCAATCAATTTTATATTCATTTAGAATTTTATTGAGAGTTTGCAAATCTTCAGAAGAAGAAAAAAGATTAATGTAGCAATCCACATCAAGCTGCCAGGCTCTTTCGATAACACCTGCAAAGGGGTTATTCGTAATGACAAGTCCCACATCAATATTTTCAGAGTTTTCAAAGTATCTGATTAAATTTTCACAATTTGTTCCTGATCCGGAAGCAAAAACGGCAACACGATTCATAAAAATGAAATTTTTTTCAAAAAAACAATAATTTTCCCAAAAAAACAAGCATACAACACATCACATATTCAATTGTAAATCAACGACATATCATAAAATTAAGAAAAAAAATTTTGCAGTAAAGAATAAAATGGTTTATTTTGCAGCCGAAAAACCAAAAAACAATAAAAATTATGTCAGACATTGCAACAAAAGTAAGAGCGATTATAGTTGACAAATTAGGTGTTGACGAAGGTGATGTTACACCAGAAGCCAGCTTCACCAATGATCTTGGTGCAGATTCTCTTGACACCGTCGAATTGATAATGGAATTTGAAAAAGAATTCAACATTGCAATTCCTGACGAACATGCAGAAAAAATAGGTACAGTAGGCGATGCAATCGCATACATTGAAAGTAACGTAAAGTAACCTAAAATCATTACATTATGAAGCAAAGGCGGGTTGTCGTAACTGGCCTTGGCGCAATAACTCCATTAGGCAATACTGTTCCTGCATTTTGGGAAGGGTTGGTTAATGGAGTTAACGGTGCCGCTCCGATTACCAGATTTGATGCATCAAAGTTTAAAACGCAGTTTGCCTGTGAGGTGAAGAACTTTGATCCTCTTGATTTTTTTGACAAAAAAGAGGTGCGCAAATATGATCTGGTTTCAATATTCGGACTGGTGTCGGCTGCCGAGGCAATAAAAGATTCAAAATTTACAGAAACAACATATAATCCTCTGCGTGCAGGCGTAATATGGGCAAGCGGCATCGGAGGAATCATTACGTTTAATGAATCAGTGAAGGATTTTGTTGGTGGAGACGGAACTCCCAGATTTAGTCCATTCTTTATTCCGAAAATGATCGCTGACATTACAGCAGGTCATATTTCAATGTCTTATAATTTGCAAGGCCCAAACTATGCAACAGTTTCAGCATGTGCTTCTGCGGGACATGCCATGGCAGATGCAGTGAATATGATTCTTCTTAATAAAGCAGATATTATTGTTGCTGGTGGCTCAGAAGCAGCGATTTGTGAGCCTGGAATTGGCGGTTTTAATGCAATGCATGCCATTTCAACAAGAAATGATGATCCCGGAACAGCATCCAGGCCCTTTGACAAAGACAGAGATGGCTTTGTGATGGGAGAAGGTGCTGGTGCACTCGTTTTGGAAGAACTGGATCATGCACTGGCAAGAGGTGCCACCATTTATGCTGAAATCGGAGGCTATGGTCTGACAGCAGATGCACATCATCTCACAGCCCCTCACCCCGATGGCGACGGCGCATATTATGCAATGAAATTTTCAATTGACGATGCAGGTCTCAAACCGGAAGACATTGATTACATCAATACACATGGAACCAGCACTCCCGTAGGAGATATTGCAGAACCAAAAGCAATTCAGAGACTTTTCGGAGAACATGCATATAATATTGTAATTAATGCAACCAAATCTATGCATGGTCATTTACTGGGTGCTGGCGCTGCTATTGAAGCCATTGCAACAATTAAGTCGATCAATCATGGAATCATTCCGCAAACGATTAATCACTTTACTGATGATCCTGAAATTGACAACAAGTTAAATTTCTGTTTTAATCAATCGGTAAAACGCGATATTAATGTTGCAATTAGCAATTCATTTGGATTTGGGGGGCATAATGTCTCTGTCCTGATAAAAAAATATAACGGATAAATTACTTTTAGTCTTTTGGGCTTACGGAATATTATCAGGGAAAAACCAACACCGGAACAGAAAGCTTTGTCAAAAGCACTGTTGAATGTATTTGGTATAAAAAGTGGTAATATTTATATTTATGAACTGGCTTTCAGACACAAATCAGTAGCAGCAGAGGTAAAGGCTGGATTTAAAGATTCTTATGAGCGTCTGGAATTTTTGGGTGATGCTGTGCTTGGTGTCATTATTGCAGAATATTTATTTAAAAAGTATCCGTTCAAATCAGAAGGTTTTCTGACAGATCTTCGTTCAAAAATTGTTTGTGGAAAATTCCTGACGAAAATTGCCCAAAAACTTGGTCTTGATAAACTGATTCATATCCAGAATAATGGAAATACAAACATGACAGGCGCTTTGGGTGATGTTGTGGAGGCGCTCATCGGAGCCATGTTTGTGGATAAAGGTTTTGAAATGACAAAAAAAATTGTTCTGGAAAGAATCATTAGTATTCATGTAGATATTGAGGCTCTGGTCGGAACAGAAACGAACTTCAAAAGCAGACTTATTGAATGGGCCCAAAAGGAAAAATGTGAACTGAAGTTTGTTTTGAAGGATACAAAAATTGTAAAAAGACAGAAGCAATATACAACCGAGATCATTATTGACGATCGGGTATATTCAGAAGCAGTAAACTATTCCATTAAAGAAAGCGAACAACTGGCAGCAGAAAAGGCAATTGAAGTTCTGAAAGAAGAAGGAAAATACGAAAACGTTTCTTTTTCATAAAAGCATCTGTCGTTCGGAAATTCAAACCATATCGAACATTAGTTGTCTGAATAATTAGGTGATTCAAAAGGGCATTCCCAACGTATTGGCATTGAATAAACTTTTTAAAAAAGTCACATATTTTCGAAACAAACATCGTAACTTTGATACAAAAAATCGGGAGTGTGAATAATTTTGTGTAAACTCTGGGTAACTGTATTTTAAAGAACCG
>CAYMAZ010000042.1:0-21508 GCA_964388575.1 uncultured Bacteroidales bacterium | reverse complement strand
CTTGTATATTCCCCCGAGACAATCCGGAACTACTGAATATCTGGCTAAATTTACCGGTCTGCCAAGAAATATGATCAAAACCGAAGATGTCATCTTCGAAAGAGATGTTCCGGTAAATGTTTCAAATCAACCAATTTCTGCCGGATTTTGTAGTCATACTTTGGCTTATGACAAACATTCAAAAGTGAGAAGAAGTGGATTGTATGTTGTTGGAATCGATGCTGACAACAGCAATTTTCTAGAAAACAATGAACTGATTTATGATGATCTCATGGAGCTTGCAACTGCTGTAAAACACAACAAGGCTCCCGGGCATCTGATTCGTGAGTTTTCTTTTGTCTATCCCAATGAAAGCGATCAAAAGGAGCTTATTGATTTATTTATTGGCTTTGTTAGAGAAAAAGGAGACCCTTTCATAGAGAAGCATCATTTTTATACAATAAATTCTAAATCAAAATCAAACACTCAAAATTAATTAATAATGAAAAAAACAATGCTAATCATCGGCATTCTTGCAATTGCAATGAGTGCTTGTAAAACCAAACAGGTTGCTGAACAAACTTCACTTGCTTTGTTAAACCAGATCGATACAATCAGCTATATCATCGGAGCTGATATTGCCGGAAATCTGCAAACGAATGGAATTGAAGTAAATCCGGACATATTTATGTATGGGTTCAATGATAAAATCAACAATATTGATACTGTGTTTACACAGGAAGAAATTCAAAACATTCTTATGGAATTTCAAGAAGAATTACAAACAAAACAACAGGAAAAAATGAATCAGGAAGCTTTAGTAAACAAATTGAAAGGAAAGGAATTCCTTCAGGAAAACAAGAAAAACAGCGATGTTGTTGAAACCGAATCAGGTCTTCAGTATCGCGTGATAACACAGGGAACAGGCAGAAAGCCACTGGCAACTTCAAATGTTACAGTACATTATGAAGGGAAACTCATCGATGGTACGATTTTCGATTCTTCTTATCAGCGCGGTGAAACAATTTCTTTCAAACTGAACCAGGTTATTCCTGGTTGGACAGAAGGCCTTCAGTTGATGCCAGAAGGAAGTGTATATGAATTATTCATCCCTTCTGAACTGGGATACGGAGACAGAAGTATTCCGGGGATCCCGGCAGGATCATTACTGATATTCAAAGTAGAACTTTTCTCTTTTGAATAATTCGTAATTTCTTCAAGTTATTAAAGGCGGAAACCATCGTTTCCGCCTTTTTTTAATCATGTCGCTCATTGAATCATTCTGCTAAAATCCGTAATGAGCAGGAATAAATTCTCATATGCTGTCAGTGGCAAATTTGTTGCATTATCCTGTGGAACATGATACCACGGATAATCCTGATCAAGCGTATAGATGAAAAAAGAGGGAATTCCTTTTTTGTAAAAGGGGCAATGGTCGCTGTTGCATGCTTCACCTCTGATTTTTATCTGAGAAACATAGTGGTTTTCTTCATTTAAATCTAACAGGATATCAAACTCTTCACGGAAAACGCTTCCGTTGACTACCTGAATGCCTTCCTTTCCAGTTCCGATAATATCAAGATTAATCAGAAACTTGATTTTTGAAAGATCAAATAAAGGGTTTGATACAAAATATTCAGCTCCAAGTATTCCGGCCTCTTCTGCTGTCAATGCAAGAAAGGCAACTGAATAGGGTAAGCGGAATGCTGAATCGGAATAATGGTTCATCAGGTCAAGCATCATGGCAACTCCTGAGGCATTGTCATTGGCACCCGGATATATCACATCACCCATCCTGCCCAAATGATCATAGTGAGCACAAAACACAATAAATGAGTCAGGATAAACTGTCCCTGGAAGATATCCGCATACATTTGAAAGGGGATAATTTTGAATACGTTCGGAGCTGACTTCAATGTGAATTTTTTTCAGGGATCTGAAGTACTGGTCATCTTCTCTGATGCTTAAAATAGCAGCCTCGCTGGACGGCATGAACATACCGCCAACATGCCATGAGGGTTGTTTGTTCATGCCGGTGATAAAGCCTTTTGCCTTTTTGAATCCACTGTACACAATGTCGTGAATAACATCAGTGAATTCTGGATTTTCATATACGGAGGGGGGAAAAGCAATTATAATATCCGAATGATCTGTCTCGAGAAATTTCTTCAGTTTTTGACTGTCCGTTAAATAATCGTCCGTTACAGAAATTACTCTGTATTTTCCTGAAATGTCGCCGGAAAGTATATTGACAACAAAGTCATATCCTGCTTTTAACTTCCCTTTTTCAACCCGGCAATGTGTAATTCTGTTTAACGGGATAGAAAACTCCTGTTTATAGGACTGCCTGAATTGATATGCTCCGTTATGAATGTATTCATTTTCAATAAATTTGGCTGCTTTTTGTATACCATTATCTGAATAACCTCTTCCCGCAAACGTTTCTGAAGTCAGTGTATCAATGACTTTGCGCGCATAGTTTATATTCTGGGCTGGCAGAATATTCAAAGTAGCAGCAAACAGAAAGCAAATAAAACATGTTCTCATTTTGATAGTGCATATCGGCGAACAAGATCATTAAATCTGCTGAAAGAAGGTTTCACAATCCAGTTTCTTTCGTTGGCAATTTCCTGAAGTACAGATTCTATCAGTGATGAATCATTCAGCGAACTGAGTTCATCTATGAATTGATCAAATTTGGGTTTGTTCCCGTCAAAAAGTTCACTGATGAAACTGAAACGGTCATTGATACCAATGGCTTTTCTCAGATCCTGAACAGGATGCGACTGGAGACGACTGCTGATACTCTTGTCTTCAATGCCGGTATTGAATTTTTCATGTATTGAATGTGTATCTTTTTTAAGCTTGTCAGAAATTGTTTGATTCTGTGACTCTGACATAGAATCTGAGACGGAAATTGTATCCTGTTTTTCTTCGTGGAAAACTGACTGTATAATTTCTTTCTCTTCCATATCCTTATGTTTCACCTGAGTGTCAATGCTTTCATCGGTAATTTCAAATGCTTCGGGAATATGGGGATATTCTTCCTGATTGTTTGAAATACTTTCTTCAGTTATTTCAGGTTCATTTTGAAGCTTTTCTGAATTATTATGTTCTGTTTTTTCGACATGGAGGTCGTGTTCCTCAAGTTTTTGGGGAATGACCGGAATGATCTCATCAATGTTGCTGATTTTATATGCTTGCTTCTGGTAATCACAAATCAAATTGTACAATTGGATGAGCCTTTCTTTTGTCAGATCAAAATGAAAGTCTGATTTGGAAAGACTTTCGGAAGGATATAAAATTTGTTCCACAGATTCAATAAGGTCATCGAGTTTTTTACTGATTTGTGTTTTGCTCTCGGATGAATTCATAAACTTTGTATATTTGTACAACGAAAACTTTTGGTCAAAATTACAAAATAACTGATTTCCAATTACAATGTTTTTAGAAAAGAGGGTGAAAAGGGAAGACCGCCAGGGATGGATTGAAGTCATCTGCGGCAGCATGTTTTCAGGAAAAACGGAAGAATTGATAAGGCGGCTGAAAAGAGCCCGCTTTGCGAATCTGAATGTTGAAATATTCAAGCCAGGTGTAGATACCAGATATGATGAGCATGATATTGTTTCACATGATGAAAACACAATTCCTTCCACTCCTGTTACATCTTCAGAGAATATCCTGCTTCTTGCACATGAAGTAGACGTGGTTGGAATAGATGAAGCTCAGTTTTTTGATGAACAAATTGTGCATGTTTGCAACGAACTTGCTGGTAGGGGAGTGCGTGTAATTGTTGCCGGTCTTGACACTGATTTTCGTGGAGAACCCTTCGGTCCAATGCCAGCTCTGATGGCTATTGCAGAGTATGTGACAAAAGTTCATGCGATTTGTGTGAAATGCGGAAACCTCGCAAATAACTCTCACCGTACTGTTGAAGGTGAAAAAATCTTCATGCTTGGTGAAAAGGATGTGTACGAACCATTATGCAGGACGTGCTTTAATGTGCAGCAGAAATTAAAATAAAAGCTTTTTCATAATTGGATTCAGAACATTGGCTTTTGAAGAACTTTCCCGAAAATATTATAAGATACTTGTAATCTGACAGCGGAATGATTTTTCGTTTGAGGAATGTCAGGGCTGAGATTGTTTGCCAGACCATGGGAATATCGTATACTTAATGTCCAGAAATCATCAGGATGATACGAAAATCCACCGATGAGCCCATAGTCAATAGCCTGAAAATCATCTGTTACGTTAGTGGTCGTTTCTGTTGGTCTTGCGTATGAAGGGAAAGTCCCGTAAATAAATGTAGACAATAACGGAAAGAAATTGTTGAACATGTCAGGTGAAAAAACATCAAAAAACGGAATATCCTGCTCAACTTTTCGTTCTGTGGTTGCTCCGGTAAGAAATGAAATATATCCGCCGGCATCAAAACTGAATTTTTTGTAACTGAAAGTTGCTGTTAAGGGTACTTCTATCGATTTAAACATTACAATTCCGCTCCTGTGCTCATAAACGGTATCATTAAATGCCAAACCCTCGGTCCCGGTTATGATTTCAATAATTTCGTTGAAATCCGGCATACCTGGTATGATTTGCCCGAGACTCTGTTCAAGTTCTGAAAATGCTGAATAAGTTTGGATGTCGTAGA
Source organism: uncultured Bacteroidales bacterium (assembly GCA_964388575.1). Taxonomy (GTDB): domain Bacteria; phylum Bacteroidota; class Bacteroidia; order Bacteroidales; family DTU049; genus CAYMAZ01. The sequence goes on along the minus strand of CAYMAZ010000042.1, from coordinate 16,875 downwards.
ACGAGATACTTTTTTCTGACCACGCAATTTCTGCTCCAAAAGTCAGCCAGTTGTTGATGTTGTATTGTCCGTATATCCCAGCATAAATACAGGGACGTAAAACCTGTTTCTCAGTTGTAAAATCTTTAGTAATACTCAGATTTGAGCCTGTCAGTATTCCGGCTCTTAGCTGAGCAACTGATTCTTTTACAGAAAAAAGGGATAATAAAATTAAAATGAGATACAACTGTTTTTTCATGTGAATCATTTTTGAAGCAAATATACATGAAAGATATTACTGGAATGCAGAATGCCAGAATATCTTTTATTGACATTCTTGTTAATATTTCCGGATTGAAGATCCCGATGATGTGTTTTGTTTTCCGATTGTAGGAGAACCGTGATAAACAATACTGCTTCCTGCATCTGCCTCAGCTTCAAGGTATTCCAGTACATGAATTCCTGCAGATGAACCGGCAGATGCAGAAATAATGCAAGTATCTGTTAAAAATTCCGAAGCAAAAAGCTCTGTCCCGGCTGAAAGGCGAAAATCAGCATGTGTTGAAGTCCCCAACAAAGTGACTTTTGTTCCGGCTGACATGGTGCATGTGAAATTTCTAAAATTTCCCAGCAACCTGGTACTTGTTCCTGAGTTTGTTTTTAAAGTGAATTGTTCACACTCAAGAGTGTCTGAACTTTCAAGTTTGACTGCCGCCTGCAGCTGAAGTTCATTGATTCCTGTGTGGGTAATGCTGATGTTGGTCCCCTGTGGCCTGAAAATATTGACTCCGCTGATGACCAGCAAGCTGTCAATCACATTTACTCTGATGTATTTCTGGAAATTATCATCGAGTGTGACATCAACCTTTGGCTGTTCACCATGATTCAGCTGAACATTAAAACCTCCCGTGATTTTAATTTTATGAAACGATTCCGGAAAATATGTTTTGGTTACAATGTTTCCGCTTCCTCTCTCAATGTTGGAATTGAAATAGGTTTTTGCCCAAATGATGATACCCAGTATCAGCAAAAGGCTGAATCCCAGTGTTATAAGTAATATTTTTGCACTTGTTTTCATATTGTTGAATAATTTAATTGTTTTTGATTTCATTGACATATAATTCCAGCTCTGAACATGATAACCCCAGTAGTTCCATTGTTTTGAAAAATTGGGGGACATCGTCTTCAAGAAATCGGGAACGTTTGAGCTCGATGGTTTTCTCATATCCGTTATCAGCGACAAAGTATCCGATACCTCTTTTATTATAGATGATACCCTGATTCTGCAGGTAATCATAAGCTCTGTTAGCTGTATTCGGATTCACTTCCATCATGACTGCAATTTCACGGACAGCCGGAATCCGTTCTCCGTCAGCCCAATGACGCGAAAGAATGAATTCGCATACTTTATCAGCAATCTGCAGATATATGGCTTGTTTGTCAGCAAATTCCATTTCACACCTCCCTTTCTTTAAATCTGATCCATGAAGTTGTCAGAAAAATTATTGCTAAAAGGACAAAATATCCAATTATAAAATATTTTATTTGTAGTTCCAGCCCAGTCACAGATATAGATGGAACAAACATGTTTTTACTCTCTGTAATGAGTTTGTAGGGTTTGATAATAATCATGACCAACGCAAATATCCAGGTATTTGTAATGATATTGAGAACAAACATTGTAAGAAGTGTTTTAAAGAATGCTCCCTTTTTGAACCATACTGCCCCAAGGAAATAAACGGAATGACCAATGAAATATGCCAGAAAAATTTCTGCAAACTGTTTGCTGAATGGATTGAAAACCATAAAATTTCCTTTGAAAATCAGCACAGATAATAATCCTGTTATCGCTGAAGAAACCACCAGAGTGATTGCAGAAGCGATGAAAAAGAACAAAAATGAAGACAACCAGGCAGCAAAGAATTTTTCAAATCTAGATGCCGGAAGTGTAATAAATTGTAAGCTTTTTGAATATGTGCCCATTTCAGAAAATGACAATGAGGCAAAAACCAGCCCTGTGATGAAAAATGCCACAACTCCAAGAGAATTGAAGATTGATATCCAACTATCATTTTGTGTGCTGAGTAAATTGATAAACGAAATAAAAATGATAAATCCACCAATGGATATTAACGCAATCAACCAATTTTTAATATTTAATATGTATTGTCTTTTTAACAACAGACCAAATCGCTGCAGATTGAAAAATTCTGTTTTCATATTGACCTCCTTTGAATTGCATTGTTAATCACTGAAGAGTCTTTGATGACTCCGTTAAATAAGAGTTCAAAATCAATTTCTGTGTCCTTGCCGGTGTTTTTTGTGATGGCAGATTTGCCTCCGAAAATATCTTCACTGTATATGAATTCAGAATGATTATCAGACTGGATTATACCGAAACTCAGATTGTTTGTGATTGTTTCTGTGCTTTCCATAAACCGGATTTTCCCGTTGTCAAGAATGATCACATGGTCAATGATGCTTGACAAGTCTCTGACCTGATGTGTGGAAATCAAAACACATCTGTTTTCATTGATGTGTGAAGCCATGATTTTTCTAAACTGGCTTTTTGAGGGAATGTCCAGACCATTGGTTGGTTCATCCATTAGCAGCAATCCGCAGTTTGTTGCGATACCAAAGGCTATCAGAAATTTTTTCTTCTGCCCGTAAGACAAACTTTCAAGATTCTGTTTCTGATTTACTTCAAACTCCCCGATAACCTGATTAAAAATTTTAGAATCAAATTTGGGGAAGAATCCACTATGAATTTCTGCATATCGTGAAACGCTGATTGAAGGTAGCCAGAATTCTTCGGGAATGATAAATAATTCCCGCATCATCTCCACATCGCGTCTGGACGATTGCCGCCCGTCAACAGATACCTTTCCGTTGCCCGGAAACAATAATCCCGAAATGTGTCTGATCAATGTTGTCTTGCCGGCTCCGTTTACGCCGAATAACCCATATACACATCCTTTCAGGAGTGTCAGGTTCAGATTATCAAACAAGTACATCCCCTTGCGATAACCAAATTGTAGTGACTCAATGTTAACCATATGTAAAATATTAATTTAAATAATTAGTGCATTACTAAACTAAGACACTGCAAAAATACAATTGTTATTTTGAGAAATGCAAGTTTTTAACAAAAAACGTATTGTTAAATAAATGTTAAATACTTATAATTCAATGTCACGGCGCGATACAGTGTTATTGTTTGATAAATTTGGTCTGAAAAACAGTTGTGTCAGTTTCAATCCTGACTGAATATAACCCCTGACGAAGTCCGGCAATATGAAGTTGTACAGTATTGTGTCCCGAAATAGAAAAACGGGGATACATCATTCTTCCATCAGGCGTGAAAACAACTAAATTGGTTATAGCCTGAACTGTTTCAGTGGAGAAGACGATATTAAGTATATCGGTGGCTGGATTTGGAAATGCCAGAACCTGCAAATTGTTTTCCATACTATTGATATGTGTCTGATGTTCATAATCACTGACACAAAAGAGATAATCCCTGCATGTTTTTGCAAGCATGATACTGGTTACAGGTGTTCCGAAACTTTGAGTGGTTCCGATCATAATAAGGCTCGAATCAAGAGCGAAAGCGATGTCAAAGGGTTCGTCATACATGAGTCCTCCAACAGTGGATGCTCCAAGATATGTATTGTGATCGAATCTGAAATAATGAAAATCAGCATTTCCTGATCCGAAAGCTGTTGTATGACATCCGAATGCTGTATGACCGAAAGCTGACGCAGTGATACAGTTACAATGCGTCCCCGGAACATTATCCCAGATAGCACCATTCATTGTCAGATTCTCATCAAATGAATGATACAGAAGCATTCGTACAGGGTCATTCAGCTGTGTATAATATCCGGTTACAGAGATCCTGTCAGTACCGGCATGAGTGATGTCTGTGTAATGTATGTTCAGAGTGTCAGATCCATAAAGCAATGTATCAATCTGACTGAAGTCAGTTTTGATTTTGAGGATCATTCCCTTCATTGGTTCCTGCACTGCCAGATAACTTCCAGTCAGAAAAATCAATGTGTCATCCACCATGATACAAGACTCTGCTTTCATTTCAGCAAGTGGATTGCTTAATACAAGTTCTCCGTAAAAATTGTAATCAGGTTTATAATGTAACAACAGGATTGCAGGTTCGGAGCCATAAGAATAACTCTCGCTGCCAACAAAAACATTCCCTGTTTGATCCGCTGTAACAGTTTTGCCGAAATCCCAGCCTGAAGCACTGTATTGTTTCTGAGAAATGAGTTCAAGATCTCTGCTGATCCACATGACAAATACGTCGTAATCCTGTGTTGTGCTGTTCAGTGTATGTCCGGTGATGATGAACATTGTATCGCCGAGAACAGTCATATCTGAAGCAACATGCATTTCAGTGCCTCCAAAAACTTGATCCCTGATAATATGTCCTGCCTGATCTGCATGGATCAGATATACATTGTTCATATTGTTAAAACCGGTTTTATTTCCCATGAGCATATAAGTTGTATCCTGTAAGACAGCTACCCGATGACCGTAATTGAAACCGTCAACTCCAAAAGATCTGATGAAGCTTTCTGTTTGTGAATGTGCTGAAATTGATACCACAAGAAACATCACAAAAACAATTTTTTGATTGGCTGAGGAAATATAATCTTGAATGTGTTGAATCATATTGGGGAAATTTTTAAAACCTGTATGCCATCCTTGCAAATGCTGCAAATCCTGTTTGCGAAAATGAAGGTGAAAAGCTGTGTCCCGATCTTACAAGAAATGACAGAAACATTGATTTGCTCTGATACTCAATAAAAAAGCCTGCTCCGAAACCTGTTGTCTCACCGATTGCCAATGGTATTCCAGCTTTCCAGTATCTTCTGAAACCATATTCAGCAATACACTCAAAAACAGGAGCCTTCTGATGAAAGGGATACGAACTGACAGACCCTGACAACCCGAATCGTTCACTCTGGATATTGATGATCCCGATCTTTAATCTCAAAGGTAATAGTATTGTCTGACCCAGAGTGTCATGGGTTAGTCCTGTTTGGTTCCCTAAGCTGTCGCTGAATGCTGAAAGTGTGCTGTCAATGTGGTTGATGTCTGTGATGTGGATGCCTGTGAAAACAAAATCACTGTCATTGCTGAATGAATATGAATTTGCCGAATACCTGAAAACGCCAAGGTTTTCAGCTGAAAATATCAGGATGTGATCTGTCATCAAACCTGAACTGGCATATTTGAAATCAATGCCTCCTCCAATAGCTTGTGTTAAGGTTTCATGAGGCAGTCCGAGATGTAATTCTCCATTCAAAATAACTGAAACCAAAGATGTGTCTGAGGATGTCGTAACACGTCCTTTTTGAATGCTCATCTCAACAGGGGGTTGGTGAAATGATATGAAAGGCGCCAGGGCAAAGCTGTGATCCTGGTTTTTACCGAAACTTCTTACTGCTCCCAGTTGAAGTTTTGTGAACTGATGATAACTGAGTCTGAAATCATCCAGATATGCTGTTTTTCCAACAAATTCACTGTTGCCCATCAACATTAGTCTTGCTGCATCTGGAGGAAGTGATGCGAAAATCATTGTATGATGGCTGATACCACCAAACCAACCTGAACTCTGAAGTGTATCCGTTTTGCAATTTGACGTCTTCTTTATTGAAGCTCCAAATTCAGATAGTAAAGTGAAATGATTCCTGGGTTTCATTTTGTTCAGGGCATTTATCCTGTCATCATAACTGAGCCATGATCCGGTGAAAAAATCAGTCGAAAACGACAGGGGAATGTGATCTGACATAACGGCAAATGTGCCGCTGGCCTGAACCTGAATAACTGAATCCTCATGAAGTGAAATGAAAGAATCATACTGTGCATATGCATGGAACAGTAAAGTTGTAAAAGCAATGACTGTTAATGTAATTCTCATCTTGCTTATTCCTTTTGTTCGATAAGTAGATTTATTTGTGCAATGGTTCGTATATCAATAAAATAGTCACTGAATACTTTAACATGTTGTCCGTATGGCATGGAAGATACTGCAAAATCAAGTGTGATGAATGTCGATTTTCTGATTGCATCCAGTTTCTCATGCGGGATACTGAGATGAATGACTGTCTGCTCAGGTCCAAGCGTTCTTCCGGAAATGCCCATTTCTGCTTCTTTTACAGGTTTGTCAAAGGGCAGACTGAATAGATGTGTCCTGTTGCTGTCAAGAAAGCTCATATTCAGATCAAAAGTAAATGGAAAGCAATTCTGAATGATTGATTTAATGGTGAGTGCTTGTATGGGCTTTTTGAGAAAATCAGACGAAAAAATTAATGTATCTGATAATTTCAGATTTTGAGCTGAAAAGTGCAGCGGCATGCTAAACACAAGTTTTGCTTCAGGAGGAATGCCATAATAAAAATCATTTCCTCCACTGATATTTCCCAGCGGATTCATGCTGAGACTTGCATCAACAAAGAGTTTGCCGGGCATATTTTCAATAAATTGTTTCAGGTTGGAATTCTGAGATAAATCATAAATGGTTGTGTTTGGAGGAACAATCCCCTGTTCAACTCCCTGTTCGGTAGCCCTGATAATATTGAAGTAAGTATGTAATAATGGCCCACTGTAACTAACATTTTGATTGTTGTGCAGATTTATACCCTTCAACTCTTGCAGAAGAAGTCTGATGTCCATGCCTGTGTGATTTGTTACTTCCAGGTTCAGTGATACATCTTCTATGCTGAATTCATCTGCTGTAATCAGCTTGAACATATCAATCTGAGATTCACCTGAGAAATCGTAGTCATGTTGTCCGAAGTAACCTCTTGCATATGAAATATCAAAATCATTCATTCCGATGAAAAACTGAAACTGATCGTTATGATTCACCTGTACCGGCTCGGTTGCATTGGGGCTGATCCAGACCTTAAATACAGAGTGAAAGCAGTTGTATACATCTCCTCCGGTTGAAAAAAACAACCATCTCAGATTGTCGATACTGATGTGTTCTTCATAGAGAAATGGTTGTGTGGTTGAAGTTGCAGCAGGAATATCCCTCTGGATTGTTAGCGGATTTCCGTTGATCATGGCTTCCGGAATCGAATATTCAATCCTGATAGGTTGCATATATTTGTTTGAGGTCTTTAATATCAGAACCCCATGGGAAATTTTCAGGATTTTCAAATAAATATCATTGACAGTCAGCCTGTTAATTTCGTTTGTGGTGATGATTTGAGAACCGGGAGTCAATGTTATTGTAAAAGGCGAAACATATGTTTGACCTGCAATTGTGTCAAGACCGCTGATCAGTGAATCAAACTGAAAATCAGTAAGTGTATATTCGTAAAACAGGGACAACAAGTCGTCCTGATCAGTTGTCAGCAAAGTGTCTCCTGCAAAATTACTCATGAATAGTTTTGCATTGACAAGCGGAAAAACGGATTCATTATCCCAGGAAGGCAGTTCGGGTTTACAGCTTCCTAAACATGCAATGATTGAAACAAATACTGCAAATCTGATTGAGTTTTTCATGCTTTCATTAATACAGGCTTCAAATGTATAATAAATTAAGTTGCCGGTGCTGTTTTTTTTTGCTTTTCTTTCGCTTCCTGGTGCTTTCAGATAAAGAGATAAACACACTCAGCATTTAAATGTTTTGATCCTGCAAAAATATGATTACTGATTGCTTCCTGAAAGGTTCAGAATAAATGGTGTTGCACTTGTTGATGTAATTGTCAGGATTGCAGAATGATTTCCCGCAAGAGTGGGGGAGTATGTGATGATTATCTCAGCTCCGGCACTTGCACTGCTTATTGTAAGGACATTTGATGAAACAGAAAAAAGGGTTGCATGTGTGCCTGAAATGGACAACAGAATATTTCCGATCAGATCATTGCCCCTGATATTGATTGATTGTGTCACAGGAACTGAATTCTGTGCTTCAAAACTGACAGTTGTGTTTGAATTCAGAATCTGGCTGATTGCTGAGATATTTGGAGTATTATTGATAAAATAGAATGGGACTGAACTGAAATCGCCCCAGATATGTTCAACCAGGTCCGGATAATCAATGTAGGGATTTCTGTTGTTTTGAAACGAATACACCACATTGTTGCGTGTGATTTCTTTCTGACTCACCGGGTCGTTTCTGTGCCACTGCAGCAGGAGATTGATCGCCCAGGCATTGAAAACGGGATAAGTGTTATTGTTCATCATAAAGGAGTTCCAGCTTGAGGAATAATTTTCGTAAGCAGTTGCCATATACATATAAGCTCTCGCAAAATCTCCCTTGAAGTCATTGTGAGGCTCAAAAACCAGACCTGAATAAGTTGAATAAGTGGCGTAACCTACTTTAGTTCTCCCATTATTGAAAATTACACTTCCTGTGACAACTCCAAGCGGATAATTACTTTTTTCAGTGTTTGCATTTACGTCTGACGGAAACAGATGATGCAATTCATGGTATGCTGCATTTTCAGCGCCTCCCCACCAGCTTTTGGGTAATGAATGTTCAATATTCAGTCCGCTTACAGAAACAAAACTATTATTGGGATTTGGGAAATACCGTGCAATGTCTGAATACATGTCCAGAACAGAATCATTTGATACTTTCCGGTCAGCATTATAGAATCCCTGCCATGTGCTTCCTGTGCCTGTCCCATATAGCAGATAACCGGTTGTGTCGTTGCAGATGATCTGGTGGAGTGCTGTTTTTAATGTTGCACCCGACTTTCCTTCAATGTTTGAGTAATACCCTGAGGGAATCTGGGAAAGCGCTGCTGAAAGGAACGTAAAAACGAACAGCAGAAGCAGCAAGCTTCTTATCCTTGTTTGTCTGAAATTAATTTTTGTAATCATGGATGTTAAGTAAATTATATAATTATACAAAATTAATGTTTTTTTGGATTGTATGAAATCGGTATTTTTTGTTGCAGATTGTATTTCAAAGTTTTTATTTACTTTTGTGATATAGAAATATAAATACTTATTCATCATGAAGATATTTATAAAATTAACCGTCTTGTTGGTCATTCTCGGCTCATCAATGCCAGGAATGAATCAGAATGTTTTTCACAAAACATTTGGGGGCAATGGAAATGAAATATTCACGAAAATGATACATCAGTCCGGGGAAAACTATATCATTTCTGGGTTAACAAGTAGTTTTACTCCAGGTATGTATCAGTTGTTTTTGTCTGAAATTAATACTACAGGACAATTGATGTGGCTTAAGACATATGGTTTCGTATCATCTGTCTGGGACTATGATTTTATAAAAACTTCTGATGGAAGTTTTGTCATTGCCTGTTCTAATATTATGAATAATCAAGTATTGCTTATTAAGACGAATCAGACTGGAGACACTATATGGACAAGATCACATAGTTTACCACTGCAATTGAATGTGTCCGCAGTCTTACAATCATTCGATGGTGGTTTTTATATCTGTGCAAATGTATATGATGCTAATTCAACAATCGTTCTGATGAAGACGGATAATGCCGGAAATATGCTCTGGGCTAATCATTATCAGCATACAGGAAGCATTTCATCCAAAGATATTGCTCTCACAGATGATGGTGGGATAGCAGTATTTGGTGAAGTTTCAACTTTTCAGGTTCTTAGTGAAATGCTTTTGCTTCGGCTTGATTCATCGGGCAATGTCTTTTCTGCAAATCAATACGGACAGAATAACAGTAACTACGAATTTGCATCTTCAATTATTAGGACCTCTGATGGTGGTTATATCTTAGCCGGCTTCAACTGGAAGCCCCAGCAGAATAACACTTCAGGAGTCTATCTGGTAAAAATTAATAGTGTTTTTGACACCTTATGGACGAGGACTCTATATGACTCATTTTATGATATTAATTATCATGGAAATACTCTTATTGTTCAAACAGATGATGATGGATTTATAATTTCAGGTTCATCAGGCACACAAATGGTCGCAACTCAGATGTTTGACTCATCGGGAATTTTTCTCGTCAAAACAGATTCTTTAGGTTTTCCGCTATGGTCTAAACGGTTTGGTGAATTTCACACTGGAGTTGGGGAAACAGCAGGAGAAGTGTTTCCAACTTCTGACAAAGGTTTTGTGATCGCAGGAAACACATCTGGCACTGGTACGTTTGTACCGTATTATCATGATGTATATCTTATTAAGACTGATAGTCTTGGCAATACGAATAATTGTGTTGAAATTCCATCTTCATATGTTCCCTTTACCTTGAATACCGTTGTCATGCCATTGTCTGTTTCAGCAACAGCCCTGACCTCAACGAGTTTAACACCGGCTATTATTGTTAATACTCAAATTTTTCAGGACAGTTTGTTATGCGTTTTAGTGAATATGCCTGAGGATGACAAAAAGAACTCTGAAATCCTCTGCTATCCGAACCCGTTCAGCGATTATTCAATCATTCAATATCATTCTTCAATGAGTAAAGTTGTAAGGGTTTTAGTTTATGACCTCACAGGAAGACATGTCAGTGAAACGGAATGCAGAGACGGAAAGTGCACTCTTGAAAGAGGGAATATGAAATCCGGGATGTATGTTTTCCGGATCATGAATGATGACCATATAATTGGATCAGGAAAAATTATTGTTGAGTAAATTTCATCACCTAAGATAATAAAAAAACGTCAGGAACTTTACAATATTTTTATGAACACCTCTTTATATATAAGAGGTATTCACGTCAAGCAATGGTCAGACTGTAAAAAAATTCTGTAACTTTGTCGTATCAGATGAGAATATGAGCCTAACGATTGAAAATATTTTATTAATTGGGTCACTGTTACTTTTTTTAAGCATTATTGCGGGAAAAACCTCTTACAGATTTGGTGTTCCTGTTTTGCTATTTTTTCTTGGGGTTGGAATGCTGGCCGGTTCTGACGGAATTGGAGGAATATATTTTGATAATCCTTCAATTGCACAATTTATAGGAATTGTTTCTCTGAATTTTATTCTGTTTTCCGGAGGACTCGACACTGATTGGTCTTCTGTTAAGCCAGTTCTCAGAGAGGGTTTCATGTTGTCCACTCTCGGAGTTTTGTTGACAGCACTTACTCTGGGTACATTTGTTTGGCTGATTACTGACTTCACATTTTATGAAAGTATGCTGCTCGGTTCAATTGTTTCTTCAACAGACGCAGCCGCTGTTTTTTCAATATTACGATCACGAAGTCTTGCTCTCAGGACAAACCTCAGGCCAACTCTTGAATTGGAAAGCGGAAGTAACGACCCGATGGCCTATGTTCTCACAATTGCTTTTTTAACGCTTGTCATTCATCAGGATCAAAGCTTTTTGTCTGTTATTCCATTATTTCTGCAACAAATGATCTTAGGTGGTATTGCTGGTTTTGCATTTGGAAAACTGAGCAAATTCATTATTAATAAAATAAAGCTCGATTTTGAGGGACTCTATCCGGTTTTGGTCATTTCTATGATGTTTCTCACTTTCGCTGCAACTGACTTTGTCGGTGGAAACGGCTTTCTTGCAATTTACATTTGTGCAGTCTACCTGGGAAATCAGGATTTAATACACAAAAATACAATTTTAAAGGTCTATGATGGATTGGCCTGGCTGATGCAGATTGTCCTGTTTCTGACACTCGGATTACTGGTATATCCTTCACATATCATTCCCGTTGTAGGAATCGGAATCATTATATCATTGTTTTTGATTATAGTTGCACGTCCGGTAAGTGTCTTCCTTAGTCTGATGTTCTTCAGAATGAAATTGAGAAGACGGTTCTATATATCCTGGGTTGGATTACGGGGTGCTGTTCCGATTGTTTTTGCAACTTACCCCCTGTTGGCAGGAATTGATAAAGCAGATATGATCTTCAATATTGTATTTTTTATTTCTGTTACTTCTGTACTTATTCAGGGGACAACAATCCCGGTCGTAGCTAAATGGATGAATGTTGCTCAATCAGAAAACTTGGGCACAGTGACTGAAATAGAAGATGTGTTGTCAGAGGTTCCTAAATCAACAATGAAGGAAATTAAAGTTCTTCCCGATAGTCATGCTGTCGGAAAAAGAATTGTTGATCTGAAATTTCCAAGGCATGCGTTTATCATTATGATTATTCGGGACAATAAATACATAAGACCCGGAGGATCAACGGTTATTAATTCTGAAGACATTCTTGTTGTGATTGCGGACAATCAGGAAGCATTTGAAAATGTTGAAAAATGTATGAATAGCAATGTCACTTCCGAGCCAATTGAAAAATAAAAGTATTTTAAACACCCAGCCAGGACCATGGTTTCTTTCAGCAGTCAGATTGCGTTTCAGAAGTTGTTTTTGAGTTCTTACCTTCTGTTTCTAAAAAACCAAACATAATAAATTCTTTGAGTTTGGAGTGAGTAAAGAGAAACAGAGCGAGAAAGTTCGCTCAAGCCATTTTTTTTCAGAAGACCCCTTGCTGTCTACTCTTGCTCAAAACTTATTTGTCATACTGAACGAAGTGAAGTATCTTATAGATTCAGATTCTTCGCTACGCTCAGAATGACAATGTGCTCAGAATGACAATGTGCTCAGAATGACAAAACGCTCTAAATGACTAAGTAAAGTCATAGAAAATAGCAAATATTCAATATCACCACGTCACCCCGTCACCTCATCACCTCGTACAAAGGTATAAGAGAAACTCAATTGAGACTGGACCACCTGGTCACTAGACTACTTGACCACTTAACCACATTCTTCATTCTTCATTCTTTTGCTCAAAACTTATTTGTCATACTGAACGAAGTGAAGTACCTCAGGCTATCAGATTCTTCGTTTCACTCAGAATGACAAAGCGCTCAGAAAGACAATGCATTTTTCATTCTTCATTTTTCATTCTTTTGCTCTTGCTCAAAACTGATTAAGTGTGAGTGTGAGAGCGAGTTAAGAGAAACAGAGCGAGAGTGCTCGTAAGTGCTTCGCACTCACTCTCACTCTCGCTCTGTTTGATGTGGGAGCAACAGGATTCGAACCTGTGACCCCCTGCTTGTAAGGCATATTTTTGGCTGTTTTTCCCTTATTTTTCTTTTGTGCATGAACTTTACCAAAGCCCCATATAATCTATACATTTGAGTGTTTTTTTAACATTTTTTATTTGTCTGTTATCATTCCTTTTTATACTTTTGTATGTACTTTTGTATGTACCTAATTTGAACATTATGAAAAAGCAAGCATTCACAGCCAGAGCCATTTTCGAAGCACGCAAGTTAAATGATGGGGTTGCTCCAGTGAAGTTATGTCTGACCTATCAGCGCCGACAATACTATATTACCATCCGGGATAAATTCGGAAAGGGGATATGGATGTCTAAGCAGGATTTTGAACGTCTGAATGGAACCAGGCTTTCTGCTGATCTCACGGAGTTAAAACATTACATCCATGAAGCCGAAAGCAAGGCCTATGATATAATGGATTCAATGATTGAAAAGAACAATTCATTCACAATTGAAAGGTTCAAGGAATTGTATTTTGACAAACAGACATCTGATCAGGGCACGTGTGTTATCAGTTCTTTATTAAAAAGAGAAAAGGAACTCACAAAGAATGGGAAAATCTCAACTGCCGTTGTGTACAAATGTGCTGCCAATTCATTGACAGATTTTGTCGGCAAAAACAAACTCCCCTTTGAACAGTGTAATCCTGCTTTTTTCTCCAAATATGAAAAATGGTTCCTATCATCTGGCAAAAGCATAACAACTGTTTCAATCTACCTGAGAGCGGTGAGATATATCTTTAATGACTGCATCAGTAATGGCATGATACCCCGTGATATTTATCCTTTCGGTGAGAAAAAATATGAAATCCCGGAAAGTCGAAACTTCAAAAAGGCACTGACATTATCCGAAATCAAGCAGATCATTGACTTCAGGTTCCCGGAAGGCTCAAACAAAAACTACTACAAGGACCTGTGGGTTTTCTCTTATTTATGCAATGGCATCAACATCAAAGACATTGCACTTCTGAAATACAGTCATGTTAAAGATGATGTGATAATAATAGAAAGGGCAAAAACCTCAACCAAGAACCGCTCAAACACCAAGAAAATAAAAATTGTCATAAATCAACTCGTCGGTAAAATAATAGATGAATATGGTACGAAAAAAGATTATATATTTGACATTATAAATAATGACATGGACGACAAACAGATTTATAACGCAGTACATCAGATGGTCAAGAACATAAATAAAACAATGGTAGCTGTCAGTGATCTTTTGGAGCTTCCGAAGATAACCACATATTCTGCCCGTCATTCATTTGCCACGATCTTACGTCACAGCGGTGCCCCTGATGAGTTTATTTCTGAGAGCCTGGGACATAAGAACCTCCAGACAACAAAGCTGTACCTCAAAGACTTTGAAATTGAAACAGCGAAGCAGTGGAGTAATAAATTGATCCCTGATTAAAAATAACCTATTTAGAACCATTCTATACTAAATGACTGAGCAAGAGTTTTTTTCGATTGTAAAAATTATTTCCAAATGCCCTGACGACCTTAACCTTCGTACAATCCAACTGTTAAATGAATTTCGAAAGCTTGGCTTGTCAGTAGATCAGGGTTATGATTTTTGTTTTCAATACTATATGGAGCTTGCTAATACAAAAGAAAGGAAGCCTTCTGAGTTTAATTATTCCGTGATTATTGAGAACACATATTTTGCGTTGTATGATGAAAGATTTGCAAAAGTGATATTTAAAATTTCTCTGGTTTTTTTTAAAAAATTAGGTGATTTATTAAAAGTAAAAGAAACCATTTTTCTGAAACACGTTACTGTTTTTTCTCATAGAGTTCATGAAGCATTCTTAAGTGAAATTCGGCATGAAAAAGATCATATAAAACTTATTGAAAACCGCATTAGTACAATTAATTTCCTTTTATACAATATCACTGGCTCTCAAAAAATTTCTGTTAAGAACAAGCTCGATGTCCAAATTTCCATTCCTGAGTTATTTCATAGTCATCATATTTTTGATACTATTTCTGAAAGCACTGAACTATACATATTTTCAAAAGAAGAAATCTTGGAGTTTCGTGCTATCTGCAAAGACATTCCTGCAGCTCGTGAAAAATACCTGTCCTCTCTTGACATTTTAAAACCTCTGAATTCTTTAGCCAAATTTAGTCCCTTGCTGTATGCTGAATCTTTCATTGAACACATAAAATATCTTAAAGTTCACAAGCAGGATATACTGAATCACAAAACCAGGGAAGAAGCCAGAGTAAAAGAATTCATTCACTTTATTGAGAATACTCCAAATATATATTGTGATGAGCTATTTAAATATTTTTTCGATATTGATATTTCTATTGTTGTCTATGAAATGTATCTTGCAAAAGTTCGCAAACAGGATATTAATGTTATTAATTCATTGAGTGAAGCAATAAAAAAAAATATTAGAAAAAAGGAAAATAATGATCATGAAAAAATAAGTAAGGTAATTCAATCCATGATTGAATGCGATAGGTCAATTCCTTTATACCAGTTTTATGAAAGAAAATTAGCTAGTTCCCAAGTAAAAACTACATTGTCAGAAAACTTTGATAGAGATGTGAAAATTGCAATCATCAACAAACATAGAGATAATATTCTTTCTCTAGATCAATCTGACTGGGTGAATTGCTATGTGTTTCGAGAGATGTATTCCGATAGTTATTTTCGTTGTTACAAACTATATGATGACCTGCAATCGATAATAAGAGAGTTTTATATTAATTCTGTTTGCCCTTATGAGCTATTTAAATATGAAAATATTTCATTGAATAACTTGGAATTAAGTCATGTACTTCCTAACAAACTAAATGATTTACTTCTGTTTCTCGAAAGCAGGAAAAAAATCATGTACCAAATTGAAAACAAGCAGTATATTGAGCACTGCAAGCATCAAATAAAAAGAATGATTTCGGGCAAAAGAAAACTACACCCGGTGACATTTGTTAAGAATGAAGAAATGGGGGTTCCTGAAGTTATCTATTTAACAGAACGATTAAATAAAGAGATTAGAGGTGAAATATCAAAAATTCGCACTAATGAAGAAAACAGAAAAAAACCTGATCCCATATTTGACGTTCTTATTTCAGATATCATTGAGAGGTTCCAAAATTACTCCGATAAGGTGATATATAACTATGCTGAAACCATGAGAATGAAAACATTCAAAAAAAAGCACATCGTTGAACAGGTCGCTCATAAATTTTTCTCACATATTACTGTATTTTATCAAAGTTTCAATGCAACAGATACTCATAGTGAAACTATAAAGCAAGATAATACGAAACCTTCTCCTGATGCTATTGCTAGTAAGGAAAAAGGCCAATCTGGAAGAAAAAAGAAAAAATTAAATGGTCCTCTGGACATCTTTATTAATGATAAAAATTTAGAATCCTGTCTCGCTATTTTAGAACATGATTTTCATTCCAAAAAAAAATCCATTCATAATATTCTTAAGAAAGATGGCAGTTTTAATGAAAATGCTAATAAATCAGCTATTGTCTTATGGGTTGAATTATTGGAAGAAAATAATCTCATTGAAATTTTCCCTAAGAATGAGGAGTATATTAATGTACTGAGTTCAATTATTCCAAATTTTAAATGTAGCAAGTGGACCTTTTCTAAAAAATCATACAAAGACTCAGAAGAATATTATAAAAAACACTTCGATAAGGAAATATCAAATATCCCTGTTCCTGTGATTCCATCGAAAGAATAAAGCTACTATTCTTTTTCTATTGCTCTTCTCTTTGATTACAATTTTTCCAAATAATTAAATTTTGGAATTATTGTAATTTATTGTATATATGTGTTTTATGTGTTGCATTGTATTTTTGTAATTAATAAAATTACAATGATATGCATGAACATGAAATTAAATTCGA
>CAYMAZ010000041.1:4605-26464 GCA_964388575.1 uncultured Bacteroidales bacterium | reverse complement strand
ATGAACTTCTGAAAGGAAATCAAAGGATTGAATCAGGAAGAATTGGGGTGGTGAAGTGAATTAACTATTAAAATCATATAGAAGCAATCAATCTTCTTATCATTCTAATTGGCTTTTTAAAACATGAATGAATATAAAAAAGTCAGGGTGCATGGTGAACGATTCGAACATCATTCACCATACGAATCAGGCTTTATAACCACTAACTGTAAAAGGTAATTTAATTTTGCCTGAATTGCCATAACCCCCATTAAAGACAAATTCCCTGACCATTTTTTGTAACCTTAATATTTTAACGCACTCTTAACATCAAATAGTATACCGAACTAAAAAATAATTCATCATTTTTACATTTTATTTCATCCACTTAACATATATCAATCATCAAAATAAATACAAACCATTGTTGTTCAATATTTTAAAACCAAAATAATTTCCAACTAATGTCCGACTAACTTTTAAAATTTTAAAACAGCAGAGCTTCATCTCAATGTATGTCACAAAATCACTAAAACACCAAACACCACAAAAGCGACATCGATATTTTAGTGCATTATAATGCTTTTCACGAGGGATCGTTTTTATTCCTCTCAATCAACACCTTAAAAAAAAGAATTGTCCTTTTTTTTAAGGTGAATGATGATATTATTGTCAAATCGGGTTATATTTGTAAAAAAGTTCAAGATGAAATCCATGCTTAAAGCATCTGCTTTTTTATTCATCATCATGATCATCCCTTTCTTTACCATTGGCTGGATCAAATCCTGTCAGAATAAGAAAGGCAATGTGAGTAATTTTTCGGGTGAGCAGATCCGGCTCATCAGGGAAGGAAATGCTGAAGAAAAAATGCAACTGATGAACTGGTTTGTTTCTGAGGATTCATTGTTGTTACGCAAACATAGTACGTCCATCAATTTTTACAATGATCCGCATCTGACTCACCTGGTTTCGAGGATGTTTAAGACTGTGACTGATCCCCAGAATTCAGGCGTGGGAATTGCAGCGCCCCAGGTTGGTATCCTGAAACGGATCATCTGGGTAAAGCGATTTGATAAAGCCGGTGCACCGTTTGAAGTTTACCTCAATGCACGGATCACAGCATATTCTGATACTCTTGTTCAGCGCCCTGACGGATGTCTTTCAATTCCTGATATCAACGGACAATCGTGGCGGGCAATCTGGGTTGAAGTTAGCTACAACACACTGAGCGGGCAGCATGTGACTGAGAAAATCACACATCAATATACCGCACACATCTTCCAGCATGAAATTGATCATCTTGACGGAATTGTTTGGCTTGACAGGGTAAGTCAGAAAAACCAGAAAAACAAACACTACCTTATAAATTTTAACAAAGCTGAAGAGCAGCTGGTGGAATAAAAGAGATACATTTTTTTAAAGTCTGGTTATAAGTTTCTTCTCAAACAACCCGGAATGATCGCTGCTCCAAAGGAATTTAATGCATTTCCGTTGTTGTCAAAAAGAATGACTTTGCCGGGAACCTGGTAATTTCCGGCATCTGTCGCAATGATTGTATCAGCATAAAGTCCGGCTCCAAGCATATAAAAATTCTCAGAATCTGAAAGAATCAACGGTTCAACGGGCAGTCCTGAGTCATAAATGTTCATACTGTAAATATGTTCATTGATAAAATACAACGTCTCCCCTTTCTGATCAATGCTCAGAGAAAACGGTGACATATTTTGCGAAGGAAACAAAAACTCCTTTTCAACCTGATGTGAAAGCAAACTGATGCGGCAAAGTCTTGGTATTTCCTCGTTCATAAAACCGCCGCTGCATAACACCCAAAGCTTGCCGTCTTTATCAACAGCCATGCTGTTTGGTTCCTTTCCTACCTGTATGTGTCCGAGAACATTCCGGCCATGCGGGTCTATAATCTGAATTGTGGAGTTATTGTAACTCCCCCCGTATGCCGACCAGTTGGCTGCATAGAGAACATTTCCTGCCATGAGTAAACTCTCGGTTGATTTCCCGGTAAACATGGAAACAACAACCGGACTCCCTGATCTCAGATCAATAAAATACAGACTGTCATTTGCAAATGAAGACACAGCAAAATAATCACCAGAAATCTTTTCAATGTGCCGGGGTGAAATGATTGGCTGAATATGAAATCTGACTTTAAAATCCTCTCTTTGCAAAATCCACAATCTTCCCGAATTATTGACAGTCAGCAAAACTGATTGATTATCAACATATAAATCAAAGGGGATATCACCCGGCGAAAAGCTGTTTGCAGAAGCAAAAACACCATTATAGACTTCGTTTTTCATAGGATCTATAAAGCTGATCTCACCGTTTCCAAAACCGAACAAACCTTCGTTCACCACCCAGAATCCGTTTTCGCTGAACTGTGCGACAGGCTCATGGGGTCTGACTTCACTGAAATCGTCTCTTCGGCAACTGAGCAGAACAAAAAAAACACATAAAATCGAAAATGGAATTTTAATCATATGTCACTTTTTATCAATCACTTATTCATTAAAAATTAATCATTATTCATTAATAATTCAGAAAATTTTTACTTCCACCCCAACCCTAAAACTTCTACGCGGCATGGGCTGCCATGCGATAACCTGATAATTTTCACCGGTAATATTATAAATGCCGGCAAACAATTCCCAGGTTAACTTTTCACGATTTACCTTCCATCCAATCAGAAGATTATGATGAAAATGTGAAGGCATATACGACAGGTTATCAGCACGTGTATAACGTTTTCCGGTGTAATATGAATCAAATGAAGCAAACACATTCCGGAAATCAATTTTAAGAATGTGAGACCCCATGTGCATGGGGACATAGATTAACTGCCTATCATACTCTGCTGCACCGGGCTGACTTTTGTCTCTGGACACACAATAGCTGTAGGAAGCCCTTGAAATGATGTCAATTCCCAGAAAATGTCCTTCAAAGACTCCTGAAAAATCAACACTTTGAGTTAACACTTTACGCACATTCACGGGACTCCAGACAGTTGAGACGGATGTGGGTTGCCAGAGAATCCAGTTGTCAACTACTGCTGCGTTCAAGCCTGAATGGACAGATACGTTTTTTGTTATTCTGAGTCCGAGATTCAGGCTCACATTGAGTGATGTTTCCGGCTGCAGCTCGGGATTTCCTCCCGGATTCCAGTAAAGATCATTCATTCCGGGAAAACGGACATTCCTGCTCACTGAAAGGCCTGTATTCATCCTTTCCTCGAAAAAAGATCTGTTCACCACCAAAGAACCGGCAATATCACCACGGTTGTTATTCATCAGAACATGAACTGCTGGTTTAATCATGAATCCATAGAGGTTTGTATATCCCCTGAATGTCAACCGGTGATCTGAAACCATTTTTCGTTCTTCGTAGTTATTACTTTCTGCACTGAAAATCTGTGAAAACAACTGAATCCGGAATTGATGATTCGCTTTGAAATGATATTCATAATCACCGAGTAATGCAGCTGAAAGAATATCATTCTGGCTTTCAGTTTCATCAGATTTTTTTTCATAGGTCCACGACTCTGAAGAAAGGTGCATTTTCACAGAATAAAAGTGTTGTTTCCGGGTTCTCCCGAAACCACCGAGCAGCCTGTAAATCTCATTTCTCTGAAATTCATTGTTTTCAATTCCGGGCTGCAGCAGTGAAGCCGGCAGTTCATTAAAATGACTTAAGACAGTAAACTTCAGAAACAAGCCGTATCCCCCTGATATTCTGAAGATTTCCTGCATCAATCCTTTTTTTTTAAATCCTGCATCAAGACGTCTTTCAACAGGTTTGTCAGGGAGTGAATTGTTGATATATGAGAAATCGTTATCAGCCTGATGGTAATATAATCGCGTCCGGAACAGATATTTTCCGGCTTTTTTATGAAACTTCAGGCCACCACCAACATTGCCGAAACTTCCTGTTTCTGCACGAACTGACAATTCCTGCCGACGTTCAGTATTTGGGTTGGTTTGCAGGGAAATGATCCCGCCGGGAGCTGAAGGGTGCATGAGAGATGACTCAGGCGATGATGTTACAGTCATTTTGTCATAAAGATAGGGAGGTAAAGCCGAAAGATCTGCCTGTCCGCTCATTGCCGGATTCACGGGAAATCCGTCGAATAAAACCAGAGTATGCGCTGCACCTGTCCCCCGAAATGATACTGTTGCAATACCTCCCGGTGAATATTCCTTAATAAAAACAGGTGTATAGATCTTCAGGCTTTCGGTAATGCCCGTGAGGTTATTCCTTAGTGAGGACAGTGAATCCAGAGTCAGTGACTGCATTGCTGGAATCTTTGCTGAAGAAATTTCTACCGGAGCCAGCACAATTGTATCCCTGATCTCCTGTGCATAATTATTCCTGCTGATTAAAGCAGCTGCAAACAATACAATACCGTATCTGAATACTTTGCAGGTCATCGTTTTATAAACTGAGCTGTTGATACATTTCCTTTTTTACCAGTTATCCTGATCAGATACAATCCCGGACTTAAAAAAGAAACATCTGCACAATTTCCATTTGTTATTATTCCTTCAAACTTTCGTCCATCAACTGAAAAAATACTTATTTCACCCGGGAGATCATACATCTGGAAAATACACAGGCGTTCTTCCACGGGATTAGGAAAAATTCTTAAAGTATTGCCATTAAACTGAGGGACACCTGTTTGGGTATTGTGAATAACACCCACTGCATCGAGGTCAAACCCGCAACTTTCAAATGGTGTTGGAAAAGGATCGTTGATGATAGCGCCTGAATGATCAAACGATGCATACAGTGGATTTACTGAACCACCAACATCAACAATTCTGATATGAGTGATGTGATTTTTATCAAGAGCAGGATCATCAGGGATCTCATCCAGATCAAAGGGTGTCCCGTACATCGTCCTGTATTTTCCTGCAAGATTGTGAATTTTTGTTGGATCAGTTTCTCCGAAGCTTCCGGTCTGAATATCGGTCGAAGTGAGTGAAACAGCAGGAAATCTGAAAAATTGCACACCATCAGAACTTACCTCCACAAATGCAAGTTCAAGAAAAGTGTCAGTCAGAGCATTTTCAAACACTGCAAAATCCCATCCGGGGCCATTGACAACAGGGAACTCAAATGTTAACACAGCATTCCCCTTGTCACCAAGACTCACAACAGTATTGTCTGCTTTACCCACAGCATCGGTTTCTGAACCGTATGAGGCAAAGTGAGTCCCGTTTATATCAAACGCTGTATCAGCGATATTCAGATATCCCCTTTCAATGACACACGAAACTGCCCATCCTGCAAAGCAACTGCTGTCGGCATGTATGGCTGTGGAACCCGGCTGGCCTGCAGCAGGCGGGAATTGTGCTATTGCTGAGAGCGAAAGTAACACATACAGGAAAATTACAACAAATCTTCTCATTATTGAAATCATTCTTTTATAAATTGGACAAATTGTGATCCTTTCTCTGAATGAAGTTTTATTATATACACACCTGAAGACAAACTACTGACATTCAACCTTTTTGAACTGACATCCATTGTTTCTGAAATCATAATCTTTCCAAATGCATCATACAATTCAAGATAAGAAATATCCGAATCTGCACAAACAAAAAGATCATCACGAACGGGATTGGGATACACCGACACAGTGAATTCTCCGAACGCATTCATTGAAGTGACTGCCGGAGCAGCAACAGGATTTTCAGGAAGATGCAGCGGGACCCACAAACTATCTACATCAGAATAGGAACATCCGAAAACCATACTGTCAGTTAAAATTTCTGCGATTCCATCCCAGTTCATATCCCAGTATGGATCATTAAAAACAAATGTCATCCAGTAATAAGGATCTCCGGCAAGGCCTTCCTGCATAAAATATGACAGATTATTCAGAAACCCCCCGCTTGTGTTCACAGAGAGATTTTGGTTGGCTGCAGCAATATCCTGAAGCATATCCTCAGCATTCTTTGAGCCATCAAAACGATAACCAAAAGCCCAGCAGTCGGGTGTTTCTCCGTCGTTAAAATCAACTATCAGCATTACCACGTTGTTGCCTGTCCCTGTCCAGTTCTGAATCTGGCTGAAGTCAATTCCCTGCGAAAATGTAACAAAAGCTGTCAGTACAACTACTGCAAGAAAAATAACCATTTTTTTCATTTTGTTGAAAGTTTAAAGGTGAATACTTGAAAGAACATCAAACTTTCAAAACTTGTGGGAGTACAAACGATTTTCCGGATCGTTCTCAGCTTTTTGTCCCGAAAGCTTTGAAAGCATTTTTGCACAGGCAGGTCTTCTGACTTGTTTCGATTCGGGCGCCTTCCCATCCTTTAGTGAACAGTGGCAAAATGCCTGAAACATTTTGAAACTAACAGCAGCGGGTACTGTTCAGGATTTCCACCTGATTCCCTTTTCACCTGATTTCCTCCAACGGAATGTCAGGAACCGATGCGATGCAAAAGTAAAAAAAAAATGATTGTTAAAGGAAAATGATGAAAAAATGTTTTTAGTGCACTTTGATTTTCTGCCCAATTCTGAGGATGCTTGTTCTTTTGATGTTATTGATCCGGCAGAGATTATCAACGGTCGTTCTGTATCTGATGGCAATGGCACCCAGTGTGTCTCCGGATCTAACGGTGTGATACTGAGGGATTCCGGTTGCTACAGTTGTTGCTGATGAGCCTGAGCCAGTACTGATTCTCGGAGATGAGCTATTGACAGAAGCAAAATTTTTCTGATACAGTATGAGTGTATCAGACTTCAGTTCAAATTTGTCAAAGTCAACAAGGTCCTGTGGATTGAGTGCAACACCCCTAAACCGAATTTCATAATGAAGATGGGCTCCGTAAGACCTGCCTGTTCTGCCGCCAAGTCCGATAACATCACCGGCAAACACAAGTTTTCCCACTTCGGTTTCAAATTTACTTAAATGTGCATACAGTGTCTCCAGTCCGTTGAAATGCCTGATGACCACCACGTTTCCATAGCCGCCTGCAACAGCTGCAAATCTGACAAATCCGTCAAAAGCAGCCACAACAGTGTCTCCGTCATTGAGATTGACATCTGTCCCGTAATGATAGCGACCCCGTCTGGGACCAAATTTTGATGTAACAATTCCTTTGAAAGGATGTACATATTTTTGCTGCGGAGTCATCAGCAAAGGCAGAACGATTGAGTCTCCAAGTTCAGACCAGTTCAGACCAACATTATGGACTTTTGAAGTATCCCAAATGGAAAAAATCAATGTATCTGAAAAAATATATAGCAGTGAGTCACTGAAATCATAAAAATTATTTGAAATATCTATGCTGTCGTTGTGACTCTCATAAATGGTTACCGGATCCTGAGCATGTGAATTTGAAAGAACAATTGAAAATAAAAAAACTGCAAAGAATTTAAAAAAAAGACTGTTCATATTTTTCATCCGGCAAATTTATAAAAAAATTTTTACAGAAACAGAATCCCGCCAACATCAGTCAGTGGCCCGTTATATAATTCAAGAATTTCAAATCCTTTATTTTCAATAAATTCACGAAGTTTTTCGCCTTCGCAAAAAGTTGTCAGAGATCCGCAGATAACCACTGTATTATCAATGATGCCACAGGCACCGCCGAAGAAACCATGTAAAAAATCTTCAAGTTTTATTTTTTCGGGGCCGACATAAAAGACTGTCTTTCCGGCAGCCCTGAGCACTGACTCAATTCCACGGTCTGAGCATACATAACCTTTCCCGTCAAGTGAGATACAATTGCAGCGGCAATAACCCTGTTTCACATGTATTTTCTGCAAATGTTCGGAATATTTCATGACAACTTCATCTGAAATCTGTTCATTGTGCAGGATCAGAGAGCTGTCTGACATAGCATTGTAATATGCAGTTTCGGGATATTTCTTCCCCACAGGTTTGTTTCCGGGGGTGTAACTGATATTGTGATTTTTTAAAAACTCAATATATTTCCGGGGAATATTCGGCGCGACAATCAGTTTTTCATTCACCTGAGTCATAAATATATCGGGATGTCCCGAAATTGCCGGATAGACAATGTCCCGTGTTTCAAACCAGACTGTTTGTCCAAATCCTGACAGGACACCTTTTGCCTCCTCAGGCATTTTTGCGTCAGCAATAATCCGTTTCATATTCCATATTTTTCAGAGAATGGTTGACCTTAAATTCAATGTTTGGAAACAACAGAGCATTTTTTCTTTTAAAACCAACAGCATTGGGAAACTGCTCGGATGAAACGAAGATTCTCAAAGCATAGTCATGGTGACCGCTTGAAATTTCCTTCAGAATATCTTCCCAAACCCGTGTATACATCATTTGTCTTAATGAAGGATGCCATGGTCCTGCGACCATTTCACCTTTCAGAAGGTCTTCTGACGGATGCAACCCGACGCGGAGAACTTTCACCTGCGACTCTTCAAAACTTCGAATAACAGGAGCCGCGATTTCAATGACCTGCTCAATATTCAGAGGCTGAAATTCGTCTTTGAGAAACATCTGATACAATGGGGTTTCCCTGAACACAAGCAACGGATAGATACGTGTTTCAGCAGCACCGAGTTTGATAATCTGTTGTGCAGTAACCAGAGATTTTTCGGGTGTATCTCCGGGCAATCCGATCATCATCTGCAACCCAAGTGTGAATCCGAATTGCAGGATCAGTTGCGAGGCAATAACAGTATCTTCAGCCGTATGCCCTCTGTCCGATTTCAGCAAAACATCATTACACATTGACTGTGCTCCCAGTTCTATCGTTTTCACACCATAATCCTGAAGAATTTTCAGGTTCTCAGCACTGATATTGTCCGGCCTTGTGGAAATTCGTATAGAACGAATTCTGGTGTCATTAAAAAATCTTTTTACTACTTCCAGATATTCCTTTTGCCGTTTGACGTGAAACCCTGTAAAATTTCCACCGAAAAATGCAATTTCAACATGTTGCGCATCTGCAGGGATCTGAGACAACCGAATTGAAATAAAGTTGTCAATATCTGAAGGGCTTTTCACATCTTTCACGCTGGTGATTGTCTGCTGATTGCAGTAAATGCATTTGTTCGGGCATGCAGCTTCGGGCAGGAACACAGGGATGATGTATGTACTTTTTTTCTTCAATTCATCAGGCAAATTTCATCAGCAAACTTAATGTAATTCAGTGAAAGTGTGGAGCAAATATTTGTTTGTACACATCCCGTTTGCATGCAATTACATATTTCTGCTTTAACAAACAATGTCAGTCCAGGTCTGATTTTATGCACCTGTTCTCTGCTGAAAACCAAGTACGATCTTTCTGAACCATCAGCCGCAACGGAGGTATTTAAAGGCATACTATAATGTGAATTCTCAAGACTTGTCCGAACTGTGTTGGCTGTTATGTATTAATCAGCACCTCAAATTAAGATTTTGCCGATATCAATAACACTAAAATATTGAAAGATTAAATTTTGTAATTTTGCACAAAAATTTCAAATATGCAGAATACAACAATTGAAAACAGACTGAAACATAAAGTTGCAAACATTGGTTTGTGGGAATGGGGAAGAAAAGAAATAGAAATTGCGGAACAGGAAATGCCGGGACTGATGTCACTCAGGCAGAAATTCGGAAATGATAAACCACTGAATGGTGTCAGGATTTCAGGATCACTCCACATGACCATTCAAACAGCAGTACTTATAGAAACACTACAGGCACTGGGTGCAGATGTCAGATGGGCAAGCTGTAATATTTTTTCAACTCAGGATCATGCTGCTGCAGCTATTGCTCAACAGGGAACGCCAGTTTTTGCATGGAAGGGTGAAACACTTAAAGAATATTGGTGGTGTACGGCACAGATGCTTTCTTTTCCTGAAGGGAAAGGCCCTCAACTCATTGTTGATGACGGCGGTGATGCAACACTGATGGTTCATCTTGGATATGACATTGAAAACAACCCCGATTTGCTGAACAAAACTCCGGGCAGTCGTGAAGAAACTGCTCTGTACACCGTTCTGAAGTCAATTTACAAAGAAGATCCAACACGCTGGCACAGAATTGTCCCTGAAATCAAAGGTGTTTCTGAAGAAACAACAACAGGCGTTCATCGTTTATATCAGATGATGGAGGCCGGAAAACTGCTGTTCCCGGCAATCAATGTGAATGATTCTGTAACCAAATCCAAATTTGACAATCTCTATGGTTGCCGCGAATCTCTCGCTGACGGAATCAAACGTGCAACTGATGTGATGATTGCAGGCAAGGTTGTTGTCGTCTGCGGTTACGGAGATGTGGGCAAAGGTAGCGCCAAATCCATGAGGTCATACGGTGCCCGTGTCATTGTCACAGAAATTGATCCCATTTGTGCACTTCAGGCTGCCATGGAAGGCTTTGAAGTCACAACCCTCGAAGATGCACTGTCTGAAGGCAACATTTTTGTAACCACAACAGGAAACAAGGATGTGATCAAAAAGGAACACATGTTCAAAATGAGAACTGAAAGCATTGTCTGCAATATCGGCCATTTTGACAATGAAATTCAGGTAGACGCCCTGAATGACGACACTTCTGTTAAGAAGATCAACATTAAACCACAGGTTGATAAATATGTGTTCCCCGACGGGCATACAATATATATTCTTGCTGAAGGAAGACTTGTTAATCTCGGCTGTGCCACAGGCCATCCTTCATTTGTCATGAGCAACTCGTTTACAAATCAGACCCTTGCTCAGATTGAACTCTGGACAAACAACTACAAAACAGATGTGTACCGTCTTCCGAAACATCTCGATGAAGAAGTTGCACGTTTGCATCTTAATCAGATCGGTGTAAAACTGACAAAACTGACAAAGGAACAGGCTGATTACATCGGCGTTCCCCTTGAAGGGCCTTACAAGCCTGAGCATTACAGATATTAGAATTATTTAATACCAAAAAAAGAGGCTGATCAGAATCAGCCTCTTTTTTTTATCAATTATAAAATTCTTAGCAATTGATGTGCTCCAGCACGATCTTACGGATCTCTTCAGTTTTTCCGTACAGCTTTTCACTGAGGCCTTTATCTTCGTAGCTTTTCAGCAACTTAAAGGAACCGTTGAGAATGCTCTCATCAAACACACCATACTCCAGAAATGCATCTTTCTGTTTCATCAGCATTTCTGCTGATTCGTCACACGAATCGGGCAGCTGGGCAAGTCTTTGCTGTACTGCTTTGTGTTCTTCTTTAAAAATATTGACATCAATAAATCTGTCTTTTGCATAAGCGAGAGCTGTTTCAGACTGCAGACCTTTGCGGACAGCCACAGCCAGACCAGCCAGCAACAGATACAGATCTGCTGAGCCATCGGGGCAACGGAATTCAAATGTTCTTTTTCCTTCAGTGTTCGCATCTGTCTCAACACCTGTTCCAGGGTTGGCGATTTTGATCATATTTCCTGCATTTCCGGTCCAGCCAAGAGGGACACGAATCAAAGCTGATCTATTGCGATAGCCCCAGCAGATATTTGTTGGAGCCTCCTGATGAGGCACAAGACGCAGATAACTTGTAGGAACTGTATTCCCAAATGCAGTAAGTGCTGCTGAATGTTCAAGAATTCCACCGATTGAACGGACAGCTACTTCACTCAGTTCGCTGCCGCTTCCCATTACCGGTTTGCCGTCTTTCAGAAGCCTCATGTGGATGTGCAAACCACTTCCTGCTTTACCAACGGTAATTTTGGGCGCAAAACTCAGATTGACACCATATCTGTAGGCAACCTGTCGCAATACCCATTTCCCAAGAATCAGTTCTTCAACTGCCTGTTCAAGTCCCACAGGAAGAAACTCAATTTCTGTTTGTTCGTAATTGTACAGATCATCTGAAAAATTTCCAACTTCAGAGTGACCGTATTTCAGGTGGCATCCCATCTGATTGAGATAATAAATGGCTTCAGACCTGATGATCTCCCACTTTGTAAAGGGGCCTGCTTCATGATAACCACGCTGATCCTTTGCCTGGAAAAGATCTTCCTTTTCACTGATGATATAATACTCCAGCTCACCCATTGCTTCCATAGTATACCCGGTCTTTTCAGTAAGCATTTTGTCGGCAGCAGCCAGGATATTATCTGGTGTTCCTTTCATCGGATTGCCATCCTTGTCAAAATATCGACATAATATACCTAGGGTTGGAATTTCAGCAAAAGGATTGACAAATGCAGTCCTGTATTTTGGAATTACATACAAATCACTTGAACCTGTTTCCACATGTTTAAACAAACTTGATCCATCAACACGCTCTCCGTATGATAAAATATTGTCGAGCTGTTTTTCGCTCTGAACGGGAAAGTTCAGTGTCTTAATTCTGCCGTCACCGGCCACATAATGAAAATCAACAAGTTTAATGTCTTCATCGAGAATGAAGCGGATGATGTCTTCTTTGGTAAATTCAGTCTTTGGTTTTTTCAGAAATTGTTCCAAAGGATTCTGATAAAAAATTTCTTTCGTCATAGCATTTTAATTTGGGCGTCAAACATACGATATTTTTTCGATACAGGCTAAAATTCATATTGATTTTTTTCTCAAATCCAATTGATTTTTTACATGCTCTTCTTTCAGAAAAACAACCATAAAATCAAAATCACAAACGTATTCATCCCGAGTAAAGAACTTCCCAGAGTGGCAAAAAGCCAGACAGAAAGTGTTGCAGTGCGGCGGCGGGCCATGATCCATGCCAGAAGTAAAAATACAATCATTGCGGCTGCAAAAATAAGAGCATAATATGTTGCATACACTGTCCAGAAGCCAAGACCGATTCCTGCAAAAAATGAATCAAACCCGTTTGATAACCCAAACAGAAACAAAACTTTTGGTTTTGATGTATCGAAAGTCCAGTTCTGCGCTTTACTTCTGATGATACTTCTGTACATCTTCATTCCCAGAAAGAAAAACACACCCATGCTCACCCAATGAGGTGAAATTCTCATGATCGGAACCAGTGAAGAAGAAAGCAAATACCCCAAAATGAGCATGACGGAATACAACAATGCTAAAACGCCAAGATGGACAATCAACTGTGTGTTGTCCTGAACGATTTTTCCGAAGACCTGTTTATACATGATGTAGAACAGTGTCAAGCCCAAACCAAGTGTTGTTAAAATAAAAACGATGATCATAATGTTTATTGTTCTGATGATTGATGTTCTTCTTTCAGCGAAACGGCATCCCTGAAAAGAAGGTGATAGAAAGGATTTACTTTTTTGTTGAGGAACCACAAAATGCCCAGTGCGGCAAATGCCATCAGTGTGATCAGCCACATCTGAGCTGGTGCATCCTTCAGATGACCGAATGATTCCATATCAGTCTCAATATAGCCTGAAGCATACATCCACGCTACAACAACTGCAAGGCCGTTATTGATAAAATGTGCAACCATCGGCAGAAGTATTGAACCTGACCAGAGAAACATATACCCGAGCAATATTCCCAAAAAAAGCCTTGGGAGAAAGCCAAAGAACTGCATGTGAATTGCACTGAAAATTACAGCAGAGACGAAGATCGCAACATGGGGATTTCCAAACCACTGGCCGAGTTTACGCTGTAAAATTCCGCGAAAAACCAGCTCCTCTCCTATTGCAGGAATGAATGCGATCATAAAGAGATTAATCACAAGTGCAATCCATTCTGTTTGAGAAACAAATGCCATAATCATTGCTTCAGCTGACTCCTCAGTTGTTTTCATCCATTGTTCCAGCGATTGCAAACTTTCCGGCAGCCTGAGACCGGCATTCATATCTCCCAGAAAATTCACAAAAGGCAACATGAGGATCATCACAAATGCACCGATGATTAATATAATCAATGACTGCCTGTTTCTGAGCATAAAAAATGAACGTCCGCCACCCTCAAACAGTTTTGCGTACACAATTGCAGGAATGATGAACATTGCAAAATGACTGATAATCTGGATATACTTCAGCAGGGATAGATGCACCGGATTTGTGAGGTCATAATTTCCGAGCAGGATATCAAGGGTTGCGGATCCGTAGAACGGAAGCGCTGTTAGAACGCCAATGAGTGTGATGATGACCATTCCCGTAATCACGAGCATCAGCATAAACAGAAGTTTCAGAAAGGGTGAAAATGATCTGAACTGGGTCAGTATGGGATTCATGAAGTAATTTATTAATTTTGCAGTGCTAAAGTACTAAGATTTCATCAAATGTACAGATTTGGAAATGTGAATTTTGAATACCCCCCTGTTCTGCTGGCTCCGATGGAGGATGTCACGGATTCTTCATATCGCAGGATTTGCAGGAAGATGGGTGCCGACTGGGTCGTTTCTGAATTTGTTTCCGTTGAAGGCATTTTAAACAAGGACGACAATTTCGGACACAAACTGAATTTTCTGCCGCAGGAACGACCTGTTTCAGTCCAGCTGTTCGGAAACAAGCCCGACAATCTGAAACGTGCAATTGAAATGATTGAACCGCTTCAGCCCGACTTCATTGATCTCAACATGGGCTGCCCGGTGAAAAAAATCGTTTCAAAAGGAGCAGGCGCAGCATTAATTCAATATCCGAATCTTATGGCTGAGCTTGCCCGTACTGCTGTCAATGCAATCAATATCCCCGTCACAGTAAAAACGCGTATCGGCTGGGATCTCAGCAATATTTCAATTGACGATACCGCGCTCAGGCTTCAGGATACCGGAATTGCAGCCATCACAATTCACGGCCGCACAAAGTCGCAGATGTACAGTGGCGAAGCAGACTGGAACGTTATTGCACGGGTGAAAAACAATCCGGCGATCTTCATTCCCGTAATTGGTAACGGAGATATCATCAGTGCTCAGCAGGCAATTAAATTTCCGAAGAAATATGGTGTTGATGGAGTGATGATCGGAAGAGCCTGCTTTGGGAATCCGTTTATTTTCAGGCAGATCACCGAACTCAGAAATGGCATAGAACCCAAACCGGTTTCAATTGAAGAACGCATAGAGACCATCAAACAACATTTTCAGCTATCGGCCCAATGGAAAGGCATCAACAGAACCATCTATGAAATCCGCAAACATTATGCTGGATACTTTAAAAATTTCCCCAACTTTAAGCCATACAGAATTAAACTGATGCTTGCACTTTCACAATTTGAAGTGTTTGAAATTCTTGATGAAATAGAAATGAAATACAACGATCTGATTACTACTGAAAGCTCTCAATCAGAAAATTCTCAATGATCTGGTTTGGCTGAAAGTTGTTCCCATTCTTCGAGAAGTTGATCCTTCTTTTGACGGGCTTGTTCATAAACTTCACAAATGGAATGATCGATATCGGTCTGCACTTGAACAGAATTCATTATACTTTTTTCTTTGTTCTTTTGTCTTGACACAAAAGAACCAAAAAGTCAAGGCCTGCAAAAGGCCCTTGTCGCAAATGACTTCGCATTTTTCATCAATTCCTGCCGTCGCTGGTTTTTATACCGACGTGAATTTCTTTGTTTTTGAATGAATGTATAATAAGAGGTTTCAAATTCAGTCGGCATAAAAAAGGCGACTTTTTCACATGCCTGCCCCCTTGATGAAAGCCGGGCTCGTTGCAGGCCGTCTTAAAACAAATACAAAAAAAAATACAAAAACACAAGTTAATCGCCTGCTCTAATCCATTTTTTCAGCGCACTGAAGATGACTGCTGTACTTCTTCTCTTTAGCCGCCCATTCTTCACCTATTTTATTATTTATGAAAAAGTTAGTATGTCTCTCCTCTTGAATCAGGGCGAAACCCTCGGTTGTTTTTTTACATCGAAATACAACGATCTGAATTATTCTGAATATCATCAATCATAAAAACCTTACTGATCGAGTTTTACTGAAAGTTGTTCCCATTCTTCCAGAAGTTGATTCATCTTTTGACGGGTTTGCTCATACACTTCAAAAATGGAATGATCTGCAACAGTCTGCTCATGAACAGTGTTCATTTTTTCTTCAATTTCTGACAACTTGTCTTCGCAATTCTGAATTTCTTTTTCGACCTTTTCAAGCCGTGAAGTTAATTTTCGCAGATTGCGTTCAGTTTCCTTTTTTTGTTCCCACTGAGTTTTGCTTTCAGATTCCTTCTTTCCGTTCTGAACAGATTTGTGTTTTTGTGCCAACATTTCAAGATCGCGCATATCGGCCAGTTTTTTCAAATGCAGAAACTCATTCACCGTACCCGGATACTGTCTGATGCTCCGGTGGTTGAAATAAAAGACTGTATCTGTGAGTCCTTCAAGAAAATCACGGTCGTGAGATACGATCACCAGTGTACCCTTATAATTAAGCAGGGCATATTTCAACACCTCTTTGGAGATCATGTCGAGATGATTTGTAGGCTCATCAAGCACGAGGAAATTTGACGGACGGCACATGAGAATGGCAAGTGCAAGCCGGGACTTTTCTCCACCTGAAAGTACAGACACTTTTTTGTGGACATCGTCGCCGCTGAACAGAAAGTTTCCGAGCACTGAACGCACCCTGGAACGAAAATCTTCGTGTGCTGATGCTTCAGCAGTTTCAAGCACAGTCATTCCGGGATGGAGAAATTTACCTGCATTTTGTGCAAAATATCCCAGTTCGACATTATGACCATGTTTCAACAGGCCATCATGCTCAAGTGCCTCGGCAATGATCCTGCTCAGAGTGGTTTTGCCCTGTCCGTTGCGCCCTACAAATGCAATTTTCTGTCCCGACGAAATGATGAAGCTGATGTTGCTGAGAACCTGTTTTGAACCAAATGACTTTGAAAGGTTTTCGCACTCAATTACAATTTTTCCGGAGGCTCTGCAGTCGGGAAAACGAAATGAAATTTCTGAAATATTGAGTTCATCAATGCCTGCATCGTCCATCTTTTCGAGCATTTTGATGCGTGACTGCACCTGTTTGGCTTTGGTTGCCTTGTAGCGGAAACGGTTGATGAACTTTTCAATCTGTTCCACTTCTTTCTGTCGTGCATCAAGAGCTTTTTTCTGTTGTTCAATTCGCTCATCACGAAGCTGTAAATATTTTGAATAGGAGACCGGATAGTCATAGATTTTGCCAAAATTGATCTCCACTGTACGACGGGTGACTCTGTCGAGGAACATCCTGTCGTGGGAGACGAGAACGACAGCACCTTTGCAGGCGATCAGATAATCTTCGAGCCACTGAATGCTTTCGATGTCGAGGTGGTTGGTGGGCTCGTCGAGGAGGAGGATGTCAGTGTGGCGGAGCAGGATTTTGGCAAGTTCGACGCGCATTTGCCAGCCTTCGCTGAATGTGCCAAGCGGTAGCCGGAATTCGTGACGCTCGAAGCCAAGGCCAGTGAGGACACGTTCGATGCGCATTTCGATGTTGTCGCCGTCGAGAAAGGAATAGCGGGCGTTGAGATCGCTGAGTCGGGTGAAGAGTTTCATCAGTTCGGCTTCGCTGGGCTGGTTATGATGTTCGAGTTTGTGCTGGATGGAAGCAATTTCGTTTCTGATGGCAATTTCTTCGGCAAAGGCTTTTATGGCCTCATTGAAGATGGTGATGCTGCCGTCAAAGGTTTTCTCCTGGGGGAGATAGCCGATTTGCAGGTCTTTGGGCATTTCGATGCTTCCGGCAGTTGGGGACTGAATGTGGGTGATGAGTCTGAGGAGTGTGGTTTTTCCGGCACCGTTGCGGCCCACAAGTCCGATTTTGTCGCCCCTGTTGATGAGGAAGGAGACATCGTCGAGCAGCCTGAAGGCTCCGAAATCGACCTGTATGTTGTTGAGTGATATCACACGTGCTGATTGTATAAAACAGATGGCAAAATTAGTTAAATCCCGAGAATTGTTATTAGTTATTAGTTATTAGTTATTAGTTACTAGTTAATAGTTAACAGTGATCGGTGATCGGTGATCGGTAATCAGTTAGCAGTTAGCAGTGATCAGTTATCAGTGATCGGTAATCGGTAATCGGTAATCGGTAATCGGTAATCGGTGATCGGTGATCGGTGATCAGTTATGGTGTGATTTTTTTCTCGCAGAGGCGCAAAGACGCAAAAACAATTAACAATGAACAATTATCAATTAACAATTATCAGGTAACAATTATCAATTAACAGTTAGCAGGGAGCAGATAGCAGGGACGAGTTTATGGTGCGAAAGCGGGGGAGCATTTAGAAATATTTCCGAAAAGCTCTAATTACTTGATAATATCCGAAAGAAATATAAATTCGCCCAAAAAAACCAAAAACACTGGATAATGCACTGACTTCATAACCTTCAATTAGTTCAAAATTATGAACAGGATTAAGAAATTTGATGTAATAGGGAAAGTATTGTTTAGTAATTGACCAATATTCAAACCAGCCATTCCATCCAAAATAAAATGGAGAATGAATTAAACTTACCCCATAAAAATAAAATAAAATACCTGCACCTATTGTAGTAAAGAGTATTGATCGAACCCAGTCCTGACCAAAGCTATTTGAGTATTTACTTATATACAATGATATTCTGTCTTGTCTAGGGAAACCTTTTATGTTTGAAAAAAACACCCTGTATAGATCAACAAATGGATTAATAAACCAATATACTAATTTTAGAAAAGTGACTAGCAACCTTGGTGGTGGTTTGTAATTTTCATCAATAAATTTATATCGTTTACACAATTTTCTGTTACTAAGTGTTTCAAATTTATGACGAAGCTCTAATGAGGTAAAAAGAGTAATAGAAAATTTATCTTCAATACTTATTGCTTTCTGCTTTAAGTTTCTGATTGTTTTCCTACCATCGTGATACATAAAAATACTATAATAATACCTCAGTTTAGAAGGCCAGACGATGTTATCCCATATGAAATCATCATTTTCTAGCTGATTGAGAAACTCAATATAAGTATTTGACAAGTTAAGATAACTTAAATATATCCTTTTTAATGCTCCATCATAAATAGAAAACGAGTTAATTATTTGGCAATTATCAATTTTAATACGACCAGCTGTTGTCTCTTTATTTGGCCAAAAGTGAATCTGGTTTATTGTTGAATCGTGAACTTCTAAGTTTGATGTTTCTGCATTAAAACGGCAAACGAAGTTTCCAATATCAAGATTGGAAAAAAAAACTGTAGATTCTGCCCCAATGTTTAATGAAACCCCAGAAAAGTACGATCTAATATTACCACCTTCAAAAACAGAACATCTTTTTACCGCACTACCTGTTCCAAAACTTTTAATATTGTTTTTACCACGAATTACTAATGAATCTATTTCTATATTAGCATTGAACTGATCTGAAATAATGCAATTTGCAACTTCAATTTCTTTAATATGACCTTCATTTTCATCATTCGAAAAGGTTAGTATGTCAATATTCGAATACTGAATTGAAACTTTTTCAGCTTCAATCACTTTAACTACGATTTTTTTGCATTCTTTTAAAGAGGTAATATTAATTGGTCCAATTTTTTCGCTGATTAAAATATCTAAACATATACAATTATTAAGTTTAATAGGTATCGCATTGCCTCCATAAATATTGAGACTCTCAAAAGAACAATTAGAAAAATTTATCCCTTCAACATTATTTGTATCTATAGAAACCGTGCCATCAAAATCAATGTTGTCAGCTACTTGCATTAATTTGAAATTCTCAGGCTTTTCTAAATCTGATGCTATAATATGTTTCCTTTGCATATTATTATACTTTTGAACATTATATCAATGTTTAAATTATCTGAATTTTATCAATTTCTTTCATCAACCGATCGGTTTCGGTAAGGGCAACAATTATTTTCTGGTAGTGGAGGATGTCGTGGAACTGGAGTTGGCGGCCTTTGCGGTCTTTGAGCCATTTTTGGGCGGGTTTTATCCAAAAGAGATTTTTGTTGAGTGATTTGTTTTGCATTCGGGGATTTCTTTTTTCGGGATTGAATATAAAGGATGTACAAATGTAGGGAAATTTTTTTATGGGAATGTTTCGTTTTTGTCATGGTTCGACAAGATTTGTTTTTATAATATAGTTCAATGTTTTTGTCATGGTTCGACAAGCTCACCACTTCGTAAAATTTGCATCAACCATTTTGCTGAGCCTTGCAGTTTGCCCGGGCAAATTTTCCGCCAAAAACAATGTGTGTGTTGTTTCTTTTTCCACAAGCTGAAGCTCGTGGCTATTGATATTGAAGCCAGTACGACAGGCTCACTGCGGCGCCTAGTGGGCTATTGACAGGAATCCAACATATTGGAGTTCTGAAGGGGGGATATCCACTACTGTTTTATTATTTTTTTAATTTCAAATCCTTTTTCAGTCTGTACTTTCAGAATATATGTCCCGACTGATAAATTACTTATGTCAATTGTTTGTTGTGTTTTATTTATTCTTCTGCTTTCAATCATTCTGCCTTGTATATTGATTATTTCAACGCCAATAATTTTCACTTCTCCAGATGACTCAATATTCAAAAAATCACTTGTTGGATTAGGGAAAATATTGATATTACTTCTTTTTGGATGATTTTCTTTTATTGAAAAAACGACACCATTTTCATTGAAAACTGCTAATCCACCAACCTCAGTTCCTATCCATTTGTTTCCATTCTGGTCTATGGCGATAGAACGAACAGAATTAGCAGGCAAACCCGAATTGGATGTAATATATACGGTCCAGTTTGTGCCGTCAAATTTTGCTAATCCAATATCTGTCCCTATCCATTTATTTCCATTCTGGTGTAGGGCGATAGAATAAACAGAATTATGAGGCAAACCCGAGTTTGATGTATTATACACTGTCCAGTTCGTGCCGTCAAATTTTGCTAATCCAATATCAGTCCCTATCCATTTATTTCCATTCTGGTCTATGGCGATAGACGAAACAGAATTATCAGGCAACCCCGAATTTGATGTATTATACACTGTCCAGTTCGTGCCGTCATATTTTGCTAAACCACCAACATTAGTCCCTATCCATTTATTTCCATTCTGGTCTATGGCGATAGAACGAACCATATTATTAGGCAACCCCGAATTTGATGTATTATACACTGTCCAATTCATGTCGTCAAATTTTGCTAATCCACCCAAAGTCCCTATCCATTTATTCCCATTCTGATCTAAGGCGATAGAACGAACCCCATTATTAGGCAACCCCGAATTTGATGTAATATACACGGTCCAGTTTGTGCCGTCATATTTTGCTAATCCACCAGTCCCTATCCATTTATTCCCATTCTGGTCAATAGCGATAGAACGAACAAGATTTTGAGGCAAACCCGAATTTGATGTATTATACACTGTCCAGTGCGTGTCGTCATATTTTGCTAATCCAATATCAGTCCCTATCCATTTATTTCCATTCTGGTCTATGATGATAGAACTAGCATAATTTTGAGGCAAACCCGAATTTGATGTATTATACACTGTCCAGTTTGTGCCGTCAAATTTTGCTAATCCATCACCATCAGTCCCTATCCATTTGTTTCCATTCTGGTCTATGGCAGTAGAATAAACATAATTATCAGGCAAACCCGAATTTGATGTATTATACACTGTCCAGTTCGTGCCGTCATATTTTGCTAATCCATCCCGAGTCCCTATCCATTTTTTTCCATTCTGGTCTATGGAGATAGAAGTAACCACATCAAAAGGCAAACC
This sequence comes from uncultured Bacteroidales bacterium, assembly GCA_964388575.1. Classification (GTDB taxonomy): domain Bacteria; phylum Bacteroidota; class Bacteroidia; order Bacteroidales; family DTU049; genus CAYMAZ01. Next base: position 4,906 of record CAYMAZ010000041.1, on the reverse strand, counting down.
CGAATTTGATGTATTATACACTGTCCAGTTTGTGCCGTCAAATTTTGCTAATCCAACCAAAGTCCCTATCCATTTATTTTCATTCTGGTCTATGGCAATAGACCAAACAAAATCAAAAGGCAAACCCGAATTTGAAATATTATATACTGTCCAGTTCCCGCCGTCAAATTTTGCTAATCCACCACCAAAAGTCGCTATCCATTTATTTCCATTCTGGTCTATGGCGATAGAATTAATCCAATCATTAGGCAACCCCGAATTTGATGTATTATACACTGTCCAGTTCGTGCCGTCATATTTT
>CAYMAZ010000041.1:0-4505 GCA_964388575.1 uncultured Bacteroidales bacterium | reverse complement strand
CCGAATTTGATGTATTATACACTGTCCAGTTCGTGCCGTCATATTTTGCTAATCCTTCAGTCCCTATCCATTTATTTCCATTCTGGTCTATGGCGATAGAGTGAACATAATTTTGAGGCAACCCAGAATTTGATGTATTATACACAGTCCAGTTCGTGCCGTCATATGTTGCTAATCCACCATAATTAGTCCCAATCCATTTATTTCCATTTTGGTCAATGGCGATAGAACGAACCCAATTATCAGGCAAACCCGAATTTGAACGATTAAAAAATTCAACATTTCCGTTTTGTTTATCGAGTTTAACTAAACCGCCAGTAGTTCCAATCCACAAATAGTTGCCTTCTTCTGCCATTGCATTGATATTATCTCCATTAGTAAAATTCAACCATTGCGGATTTTGTGCATTGCAAATTATTAAACCTGTAAATGCAGTTAATAAAAAAAATAACTTTTTCATAATATCTACTTTTTTAAAGTTTAGATTGAATTGATTTTATATGGAAAATTCTCTTTCAATATTTGGCTACAGTTGTGCATAACTTTGGAGTGTTTTATTCACCGTTTTCAGAGCAAATATATAAAAAAACAATTACACGGAAAATTTTTTCATTCTGTCGAAAGAAAATGAGATTTTTCTCGTTAGACGAAAAACAATTAACAGTTAACAATTAGCAGTTATGGCGTTTTTGGGGAGGCAGACGATGGAGAATTTTGTGGGAACGATGGAAATATATGATGTACGGTTTGAAAGACAAGGAAATATCAGTAAGATAAACATCTACTATCTGCAAAGCGTTACTTAATGACGAACTGAAATGAAAATTTAAACCTTTATGCATTTAAAAAACTTGTGTACTTTAGCTATGCGCAAGTAAGTTTATTCCTCCCAAATGAAAATTCAAAACCATTCAAACCCAAAAGAAATGAAAACCAAAAACTTTCTTATTTTGCTTTTTGTCGTTTGGAAAACCTCAGGTATTCTTTTGGCACAGGTATCTGATTACATCCTAATCAACATACATATATACACCTCAGCACAAATTGATTCGTTATTAAGGAAACCTGAATGTTTACAGGGATATTTAACGAATCAAACAGGTTATTTGACCAAAATTGACAGTGGGGGAACCGAAACATTTGATACAACATTTTCAGTTCAACAAATGAAAATTCCATCAGATAATATTTTCATAAACGGATGGCTCTATTTGCCATCAGGAAACGGCAAATTTCCACTGATTGTCATGACAAACGGAGGAGGGAACATCACCAGAAACCTCAGATCTTTTTCCGACTGGCTTGCTCCTGTTCTTGCTCATTGCGGTATTGCTGCATTTGTGCATGATAAAAGAGGGACTGGCGAATCGGGAGGGATTTTTGCACAAACGACATACGAGGATTATATCAGAGACGCAGGTAATTGTGCAGTCTTTCTATCGATACATGAGAATATTAATCCTGAAATGATTGGTGTGGCTGGTGCCAGTGAAGGAGGAAGAATTGCCGTGCTTGCTGCAAGCCGTTACCCTGAAATAAAATTTGTAATCAGTTTTGAAGGGACCTTTGTAAGTGCAGTTGATGATAGAATTAATGCTCAGAAAGGCTGGCTTCAAAGTCTGAATCTGCCTGATTCAACGTTTTCTGAAGTACTGGATTTGCACATTCAATCGATCCTGACATGGGCTTCTGATGATCCCGAAAAACACAACAAATTGAAGCCGCTCATATACGAAATGAGAGAAAAATATGATGACCGATTACTTCCATATCTTAAGGAGGAAATGGACAGTATTCCTGATTTTGAAACTGTACTTCCAACATGGTATTCTTTGAAATATGATTATTTATCAGAAATGGAAAATTTTACTAAAAAATGGCTTGCAATGTTCGGTGAAAGTGACCCTGTGGTTCCAACCCGTGAAAGTGTTGAAAACATGATCCATTATATGCAACTCAGCGGAAATAAAAACTACAATATTGCAGTAATCCCCGATTGTGGTCATGGAATAATAAATCTAAAAACCAACCAGATCATCAGAATTAATCATATGATCATTCATTGGGTAAATGGAGAAATTATTGATAAAAAAGTAAATTATTAATTGTAAAATTATTGAATGATGATCTGATGATTTCCGAAATGCAAGTTCACGTCAGATAACATGTATCTGTCCCGACTGATGTCTCATATTTGTATACCAGATGTAAAACAAAGAACTTAACGTTATCAGCTACTGTTTTGCCTTAAACACAATAGTAGTGATCAGTTCAATAAGAAAGCCATAGATCATACCCATTGCGATGGTTACAAAAAACATTTCCTTTGGGGTGAAATCGGGACTACCCGATCCGAGCATGGCGCCAAATCCTGAAGGGATGCTAAATACAAGTCCCATCAGGAGACCGTGCAGTGACCAATGTCGGGCATTGAAACAACTGATGCCGATGGCCACACCGATGAGTGCCCGGCCTGAAATGATGCTCAATGCTGCTGTTTTTGAAACAAATGCTCCTCCGCTTTTGGCAAACAGGTAGCAAACAATACCGAACATAATACCAAGTATTACGCTGATGATGAATCGTTTTGTCTTCATGGTTGTTATGGTTTTTGGGGTTGGGTTTACTATTTACTGATTTCGGAATGGGGAATTCTCTTCATTAAAAAAAGCGTTGCCGGATAAGAGTTTATCAATATTGAAGCCAACGCGAATGATGATTTCAGACATATCAAATGATTGAAAATCAGAAAAATGTGCAATGAAAATATATTATTAATTTACATACTACCAAATACATTGTTAAAAAAATTCATAATTTAAAAACGCAGGCTCTTCCAAACATTGATCACAACACATTGTTCATTGTATTGATCATTGATAATTGATAATTGATAATTGATAATTGTTCATTAGCTACATACAACATACATATCATCAAGCGGATTGATACACAGCACAGGTACGTTCTGAACATTCATGATGATCTTTTTTTCAACTGCCCCGAAAATGATATCGAACAGATCGGGGCGCGGTGTCACGAGCACAATGACCGGAGCAGCATTGTGTTCCACTGCATAATTCAGAGCATAGGGATCAATCTGATGGATATTGTTTTCGGTCTCAATAAGTTTGAAATACACTTCGAGCGTAGAATACATTTTTTTCAGAAACTCCTTGTTTTTGTAAATTCCAACTTTAATAAATCCATCTTTTGCAGCGGGAACCAGGGCGTGAATTGCCGACTGATTGAGGCGGTGGAAATATGAAGCCCAGGCAATTTTTTCCTTTGTCTGCCGTGTGTAGGAAAGTGGCAGAACGACGCTGTTGAAATCATTGACTGGCGCATCGGGAGGAACAGTGAGCCACGGAATTCTTGATTTTCGGACAAGTCTGAGAAACTGATTCATTGATAATCCACACACAAAACGATCATCTTCAATTCCTGCAACGATCATGATCCCCTCAATCTTTTCATACAAAGGGCGAAAAAATTTCTTCAGCGGCTGATCGGGAGCAAAGGCCTGAACTCCAAACTCCAGCTGCTGCATCAGCTGGCTCACCAGTTGCTTCAATGCAGCTTTATTTTCTTTTCTTCTATTCTCAGAAATATCATAAATGAGCGGCATCACAATGGTAAGATGCGATTTGAGCACCCTGCACATGGTAATACCGTGATTCAGTGCATTATCAGATGCATTGCTGAAATCATACAACACGATGATTTGTCTTTTGATTTTTTCGGATCTTTTTTCAGACACTGAAGTTCTATAGTTTAATTATTTTTCCAGTAATCGTTTCTTTGCCTGTGATGCGTACAATGTAAGTTCCCGGTTGTAGATAAGGGGCATCGATTACATGTCTCTGATTTTGTCCGGCAGCAAAAGAATATACAATCCTTCCAGTAATATCAAAAAGTTCGATGATGCTGTTGGGTATAATGTGGTCTGAAAACACAGTTACTTCATCACAAAACGGGACAGGGAACAAGCTGAATCCGGGCTGCTGATATCGGGCAACATCTGCAGATATCAATTCATTCCAGGCTAATTGTGCATTTTCAACACTTTCAAGCAGTTCAATGTACGTATTTGCAACATGCAACGCCCATGCAAAACGGACAGTATCACCAGGTAACATCAGATAAGGTCCAGTACTGATGATCCCGGACACATCATTTCCAAATGGTTCATTTCCGGCAGTACTTCTGGTATTTGAAAGGGACATAAATTTTTCCGTTGAAGAAAAACCATCCTGCAGATTTACACTCCCGTCGCGACCATCATTGTCGATTGCATAATGGGAAAAATTTCCAGGCGTCAACAGTTGAATTGCCGCATAAAGAGAGCTGTCGGTATTGAAAACATACCCAAATCGATGCAACTGGTTTGTATTTGCCTTGTTCTGGCTGTAAATACCCAGCTCCCAGTCGACAAACATGCCAAAATACATATTTGTGAGTTCGTCTGTATGATTGCTCCTCGCAATTGCCTCAACAATCACAAA
>CAYMAZ010000040.1:14726-30622 GCA_964388575.1 uncultured Bacteroidales bacterium | reverse complement strand
TTGAAGGACAACAGCTGACCAGAAAGATGATTGTTCACTAGAACACTGTATAAAATACAATGAAACAAAAAGGCTGCTTCATCAGAGGCAGCCTTTTTGATTGATATTGGCTGATGATTAATGGAATAGTATTATTGATGAAATTTGGGTGGATCGTTTCTTGCACGCATAAAATTTTGTAATTTCGCAGAAAGGGATAAAAAAGTAATGATATCAACGGATGATATACAGAGAATAAATGATGCAAGCCGCATAGAGGAAGTAGTTGGTGAGTTTGTCAACCTGAAGAAACGTGGGGTTAATCTTATCGGATTATGTCCTTTTCACAATGAAAAAACACCATCATTTACGGTTTCACCTGCAAAAAACATCTACAAGTGTTTTGGTTGTGGAGCGGCAGGAGGGAGTGTGAATTTCATCATGCAACATGAACAGTTTACATATCCCGAAGCTTTGCGCTATCTTGCAAAAAAATATAATATTGAGATCGTTGAAAAAGAGGAAACAGAGGAAGACAGGCAACAGGAAGACGAAAAGCAATTGATTTTTCTGCTCAATGAAATGGCTCAGAAATATTACTCAGACTTTATGCTTTCAACTGATGAAGGAAAAAGTGTTGGATTGTCATACTTTAAGAAAAGAAAATTCAGTGATTCAGCGATCAGGAAATTCGGGTTGGGATACGCTCCGGATCATAAAAATGGCTTTGTTGAATTTGCCATTTCAAAAGGATATGATCATGAATTGCTAAAAAAAGCAGGCCTTGCAGCTGAATCAACACACTTTGTTGATCGTTTCAGAGGAAGAGTGATTTTCCCAATTTATAGTATTTCAAGTAGGGTTCTTGGTTTTGGTGCAAGGATCATGAAGTCTGATGCTAAGGCAGCAAAATACCTGAACTCTCCTGAAACAGCGGTATATCATAAGAGTAGAGTTCTTTACGGTTTGAATATGGCCAAAAATGCAATTGTGAAATATGACAGTTGCTATATTGTTGAAGGGTACACAGATGTGATTTCACTCTTTCAGGCAGGAGTTGAGAATGTGGTTGCATCTTCAGGAACAAGTCTGACAGAGGACCAAATCAGGCTGATCAAACGTTACACATCCAATGTCACTGTATTGTTTGATGGAGATTCTGCAGGTGTAAAAGCAGCATTCAGAGGTATTGACATGTTGCTTGAAACAGGAATGAACGTGAAGGTATTGATGCTGCCTGAAAATGAAGATCCAGACTCTTTTGCCACGACCAATCGTGATATTGATATAGCTGATTATTTTGATAAACATGCGGAGAGCTTCATAAACTATAAGGCAAAATTTTTGAATTCCGAAGCTGGGAATGATCCAATAAAAAAGGCTTCAATCATTAAAGATATTGTACAAAGTATAGCCAGGATTCCTGACGGAATTACACGAGTGCTTTTTATAAGGGAATGCAGTGATATTATTCATATCAATGAACAAATTCTTTCAGCTGAAGTATCTAAAATCCTCAGGCAGAAATTTCTGGGTGATAAAAGGGATTTTCAGGAAGCCGCAGTTGAAGGTCATGATACGGCACATCCTGTTCAGCATTTGGAATCATTCAGTTCATTTGATAATCTGGAAATTCGGCTTGCGGGTCTGTTGCTGAATTACTATAGCAAACATATACCAATTGTTGTTCTGGATGAGCAGGGTGAAAAGTTACAAACAGAAATTCAGGTGGGTGATTATGTTATCAGGTCACTACTGAAGGATAATTTTCAAATAAAAGATCAAGATTCAGCAAGAGTTTTCGAATATTTCAGGAGTCACTATCAGGAAGGCACATTGCCAGATCCTGATACATGGGTGTCGTCAATAACTGAGATGCGGTTCAGAAGTTTTTTGGTTGATTTGATTACTTCTCCCTTTACCCTCAGTCCAAACTGGAAAAATGAGCTTAATGTCAACGTTTTGAGTGTTGATAATGCCCCTGAACTGTTGAGCCGTGAAGTAAAGAATTCTATTGCGTATTACAAATTGTATCGTTTACAGGAAGAGCTTAAAAATATTGATCAATCATTGACTGAAACAGATGATGTTGAAGAACAGAATGATCTTCTTGTCCATCGACAGATAATTCAATCAGTAATGAAAGAAATTGCTGAAAAATTGGGAACAACAAGACTGGATTAATCATTATGGAAAATCAAATATTCGAACAGAAGAAATCACTCAGAAAGAGAATTTCAGAGTTGAAAAAAGGAATGAAAGACGAACAAAAGAAAGTGAAGTCAGAACATATTTTTCAGATTATTGAAAAGCAGCCATGGTTTTTAAGCTCACGATGTATGATGGCATTTTGGTCCATGAATGATGAGGTACAGACCAAAGATTTTATTCTGAAATGGGCTGATTCAAAGACAATTCTTTTGCCCGTTGTTCAGGGTAATGAGTTGGAGTTGCGGATTTTTGAAGGTGAAAGTTCAATGAAAATTGGACAGGCATTTGGAATTCTGGAGCCAAATGGAAAGGTTTTTTTTGATTTTGATGAGATTGATCTGATCATCGTGCCCGGAGTCGCTTTTGACAGAAATATGAATCGTTTGGGAAGGGGCAAAGCATATTATGATAAGCTTCTTCCAAAGACTGTGAATGCTTTCAAAGTGGGAGTATGTTTTGATTTTCAATTGATCAGTGAAGTTCCTGCAGATCTGTCAGACGTGAAGATGGATGAAGTGATAAGTGCTTAAAGCTTTCATTTGGACGAGCATATTCTGATTGCAGTCTTCTCATTTTTTATTAATTTTGTAAGACATTTAAATTTATCTATTTATGAAAGTGTATATTTCAATTTTTGTTTTAATAATTTCACTTCTGTCATTTGGACAGAAGTCTTTTAAATTGCAGGTTGATTTTCAGAATCCTCCCGCACAAAATGTCACCATTGAAACTTTTAATAAAGGGTGGTTTCAGAAAAAAAATATTCAATTATCAAACAATTCTCTAATTTTTGAAGTTGATATTGAGCAGCTGGAGTTTTTTAAAATATCATTTACTCAAAATGCTTTTATTGTTGTTCTTGCTTTGCCAGGAGATCAGGCATTGATTCAAGTAGACATGAACAACCTGTTTGAAAGCATACAGATTAAAGGATCTCCCCATACTTCTTTGATTTATAAAGCTGAGAAAAGTGAACATGCATTGCAATCCAGGATTGATAGTCTGGTTGGTGAATATAACGCACTGGCAGAAGAACTGAAAACTCAGGAAAAGGCTGCAGAGTATCAGGAGAAAATTGATGTGATTCTTGCTCAGAAACAAGATGAACTTTTAAAGCTCATCCAGACCAACAGTTCCTCGCCGGCATGTTTGTTCTTTATTGAAAAAATAGACATAAGCCGTTATCTGCAATTATATGAGGATGTTGCAGATAATCTGATTGCAACGTATCCTCAAAATATGATCATTAAGAGTTTTGGTGACAAGGTTGCGAATGAAAAACGAACTGGGATTGGGGCAACAGCTCCTGATATACGATTGCCAGGTATTGAGAAGGATACAATGTCACTTTATCCGCTGAAAGGAAAAATCGTTGTGATTGATTTCTGGGCTTCATGGTGTTCGCCCTGCCGTAGAGAAAATCCACACAAGGTGCAGGTTTATAATGAGTATAAGGATAAAGGGCTGGAGTACTTTTCTGTTTCACTTGACAATAATGAAACAGGTTGGAAAAATGCAATTATCAGCGATAAGCTTGCATGGCCTGCTCATGTGAGTGAACTGAAGGGTTGGCAATCAACTGTTTCCAAAATGTATGGTGTAACTTCAATTCCGGCTAATGTCATTATTGATAGTAATGGAAAAATCATTGCCAAAAACCTGAGAGGAAAACAACTGGATGAGTTTATTCATGAAAAGCTGAAATAAATCCAGCCTGAAGTCAGAACAACTGGTCAACATTGTTCATGTCATATCCTGCAAGATGAAGCAGGAGAATTGCAGCGACAACTGAATCGTATAGTGCTCCTTTGTCATCTGTAAGATGAGTTATGTTTGACAGTTTTATGTTCGTTTTTGTCCCTTTGTATAAAATATCAATGTTGTTGTTCCGGACAATGGCAATAGTAGATTGGGAGTTGATGAGATTTTGAACAAACGGACTGTCTGGATCTTTGGAGAACCATGCGATAGCTGAGTTAATTCTGTTTTGCATTTCTCGGATCAACTCATCATCAGCATTCAAAATGGCGTAACCCTCTTTTCTGACCTCTTCGGCAACAACAGATTTGACGTATGCCAGATCATCATTTCTTCGGATATCAATTTCATTTATATGTTGCTCAGTTACATTTAACACAACTCCAAAATCTGCAAGCGTATATCCCAATCCGAAATTCATGATGCTTTCAACCGGTGTTTCAATAACAGCTGTTTCAGTATGAGGATCTTTCAGTAATAAATGAACAAACCTGGGATCAATAATTTCAGAATCTTTTATTTTTTGCCCCGAAAGAAATAATCCTTCAGAATTGGACATGCCGGTTTTGAGACCCATTGAGGACAATCCCTTGTGTATAATTTTGGTGAATGTTGTTTTTCCAACGGAACCGGTGACAGAAACTAGGGGAATGTGAAATTTTTCGTTTTCCCTCAGTATGTGATCTACAAAGATAGGTACAACAGGTTCTGTTTCTCCTGCGGTTGGTTTAATGTACATTCTGAAATTGGGCGCTGAATACAAATCAGTGATGAAAGCTTTTGTGTTGTATGGTGATACTGATATTCCTTTTGTTTTGAAGTTGACAGTTGCAACATCAAGGCCGGAGACATGGACTGCTTTTACGGCGAGTGACCTGTAATCTTTATGAATCAGGTCGGTAATGTTTTCAGAGAAACTTCCATTATTTGGATTAGGGCTATTTTTTAATATGATTTGCCGGTCGATTTCGGGAATTGAATCTAAAGTCAGATTCAAAGATTGAAGTATCAGCCGGGTTTCTGAATCGACTGTGATAAAGCTCAGGATACCTTTATCTCCTGCAGATCGTTTTGGGTCCTTGTTTAAATCAGAAATGAGCTGTTTGATAGATTTAATTCCGTCTCCTTTGATGGATGGTAAATCAATACGGGCTGCAGCGCAACATTGATTTCCGATAACCAGTAATCTGATAATTTCTCCTGAAAGATAAGGCTGAACTATAAATTGTTGGTTATCACATACCATGAGATCGAGCTGACTTCGGATATCAGAAAGTTGATCAACGATAACACCCTGACTGAATGAAGATGTTCGGAATCTTGGTTTTATAAAATATTTTCCTGGCTTTAGTCTGATGAATCTCTCAATTTCTTCAGCAGAATTACTTAACATAGTTTGAGGAACAGGAAGTCCGGCATCATTCAGGATCATATTTGTGAGAAATCTGTCCTGAGATGTTTCAACAGCAAGCATTGAAGTTTGAGGCGTTAGGGTTGATCGGATTCTTCTCTGATAAATACCGGTGCCAATCTGAATCAGGTTGTATTCATCAAGTCTCTGCCATGGAATCTCACGTTTTTCAACCTCATCAACAATTGCTTGTGTTGTTGGACCAAGTGAATGTTTTTCCCGTATGAAAATGAGCTGTTCGATAATGTCCATGAGTGGGAATTCATTTTCGGAGAGCAGAGCGTTGATAAGGTTAACTGCTGCTTTTCCTGCAAATAATCCGGCATATTCATCGGAAAAACGAAAAACGATATTGTAAACGCCTTGTTTGAGTGTGCTTCGGGTTTTTCCAAAGGACACATTCATTCCTGCAAGTGCCTGAAGTTCAATAGCAACATGCTCAATTACATGGCCCAGCAAGGTTCCTGCCTGAACCCGAATAAAAAAACCGCCCCGAACACCTTCGGAACAATGATGCTCTATCAGTGTCGGTAATGTCATTGCAAGTTTTTCGTAAAAGCCCGAAATATCATTCGTGAAGATTTCATCGTATTCATTGAGATTGACCCGCATATGAATAACAGGACCTCCACTGAAATAGTTTGCCCCTCCGAGTACTCTTAAATGTTCAAGAGTCAGAGGATGATCAGTTACCTGGTATTGTTCAACTATTTCTTTGACTTCTTTCACAAAATTTATTTAGTTCCTATAAAACGAACTACACTGGCTTTTCCATTGTGGAAGATACCTTCTTTAATATTTCTTTCAAGAGTTTCAAGATATTCTGGTTTGAAACATGGAAAATCAGTCAGAATATCTTGTTCAGAATATAATAAGTTGGCATCTTGTGGTCCTCCTGAGTTGTATTTTAACTGTTCTTTTGAAAATACCTCCATTACAAGTTTCCCTCCGGGTCTCAAAGAGTCCCATAATTTTACTGACAGAATTCGTCGTTGTTGCCTTGGGATATGAAAAAATATCAGTGCAGTCAGGTTGTAATAATCTGTTTTTGGCTGAAAGAAGAGGAAATTTTCAACCTGAAATGAGATTTGAACATCTTTCTCCCTTGCTAACTTTAATGCTTTATTCATAGCATTTTTACTGATATCAGAAGCATCGACATTCCATCCACGCTGAGCAGCATACACGGCATTCCGGCCTTCTCCTTCTCCTGGAATGAGTAATCGGCCAGAATGGGTCTGATCAATAACATGCTTGAAAAATTCATTGGGTTCTTTTCCATATACATATTCGTCAGCAGAGTATCTTTCGTCCCAGCTTTCAGGATTCATAGATATTTAACTTATGAGGTGAGTAAAAACTGAATATCCTGAATGTTGCTGAATTCTGCCGGGGATTTTCCGTATTCAAAAACGATCATGGGTCTTTCTCCCATCAGTTTGATATTATTTCCTTCAATCTGAAGTAATGTTCCTTCTCTGAGTCCAGCAACTTTTATATCACGGTTGACAGCAAGAAATTCTTCAATTCGCTGCTGACGTGTTTCTCCACCATGTCCTTCAGGATTGACATCAAGATAGTGTGGGTTTATCTGAAACGGTACAAGATTGAGACAATTGAATGATTCAGGTTCAGTAATGGGCATATCGTTGGTTGTTTTCATGGTTGGGCATGCGACGTTGGAACCTGCACTCCATCCTGAGTAGGGCATACCGTTCAGCACTCTTTCCCGAATGGCATTCATAATTCCTGTTTTGTGCATCATATAAACCAGATGAAATGTGTTTCCGCCCCCCACAGCAACAGCTTCTGCATTGTTAACTGCAGCAACTGGATCATCAAATTTATGAATTGAGGTAATATTTAATCCGAGTTCACTGAAAACCCCGGCAACTTTTTGTTCATAAACACTAAATGATTTTTCAATACTCTCGGCTGAAAGATTAACACCAGCATAAGGAATAAACAAAATGTTTTTTACTCCGTGGCTTTCATAAAAATCTTTAATGTAAGTACGCGGCCAGCCCAGATATGCTTCTCCCGCATTTGTCGAATTACTGATTAACAATAGCTTTTTCATATGTTTTGTGTTTTTAATTTTTTCTCCAGGTTTTTCGATAGGATTTGCTAAAATACAAAAAATATTCATCTCCTTCGGTATATTTTAGGATGTTGATTTTGAAGTTTGCTCCCGGATTTGCTATTTTATCTCGTACAGCAAGTTTGTTACCAAGTTTTATTTGCTGCTCATGGGTCGTTTCAGCTGGAAATTTAAGTGACTTAAGGTTTTCCAGCATTTTAAATGCATCATCATATTGCTTTTTCTCATAAAAATGTTCAAAACCGACCAGTAAAAAATCTGTGTTTTTTTGATGAGTTATGAATTCAGACAATTCAGTTCGTTCAACACCCCACATGAACAGTGACTGAGTACTGCTTAACCGATCAATGGTCTGATAGAGACTGATGGCTTCCTCCCATTGTTCCCGGTTCAGTATTCCTATTAATTTTTCCATGTTGTTTTGCCATTCAATTCCGGTTAGCAATTTATTCTGCAACTCAATTATCTCTTCCGCTGAAAACTGACAAGTTGCATTTGATTTGCTCAAGTCAGCTGCTTCTTCAAGTTGTACCATTGCTTCTTTAAAATTGTGCATCAGAATCAGATTCTCAGCTTCTTCTCTTTTCAATTGTATCTTTTCATGTAGTTGATCACATACAATCAGACGAACAATATTTGACAATCTTTGTTGTAAAATGAGAATTGTGTCAGAATGGGAGAGTCCGGCTTTCATGCTCATTTCAGAATACATTGCCTGTAATTTAAGAAGTTCATCAGCTGGAAGTTGTGAACTTTCAAAAATGAGTTTATTGTATTGGCTGAGTAATACAGGCTTAGCTGCAATCCTATAAAGTGAATCAATTTTTGGGTATTTCTTAAGGTTGAATTGCTCCTGAACTTCATATGCATTTTGAAAGTGACTGATTGCAACATCATAAAATTCATATTGCATATTTGTTAAGGCTTCTGAAATGGCAGAATGATAGTAATGAGTCTGAATATCCTGCTCTGCTTTTGTGTAACTGAAGTCAATTTCAATCTCAGGATAAGTATTGATAAAATCAGTCAGCAGTTTCATTCTGGTTTCTGCAGCAATAAAATTCCCTTTCAATATTTCCTGCTCAATAATTTCAAGACGTTCATTGTAAAGTGAACGCAGGGTTCTTGTTTTCGGCTCAATGATCCTTGCTCTGTTCAGCGTCGGAACGGTATCACACATCTGTTCAATCCTGTTGACAAGTTCAAGTGCTTTGACAAATTGTTTTTGTGCATTTAATTGTTCTACTTCAATTATGGTTGCATTGAACAGCCTATCTCTGTATTGTTCTGCTTCGGCCGGAGTTATAATATAATCAGAATTATCCTTCTGATAATTCAGGGCATGATTAATATACAAAGATGCTATTTCTAAGCGCTTGTGCTCAATTGCTTTGTCAATCACGATAAGAAATGATCTGTAAAGCCCGAATTTGATCTGGGCCATTAATTTTTCCATGGTCTCACTGCAATCGGCCTGTATAAACTGATTACAGATTTTGATTGCATAATTCAGAAGATATTCAGCTTCAACATAGTTTTCCAACTTGATTCTTTTCTGAACACTTTCTTCTATCGCATTGATAATCATTCGGCTGACTTCCTGAAGTCTGTACTGATATTCGGGAGAAACCAGTGTGTATTCATGGATAAAATGCAATCTGGAGGCAGCACTGTCAAGATGGCCGATTTGGTAATCCAGATAAGCTAACTCTAGCAGTGCCGGAACGAAAACGAGATTATATTCAGTCGCTTTTCGGAAGTAATATCTTGCGGAATCAAACTTTTCAGCTTCAATTTTTTGCATTCCCTTCTCAAAAAATAACTGGTCAAGTTGCTCAAGGTGTTTGTTGATGTGAAATCTTAACTGACCCGCTTCAAGTTGCAACTTTTCCAATCTTTGAATAAAACCGATGGGATCTGAATAAAAAAGATTGAGTTCGGTGGGAAAATTGAATTTATTTAGTGTGTTAAGCTCTTTTTCCACATCTTTGAGAACAATGTTATTGAAAGCCACGCGCTCAAGTTGTGTTATATTTATACTTTGCAAAGAGAAGTTTAATTTATCAAGTGTCTGATCTGCATTGAAATATTCGTTGATTAATGTGCTCATTTTCATAAATCTTTCCCTGACCGGCTCTCCCCATACCAGTTTCAGATCTTCAAATGATGCAGCGTATTGTTTGTTTGCGCGCGAATCAATGAATTCAGTCTGAAGAATAGTGAAATACCCCAGGTTGTCCGATAACTTCACGTTGTGAAAATTCTTTTCAAATACAATGACTTCAGGATTCAGGGCATCCATAATAATGACCCTGAAATCTGCAAAATCGGGTTTGAGTATCTCAGAAATATGAATATTCCGATACAACATGTCTCCGGAAAACTTCATTTCTTTGAGTTCCCCAAAAACTGAATATGTCGTTGAATCAAGTTGCTTCAATCGAATCATAGATAAAAACTCAACCGAAAAACTGGTTACCTCGGAACTTTTTGGAATTGAACGCGCAATTTCACTGATAATGTAGTTCGAAATTAGTTCTGAATTTTCTGGATTCTGAACATGTGAAACCTTTTGAAAATGTTCTGTCGTTTTTTCAAAAATTGTAGTTTGTGCAGAAATTAAGCCCGACATTATGAAAGTAAATATAAAACTGGCAACACATCGGTTCAGCATTTTTAGAAAATTTCAGCAAACTTAGTGAATTTTTTCACAGGTAGCCTAATTGAATGTTAAAACACCCTCGGTCGTTAAAAGAGGTAGGTTTAACATAATATTTACATTAAATATCGTATAAATATTTGCAATTGTGCTGATTTGTTTGTATATTTGCATCAAAGCCCATGAAAATCAAAACATCATCATTTTTTTAATGCCATGAAAACAAAATCAGTTATGATTGCTGTAATATGCATTTTTTTTATGTATATTTCTCAATGTGCTCAGTCGCAGATTATGGATTTCGGAGATGCCCCGGATCCAATGTATCCTTCTTATCTTTTAGGAAATGGAGCTAGACATCAAATTAATCAGAACATTATTCTGGGATTACTGATTGATGGTGAGATTGATTCACAGCAGGCCATGATGTCCATGGGAGATGATTACAATTTACTGGATGATGAAGATGGTGTTTTGTTTTCTGGTTGGCTCCTTCCAGGACAGAATTATCAAGTTCAGGTATTTTCATCAATATCCGGATTGTTTTTGAATGCATGGATTGATTTTCAGGGCAACGGAAACTGGACTGATCCTACAGATCAAATCTTTACAAATATTTTGCTAAATGCAGGATGGAATCCACTGAATTTTTTTGTGCCAAATGATGCAGTAACCGGAATTCATACTTTTGCCCGATTCAGAGCTTCATTAGCATTGAACCTCTCTTTCACCGGCCTTGCACCTGAAGGAGAAGTTGAGGATTACTGTGTATACATTGGTGAGCCACAACCCGGAAGTGTAATAATTAAGCCAGATCCTGCACTTTCTTTCTGTCAGAATGAGATATCATTGACATTGGTGCCTGTGTATAATACAATTGTTGCAGCATTCAATGATCATCCATTGGCAGGGGGACCCGGTCTTGGAGTCGCATATAGTATTGACGGAGGACAAAATTGGATATCATCTAATTTGCCATATCCAATAAACCCCTTTACAGGTGTAAACATGATTGATGCCTTTGATCCTTCGGTCTCTTCTGATAATTTGGGAAATGTATATGCTGCATATATTGCAACAGACAATAATTGGAGCGGAGGGCCTATAAGTGGTTTGTTTGTTAACAAATCTGCAAACGGTGGATTATCCTGGGGCTCTAATGTCACTGTTTCTATAGATAATACTGCGAGTGGGGTTGGTGATTCTTTTTACAGATATAATGATCGTTGCCAGATCCGTTGTGATAAACACCAGTCAAGTCCATATGTAAATAATCTTTATACAACTTGGATTAAAGACAGAGGTTGGTACATGCCCCAACCCTATAGTGACGTATATTTTTCCTATTCAACGAATTCAGGATTGTCTTTTTCAACACCACTCAGAATCAATGACAATATAAGTAATATGGCAAATATGCCGATTCATGATATTTCTTCAAATGGTGATGTTTATGTGCTTTGGATTGATTATGACGTTACATCAGGGGGAAAAGGGATATTGTATCTTGATAAATCAACAGATGGTGGTTTAACATGGGGCACTGATATAATGGTCGACACAATCCTTCTGCCCCCGATTTATCTGAACAGTCTCAGTGATATCAGGGCAAAAGGTGCAGCTGTACTCAGAACACATCCTTTCATTTACAACAGATTATACATAGCCTATGCGGAACATGCAAATGTTATCGGAGGTGACGAAGCTGATATCTTTCTCGTAAGGTCTGATGATGGTGGTTTGACCTGGAGTCAGCCACTTAAAATAAATGACGATATGACAATTTGCGACCAGATCATGCCCTGGATGGAACTAAAAAGCGATGGAACGATAGATGTTGCATGGTATGACAGGAGAAACAGCCCCGCGGATATTCTTTGTGATGTTTATTTTTGTACAAGTACTGACGGTGGATTATCGTTCAGTCCAAATAGTAAGATAAACAGTTTAAGCTTTCAATCACCGAATACACCTCAAGGGATTTGGTTTGGAGAATACCTGGGACTCGCAACTGATGATCAGATGACCTATGTCGCCTACACATCATCCGTAATTGATCCCATGGGCGATATTTTTTTCAGTAGATTGAACAACCCAGTTTCAAATATTAATGTTGAGTTTGATTCTATTAAAATGAACATTTTTCCGAATCCTGTATAGGATTTTCTGAATGTTTTTCTTCTGGATTTCAGTTTTGATCAACCTGTCATTTTGGAATTGTACGCAGTAACTGGTCAGAAATTAAAAGATTATTATTTTGAAAATCAAAATGTCCTTAGTGTTGACTTTTCTTTGTTCCCTTCGGGAATTTATATATTGAAAATTAAATATAATCATTTTGCAAAATTTGAAAAAGTGATTAAGGTTCAAGGGATAATGCTTTATTAACAGTCTCTAAACATTTTAATTTAAACTTATTAAAAATAAAATTGTAATTTTGTATTTAAATAAATAAATTACAATATACATGAAGTCAATAATTTTAGTATCGATATCTCTATTTTTTATGAATCAGATTACTGTATCACAAAACTGGACAGGAAATGTTAGTTCTGATTGGAATAATGTCGCAAACTGGTCATCAGCACCAACAAGCGGAACAGCAATAATTATAAATCCAATCAATTATTCAGGTGCAGCAGTACACCCAGAAATAAACACAAATTCGATATTTACACCTGAGACAATAGAAATAATGAACGGTGGGCAACTCACTGTAAATGCAAATATTAGTACATCAGACAATTTGGAGATTACTAATCCGGGAAGTGTTTTGATATTAAACAGCGGAGCTATGCAAGTTGGAAATCGTCTGATTGTGGACCTCGGTTCACAGATGGTCATTAATAATGGAAATCTCAATGTAAATCAGCGATTTATAACAGGTGATGGAAGCATTACAACGATGAATAACGGAAATGTTACAACCGGGCAAAGATTATTACTTGATCTTGGAGGGATATTTTATTTTCATGATGGAATTATTACTGTTGGAGAAACCATGGCTCTTGCTGACGGCAACATCAGTAGCTCCTGTCTTTTTCACATGACGGGAGGGACTTTATCTGTGAACGGAGAACTGGAACTGGAAAATGAATCAGGTGTTTTTGAACCTGTATTCAAAATGGACGGAGGAACTTTGAATCTGAACGGTGATCTTATATGGTTTGGAGAAATTCCCGGTTCAGGAACACCAAAGGTATTGTTAAATGGAGGTATAGCAAACATTACAGGGCTCATTCAGAATTTTCCTTTGAGTACGGTGAATATGTATTTAAGAGTTGATGGAAATGCAATCTTGAATTTTTCCGGTAGTCTCATTGAAAATCTGTATCTTGCAGATAGTATTGTTCAATCTGGAAATTCAGAGATTCATTTTATTGGGTCAAATACATTCTTAAATGAGGGAGTATTTCATGCTGATAGTGGATTGATTAATTTTGCAGGAACAACAAATATCCAGGGTGCAGGTTCTTATCAGTTTCACAATTTAACTATTGAATCACAAGGGATTATGAATCACCTGAATCCTCAGATCATCAGAGTCAGTGGAAACTTAACACAAAGCGGATTACTACAGTCAAATTTAAATACTGTGGAATTTAATGGTTTACAATTACAAACCTTAACTGGAACAGGTTCATATGTTTTACACAATGTGAACATCGAGAACACATCGCAGGAAGGAGTTGTTTTTCAGATTCCGGTCAATGTAAACAATCACTTGCAGTTAAATAACGGTATTGTTCATACAAGTGCTGCCTCTTTACTTGAAATGGATGACAATTCAACAATAGGAGGTGAGAGTAATATTTCTTTTGTAAGTGGGCCGATGACAAAAACCGGAGATGACCCATTTACATTTCCTGTTGGAAAAAACAACAAATTGATGCAAATTTCTATCGGAGCTCCGAATTCACCTTCAGTACAATTTCTAGCAGAGTATTTTAATGACTCTTTCTCAACTCTGATGCCTGTGAATAGCCCTTTGAGTGCTGTCAGTAATATTGAATATTGGAATCTTGAGCAATTATCTGGTAATTCATCTCCGGAGATCACATTGTACTGGAATGATGCATTTGAGAGTGCTGTTTCAGATTGTAATGAACTTACAATTGCATACTGGAACAATAATACCTGGGTGAATATTTCTTCTATAGCCACCGGAACCTGCAGTGGAAACGGAAATGGAACAGTTTCATCAAACTCCGGTGTCAGTGATGTTGGTGTTTTTTCTTTTGGGTTTTTCTCAGGAGTGACCTCACAAAACATCACCATTTGTTCAGGCGATAGTTTGGTTGTCGGAAGCAGTGTTTATTACAATTCAGGTCATTATATGGATGTTTTAACTGACTCAACCCTTAATGACAGCATTGTTCTGACCTATCTGGACGTTATTGTACCTGATGCTGGTGTTGCAATCTCAGGATTCTCTCTTCAAAGTAATAATGTAAATGCTGATTCATTTCAATGGGTAGATTGCAACAATAATTTCATTCCCCTACAGGGAGAAATATCTGCCTCGTTTACCCCAACAGAAACTGGCTCATATGCATTGGTTGTTAACGACCAGGGATGTGTTGCAATTTCTGAATGTTTTACATATTTATTTGAAGAACATATGATTTGTGAGGGTGACAGTTTGATTGTCGGAAACAGCATATATCATTCAACCGGAATATTTGTTGATATTGTTCAACAGCCACAGTTGAATGACAGCATCATAGTTGTTACAGATTTGACAGTTTTCACACCTGATGTCAGTGTTTCTGTATTTGGAAATGTCTTACATAGTAATAATTTGAATGCAGGGTCTTATCAATGGGTTGATTGTAATAATAATTTTGCAGCAATTTCGGGAGAAACGAATTTTGTTTTTGCACCGTCAGTAAACGGTTCTTATGCGTTGATTGTTTCTGAAAATGGATGTACTGACACATCTGAGTGTTATCAGATTACAATTCTGGATATTATTGATCCTGAAAATGAAAATAATTTTCAGGTTTTTCCGAATCCTTTTGTTGATGAAATTAGCATAATAATTCCTGAAGAAATGATTGCTGGAAGTTATTCAATTTCAATCACAGATTTGCAGGGGGCAGAATTGTTCAGAAAGCAGTTTGATGAATCAGTTGTTCAAATGAATCTTCGCTTCGATCCGACACTGGGAATGTATATTATCAAATTTGAAAATGTGAATTTTGAAAAGTATTTAAAGATAATCAAGAACTAATAAAAAGAGTTTCTTTCTTTATTCAGATCGATCCTTTATAGAATTTGTTCTTTGAAAGAGAAATTTTATTTTAATTTTACGGGGAATTTTAATTTTTAATTTTTTCTTGTAAAACAATGAATAACAGACTCATTTTTTCAGTTCTTATTATAATTCTTTTAAAAATTGCATATTCACAGGAGGTTAATAATGTGTTATTTATTGGGAACAGCTACACGTATTCAAACAACCTGCCCCAGATGTTGTCTGATGTTGCATTGTCACAAGGCGACACTGTTATTTTTGACAGCAGCACTCCAGGAGGATACACTTTTCAACAACATACTTCAAATCAGACAACACTGACAAAAATTATGACAGGCAACTGGGATGTTGTAGTTTTACAGGAGCAGAGTCAGCTGCCTTCATTTCCCATCAATCAGGTTCAGAACGATGTATTTCCATATGCACAGATTCTGGATAGTATCATCAATGAGTACAATCCATGCGTTGAAACGATGTTTTTTATGACATGGGGCCGCAAAAACGGTGATGCAATGAATTG
>CAYMAZ010000040.1:0-14716 GCA_964388575.1 uncultured Bacteroidales bacterium | reverse complement strand
CCACCGGTATGTACCTACGAAGGGATGGACAGTTTATTATATCTGCGCTACATGATGATGGCCGACATGAACGATGCGGTTGTTTCACCTGTTGGCGCAGTATGGAGGTTTCTCAGAGAAAATCATCCAGGAATTGAATTGTATTCATCTGATGGAAGTCATCCTTCTGTGGCCGGGACATATGCTGCAGCAGTGTGTTTTTATACTTCAATATTCAGAAAGGATCCAATATATATCAGCTTTAACAGCTCACTGACAGGTGGTGATGCTGATTTGATAAAGTCTGCAGTAAAACATGTTGTTTTTGATACACTATCTGCCTGGTATATTGGAGAATATGATCCCAAAGCTGATTTCTCATTTCAATTGAACGGACTGAACATTGAATTTTTTAATGAATCTGTAAATGCAGATGAATATTTATGGGATTTTGGTGACGGGAGTACCTCAGTTGATGAAAATCCTGTCCATTCCTATGTGTCAGGTGGTAATTACAACATTACACTTCACGCTATTCATTGCTCTCAGACTGATGTAAAAACAATGGCTGTTGTTATTACAGGAATTCAAACGCATATCATGCTTGATTCAGGCATCTTGAGTGTGTTCCCAAATCCTTTTCCGGATGTGTTTGTTGTTGAGTCACAAGGCTCTGAAATCACAGGGGTTGAAATTTTTGATCTAACAGGAAGACTTGTGTTTAAAGGTGATCAGAAACATAATAATCAATTTATTGTAGATTTATCTGATTTCCCTTCAGGTTGTTTTATATTGAAGGTTCTGATTCATGACCAGGTTTTAAATCAAAAAATTGTCAAAGAATAATATTGGTTTGTGGATTTATAATAGTTTTTTGTTGAAAAATCTGGTTTAAGCTGAGATTTATAATATCTTTGTTTCACAAATTCATAAATTCGTTGTAATGAAGAAATTAATTATTTTTATCTCGTCGGCGATTCTAGTTTCAATTATTATTGTGTCGTGTGGCGCTCAAAAGCCAAAAAAAGCAGAAGATATTGATGTATCGAAATTGAAAACAGTTTGTGATTTCGTTGATGCTGTTGAAATTGTGGTTGATGAGATCATTGTCCTCAAAGGGGATAGGGACTGGGAAAGTTTTACTGAGGAGGATATCGCAGAAATTGAAAAACTGGTTAAAATTCTTGAAGAGATCGATGAAATTGCTGAAAAAAAATTCACAAACGATGAGGCAAAATCCTGCCCGTCCTATGAAAGAGTAAACAGTAAGATGTCTGTTTTGGATGAATAGAGCCTGCCCTGGTATGTGTGTCGTTCAATAAATCTGTTTTGTATTTTTTGTAAAATCTGATCATACCTGATCATTCCCCAGTCAGGAGCGACGAGGTATCTGGGTGGGACTTCCCCCGCAAATCGTTCGATGTAAATTTCAGGATTCAGCAGCTCTGCAAAATCTATGACAATGTCGATGTATTCACTGAGTTCAAAAAGATGAATTGAATTTTTATTCTCTTGATACATTTTTTCCAACTCGGTTTTTCTGAATATCTGAAGTTGGTGCAGCTTAACTGACAATAATCCGAGCTCTGAAATAATTGAGGCAGTTTGCAAAATTCTGTTTTTATCTTCACCCGGGAGTCCAAGAATAAAATGACCACCTACAGGAATATTGAATGTATTTAAAATTTTCAGAGCCTGAAATGTATCTTTCATTTTATGGCCTCGATTGATATATTTCAGAGTATCATCAAAAACAGATTCAATGCCGAGTTCAACTTTAATGAAGATTTTTTCTGAAAATGAACTCAATAATTCAGCAATCTCATTGGTCACGCAGTCCGGTCGTGTCCCAACAGTAATTCCAGCAATAAGTTCTTCAGAAAGTGCTTCCTCAAACATGTTCCTTAGATGTGCAGGATCTGAATAGGTGTTGGTAAATGACTGGAAATATGCTATATACTTTGATGCACGTCTGTATCTGTTGCGATGGAATGCAATGCCTTCCCTGAGTTGCTGTCCGATAGGTTTTTCAGCTTTACAGTAAGAAGGAGTGAAAGCCTCATTCAGACAATAGATGCAGCCTCCTGTCCCTTTTGTTCCGTCTCTGTTGGGACATGTTAATCCTGCGTGCACAGAAAGTTTCTGAACCCTGTTGCCGAACTTGTTCTTTAAAAAGTCAGTATAGCTTTTATATAACATGTTGCTGTGTCGCTTGTTCAATACAGTTTTGCAAAGTTAGTGATAACTCATACATAATTCTCATTGTCATGAACGATGTTTCAGGAATTGGGAACAGTTTTTGCTTATTTTCAAAGAATTTTAAATAATTAAACATGAAAAGAAATTTTATGTTTGTAGTAATGATAATGATGGCCTCACTTGCATTTTCACAGACAGTATATTCTGTTGATTATGAAAGTCGTGCTGATGTGAAGGTATTTGTAGTAGATTATGAGAGTCGTGCTGACCTGTGTGTATACAAAGTTGATTATGAAAGCCGGGCTACAGGTAACGAAGGAAAATGGTATTTTGTTGATTATGAAAGTCGTGCAAAAAAGAAAATTTATTTTGTGGACTATGAAAGTCGAGCTGACCTGAAGATTTATTTTGTTGAATATGAGAGTCGTGCTGGGTGGAGAAATAACAGCAAAATGCATTTATTGTACTGAATTCCAGATGAAATCAACCCTACAGGTGAAAGCAACGTTTTAAATGGTGCAAAATTTTTTACTCAGTGTCATGTGAAACATTTGTGTAACTTTGCAGGTTTCATAATATGAATACTATGGTAAAAGGATTTTTGGTCACACTGTTCTTCACAGTTACCACATTAATAATACAAGCTCAGGATACTGTCAGGGTGATGCATTACAATCTTTTGTATTATGGTGTGAACAATTCTTTTTGCAACCAGACAAACAACAATCTTCAGGTGAAAAATGATGCTTTGAGAAAGATCATTGATCATACTCAGCCTGACATTTTAACTGTAAATGAGATAAGTAATAGTGGAGTCTATCATCAGATGATCCTGGATTCTGTTCTGAATGTGAATGGAGTAAGCGTATATCAGAGGGCTCCTGTTACAAATTTCAGCAATACAAGTATTGTGAATGGTATGTTTTATAATTCTGAGAAATTTGGAATAACAGGTTCATACGCCCTTGTCGGCGGAGACAGGGATATTAATGTATATAGAATGTTTTATAAATCTCCAGAACTTGCCTGGTCAACTGATACAGTTTCTCTCACATTATTTGTGGCCCATTTGTCATCTGGGAGTGGTAGTCAGAATGAACAAAACAGAGATTATGAAGCTGCTTTGGTTATGAACCATATTGCGACACTTCCCAATCCGGCAAATTTTCTGTTTCAGGGAGATTTTAACCTGTATACTTCATCAGAGGCAGCTTTTCAGCGAATCATCAATAATCCCAATTCTAACATAAGACTCTATGACCCTGTCAATAAAGTTGGCAGTTGGAGTGGGAATCCCACATATGCTGCATATCACACACAGTCAACACACACATCAACAGATTGTTTTATTGGTGGAGGCCTGGATGATAGGTTTGATTTTATTATGGTCAGCCTTCCGGTTATAATGGACACATACCGCATGCAATATGTTGCTGGTTCTTATACCACTATGGGGCAGGACGGATTACATTTTGACAAAGCTCTTACAGATAGTCCTCAAAATACTTCTGCTCCGGCGCATGTCATTCAGGCTTTGTATGACATGTCAGATCACCTTCCGGTATATCTTGATCTTAAAATCAATCAAACTCCTGTGTCAACAGGTGAAATGGCAAAATCAAGTTATAAGATAACTTTGTCAAACCCTGTTGATGACATTCTGCAACTCTCAGTATATTCAGATATAATACAGAAATTGGATATCACTCTCATTGATCTTTCAGGTAGAGTTCTATTCAATATGCAAGAGGAAATTTATCAGGCATATAATGAAATTCTGTTACCTGTTGCCACTTTTCAATCAGGAATCTATTTAATACGCCTTGCTTCAGAAAATGGCTTTCAGGAAACATTCAGGATTGTAAAGCTATAATTCTCCGATTTCTATGAGTGCATCTGCCAGATACCTGTATTGAGAGATATGGTTGTAAAGCTGACATGAGATTCTCAGAAAACGCTGTTCGCTGTCAATTTGCTTCATCACCGGAATCTCAATGTGATAGGTCTTGTATAGCTTTTCCTGCAAGGGATCAGGAGAATTAATTTCATGCTTTGTTTTCAGATCAGGAAGAGGAATAGAAGTCATTGCAGATAGTAAATTTTCCGGACAGGGAAACGAAATGTTTAGTGCATCACATATGATTTTTGCTGTTTTAATGTTCAGTTGTTTGTTTTGATTCATAATATGATGAAGATCTGTCCCCGCTATATGCTTGAGGATCTGAATTGCAGCAGGTATACAAAGATGTGCTGTTGGGTCCTGTGTGCCAGTCCAGTAGAATCTATCCTGAAAATCGTTACCCCGTGAATTGATCATGCTGATGGCAAGCGGATAGATACAGTCCTGGTATGCAGGATCGACCCACAAAAATGCTGCCCCTTTTGGTGAGCACAACCATTTGTGGCAATTCCCCGTGTAATAATGAACTACTGTTTCTTTCATGTTAAGAGGAATAGCTCCCGGCGCATGTGCGCCGTCAACAAGAATTTGAATCTGAATGTCTTTCAGTGCTGCCGCAATCTCTGAAACAGGAAATACAATTGATGTAGTTGATGAAATATGATCCAGTATCAGAAGTTTTGTGTCAGGCCGGATACATTTCAGTACAGCGCGAATAATTTCACGACTGTTTGTCAGAGGATACGGGATTTCCGCAACATCAACTTCAAAATTGAATTTTCTGGCATAGTACATGACAGCATTGAAGCATGCCGGATAAATTTGATTTGTAATAAGCACTCTGTCATGTGTGTGCCATTTAATTGAATTGAGGACAGTATTGACACCTTCAGTTACATTTTTGACAAAAACCAGATCGTTGTAATCTGCATTCAGAAAATCTGCCAGGATTTGTTTTGATTCTGCATTGAGATACTCAAGCTCCCGCATCATAAAACGCAACGGTTGAGATTCAAGTTTTTTTCGCAGTTTTGACTGATAATCCAGAACAGCTTGCGGACATGCCCCGAATGAACCATGATTCAGAAAAACACATTCCTGATCCAAAGACCAGTGTTTGATATGTTCTGAATATACAGGCTTTTTCATGCTTGATCTTCATTGGATTCTAAAGGTCTGTTTTTATTTTCAAAGGAATTCAGGATATTTTCAACATCTTTTTCAGTTTCTCTCAGTTTATTTCGGCAGAAGTTTATCAGTTCACCAGCCCGTTTGATTTTGGCAGACAATAAATCAATATCTGCATCACCGCGTTCAATTTCAGAAATAATCTGATCCAGTTCAGTTCTGGCATTTTTGTAATTCATTTGTTCCATTTTCAGGTATTGTTGATTTAACTGTACTTATAATTTTTCCACCGGCTGTTAGTGTTTCAATTTCATCATCTGTTCTGATGTTTTTAGGGTTTTTAATTGTTACACCTGAACATCTTGTAATACTGTATCCCTTTTTTAACATGAGCATTGGATCATGGGACAGGACAAATTGTTCTCCTGACTGCAACTGTTCTTTTTCGGTTTTAAAGTATCTCTTTAGATTTGTTTGTGTTGCTTTAACAAGTGTATCTGTCTCAGCAAGAGCAACTTTAATTACTCCTAAAGACTTTGCTGTGAGTGCTCCAACTGCTCTGCTCAGATAAATTTTTTCTTTACCGAACATCAAAGATGGTTTGTACTGAATTGCATCAGCAGCTTTTTCAAGATACATTTCTTCATAATCAAGCAATCTGATAGTCTGGCGTGAAAGTTTGCCGGCTAAGTCATTCACAGTGTCTTCAAATGCTGAACATTGCGAAATAATATATTGTGCCACTGCTGTTGGGGTTTCCTTGTGAACAGCAGTAACTTCGTCTGCAACTGTAAAATCGGTTGTGTGCCCAATACCTGTTATGACAGGAAGGGGGCTCAGGGCAATGGATTCAGCAAGAATATATGAGTTGAAACAATGCAGGTCAACATTTCCACCCCCGCCTCTGACAAGGACAATGATGTCAAACAATTCCGGTTGTTGTCCAATTACTTTCAGTTGCTTGGAAATGCTTTCAGCTGCTTTGTTTCCCTGAAGCATCACAGGAAATAATTTGACACTGAATTTGTATTCAAACGGGTTGTTTCTGAGAACATTCAAAAAATCTTCAAATCCTTTGGAATCCATTGCGGAAAGTGCTGCTATTCGTTGTGGTACCGGTGGCATAATTTGTTGCTTATTCAGGTCATACAATTTATTTATGATCAGCTTTTCAATGGTTTTTTGCCGGTCCTGCATCATCTCGCCAAGAGTGAATTCCCCTTTTATATCAACAATGTTCAGACTTAATCCATATCTGGGGCTGAAGTTGGTTACACAGAGAAATAAAATTGTGATATCCTGTTTCAGGGAAAATCCGGTTATGGATGAAAATTTCTCATTGATTCGTTCAAAATTGTTCTGCCAGATAATTCCCTTCATTTCAGCTTTTGGAAACGCACTTCCGGCATCTTTGTCAATAAGATTAAGATAACAATGTCCACGCCTGATGTTGATTGATGATATTTCTGCCGTGACCCAGTAATATTTTCCTGCAAACGTCTCATCTATTACAGATTCCAGAATCAGTGTCAGATCAAAAAGACTGATGATGTTGCTTGTCATATTTGGATTAATTTTTCCGTTGCTGTCTCATTTTCAAAAATACAAAATTTACACAGTCTTTTTCTTGTTTTTTTACTTGATCACAAAATTTAAAGAAGCATCAGCGATGATTTTAAAAAAAAGTTACTCTATTTGTACTTATGAAATGTGCGCAGATTTTATATATTTTTGTAGCAAAACCAAACAATATGAAAATGATCATTATTCTGATATGCATGCTATTCGTCGTTCAGATGAATGCACAGAATATCCCGGATGTCCCTGATGTACTGACAGTGATACATTCACGTAAAAGTGTGAGACAGTATACTGGACAGAAAGTTGAAAGAGACAAACTTGAAATTCTCTTAAGAGCCGGGATGGCTGCTCCGACGGCCGTGAACCGCCAGCCCTGGTCCTTTATTGCCATTGACAGTCGTGAGGTGCTTGATCGTCTGGCAGTAGAACTTGGTGGAAACAGAATTTTGAAAGATGCACCCGCTGCAATTATTGTTTGCGGTGATCTGACAAAAGCTCTGACTTCTGTTCCTGACTATTGGGTTCAGGATTGTTCAGCTGCTGCACAGAATATTTTACTTGCAGCAGAAGGTATTGGTCTTGGAGCTGTTTGGATGGGCATATTTCCGCGTGAGGAAAGAATCAATGCAGTTAAAAAAGTATGTCTTCTTCCGGATCATCTTATTCCTTTAAATGTGATTGCAATCGGATACCCGACAGGAGCTGAGCAACCCAAGGATAAATGGAAACCTGAAAATGTATACTGGAATTTATATGAATAAGTTGTTATGAAAAATACTTTAATTTTGTTTTCATATTTTAAAAGTTTGATTTTTTAAAGTCCATAATAAACAGGATAAAGAATGCTCAATGGTAAAAAAATAATTGTTGTATTTCCTGCATATAATGCTGAAAAAACCATTGCTGATACGTATCGTGAAATTCCATTTGATATTGTTGATGACGTGATCCTTGTTGATGACTGCAGCCGGGACAATACTGTGGAAGTTGCTGCAAAACTTGGTATCAGACATATCATTATTCATGAAAAGAACAAAGGTTATGGGGGAAATCAGAAAACGTGCTATAACAAGGCTCTTACTTTGGGAGCAGATATTGTGATTATGCTGCATCCTGATTACCAGTATACCCCAAAACTGATTCCATCAATGGCTCATCTCATAGCAACAGGTGTTTATCAGGTCGTTCTGGGCTCACGTATTTTGGGAAAGGGTGCACTTCAGGGAGGGATGCCATTTTACAAATATTTTTTCAACCGCGTTCTGACAGTTTTTCAAAATATTATGATTGGTGCAAAATTGTCAGAATATCATACCGGCTACCGTGCGTTTTCAGTTGAAGTGCTGAAGAAAATTAATATTGAAGTCAATTCAGACGATTTTGTGTTTGATAACCAGATGCTATCACAAATTCTATTTGCCGGATATGAAATTGCAGAGATTACTTGTCCCACAAGATACTTTGAAGATGCTTCCTCAATCAACTTCTGGCGTAGTGTAAAATACGGTACGGGAGTAATCACAACTTCTCTAAAACACAGACTACAGTTGTGGAGTTTGGGGGATTTTGAAATTTACAAAATGAAATCTTCAGAAAAGTGAACCATCAAACTCAATGCTTGAATTGTCACTCTGCAGAATCAGAGTCCTTCTTGATGGCTGAGGATATGTATGGTGGTGTACACAGGTTCCATCAATGCCTGAGTTGTGGACTGGTTTATATATGGCCGCTGCCAGAGGAGCAGGAGCTGACAGGGATGTATGATGAATCATATTACGGGACGGGAGAGAAGGAAAAATTCAGGAGTTCGTTTATTATCAGATTTATTAATTTTTTCTCTGCGAAGCGTGCAAAACGTTTCGCTCGTTTTTTGAAGCACGGAGCAAGAGTCATGGATGTGGGATGCGGAAACGGGAGATTTCTGGAGAATTTGCACAAACTTAATAGAAATTTTGAGCTGAATGGTATTGAGCTTTCAGCAAAAACAGCTCTCAGGGCATCAGAGCGCCTCAAGGCAAAAGCATGGATTCATACTGTGACTGATATTGAACGGTTTTTTGGATCGAACTCATTTGATGCAATCAGTTATATACATGTTTTCGAACACATTTCCAATCCTGCTGAGGTGATGGATCAGTTGAAAAAGGTCGTCATAAAGGATGGAGTTGTGATGATCGTGATTCCCAATATTGAAAGTAGGCAATTCAGTGAATATCGACATAACTGGTTTCATCTGGATCCTCCAAGACATATTCACTTTTATTCACGTCAACTCCTGATAACTGAAATGAACGCTCGTGGATTTGAACTGATTTCATCACGGGGATTTGACCCTGAACAGAATCCCTATGGAGAAATGCAAAGTATGCTCAACACCGTGTTTCATAAAAGAGATGTGCTTTTTGAACGGCTGAAAGGAAACAAAAACTATGCACCTCAGATCAAATGGTACGGAATATTGCTAATGATATTGTTCGCCTTTCTATTGATGCCGCTATGTTTCTTGGGCGATATCATTGCATCAGTAAATAAAAAAAATGCAACATTTGAATTGATTTTCTTGAAGAAATCATAAAAAAACTGTCTCAAGTTCCTGATGTTCTCTGACAGTTTTTTATGTAAGCCTGTCAAAAATAATTTCTCAGTTTTGAGACAGTTTTTTTTACTCAGATTAATTCTTCTTTTTCTTGTTTTTCTTATCTTTTTTTTTCTTTTCTGATTTTTTCAAAACTTTATCCTTTTTGAGGTGTTTTTCCTGAATAACGAGATTATTACATTTCTTACACCTGAAGGTCCTGTGTTCTTCTTTTATTTTTTTTTTGAATCATCAGGATGGTTGAGAGCAGCCTGTGCTGCAGCAACACGTGCAATGGGAACCCTGAATGGGGAACAGCTGACATAGTTCATTCCCACCATATGGCAGAATTCAACAGAAGAAGGTTCTCCACCGTGTTCACCGCAGATTCCAATTTTTAGTTCAGGTTTGGTTTGTCGTCCTTTTTCCACTCCCATTTTAACAAGCTGCCCAACTCCTTCTCGGTCAAGTACCTGAAAAGGATCCTGTTTCAGGATATTTTTAGCAAGATAAATTTCAAGAAACTTGCCGATATCATCACGAGAATAGCCGAAGGTCATTTGAGTCAAATCGTTTGTTCCGAAAGAGAAAAACTCAGCGCTTTCAGCAATCTTATCTGCAGTCAGAGCAGCACGTGGAACTTCGATCATTGTCCCAAACAGATATTCAACTGTATCATTAAATTCAGCAAAAACTGTGTTAATTGTGCTTCGAACAATGTCTTCCTGCATTTTCAGCTCTTTCAGTGTTCCTGACAGTGGAATCATAATTTCCGGAACAGCTTTGATGCCACGTTTTTTGCAATTTAGTGCTGCTTCAATAATTGCTCTTGCCTGCATTTCGGAAATCTCAGGATATGTGTTTCCAAGACGGCATCCTCTGTGCCCAAGCATCGGGTTCTGTTCGTGAAGATCATGTACTTTTTGTTTGATAGCAGATACGGGAATACCTGTTGCTTCTGAAAGTTCTTTCTGGCTTGCATCATCATGTGGAACAAATTCATGAAGGGGTGGGTCAAGGAGTCGAACTGTTACAGGGTATCCGTTCATGGCTTCAAAGATGCCTTCAAAATCTGATCGTTGCATGGGCAGCAGTTTTTCAAGAGCTTTTCTGCGACCGGATTCATCTGATGCAAGAATCATTTCACGCATGGCAATGATGCGGTCACCTTCAAAAAACATATGCTCAGTTCGGCATAATCCGATCCCTTTTGCTCCGAATTCACGTGCCACTTTTGCATCGAGGGGAGTGTCAGCGTTTGTGCGGACAGACATGCGGGTATATTTTTCGGCAATATCCATCAGCAATGCAAAATCACCACTCACTTCAGGATCAACTGTAGCAACTTTGCCTTCCAGAACTTCACCTGAGCTTCCGTTGAGAGAAATCCAGTCTCCTTCTCTATATTCTTTGCCGTTGGCTGTTAATGTACGTTTTTTATAATCAATCTGAATCCCTCCGGCACCAGATACACAGCATTTACCCATTCCACGTGCAACAACTGCAGCATGACTAGTCATCCCGCCACGTGCTGTCAGAATTCCTTCAGAAGCATTCATCCCTTTCAAATCTTCGGGTGAAGTTTCAACGCGAACAAGTATTGTTTTTTTATTCTGTTGTGCCCAGGCTTCAGCGTCATCTGCAAAGAAAACGATCTGACCTGTGGCGGCGCCTGGTGATGCAGGTAATCCTTTTGCTATGGAGGTGGCTTTTCCCAAAGCTGCAGGATCAAAAACAGGGTGGAGCAACTCATCGAGCTTGGCCGGATCCATTCTTTTAAGAACATCAGTTTCGCTGATCAGTCCTTCGCGATGGAAGTCCATTGCAATTTTTAGCATGGAACCACCTGTTCGCTTTCCGTTTCTTGTCTGTAACATCCATAATTTTCCTTCCTGAATTGTGAATTCAATATCCTGCATGTCTTTGTAATGTAGTTCAAGTTTTTTCAGGATATCAACAAGTTCCTGATATGCTTTGGGCATGACTTCTTCAAGGGAAGGAAATCTGGTTTTTCTTTCTTCTTCAGAAACCTGGGCGAGTTTTGACCATCTCTGAGATTGTTCAATGGAAATCTGCTGAGGAGTGCGGATACCTGCAACAACATCTTCTCCTTGAGCATTCATCAGATATTCTCCGGTAAGTATATTCTCACCTGTGGCCGAATCACGTGTAAAACAAACCCCTGTTCCGCTGGTGGTACCCATGTTTCCAAAAACCATTGCCTGAACATTTACAGCTGTTCCCCATTCATCGGGAATGTTATTCAGTCTTCTGTAAAAATTTGCACGTTCATTATTCCAGCTTTCAAAAACAGCAACAATTGATCCCCAGAGCTGTTCCCATGGATCAGTAGGAAAATCTTTTCCGGTGCTTTGTTTGACTGCTGTTTTAAACCTTTTTACAAGTTCTTTCAGATCGTCTGTTGTTAACTGGGTATCAAGTTCGATGCCCTTTTCTTCTTTCATATGATCGATAATCTCTTCAAATGGATCATGATCTTCTTTGGAAACAGGTTTCATTCCCAACACAACGTCTCCATACATCTGAACAAACCGACGGTATGAATCCCATGCAAAACGTTCATTGCCGGATTTTCTTGCAATTCCGTCAACAGATTCATCATTCAGTCCAAGATTCAGTATTGTGTCCATCATTCCAGGCATTGAAGCTCTTGCTCCTGAACGTACTGATAACAGAAGTGGATTCTGCGAGTCACAGAATTTTGCTCCCATGATGTTTTCCATATTGCGGATACCGTGCTGAACTTCTTCACGAAGTAATTCAATCACTTGTTCTTTTCCGAGTTTGTTATATTCTGTACATACTTCGGTTGTAATCGTCAGGCCCGGAGGTACGGGGACTCCGATCAGATTCATTTCAGCAAGATTGGCCCCTTTGCCACCCAGTAGGTTTTTCATGTCTGCTTTTCCTTCAGCTCTCCTATCTCCGAAGGTGTAAACGCGTTTCACTGTTCCCATGTTGTATTGAGTTTAATTAATATATTTATAAATTGAGTTTGCAAAATTATGAAAAATCATCATTGCTTTTATGAGTGAATTGTAAATTTTTTGTAAGCAAATTGAAAGATGATGTGAATAATGAATAAATACGAATGATGTGAAATATGCGGAAGAAATTACATTATTTCACCTTGAGATTTGGAATATTCCTGATCAAGATATTCTGAAATATCTGCGGGATTTGACCACGGAAGACCATCTTCACCCTGAGTGTCATAATCCAGGATCAATGATTTACGTTCATTGTTAAGATCAGGGAACCGAACATTTGTTGCATACATGGGTTTTCCTTCCGGGTCAGTTAATATCAGACTGGGTTGATAAACTCCTGTACGACCGATGAATTCATCCATGACTTTGATTGATTCATCAAATTCAGGTTTTGAACAACGTCCCAGTGCTTCATAATCTGAGATGACTTTTCCGTCCCACGTTTGCACTCTGGCATGGGGTTTCGAACGTTTTGCCTCAAGATCCGGCAGCATGTTCAGTGTGTCATGACCCGATGGCATCAGCAATACTTTTCCACCACCGCCTTCTACATTTGCAGCATAGGTTGGTCTGACAGTTCCGGAAAGCCAACCCTGAAGGTGTTTTATGTATATCTTTCCAACCTGAATGGGTGTGATAAAATGAACAATACCTTTTTCTTTATGACACTGGAGTAAATAGTATGGATGAAGTCCAGCCCAGAACATTCGTCTGAAAGTTTCAGCAAGAGTTCTGTAATATGCATTTACATGTTTGAGCATAACAGTTTGGTTTCGCGGTGTGAAACCCCAATGATGGATTCGTTGCATACATTCAAGAAATTCTGTTGTAATCTCCTGGTAATGATTCAGGTGTGTCATTATGTACACATACTTTGGAAGACCGTTTGAAAACTTATTGGCATTGGTTTTAATAATATCCAGAAGTTCATCAGTAACACCCATTGGCATAACAACAGGGACACGCGTTGCGATCCTGATGGAACGGATATGATCAATTTTACTTAACTCAGATAAGACCGATGCAAGCAGTTGTTTGTTAATCTGTAATGCATCACCACCTGTGACAAGGACTTCATCAATGTTTGTATTTAGGTTGATGTAAAACAATCCTTTTCTAATATCTTCGGTTGTCACTGTTGAATCTTTATCAAGAGATTTGGCTCTCTGACAATGAGTACAATAGGATGCGCAGTTTGTATTAGAACCCACAAAAAGGGCTACTCTGTTTGGGTATCGCTGATAGACAGCACCGTAACTTCTTGAGCCTTCCGACATAGATTCTTCCTTTGCTGCATCCGGATAAAATACATGAGCTGGTGTAGGGACACTTTGCCAGAAAATGGGATCAAGACGTTCTTCTTCACGTTCGCCCTCGAGCATTTTAGGATGGAATGGATCTTCCTGCATCAGTGATGCGTAATATGGAGTAATCCTCAATGGTTCTTTACCCTCATTTCTCATTGCACTGATTGTTGATTGGATCATGCTCAGCTGTTTGTTACTCAGTTTAACAATATGTTTGAGATCCTCAGGATTTAGGATTGCATGTTTTAGTTGCCAGTGGGGATCATTCCATTCTTCTTTTGTAACACTCCTGTATAAGGAAATATCTTTGTAATGTCTTGAATTATAAATAAAATTTGTGTTTGATGAACTCATTTCTTTAAAAATAGGTTTTATAAATTAATAATTTTGGATTTTTAAGTTTAAGATAATTTATTGAATTTACAAAGATAATAAAAATTATTTTACTGTAATAATCATATAATTAAATATTTACATTTTTTCTTTTGAAAAAAAATGATTTTTTTGTAAAAAATGAGTTGCAAAAAATGTTCTGAATAAAAAAAAGTTTTAATTTTGCAAAACAAAAAGCGAAAGTAGCTCAGTTGGTAGAGCACGACCTTGCCAAGGTCGGGGTCGCGGGTTCGAGTCCCGTCTTTCGCTCAAGCCTCTCAGAAACGGTGAGAGGTTTTTTTTAAAAGGCCCGGATGGTGGAATTGGTAGACACGCAGGACTTAAAATCCTGTGACCGTTGAGGTCGTGCGGGTTCAAGTCCCGCTCTGGGTACTTTAAGGGACAACACATTTTTTTTAATATGTTGTCCTTTTTTGTTTTCTACAGAACCCCCATTTACACTTGCTATTAGACAAACTACTTCATTAATTTTTGTGGTTCGAAGTTTTTTTTCTTTAATATAGAAGAAATCTGGGTAAATTGAACCAATGATATATTGTTTGGTTTGAATATCTGAATTTTGATAATACTCTTGAATGTTGGATAATAAGGGAGTGTGAATAATTTTGTGTAAACTCTGGGTAACTGTATTTTAAAGAACCGA
>CAYMAZ010000039.1:0-30715 GCA_964388575.1 uncultured Bacteroidales bacterium | reverse complement strand
TTCAATCAGTGGTTACCACATGCAGGAAGCAGGTGCCACTGCTGATATTGAAATGGCATATACCCTGGCTGACGGAATGGAATACATCCGTACCGGGATTGCAGCCGGAATTCCGGTTGACAATTTTGCACCACGCTTATCATTTTTCTGGGGCATTGGAATGAACCATTTTATGGAAATTGCCAAATTACGTGCAGCCCGAATGTTGTGGGCAAAAATCGTCAGGAAGTTCGATCCAAAAAACCCAAAATCCATGGCTCTGAGAACGCATAGCCAAACCTCAGGATGGAGCCTTACCGAACAGGATCCGTTTAACAACGTTGCACGTACCTGTATTGAAGCTCTTGCTGCAGCACTTGGACACACTCAGTCGCTTCACACGAACGCGCTTGATGAGGCCATTGCTCTTCCTTCAGACTTTTCAGCCCGTATTGCACGTAACACACAAATCTTCCTTCAGGAAGAAACAGATATTTGCAAAGCAATTGACCCATGGGCTGGTTCTTATTATGTGGAATATCTCACTCATCAACTTGCCCATAATGCATGGAAACTTATTGAGGAAGTAGAAGAATTGGGCGGAATGGCAAAAGCGATAGAAACAGGCATCCCAAAAATGAGAATTGAAGAAGCAGCAGCCCGCAAACAAGCCAGAATTGACAGTGGAAAAGACAGAATCATCGGTGTGAATAAAAATAAACTTGATAAAGAAGATCCCATTGAAATTCTTGAAGTAGATAACACTGCAGTTCGTGAAGCCCAGCTCAAACGACTTGAAAAACTCAAATCAGAAAGAAACAATGACGACGTTGAGCTTGTACTGAATGCTATAACAAATGCATGTGAGACAGGCAGCGGAAATTTACTTGAATTATCAATTGAAGCAGCAAGAAAACGTGCCACTCTGGGAGAAATCTCTATGGCATGTGAAAAAGTATTCGGGAGGTATAAAGCAGTGATCAGATCAATTTCAGGAGTATATTCTTCAGAAACAGGCGATAGTGACTCATTTAAAAAAGCCTGTGCCATGGCTGACGAATTTGCAGCAATGGAAGGTCGCAGACCAAGGATTATGATAGCAAAAATGGGACAGGATGGTCATGACCGAGGCGCCAAAGTAGTTGCAACAGGCTATGCTGACATGGGTTTTGATGTTGACATTGGACCCTTATTCCAGACTCCTGCTGAAACAGCAAAACAAGCTGTGGAAAACGATGTTCATATTCTTGGAGTTTCTTCACTGGCAGCCGGACATAAAACGCTTGTTCCACAAGTTATTGGTGAACTGAAAAAACTTGGACGTGAAGACATTATGGTCATTGTAGGAGGAGTCATCCCTCCACAGGATTATGAATTTCTGTTCAGGTCCGGAGCAACTGCTGTTTTTGGACCGGGAACCATTATCTCTGAAGCTGCAATTAAAATGCTCGAAATTCTCATTGAAGCCAGAAAATAAAATGTTTTTTATTGATTGTGTACAAATATAATCAAGTTAAATTTCACATTTCCTGTAACATGCATCTTTTTGATTTCATATTACAGGGTTATATTAAAAAATTACAGTGAGCAAAAAAAATGCAGATCATCCTGAAATATTTCAACACTCTGAGCTCTGATCAGATTTCCAAACTCAGTAAACTTTATGAAATTTATCATGACTGGAATGCTAAAATCAATGTCATTTCCAGAAAGGATTTTGACAATTTTTATGAAAATCATGTTTTACACTCATTAACTATTCTTAAATACTTTTCATTTGCTCCTGACTGCTGTTTCCTTGATGTTGGAACCGGTGGAGGATTTCCGGGCATTCCACTTGCCATTGCCCTGCCCGAATGCAATTTTCTTCTAAATGATTCTGTGGGCAAAAAACTCAAAGTAGTTGAAGATGTTACATCCAGTATTGGGCTAAACAATGTGAGATGCTCGAATGAACGTGCTGAAAAAATTAATGAGAAATTTGATTTTATTACCGGGCGTGCAGTGACAGCACTTCCGGATTTTACTCAGCTTGTAAAAAAGAAATTATTAAAAACAGGAAAAAACAAATTTAAAAATGGTATTATCTATTTGAAAGGTGGTGATTTCACTGATGAACTGAAAAATACGGGAATGAAATATAAAATATTTCATCTTCATGAGCTATTTGATGAAGAATACTTTGAAACCAAAAAAATTGCTTATTTATTTGAATGATAATTTTCTTTACAAATACCAAATTCAATTACTACTTTTACTCTTCTGATTTTTTTATGATCCAGCCTGTTTGTTTTATAAAATGTAAAGAAATACGTGCTGAACATTTTTGAAATGTTCTTGGAATATCCAATCACCGGCTAAACATGTGTATTTAATAAAAAAAATAAAGATGGCAGAACCAACTATTGATGAATCAACTTATACATCGTCAGGCATTATCAATACCCCTTCTTTCTTTCTTGTAGGATGAATCATCATTCTTGCAAAATCATAAATCAAAAGTATCTGCAAACTGATTCACAAGCTTGAATAATCCAGTAAAAACCTGTCTTTTAAGCACCCTAAATTTTTAAAGTAATTAACTGTGCATCAACACCTTTAACCAGATTCAGTTTTCTTTGAATCTCTTTGTGCTTTTCAGTTTCTCCAACAAGTTCAAGAAAAACCAATCCTGTATCTGTACATTTATCCAAAACACCATCATGGATTCCCAGACGTGTTTTAATATAGCATCCCCAACCAGTAAGAATTTTCTGTACTTTCTCTGCTGTTTCCTGTCTTGTACTCATGTAAATAAGCATAACATCTCTTTCCATATCTGAGTTATTTAAATTTTTAATCTGGCAAAAATAAATGATTTTTTTTATACAGTTTTCTGCAATTGAAATTTTTTGTCTCATAGGTGAATAGCTGAAACAAAAGCACATAAATTTTTATTTATTCTAAATAATGATAAATTATGACAAATTGAATAATTTTCACTCCAAACAGTTTTGATTTTTTTTAATTTATTTAAAAAAATCATACTTTTGCTCCGTAATAAAAAACACATACAAGGTGAATTCAATTATTATCGCATTAATCGTTTTGGGAGCTTTGGGATTGCTCTTTGGAATAATCATATTTTTTGTAGGACAGAAGTTCAAAGTTATAGAAGATCCTTTGATAGATGAGGTAGCTGAAATGTTACCTGGAGCAAATTGCGGTGGTTGCGGACTTGCAGGATGCCGTGCATTTGCAGAGGCACTTGTCAAAGCGAAGAGCTTTGACGGACTCAGTTGTCCGGTTGGAGGAAATGCTCTTGTTGCTGATATAGCACCTTTGCTCGGGGTTGAGGCTGTTGAAAAGGATCCTGAAATTGCAGTTGTTCGTTGCAACGGTACTTTTGAAAATGCAAAAGCAAAAATTAAATATGATGGACCAACTACTTGTACATTTGCACATAATCTGTTCAGCGGTGAAAGCGGGTGTCCTCATTCATGCCTCGGACTTGGAGATTGTGTTGTTTCATGTACATTTGACGCAATTTTCATAGATGAAAAAACCGGATTACCGGTTGTATCGGAGGACAAATGTGTTGCCTGCGGAGCTTGTGTTAAGGCATGCCCAAGGAGCATCATTGAGCTCCGACCGAAAGGGAAGAAAAGTAAGAGGATTTATGTTCAGTGTGTAAACAGAGAAAAGGGTGCTGTGTCCCGTAAAAATTGCATTGTTGCCTGCATCGGCTGCGGAAAATGTGTAAAAATTTGCCCGCACGATGCCATTACCATGGAAAACAACCTCGCTTACATTGATGCAACAAAATGTAAACTCTGCAGAAAATGTGTGCCGGAATGTCCGACAAATGCAATAATTGAACTCAATTTTCCCCCAAGGAAAGACGCTGTTGTAAGCGAAACAGCATCCAATTTATCTCAGGCATAATCAAATTGAATTACAATGGCAAAGCTAAAAACATTTAACAAAGGTGGCGTCCATCCACACGAATATAAAAGAGCTGCACAATCAGCCATCATTAACCTTGATCCACCCAAACAGGCAATCATTCCTCTATCCCAAAGTTTGGGTGCACCTTCAGTACCCGTTGTTAATAGAGGCGATACAGTGAAGACAGGCCAGCTCATTGCTAAAGGGGAATCTTTTATCAGCAGTAACATCCATAGTTCTGTTTCCGGAAAAGTTAACAAGATAGACGATTCAATAGAATCATCCGGATACAGAAAATTGTCAATAATCATTGATGTTGAAGGTGACGAATGGCTCGAAGAAATTGACAAATCACCTGAAATCAGACGAGAATGCAATCTGGGCAGGGAAGAAATCATCAACATGATCAAAGACAAAGGGATTGTTGGCCTTGGTGGTGCAACCTTCCCTACGCATGTG
This sequence comes from uncultured Bacteroidales bacterium, assembly GCA_964388575.1. Classification (GTDB taxonomy): domain Bacteria; phylum Bacteroidota; class Bacteroidia; order Bacteroidales; family DTU049; genus CAYMAZ01. The sequence continues at coordinate 26,350 of CAYMAZ010000039.1, read as the reverse complement.
AAATACATGATCCCAAAGGACAAAACGCCGGAATATCTTATTATCAACGCCGTTGAGTGTGAGCCCATGTTATCTGCAGATCATCGACTGATGCTTGAAAAGGGACTAGAGATGCTTGTCGGAACAGAAGTTCTCATGAAAGCTTTGGGTGTTACTAAAGCTATGATTGGTATTGAAAACAATAAACCAGATGCCATTAAACACGTAACAAAGCTTGCTCAGGATTTTCCGGGAATTACCGTTCATGCACTGAAAGTTCAGTATCCTCAGGGAGCAGAAAAACAACTTATAAATGCTCTTCTTGGTCGCGAAGTACCTTCTGGAAAGCTCCCCATTGAAGTTGGTTGCGTTGTGAATAATTCGGGGACAGCATTTGCTGTATACGAAGCAGTTCAGAAAAACAAACCATTGTTTGAAAGAGTTGTCACCGTCACAGGACCCCAAGTTAAGAATCCTGGAAACTTTATGGTACGTATCGGAACACCTGTCATGGATCTTATTGAAAAAGCCGGCGGTGTTCCAGAAAATACAGGAAAAATTATAAATGGTGGACCGATGATGGGCAAAGCAGTGCCTTCAGTTGATGTTCCCGTTACAAAGGGAACATCAGGCATCCTATTGTTTCCTGATTTCCAGTCACGACGGATTCCTGTATTGAACTGCATCCGATGTGCCCGTTGTACTCAGGTTTGTCCCATGGGACTTGAGCCATATCTGCTTGCCCCTCAGGCCGAATTTAGTGATTTTGAAGGTGCTGAAAAACACAAAATTATGGACTGTATCGAATGTGGATCATGCCAGTACACATGTCCCTCAGGCCGGCCTTTGCTTGATTATATCAGGCTTGGAAAAAATAAAGTCGGTGCGATTATTAGAAAAAGAACTTCCAAGAATTAACATTATAAATACTGAAGAACATGAATTTACTAAATATTTCGGGTTCACCTCACGTTCATGATAAGGACTCTGTCAAGGGGATCATGTACTGGGTTGTCATTGCCATGTTACCTGCGATGCTGGTTTCATTCTATATGTTTGGAATAGGTGCTGTTATCATTACTCTGGCAAGCATCATGTTTTGCCTGATAATTGAGTTTCTCATTCAGAAATTTATCCTTAAAGGACCTGTTACAATATTTGATGGATCAGCTATTGTAACCGGAATTCTACTGGCATTCAACGTCCCGAGTAATTTGCCGCTGATAATTTTGTTCATAGGAGCACTGGCAGCCATCGGAATTGGAAAAATGACATTCGGTGGTCTTGGTAAAAATATTTTTAATCCCGCACTTGTCGGACGTGTTGTATTGCTGATATCATTTCCCGTTGAAATGACAAGTTGGCCAAAACCAATAGAATCAGCAAGACAACTCACTGATGTCATTACCGGACCTACTCCTCTTGCAATCATGAAAGAAGGTCTTGCAAAAGGAGAAAGTGTCTCTCATATTCTCTCTCAATCAGGCATGGGAAATTATCTTGATTTTGCCACAGGTCAGATGGGAGGATCAGTTGGTGAAGTTTCTGCATTTGCCATTCTTCTTGGAGCAATTATCATGCTTTTCCGAAAAGTCATCACTTGGCATATTCCTGTAGCATATCTTGGGTCAGCAGTTCTTTTTTCTGGAATTCTCTGGCTGATTAATCCTGAAGCCTATGTTGACCCAATGTTTCATATCCTGACAGGAGGCATGATGCTTGGAGTATTTTTTATGGCAACCGATATGGTGACATCACCAATGAGCAAATCCGGCCAGTTGATTTTCGGAGCCGGTTGCGGAATTTTAACGATTCTGATACGCGTTTTCGGGGCTTATCCCGAAGGCGTATCTTTTGCAATTCTCATAATGAACGCATTTGTTCCACTAATTAACAATGCTTTTAAACCAAAACGTTTCGGAGGAGCTTAATCATGGCAAAGAAGAAAAGACCGAACACACTTTTTAATATGGCCTCAACATTATTTCTTGTTGCTAGTGTTGCAGCCGTTGCCCTGGCCGGAGTATATAATTTGACAAAAGGACCAATCGATGAAGTAAAAAAGAAAAAGACGGAAGATGCAATCAGTAAAGTGCTCCCTCAGTTCGAAAGAATTGAAAGATCCTCCGTCCTTCCCCACGACGGAGGGACAGACTCTCTGATTCTATATCATGCATTCCAAAAAGAAGAACTTGTTGGTACTGCTGTAGAATCTTTTACAAACAACGGATTTTCCGGTCAGTTTAAAATAATGGTGGGCTTTCTTCCTGACATGAGTATTGTTAACACTGCATTGCTTGAGCACAAAGAAACTCCCGGCCTTGGTGATAAAATGGATGCATCAAAATCTGATTTTCCGGAACAGTTTAAAGGAAAAAATCCTGAATCTTTTGATCTGAAAGTTAAAAAAGACGGTGGCCAGGTTGATGCCATTACGGCCGCAACAATCAGTTCAAGAGGATTCTGCGATGCAGTTGACAGGGCATACAAAACTTTGGTTTCATTAAATGATTAAGGAGTTATTATTATGAATCAGCTATCAAATTTTACTAAGGGCTTTATCAAAGAAAATCCGGTTTTGGTACTCCTTCTCGGGCTATGCCCTACACTTGGAGTCACAACTTCAGCCATCAACGGACTGGGAATGGGACTGGCTACGACTTTTGTGCTTGTCATGGCTAATCTTTTCGTGTCGATGCTGAAGAATGTGATCCCATCTTCTGTAAGAATTCCGATATTTATTGTCATTATTGCTTCATTTGTCACAATTGTCGATCTTGCGATGAATGCATATATACCAGCATTGCACGAACAACTGGGACTTTTTATTCCTTTGATTGTTGTCAATTGTGTCGTTCTGGGAAGAGCAGAAGCCTTTGCATCGAAAAACAATGTCATATCTTCGTTAATTGATGGCCTGGGAATGGGTTTGGGATTTTCTCTTGCTCTGACGGTTCTGGGACTTATCAGAGAAATCCTGGGAAGCGGTGCAGTTTTCGGATTCAGATTATTGCCCGACGGAACTGACGGAATGCTCGTTTTTATTCTCGCTCCCGGTGCATTTCTGGGTCTTGGATATCTAATTGCGATCATGAACGCATCAAAAAAGTCATAATATAAATCAACATTACAATGGAATATATCATAATAATCATCGCCGCTGTATTTGTAAACAATATTGTCTTTGCCCAGTTTCTCGGAATTTGTCCGTTCATGGGTGTCTCAAAGAAAATTTCCACATCTCTGGGAATGGGAGGTGCTGTGTTGTTTGTAATGACAATTGCAACCATTGTCACATATCTTCTGATGCATTATATCCTAATTCCTTTTGATTTAAGATATCTTCAGACGATTGTCTTTATTCTTGTCATTGCTTCTCTGGTGCAAATGGTTGAGATTATACTTAAAAAAGTTTCCCCTCCCCTGTATCAGGCATTGGGAATATTTTTGCCTTTAATTACGACCAACTGCGCTGTTCTCGGTGTGGCCATTCTGACAATTCAAAAGAATCTCAATCTGATGGAAGGTGTTGTTTTTGCAATTGCCAATGCAATCGGATTTACACTTGCACTTGTCCTGCTTGCTGGAATCAGAGAACACCTTGAGCTGATGAATGTTCCAAAACACATGAAGGGAGCTCCAATAGCACTGATAGTTGCAGGAATTCTTTCCCTGGCATTTATGGGCTTTACCGGAATGGTATAAGTGCAACCGAACAAATCCGCTCCCTGTTCTGCCCTGATTTCATTAATCGGTTATTTCCCAGATCCCTGATTCGCAGGTCACTTTTTGCAAAACAAAACATATGAACAGGTATTGAAAGTTTCAAAAAAAATGTTGTAAGTTTGTACTCTAAATCAATGACCAATGTACCTGTTGACAATGATTCATATGAACGGTGAAAGGAAACAAATGTTCATACAGCTTCGTGATGAACATCTTAGACTCATGGGGTTCTTTCATCAGGCAAAACTTGAACAATATCTTCAGGAACTTAATCTCTCACATCTGCAGCATTCAGTTCGGGAGGTTCTGAACAATTCAGTTCCTGGAAAATTGTATTTTATTAACCATCCAAATTTATGAGTGAACATCATCTTCCTGAAAACGATCACCTGATCAAAACGGAACATTTATCTGTAATATTAAATAACAATCTGATCCTGTCAAATATTTCCTTTTCTCTCAAAAAAGGTGAAATGGCCTATATGATAGGAAAGACAGGCAGTGGAAAAAGTACTTTATTAAAAACCGTTTACGGAGAAATCAAACCTTCTGGGGGTGAAATGGAGGTGGCAGGTCATGACATGACAAAGCTCAAACGCTCACAAATCCCTCAACTGAGGAGACAACTCGGAATGGTTTTTCAGGATTTTCAACTTCTGAACGACAGAACAGTAAATGAAAATCTCATTTTTGTTATGAAAGCAACCGGCTGGAAAAACAAAGTAGAAATGATGGAGCGTTGTGATGAGCTTCTTGACATAGTCAAACTTAGTGGAAAAGGGTTATCTATGCCCCACCAGTTGTCAGGAGGAGAGCAACAACGTGTGTGCATTGCACGTGCCCTTATCAATAATCCCTCAATCATCCTGGCTGATGAACCTACAGGAAATCTTGATCCTGAAACTGCCCATGATGTGATGAATGTGCTTCTTGACATGCATAAAAAGGGGATTTCAGTCCTTATGGTAACACACAATTACGGACTGATTGAACGATTTCCAGCCAGAACGTATCAGTTCAGGGATGGTAAAATTGACATGGTCCTTTCAGAATCAGAAATTTAGAATTGTTGCATCTCTCAAATTCATTTTTGTTACAGTTCATCAAATATTTTACTGATTAAAAAATCAGCATTAAACGAATTCATAAATCCATTCTGGGTCAGAATTTCTTTTCTTTTATCAATCTCCTTTTGTTCGAGGGGCAGTTTAAAAAGCTTTTTCAACTCACTTTGCATGTCTGCACAATCATCAGCAATATGACACAATTCTTCTAAACCGGTATCAATAACCATTGGCGTATTAACAAGACAATGTCGTCCCTGATAAAGTGCAAGCAACAATTTGAGTTTGATTCCTGTTGCCTGAAATGTGGGCAGAATATTCACCTGTGCTTCCCTGACAAGCTGATGAATTTGATCTACTGATAAACCTGTACGGATTTCAATATTTGAAGAGCTCTCAACAGCCTGAAGCAATTCTCTTTTTGGTTTGTTTCCTGCAATGATGAGGTGAAATTTCAAATTTTTGAAAACATCCTTCACCAAATACATGGCTGCATGATGGTTTTCGTTTACTTCAAGACTTCCGTGATACAAAGCATATTTCCCTTTTCCGGGAAGAATCTCAACTGTTTCATTAGGATGAAAAGCACTGACAGTAAATACATTTTTATATTTTCTGGAAAAATATTTATAATCATTTTTTGAAATGACTGCCAATCCGTCTGCCAGTTTTAATTTTTTTTCAAAGTTTTTTAATGATTTTGCCTCATTAATAAAATATAACTTTCTGAAATAATTTTTTTCAGTTTTAGCCAGACTTGCATAATAATCATGCTCGATATTATGTGTTCGAACGATTTTCTTCCTTTTCTTCAACCTTGGATCTGACAAATAATAACAGGAATGAAGTCCTTCAAACAAAATGGGATGATCATCCCTGAGTAAATTTTCAACAAGCTGATCATCCTTGCGGGAATTGACTATGTAAGGAATGTTTCCTGTCAGATCATGTGCAAGATGTTTGCGCTGATAATAATGCACCTCGTAGCACAATTCATTTAAAATTTGCGAAGGCCTTCGTCCTCCGTATCGAAAACAATGAAGTGTGATTTTAACTCCTGCCTCTTTTAACGATTTCAGTTTGTAAAACACATCAATAACTCCTCCGTAATTGACCGGTACCGGAATATCAAAGGTCACAATATGTAGCGATTTGTCATTTAAACTGTTCATAAACTTCCAATAATATATGTTGTTCATTTTCCCAGCATAATTCCTGAGCAGCCTTTTGAAGATTTTTTGTCCAAAATTCTGCAGGTATTTCAAACAAAATCTCCTGCAATTTTTGAGCGATATGCTTTGGATGATGTGACTCCACAATCAGCCCAACTTTGAAGTCATCAACAATTTTTTTAATCTCAGGAAGAGCCGATGCCACAACGGGAATACCCGCCCTGATATAGTCAAAAAGCTTATTTGGAAGACTGTACCTGTAATTGAGGTTTGTATCCTTGTCCAAAGTGACACCACAATCAGCTTTTGATGTCAACTGCATAAGCCGGGCATGGTGCATTTTAGAAAAGAATGTCACCTTATGAGTCAGATTTTCATTTTGCACAATCTCTTTGAGCCGGGGAATAACATCTCCATCACCGGCAATTATAAGCATGGCATCATCAATGAGTTTCATTGCATCAAGCAACTCTTCAGCACCCCGATCCACATTGATTCCTGCCCCCTGCATAATGATGATTTTTTTTGATTTATCAATATTAATATTGATGTTAGTATCTTTCTCCACAGGAGAATAGGCTACTGGAAGATTTCTCAGCACATTTACTTTCACTGAATATTTACCTTCATAAATTCCTGCAATTGATTCATTAACCGTGAAGACGTGTTTTAATCTTGGAAAAACAAGCTTTTCGATCTGTAACCAAACAGATCTTACTCGTGGCCTTGAAGTCAGTTCCGGAACTTCTGTAAACAATTCGTGTGAGTCATAGACCAGTCCTTTCTTTCTCAACACTGATACCAAAAAATTCGGAAGTAAAGTATCCAGATCATTCGCATGAAAGACATCTGCGCGGACAAAGAGTAGAACAAAAAAAAGTCTGATGTTGTAAAAGGCATAAAAAAGAAGTCCTCTGGTAAAAAGCATTTTCATTCTCATCACCCGATATGATCGTTCATCCACAGGTAAACTATGCTTTAGCTTTCGTCCAATCAACAATATATCAAAACCCTGATTACTCAGTGTATGACATACCTTCTTCACTCTCTGGTCTGTTGCCAGATCGTTAATAACAGAAACTACGATTCTCTTTTTTCTCAACTTATGAATTTATCTCTGCAAAAATAATGATTTCTGTATGATTGTGTTCATTGTCATCACACATCTCTGAAATCAAAATTTGAACTATTTTCAATAATATAATGAAAATATGCCGGTTGTAAGTTTTCAGGAACATTCATATTCTTGAGAATCTGAAGTTTTTTCAAAATTTTCTACGACAGAAACTCAAAATGATTACCTTTGTCAATATGAAAAAGGAAAAGCTCATTGCCGACATTAAGAGACTGCCAATTCATGATAGAATCGGAGTTGTTGAAGACATTTTAATCGATCTTGAAAAAGAGCATTTAAAACTATTTTCAAAGTTTAAAATATCCCGGATCATCAGAAAGAGAGACTCAAATCAGAACAACACGACTTACACGGACCTTGGCGAAGAATAAACTCTTAAAAATGACAACCACTCATATCATTTTTGACTGGGGAGACACACTGATGAGGGATTTTCCTGAAAAACAAGGCCCTATGGCATTGTGGGAAACAATCGAAGTAATCCCAAATGTTAACAAAACATTACAGATTTTATCCAGAAAATATATTCTGGCGGTTGCTACCAATGCCGGAGCCTCAGACACATCACTGATGAAGAATGCTTTGCAAAGAGGAAATATTGCAAAGCATTTTTCATATTTTTTTTCATCAAAGGATCTGGGGTATGCAAAGCCCGACCCGAGATTTTTTCTTGAAATCTGCAACCAAATGCTTGTTGATAGTTCAAAATGCGCTTTTGTTGGCAATGATTACAAAAAAGACATCGAAGGAGCTTCATCAACCGGAATGAAAGCCATTTTTTTCAACCATACGCATCTTCAACAAAATTATTTTACTGCTCACAAAATCATATTTCAGTTTGACGAACTTCTTCAGATTTTTTAATCTCAACAGATTTTCATAAATACACACAAATATGTGTCCAGAAAAATTGTAATTTTGAAGTATGAAAATAACTGTTGACCAGGGTTCAGGATGTTGTTTCGGAGTTGTCTCAGCTATTGGTTCTGCAGAGGCTTTTCTTGAAAAAGAACAAAAACTGTATTGCCTGGGGGATATTCTGCACAACAATGAAGAACTAGAGCGTTTAAGCAAAAAAGGTCTGATTTATATTGACTATTCAACCTATCGTCAATTGAACAACACAACTGTTTTGATCAGAGCTCACGGCGAACCCCCCGAAACATATAAAATAGCCTTAACCAACAACATTCAACTGATTGACGCATCATGCCCTGTTGTTCTCAAACTACAGGCCAGCATCAGGAATGCATATGATCAGACATTGAAAAACGGCGGACAGGTTGTCATTTTTGGAAAAAAAGGACATGCAGAAGTCATTGGACTTCTTGGACAGACTTTTAACAATGCCATTGTGGTTTCTGATCCTTCAGATCTGGATGAAATTGATTATTCAGTGCCTGTTTATCTTTTTGCGCAGACAACACAAAACGCTGAAACGTATACTCAGATCGGACAAATGATTACCAGAAGAATGGAACAATCAAAACCGGGAGAAAATCACTTACCTGTCATTCATAATACAATCTGCAGACTTGTCAGCAAAAGATCAGATGATATTGCTGAATTTTCGAGACAACACGATGTCATTCTTTTTGTCAGTGATCCCAAAAGCAGTAACGGCAAATATCTGTTTGAAATCTGCAAATCCAACAACAGACATTCCTTCTTTATCAGTTCACATAAGGACATTCATCCTGGAATGTTGAACAATACTCGAAGTATTGGAATTTGTGGAGCAACATCCACTCCCAGATGGCTCATGCAAAAAATTGCATCTGAGTTGAATTCGCAATGAATATAGACATATTTTCTTACTTTGCTTTTTTGGAATCAAATTCCATTTCAAGATAATCCTGAAGATCTGCCGGCTTAACATGTGTTCTGATTTCCCTCCCAACAGTAACAGCAATATTGCCGGTTTGTTCAGAAACAACAATGACTACAGCATCAGTTGACTCACTTATTCCAAGTGCTGCTCTGTGTCTCAGCCCCATGTCCTGAAGCAGTTCCTCATTGTCTGATACAGGCAAAATACACTTTGCTGCAACAATTCTATTTTCTGAAATAACAACTGCTCCATCATGCAAAGGAGAGTTCCTGAAAAATATATTTTCTATGAGTTGTTCACTGATTTCAGCATCAATACGCACTCCTGTTAATACAATGTCTTCAAGTTCATTTTTTCTGGTCAGAACAATCAACGCTCCAGTTTTTGAGGCTGACATTTTACGTACAGCATTAATCAGCGTAACAATATCGAGTGTTGTGTCCTGGTATATGCTAAATTTCCAAAACAAAAAACGTCTTCTAGTTTTATTATGCATAAATCTCGGATTGCCCAGCAACAATAGAAATTTCCTGATTTCCTGCTGAAACACTATGATAATTGCAATAACTCCAACACTGATAAACTGCCCGAGAATTTCACTCAACATGGGCATTTTCAGATATATTACAAGTTTCCAGATCAGGTACACAGCAATTATTCCAAGAAAAATGTTGATTCCTGCAGTACCTTTGATAAAATTATACAATTCATAGAGCAGGTACAAAACTAAAAGCACATCAATGATCCGAACAACAGTCAGACTGGAAAAGTACTCAATGACAGACTGAACAAATAACATCTCCTTCAATTTTTTTTGCAAAGTTAGACGTTTTATCCTCACCAAACTTCCAAAACTTTTCAAAATTTGACAAATCAGCTCAAGAACCATTCTATTTAAAATGGGAATATCTGAAAAATTTTCAACTTCCATTTCTGATTCATTCATTTATTTTATATTTGTGGATATTTTCAAATACAATTAATTCCACAATGAAAAAATCTATTTCCGTATTATACTTCTTACTGACAGTTATGTTCTTGTTCTCACAAAATCAAGTCAGTAAGGAACTTGCAGAACATGTTGCAATAAATTGTCTGATATCAAAAACTCCTGCTGAACATGCTGAAAAATTCATTTATCATGACATACAATCAGTAGAAACGATAACTCTTGAGAACATTCCAGTATTTCATGTCGTTAATATTGAACCAGAAGGTTTTGTTATTGTTTCAGCAACAAAGACCTATCATCCGGTGATTGCCTTCTCTTTTACAGGGCAGTTTGAAATACCTGTCAAAGCACCTGCTGTCAGGATGTGGCTCGAAAACGAGAAAAACAAAATTTTGTATAGCATTACACATCATATAAATTATGAACAAATCAGCAATATTTGGGCTGAATATGAACATGGTGATTTTCTTAATTTAAATAAACAAAACGAAAAAATTCTCCTTCCGATGCTCACCACCCAATGGAACCAGGGAATTTATTACAATGAATTCTGTCCTGCTGATGCAGCCGGACCTGACGGCAAGACGTATGCGGGTTGTGTTGCAACAGCCATTGGTCAGGTTATGAATTACTTCAGGTATCCGCTTTCTGGAACAGGAAGCTATACAAGTGACTATACCACATACGGAATTCATACAGTGGATTACGAAAATACCGAATACCACTGGAGTGAAATGCCATTAAAAGCAACCAGGAGCAATCATCCTGTTGCCGAGCTTCTCTACCATATCGGGGTTTCTGTTGATATGAATTATGGCCCAAATGGATCCGGAATGTGGAATCACAAAGCAGCACATACAATGAAAACATTTTTCGGATATACCGATTCAACTCAGTATAATTTCCGTGACACCACAACAATCGATTGGTACGGAATGCTCATCGACCATCTCGACAGCGGAATTGTGTTGTATTATGCAGGCTGGACTGATTCACAATATGTTTCCGGACATGCATTTGTTTGTGACGGATATCAGGATTCCACCTTCTTTCACTTTAACTGGGGCTGGGGTGGTGCCTATGACGGATACTTCCATATTGACAATCTTATTGTTGGCGGCTCAGATTTTACAACGATGCATGAAGCGGTCATCAACGCCACTCCTGCAAACAATTATCCTTATTTCTGCAATGGCACTGACACCCTTCGGACTCTTGACGGGACAATTGAAGATGGAAGCGGGCCTATTCATGATCATCAGAACAATGCTTATTGCTCCTGGCTTATTCTACCTGATGATACTGTCTCATCAATAACACTTGATTTTATCAGATTTGATCTGCAGGACACAAATGATGTTGTTAGGATATATAATGGGATGGACAGTAACGCTCCGTTGCTTGGAGCATTTACAGGAAACAGTACTCCAAACTCAATCGGAGCAACGGGTAATGCACTGTTTGTTCAGTTTGAAACTAACGGCTCAGGGACATCAGGAGGTTTTCTTCTATCGTATTCTGCTCAACAGGTGAAAACATGCTCTGGACTAACCACACTTACATCTCTATCTGGCACAATTTCTGATGGCAGCGGCCCCTACAACTATCAGAACGGAAACTTCTGCCGGTGGAAAATTGAACCTCCCGGAGCTCAGCTTATTAATATCTCTTTTACAGAATTTGATATTGACTCAACCGATTACGTGAGAATTTCAAACCTGTCAACCGGCGAAATAATTGCCTCACTGGCAGGCACTCAGATACCCGATCTGCTTAGCATTCATACCGACAAAGTTCAGGTTATGTTTATGTCAAATTCTACAGGAAATGCAGGGGGTTTTACACTTCACTATGAAAGCTTCCAGCAAAGTATTGAAGAATTGATGAATTCACATCTCAACATATACCCAAATCCTGCCTCTGATTTGATCTCAATCAGTAATGATGAGAATATGATTCCAATCAGCGAAATACAGGTCTCAATCTTTTCTTTGACCGGACAACTTGTTTCATCAGTACAGACTGATGTTTCTTCAGGAGAAAAAAATATACTGATTTCTCATTTAAATGAGGGTTTTTACATACTGAATATTCGTGATGACAATGGAAACTCAGTAAACAAAAAAATCGTTATTTCCAGATAATCAACACATTTAATTTCATATCAGGATATTGAAAATAATCTCAATAAAAAACTGGAAGTGACCTTGATAACGGAACATTTCTCCGTTAATTTACCCGTATCATTTTTTAAAATACTTTAAAATCTCTGCAGAAAAGTTGAAAGTTAGGTAAATTCAGGAAATACAAATCCAATTGTATCAAGAATTTTTTTGTTGTAATTCATTGTATCATGGCTCCCTTCTTCCGGAGCCCAAGGAGCAAATAATTTATCAGATTTTGGATCATAAGGCCCTTCCTTGCACTCAAAGATTGCAGTATGAACAGAAAGAGGAATGATTGTATGCCAGATTCCTGATGGTATTTCTATGACAAATCTACCGGAATCCCTGTCTAGAATGACATGATCTGAGATGGATCCATGATCATCAAAAAGACAAACAAGCAGTTTGCCTTGTAAAATCACAAATATCTCATTTTTAGGTGGATTTTTGTGCATGTGCGGACATAAATATGTCCCCGGCTCCAACACATTAATCATTCTTTGAATAGAATCGGAAAAGGAGTCATGAAGATTGAAACTAACTCGTTTTCTGTCTGATGAAATAGCATGACTAGCAAGTTTATGAAGTAATGTGCTATCAATTATTTTCATGAATGAGTTTTATTTTGAAATGATCATTTTCTGAAACACACCCGGATTATCATCATTTTCACTTTTATACCAAACCAGATAAAAGCCGGAATTGAGCCGTGAAATATCAACAATAAAATCACTGGATGAAGTGCATTTCATTTGTGCATATAATTTACCTTCTGCATTAAAAATCATCACTGTTGCCGGAGAAATAATCCCTGTCACAATAATATATTCCTGCGCTGGGTTTGGAAAAATGTTTATTTTGTTCTGTGAAGAAATCTGAACTGAAGCATTTCCATTACATGGAATCCTCAAAGTGTTAAACCAGTTGTATGCACTAATAATTGCCGGAATTCCACAATCACCATGATTTGCCGAAGGGAGCACATTAATTGACTGAACATCAACAGCACCCAATGCAAGCATTGCAGAGTCAGCATGAATTGAATTCAAATAACTAACCTGCTCATCAGCCTGACAGTAATACATCCTAACAGGGGCTTCAGGTGCCCAGTTGTAGTTATCATTATCCAGAAGATTTTGCCAGAATGGAGTTAGTTTATCATTCATATCGTTCAAAACAGCCACATAGAAACTATCGTTCAACAACAAATATAATGAATCTGGAAGCATACTATTGAGTTCATTATGCGAATAGTTACCGTTCAGATAGACAGGAACAATCGTGTCAAAAGGATAATTAAGCACTTCAGTAGGATGACTAAAAATGTTTTCATAAACTGAATTGTAAGCAAAAATGATATAAACAAGATATGCAGGAGAGGGATAATCAGGTGTATCAAGAATCATCTCAGCTTGTGCGCCTGACATATGATAAGGACCTGAGCAGGGAGCAGATGCTACAATATTCAGTTCATTCATCAGGTTATTTTCTTCAATATATTTATGTACAGCCATTGTTGCGTGCCCTCCCTGTGAATATCCGATGAGAAAGATCTGTCCGTTGTCATATTTGAAAATACTGTCTGTCATAAATTCACGGGCAGCTCTGATAAGATCTATGGTTGCTGTTGCCTCCGATTTGTCATGGCAATAAGGATGCAATCCAGGACTGTCTCCCAACCCAACATAATCAGGGCATACTGCAATGTTTCCCAGCGAACAAAATAATTGCCCTACAAGTGATTCTCCGTTTAATCTTGAAGGCACATCAGATTTCTTCATGATTGTTCCGTGCTGATATGAAATCATCGGAAAAAAATTACAGGTGTCTGTAGAGGGCACCAGACATAATCCGGAAGCAACTGTTGAATCTCCTTTGCCATCAATGGTTCTGTATAAAACATAATATGCTTCAACATCGTATTCAGGAACAACTCCCGGAATCAGATTAAGTGAGTTTCTGGATATTGTTTGAAGATGATGTGCATTAATTAAATTCTGTGAAAACAAATTTGCTGATGAAAAACACAGAAAAACTGAGATAAGAATTGATTTCATGGGATGCAGATTATTTTACAAATATAACTGAATTTCAGTATATTTCAAAATAATATTGATTTCTTAAAAGAATTCGTTGTCTTTAGAATTAATTGATACAACCTAAAATGACATCCCAATTTTCAAAACTTCTCATTGATTCAAAGCGTATCATCTTGGAAATATAGATTAATCATCATGACATTCTCCGGTACACTTGAAGCAATTATTAATAAGGTTATCACTGATACCCATATTTGAATATCCTCCATCGTGATACAGTGTTTGCATTGTCACCATCCGGGTATAATCTGAAAACAGTGTGACACAATAATCAGCACAGGAATCTGCATCAGCATTTCCAAGCGGAGACATGCAGTTAGCATAACTGTAAAAGGAGTTGAATCCCTTCACTCCACTACCGGCTACAGTCTTTGTTGGAGACTGACTAACAGCATTCACCCTGACCTTATCAGAAACACCATAATGATACCCAAAACTCCTGACAATTGACTCAAGCATAGCTTTTGCCTGTGACATGTCGCTATAGGAACTGAATTGTCTTTGTGCACCGATATAAGTCAATGTAACAACAGAACCCCATTTATTGACAACATCCATTTTCTGCGCCACAGCAAGAACCTTATGCAGTGAGATCGCAGAAATATCAAGTGTCTTCATAAAATATGAGTAATTAAGCTCAGTGTAATGAATTTGTTTACGTACATTTGGTGACATCCCAACAGAATGAAGAATAAAATCCAGTTTCCCTCCAAGTATCTCCATTGAACGTTGCATCAGATTTTCCAAATCTTTCACGTCAGTGACATCAGCAGGTATGACCTGTGCATTTACACGTTTAGCAAGTTTGTGGATATCACCTTTCCGTACAGCCATTGCTGCATTGGTCAACACAAATTGTGCTCCCTCCGCATAAGCTTTTTCTGCAACTTTCCAGGCAATGCTGTTTTCATCAAGTGCCCCAAAAATTAAACCCTTCTTTCCTTTCAGTAAATTTTTTGATTCCATATGTCATGTTATTGAGTAAATACAAAATTGATGATGTTGGCTCCCATTTGCAAGGCCTGAAGCCTTACTTCAGGAGGATCTCTGTGAACTTCAGGATCTTCCCAACCGTCACTCAGATCAGTTTCATAGGTATAATAAACCATCAAACGACCTTCATGAACAATGCCAAATCCCTGTGGTGGCTTATTGTCGTGTTCATGAATTTTTGGCAATCCGCCAGGAAAAGAGAACTTCTGATTATATATCGGATGTGAAAACGGAAGGTCAATAAACTCGTATTCAGGAAATACTTTTTGCATCTCCCGCCGGATGTAGCTGTCTATCCCATAATTATCATCAATATGCAGAAAACCACCAGCCAGCAGATACTTGCGAAGATTTTGAGCTTCTGAGGAACTGAATAATACATTTCCATGGCCTGTGAGATGCAAGTATGGATAATTAAAAATCTCAGAACTTCCCACATCAACAAAAGGGACTTCTGGACTAATATTTGTTCCAAGTTGTTCGTTGCAAAATTTCACCAGATTGGGGACTGCTGTCGGATCAGAATACCAATCTCCCCCACCTCCGTATTTCAACACAGCAAATCTGAGTGAATAATTCTGGGCATTCATAATTGGACAGGACAGAAAAAAAATCCATAGCAATACAAATCTCATAGTTCAAAATTATAAAATTTATTATAAAGTACAGCAGCAACATAGATTCCGGCAGTTTCTGTTCTCAGCCTTGAGTTTCCAAGTGATAGTCCCTGAAATCTTCTCTTTTGTGCATATTGAATTTCATGTTCTGTAAAATCTCCTTCAGGGCCGATAAGTATGAGAATTTTCTTTTGCTTGCTGTCATGCAATTCGGCTTTCTCACCTTCATAACACGACGCAATGTATTTTTCATAATCAATCCCAGATTCATCTACAAGGTCTCTGAACCGAGCCGGTTCGTTCATAGCAGGAAGAAACTCACTCATGGATTGCTTCATTGCTTCAAGAGCAATCTTCTGAAGTCTGTCATGTCTGACATGTTTCTTCTCAGTCCGTTCACAGACCAATGGTGTGATCTTTGAAACCCTCAACTCGACAGCTTTTTCAACAAACCACTCAAATCTCGTCACATTTTTGAGCGGAGAAATAGCAATATGCAGATCATATTGAGGTTGAGGAGAGTTTATAATAACTTGTGAACTTATAATGACTGCACCTGTAGGATTTACATCTGAAAGAATCCCTTTCAATAAAAGACCCTTCCCGTTTGACACAATAATTTCATCACCCTGTCTGAATCTCAGCACCCTGATACAGTGGTGCGTTTCAGCTTCAGGAAGAGAAAATGTTCCGTCTAAAGCATCAGGAGCATAGAAAACATGCATGTTACCCATTTTAATCAATGCAAAGATATAAAAAAGAAAATTAGGTTATTGCGAGTGCTCATTTTTAATTCATCGTAGTCGTTTGTTTGATAGAAATATTATATTCCCTGAATGACATCAGAATGATGATAATCTGTTTAGTGAATAAAAACATTCTGTTCATTTTTTTGTACATTTGCGATGAATGTGAAATCACATGCAAAATAATATTAAACAAATTCTTTCTCGTTATTGGGGCTATCAGGCTTTCAGACCTTTGCAGGAAGACATTATTCTTTCAGTGCTGGAGGGCAGAGATACACTTGCATTGTTACCAACCGGCGGTGGAAAATCCATCACATTTCAGGTTCCGGCACTTGCTACAGAAGGGATCTGCATAGTGATCACACCCTTAATCGCCCTCATGAAAGACCAGGTTGCAAATCTGACACAAAGAAGTATTAAGGCCAGAGCCATATACAGCGGAATGTCTCAGACAGAAATCAGATATATTCTGAATCTGGCATACAACGGTGAGTTAAAGTTTTTGTACATTTCTCCTGAAAGAGCCGTCACCGAAACATTCAGAAACTTTTTTGCAGGCATGAAAGTCGCACTGATTGCTGTAGATGAATCTCACTGTATTTCTCAATGGGGCTATGACTTCAGACCCCCCTATCTCAAAATTGCAGAATTGAGAGCCTTTCATCCTCAGGTACCTGTCCTTGCCGTTACTGCAACTGCAACACCTCCAGTTGTTGATGATATTCAGTATAAGCTGAATTTCAGAGAGAAAAATGTTTTTCAAAAGAGTTTTTACAGAAGAAACCTCACCTATGAAGTTTACAGAGTCGAAGACAAACTCACAAGGATGCTTGAGATTTGCCTCAACACATCAGGGTCAGGCATTGTGTACGTTCGCAACAGAAAAAAAACAAAGGAACTAGCAGAACTGCTTATCAGACCTAAAATCTCTGCAGACTTTTATCATGCAGGATTAAATGGAGCTGACCGAGACAAGAAACAATCAGCCTGGACAAGTGGAAAATGCAAAATTATTGTTGCAACAAATGCTTTCGGAATGGGAATTGACAAACCTGATGTAAGGTATGTCATTCATATGGATTTGCCAGATTGTATTGAAGCTTACTTTCAGGAGGCTGGCCGCGCTGGTCGGGATGAAAAGAACTCACGTTGCATTCTGCTGTTTAATCAATCTGATATTAACTACAATATCAGGCAAATTGACAAATCCTTTCCTGAAAAAGAACACATTAAGAAAATCTACTTCCTGCTTGGAAATTATCTGCAACTGGCAACAGGCGCAGGCAAAGACATTACTTTTGATTTTGAACTAGCCCCATTCACTGACCACTACAATCTTGATCCTGTTGTAACATTCTACGCACTGCAAATACTTGAAAAACAAGGCCTTATATTATTATCTGAGGCCGTGCATTCTCCTTCAAGAATCCGGATGGCAGTATCACACGGTGAGGTTTACAGATTCAGAGTAGAAAATCCTACACTTGATCCTTTTATTCAGATGTTGTTACGAAGTTACCCAGGACTGTTTAACGATTATGTAAGAATTGATGAATCAAGAATCGCCAAACAAATGGAAGTAGAAACCTCTAAAGTGCAGCTGGCACTTCAGAAACTGGATTCAATGGGTTTGATGTCTTATCTCCCATACAACGACAAACCAAAAGTAACATACCTGACATCAAGAATGGATGAAAAAGACATCAGCATTGGAAGAGAAATTTATGAGGATCAAAAACAGCGAATCAAAGAACGTTTTGAATCAATCGTATCATATGTCAGTTCAACCTCAAAATGCAGGAGTATGCAACTGCTTAATTATTTCGGTGAGAAAAATGCTTCCCGCTGTGGTGTTTGCGATGTCTGCATGGACAGAAATGAGCTCACGGTCAACAGAATGGAGTTTGACAACATTTTGAATATTCTGAAACCGAAATTACAACAAAATGAAATGCAACTTAAAGATGTGTACAACCTTTTCCCATTTGAGGAACAGAAAAAAGTAAATGAAGTATTGAGATGGCTTTTTGATAACCGGAAAGCATCACTCGACAAAAATGGACTTGTAAAATGGAATCTTAAGGCAAATTAATGAAGCAGGTTACTATAAACATTCAGATTTCATTGGATACATAATTTTCTCACAAGTGCTTCAGCATCTGAATTCCCAAGCTTTGCAGATATTGAAAAGTTTTCACATGCAAGTTGCGGATTCTGTTCCATATATATGATACCAAGCAAATAATATCCATCCTGATTTTCAGGAAACTTGTGTATAAATAAGTTAAGTTCTTTTATTAATTCTGTAGCATTGTAATTGAGTTGAATCATTGATAGAATAACATAAAATGAAGCCTTTTCATGTGTTGAATCGTATGTCAGAAATGTATTGTAGTCATGTAACGCCCCTGAATAATTTCCTGAATTGTAATACGAATTTGCTCTGTTGTAATAGGCCTGATACAGTTCCGGATTTAACTGAACAGTTTTGTCGAAATCTTCTATTGCCTTCATAAAATTTTTTATTCCGGAATACAATGTTCCTCTGGCAAAATAAGCTTCTGCATAATCAGGCTTTCTCTCAACAACCATTGAAAAATCATTAATAGATTCCAGGATTCTTCCTTTATCTTTCAGCGCATGCCCACGATTGTAATAAGCAATGTAATTATCAGTATTGTTTTCGATAACAAACGTCCACAAAACAATGCTGTTTTTCCATGTATTCTTTCTGACAAAAGACAATCCAGCAAAAAACAAACCGATGCAAATTAGCAGAACAGCAAATAAAGGACTGAGTTGTTTAAAATTTCTTCCTTTCTTTTTGAGCAACAGGAGCGCAGGTGCAAAAAATAATCCTGGAACTGACAGGTACATGTATCTGTCAGCCATATACTGATCTCCGAATGGAATAATCTTCAAATGGACTGAAAGAGGAATGAGAAATAATCCGGCAGACATCAGCATTATTCTTCTGTAGTTTTTCAGTCTTATGAACATCAGTAAAAAAAGAATAAAAACGAAGAAAGGGATGATCACCATGTGGAAACCAAAAGCCGGATAAAGCTGATACACCTTCTGTGTTACAGGGAAGAATAAATGAAAAGCATATAACAGCACAGACCACATTGCAAATGCAATGTGTTGAAAAATCGGAACTTCATTCAATGAATTGAATACTCCGGTATCATTTCTTGAGAAATATGTCAGGATCAATGCAAATAACGCCGGAATCACAAAAATCAACATTCGCAAAAATGTTCCAGCTCTCAGCTTTGAGGTAATCCAATAATCAACAACAGGTATCATCAAAAAAAATGAGGCCGCTGAAGGCTTTGACAATAACGAGCATATAAAAAAACAAAATGAAATGAGAATTGAACTGACATTTCTTCTTTCTGAATATCGTACGTAAAAAATAAGTGCTAACAGATAAAACATTGAAAACAACAGTGAACTTCGGGCACTGATCCATGTCACTGCTTCCACCTGAATTGGGTGTACAGCAAAAAACAGTACCAGTACAAACGTCTGAATTTTGGTTAGTTTGAGGTGTTTGAACAAAATAAACAGAAAAATAATATTCATCAAATGCATAGTCAGTGACATCAGGTGAAATCCACTCGGCTTTTGGATGCCAAAAACCGCATAATCAATGGCATAACTTAACGTTGTAAGAGGTTGATACATTCCGACATAAAATGATGAAAAGATTTTCCTGACAACAGGTAAACTCAGATTTTCCAGATCAGGATTTGATACAACCTGCACCTGATCATCCCAATTTACAAAATCAAAATCTCTGACTGCATAAAATGTAAGAATTGTCAAAACAATTATCAACAACAAATAAACTGACTGCTTCAGATAATTCACTTTTTTCAACAAAAATAAACATAAACGTGATATGAAAATAATGTTTGTAAACTTTAAGAAAACCAGTCTTGTATTATATATTCAACCAGAAAAATCATTATTAACAACATATTTCTAAGATTTTTTCCCCTTGAAAACCAACAGAGATAATTAACTTATATCTGATTTTAATATTTGAAACGTGATTGCATCAATCTGAAAAACTTTTCTTTTGCTCAAAACTGTAATTTCAAAAGATGAATAGGTTGCTCCAGCACTAAATTTATTCAATTTCAGACCAACTGACTCATCATCAATCTGAAAATTTATAAAGAACGACAATTTTTTTTGTAAAATAAGTTGTTTATATCAAATTTAATTGTAATTTTGCACTTCAATTTTTAACCAAAACAAAAGGAGTTATTGTATTTATGATTATTGTACCAATAAAAGAAGGCGACAGCATAGACAAGGCTTTAAAAAAACTGAAAAGGAAATTCGAGAAGACCGGAATTTCACGTGAAGTAAGAGAAAGACAAAAATTCACAAAACCATCAGTGATCCAAAGGGAACAAAAGCTGAAAGCCATTTACGTACAACAATTGAAGCAGGAAAAAATGAATCAATAATTTTTTTCCCTCAAATATTTTATTACCTTTGACGTTATAACATCAAAGGTTTTTTTATGTCTTCAACTGAGGATTTTTTCACATACCTGATTCATCAAAAAAAATATTCCCTCAATACAGTTCAATCCTATCAAAGAGACATCACTGCCTTTCAGGAATATCTGAATTCCCATTATGATGGTATTTCAATTGAGAAAGCAAATGAACAAATCATACGTTCGTGGTTTGTTTTGATGATGGAAAAAGGCATGAAAGCAAGCACCATCAAACGAAAAAAAGCTGCAGTCACAACACTTTTCAAATATCTCATCAGGCAGGGTATTGTTCGTACTATTCCCACACGAACAGTCAGGACACCAAAAACAGAACAAAAATTACCCGTCTTCATTCCTGAGAAAAAGCTCCAGAAGCTTTTCGAAGAAGACTTCTACTCAATTCAAAATTACGAAGATCTCTGTAATCGCATGATTCTTGAGACATTTTACGCAACAGGGATTCGTGTCAGCGAGCTTGTTACACTCACAAATCAGTCATTTGACCTCTCAAACGGACACATCAAAGTGTTTGGCAAAAGAAGCAAAGAAAGGCTGATCCCAATACATGCGGATTTCTTGAATATGATACAATATTTTATGCAGGTGAAAGAAAACCACTTTTCAACTGCCAATGTGGAAGACAGATTTTTTTTGACTCAAACAGGGAAGAAAATATACAGAAAATTTGTTTATCGTGTAATTTTTTCGTATCTTAGCACAGTCACTTCTCAGAATAAAAAAAGCCCGCACGTGATAAGACATACATTTGCCACACATCTACTTAATGAAGGAGCTGATATCAACGCAATTAAAGAGATATTGGGGCATTCCAGCCTCGCAGCAACACAAATTTACACCCACAATACAATAGAACAGTTAAAAAACGTTTATAAAAAAACACATCCAAAATCTCAAACAAGGAGGAAATAATTATGAGAGTTAAAATCAACTCAGTCCATTTTAAAACGGACAGCAAACTTGAGGAATTTATTAAGGAAAAAGTTGAAAAACTTGCCAACACATACGACAATGTCGTTGGTAGTGACGTTACACTGAAAGTCACAAATTCAAGTACTGACATTAACAAAGTTGCTGAAATCAGACTTTCCATCCCAGGAAATGATCTGTATGCCAGAAAGCAATGCAAAACCTTTGAAGAAGCAACGGATACTGCTATTGATGCATTAAGGAAACAGCTGAACAAACATAAGGATAAAATAAAAAAATAGATTTCGTTTAAGAGATCATCTTATCAGGAGGTCGTCACAACATGACGACCTCTTTTATTTATAATGTATACGTGTTTCAATGTTGAGAAAATCCATTAACTGAAACAATTGACCGTAAACTTATGCGAACTAACCGCATATTGATTGGAATTTGATTTACGCATGATATTTATTAAATTTACGAATAAAATAACTTTTCAACATGTGAAAAAAAGCTGCCACTGCATCCTGATTATAAACACTAAAAAACAGAGAAATGAAAACACACAATCAATCGAAAAAAAACAGATTCAGGACTCATTGCACAAGCATTGTCCTGATCAGCATGTTGATAAACATCAGCTTGTATGCACAAAGCTCAGGTGAAATTCACGGCAGAGTATTGGATGCAACAACTGGTGAGTCAATACCAATGGCCAACATTGTCATTAAACTGGGAGATAAGATAGTTTTCGGCACCAGCAGTGATTTGGACGGATATTTCAGACTCAAACCTGTATCCGTAGGAACTCATATTGTTACTGTCTCATGTGTTGGGTATGGCGTGCAGGAAATAATGGATGTACTTGTAGATGCGGACAAAATCACAAATCTCAGAGATATTAACCTTCTTTACGGTGAAACATTAAAACCCTTTATCGTATACTGGAAAAAAGACCTAGTTGATGCAGATGACCCGTCCAAGAAAACAATGGATATGATTGTTATGAGGAAAATACCTGGTGCTACAAACTTTATCGGATTGCTCAGTACAATTTCTTCTGACATCTATACTTCAGAAGATCAGAGAGATGTTCATTTCAGGGGCTCGCGCGCAAATGATGCAGTTTATGTTGTTGACGGTATCGTGATGATTAACCCTGGCGCAATGATCCCCACAAGAGGAATTGGAAACATGACAGTCTATTCCGGTGGAGTTCCTGCAAGATATGGAGATTTTACAGGTGGGGTAATTATCGTTGAATCCGAAGGCTATTTCAGTTGGCTTAACAAACAAAAATCGAAACAACTCATGAGCATGCAATAATATATGAGAACCTCAGGCCATAACTGTAATCATCTTCTGGACGAAGACATCATTTCCAGATTTAGAGAATCCGGAAATGCGGCTCTGCTCGGGATACTCTTTGACAGATACAGCAATCTTGTCTATGGCCTCTGTTTGAAGTATTTTAGAAATCCTACAATAGCCGAAGATGAAACAATGGTAATTTTTGAAAAACTGATTTCATTATTATCTGATCAGAATATTGATTGCTTCAGAGCCTGGCTTTATACTTTCTCAAAGAATCATTGCCTGATGGAACTTCGAAGAAAAAAACCACAGATTATTGAATTCAATAACCAAACAACATCTGATATCTGTCATGAAACAGGAAACGAAATAATCGAGATTGAAATGAAGAAAGAACATCAGATTTCTCTTTTAAATTCACTGTTAACATACCTGAACCCTGCCCAGAAATTATGCCTCAGGCTATTTTATATCAACAACCTTAGCTATAAAGAAGTATCCTGTTCAACCGGTATGAGTGAAAAACAGGTAAAAAGCAATATTCAAAACGGTAAACGCAATTTAAGATTACAGTTTAAAAAACATGAACATAAAAACTATGAACATCCTGAAGAATAAAATATTGCGTCGCTCAATCAGAGAGATCGATCCTGAATTGGCATCCACTGATTTAGAAGATGATTTTGAGATGGAATCTTCTCAGGGATTTCAGTTGTTTCCTTCTTCAAGGTTTAAATTGTGCAGAATCAGGATTAAAATCAGATTACTTTTATTGCATTCCTTCTGGGCTGCACTGTCAATCCCTTTGAAAATATTTGCAGTCTCAGGCTGTATTGCAGTTGCATACAGTGGCGTATATTTTACTTTACGGATGCCCGATGCAGAAAATTTACATTCTGTGGAAAATTCAGAATTTTTAATTGAATCACAATATCGAGTTAAACACACTACTACCCAGCATCCTGAAAAGGATGAACAAAAAGATTTAAATCAAAAAACTGTTAATGAACATCGGAACCCGATACATTCTGAAAAAATTTCTCTCATGAAAATGAAAAATTATGATCATCTTGCAATTACACCGAACACCATAAATAGCATTAGATTTTCAAGTTTTCCTGAAGTCGTGTACAACAATTTCAGGTTTATTGACTTTTCTCAGTTATACAATAACAACAAGCCTATTCTTATACCGATTCTTGGCGGACTGGAAGCAAGATTTGAGAATTCCGGGGATACTCAACAAAAAGATTCATACACAATGGCAGATACAATCAGCTATTTATCTTTTCTAGAAAACGTATCACAACTGCTCATGAATAAAAATTACAATGATGCTGAATATTTGCTGAACATTCTGATAAGGCAGCGACCTGATGATGAAAATGCACTTTATTATAAAGGATATATTCATCTTTGCAGAAAAGAATTTGCACCTGCACAAAACTATTTTATGAAATGTGAATATTCGAAGTTCAAATCGTTTTATCATGAAGCAAAACTTAAAAGAGCTTTCATATTGCATTTAAATCATCAAAACATTGAGGCAAAAAAACTCATTGAACAAATTGAAAATGAAGGAACATCATATTTGCAGGAAATCTCCAACCTGAAACACAAAATTAATCAAACAGAGCAGCAATGAAAAAGTACTTATACATCCTCAGCGTGCTGATTTCTCTAAATAATGTATCGGGACAGGTCACAATAAAAGGTCTCATTACTGATGCAAATGACAGCACTGCAGTTCAGGGAGCTCATATTGTGATTACAGGGACCAATACAGGCACTACTTCAGATGCTTCAGGCAGGTTCACAATCAATTGTGATTCCCTCCCCTGTTTGTTAACAATTTCACACATCCGATACAAAACCCTTGATTATGCTATCCAATCATCAGAATCCAAAACATTGGTAAATCTTCAAATGATAAGAGAAATTAAAGAGATCTTACCGTTTACAGTTTTTGACAAACCTGTCATTTGTCTTCACCCTCAGGATAAATACTTTATATCAGATTATTCAATTTTGAACAATCAGATTCTTGCAGTAGCATATAAAAACAGAAAATATGGACAACAATATCTGGTGATGTTTGATGCCGAAGGATCCAAAGCACAAGAATTGCCAATTTCCGGTTTTAAGGGCCTCGTTCAGGATCCCGAAAACAATTGTTATGTTAAAATGTATAACAAAGGCTGGCAGGTGTATTGCGATACAGCAGGACTTTTCTTTTCCGAACCATTTGAGGAACGATATATTGACTCAATAGAGAAACACCTGGCTGCTATTAAACAAGACACATTTCTGATCAGAGAGTACTTTCTAAAAAACCAGGGAATAGCCTATTATTACTGGAATTCGCAGATGACTCATGCACAGGAATTCAAAACATACATCAATAAAGAAGCAATTCAAATGCTTTACTGGGGATCATTCTTCGATGGAAATGAATTTGACAGGAGATTCTCTGAACAGATTTTTTTCAAACCTGTGAAAAGCCCTGTATTCATTGACAAAAATCAGGAGATCATTGTTTTCAATTTGATAGAACACAAAATTGAAAAATTCGATTGTCTGAATTGTGAAGGTAAAGAAACGATTGAAATTGATTTTTCCGAAAATAGAAACTGGACAGGTGAAATTCTCCATGATCATATCAGAAACAGGTATTACACAGTGTTTTTGAGACAGGGGATCAGCAGGCTGAGTGAAATTGACATCAATACAGGCAATGTGGTTGAAAAGATTCAACTGAAGGGGTATGCACATATTGAAAAAATCAGGGTATGTGATGGAAAACTCTACTTTTTGTACAAAGACATTCACAGGGATGACTATAAAAGGCTTTATATGAGCTACTTATATTAATGATTTTGCAAATGCCATTTTCCAGGTCAAGATTTCTCACATATTTTTTGAAAAAAATAAAAAAAATGGGAAAATTTTATTTGTCATATTAGAAAATATTTCTATTTTTGCAGTCAGAAATTTTGACCGTTAAAAAAGAGGTTGAAATTAACCGAAGAAAAACGTTCATTGAAAGAAAAGCCGATGTAGCTCAGCTGGCCAGAGCAGCTGATTTGTAATCAGCTGGTCGGGGGT
>CAYMAZ010000038.1:22086-30782 GCA_964388575.1 uncultured Bacteroidales bacterium | reverse complement strand
CGAGCAGTACTAATTACCCGTTAGCTTTCTAAATCAATATAACATTGTCTCTTACTTCTTTCCTGTCATTGTCAAAACCGTATTCTAGGTTTTTATGGCGATTATAGCAGTGGTGTTCACCTCTTCCCATTCCGAACAGAGTCGTTAAGCCCACTCGCGCAGATGGTACTGCTTACGCGGGAGAGTATGTCGTCGCCAAAATCTTTTTTAAATCCTGACCCTCAAAAGTCAGGATTTTTTTTATGCTAAATCGCCGCTTCGTCGTATATTTGCACTTCTTATGATTAGTTATCTCCGATTTTTAGCTGCCTTCTGTTTGTCCCTGTTTTACAACACTCTGATTGCACAACAGGATTCAACACATATTCACCCTGTCGATACTGCTGATCTGAAATATGTCTCTTTTGATTTTATTCATCTTTCCGACTCCACAGATTTTCATCCTTTGGATTATAACCTTCCTTTTTTCTTCTACCGGTATTCTTCTGTCAATCCATTGTCTATCTTTAACGGAAATGCAGGGTCATTTGCAAAATCCTTTGAGCAGAGTTACATCATTTCTGATGATTACTTTAACCCTCTGCCGTTCCATCAGCATCTTCTTACTGATATGGAACGTGTTTTTCCGGTTATTGCTCAAAATCCGTCTTCAAATGTTTTTTATTCCTCCGGGCAAAAAAAGGAACAACATTTTTATTTGTTTCACTCACAACGCATTCGCCCTGAATTATCCTTTACCCTGAATTACAATCTGATCAGTGCTCCAGGCCTTTACACCAGTCAACGGACAAATCAGTCTCATTTTTATGGCTATTTGATTTACAAACATAAAAATAACAGGTATGCAGTAACCGGAGGTGTGACACAAAATAAAATTCAGCAGAAAGAAAACGGGGGCATTGCAATGGCAGAGCAGTTTGAGGATTCAACACTTTATGACAGGCAATTTGCATTGGTGAATTTTTTAACAGCGGAAAGAACATACAGGGATGTTAAGGTTTATGTGAAAGAATTTTACAAAATCACAAAATCCGAAGCTCAGTTGCCTTTTGTTATCGGACACACAAGCAGTTTAAAAACAATGAAAAATGTCTTTTCTGACACCGATCCGCTGAACAGTCCATATCCCAATGTCTGGCTTGATTCTTTGGAAACCTATGACAGCACCTATGTTTTTCAGCTCACAAACGAATTGTCTCTTTCCAATTTTTCTCCCCTGGATTCGATTAAACCGGATTTTCAATGGTGGTTAGGTTACCAGTTACAACATTCCAATTTCAAACAAAGGGGAGACAAGGAAACATTTACCAGAAGCATGGTCAGGGGTGGCATACAGATGATGTTGTCGTCTTCGGTGAATTTTAATGTCAGACTGAATTATTACAATGGAAAATACAATCACTCAAATTATCATGCAATTGCTGAATTGTCCAGAAAATTTAACAGCAAATTCATTAGAACCACCGGAGTTCAGTTGAGTTCTTCTGCAATGGATCCATTGTTTTTGTATCAGAGAAATACCTCCAACCATTATATCTGGTCAAATCAGTTTTTACCACAGAAGCAACAGTCAATTGCTGTAATTTTAAAGACACTGGTTGCAGAGCTGAATCTGAGCTATAAACTCCTTTCCGATCATGTATATCTCAATGAATTTGCATTTCCAGAACAGGACTCCAATTCCACAGGAATGTTTCATGCACATCTGAAATCCGTGTTGACACCCGGAAGGTTTTATATTGAGTCCCAATTTGGTATCAATGCGTTGCCTGAAGATGCAACAGTCAGATTACCTGCTTTTTATGCCTTGATGAAGGCCGGAATTGAGTTTCCTATGTTTAAGAATACGCTTAAAGCTTTTGTTGGTATTGAAGGATTGTATTTTACGAAATTTTATTCGGACACATGGTCACCCTCAACGGGTTTGTTTCATCTGCAGGACAGGAAAGAAATCGGCAACTATGTATATCCGGGAGTATTTGTCGGAATACATCTGAAACGTGCAAGAATATTTGTGATGATGGAAAATGTGACAGCTGGACTGTTTGACATGGATTATTATGCCATGCCTGCTTATCCGCGTTATGACAGATTTTTCAGATGGGGATTATCATGGTCTTTTTTTAATTAAATGTATTATTATGGGATTGAAATGCGGAATAATCGGAATGACAAATTCAGGGAAAACAACCCTGTTTAACTGTATGAGCAATTTTAAAGGTGAGATCAGCAGTTTCGCCTTCAGCAACCAGAAATCCAATTTCGGTGTTGCCCAGGTTCCTGATCCCAGGCTTGAATTGCTGCATACGCTGATCAAAGCCGAAAAGATGATTTACGCAACAATTGATCTGATCGACATTCCCGGTCTTGTGAAAGGGTCCAGTCAGGGAGGCGGTATCGGCAATTCTTTTCTTGGAGACGTGAGGCTTGCTGATGCTTTGATTCATGTTGTCAGATGTTTTGATGATGATAACCTTCCTCATATTGAAGGTTCGGTGAATCCTGTCAGAGACAAGGAAATAATTGATCTTGAACTTCAGGTGAAAGACCTTGAGCAAATTGAAAAGAAACTCATTAAAGTAGAAAAAGCTGTGAAGGTTGGTGACAAAACTGCAAAGTCGCAATATGAATCGCTTGTCAGAATGAAAAACACCCTTGAAGATTTCCGTAATATCAGGGATCTTGAGTTGAATGAGGATGATCAGGCAACAATCAACGAATTGTTTTTACTGACTGCCAAGCCGGTTATTTATGTCTGCAATGTGGATGATAAATCCATACAGTACGAAAACAACTATGTTCAGCAGTTTAAAGAATCTGTAAAAAATGAAAACACATCAGTTTTGGTTATCGCCGGAGCAATTGAGGCAGATATTGCATCATTTGAAGATCCGGAAGAACGACAGATGTTTTTGCAGGATCTGGGTCTTGATGAACCCGGTGTGAACCGGCTTGCCCGTGCTGCTTATCAGCAGTTGAATCTGATTTCTTTTTTCACTGTGGGAGGCAAAGAGAACAGAGCCTGGACCATACGCAAAGGAATGAATGCACAGCAGGCAGCCGGAGCAATTCATAGTGATCTGGAACGTGGTTTTATCAGAGCAGAGGTGATCTCTTATGATGATATGGCTGAGCTGAAGTCAGAGCATGCATGCAAGGAGAAAGGAAAAATGAAACTTGAAGGGAAGAGCTATGTGGTTCGGGATGGAGATATTTTACATGTACGGTTTAACGTCTGATATTGATGAATACCATTCAAAATTTCTTACCTGCAAAATTTAGTCTCTTCGTATAAATTCGTGGCACCAAGGCTTTCAGCTTTCAGATAGTCTTCGCATTGTTTGTCACTGTCGCCCAGATAAAACCACAATCTTCCACGGTTGACATAGGCTTCCATATAATTCTCATCCAGCTCGATGGCCTTGTTGTACATTTCCATTGCTTCTTCATATCTGCTCCATGTCATGAGTATATTTCCCTTGAGAAAATAGACCTCCTGATGATTTTTATCCACTTTTTGACATTTTTCAAGATCTTCCCATGCACCGTTCAGATCGTGAAGATAAATTTTTTCTCTTGCAGACATCAGCAGTTTGTGTGTTTTTTCCATTTTACTCCCGCCACAGGCTGCTAAAACGAACATCATAGAATAAAACATCATTTTCACAAATCTCACGTTCATCATATTCATATTTTTTATTGAAAATTGCTGATTATTGATTGTATTTCATGTACTTTTTCATTGAGCAATATTTGTGATTTGGCTTCAACCAGAAGTCTTAAGTAAGGTTCTGTATTTGATTTTCTGATATTAAACCACCAGTCTTCAAATTCAATTCTGTATCCGTCAAAATCAAGAATAAGAACGGGATTTTCTGAAATATATTTTTCTTTCAGAGCTGAAATGGCTTCATCTTTTCGTTCCAGTTTGAAGTTGATTTCACCGGAATTTTCCCATGTTTTAATTTTTCTAATCAGATCAGACATTTTCAATCCCTTCTGATGCATTTTGCTGAAAATTTTCAGAACGATGAGGCAAGCCATAAAGGCAGAATCTGAATAGTTGAAGTCTCTGAAATAGTAATGTCCTGCGAGTTCACCTCCGAACACGCCGTCAATTTCCCTGAGTTTGTTGGCTGCAAAAGCACGGCCAACACGCCATGTGAAAACCTTTGCACCCATGGGTTCAAGATATTCTTTTATTGATCGTGATGAACGGATGTCCTGGATGACCCAGCCTTTTTCGTTGCGTTCCTCAAGAAAATAATGTCCCATGAATGCAATCATCAGATCTGGCGGAATAAAGTTGCCTTTTTCATCAACAAACATCACGCGGTCGCCGTCACCGTCGAATATGATTCCCAAATCAGCTTGTTTTTCAGCGACAAGTTTTTTTAAATCAACCAGATTTTCTTCAATGAGAGGGTTTGCTTCGTGGTTTGGAAAAGTGCCGTCAGGTTCTTCAAAAATATAATGATGATGATCGCCCAGAACTTCTTTCACAATAATGCCTGCCATGCCGTTTGAGCAATCAATGGCAATGTTCAGACCTGAAAAATCGGTTTGATATCTGCTGAGAAATCCGAGATATTCATTTTTGAAGTCTTTTTGAACGATTTTCCCCTTTTGATTTGCCTGTACAGGTTTTTTTGTATGAATAAGCTGTTCAAGTTCCTTTAGTCCGGTATCATATCCAACCGGCACGGCATTTTTTCCGGAAACCTTCAGACCGTTATATTCTTTCGGATTGTGTGATGCTGTGATCATCACTGAAGCGTTGAATCCATACTGTGCTGTTCCCCAGTAGATCATAGGAGTGGTTGTCAGCCCTGCGTCATACACATCTGCTCCGGCATCGGTGATCCCTTTGCAAAGAAACTCAAAAACTTCGGGAGAAGATTCGCGGACATCCCGTCCCACCAGAACAGCACCTGCCCCAAGCAGTGCCGGCAGAAAAAACCCGATTTTGTATACATCATCCCTGTTAAAATCTTTATTGTATATCCCACGGATATCGTATGCATGAAAAGCGCCCATACTATTTTTTTATGCGAAGATACAAAAAAGGGCACAAATGAATAGCTGATCGGTTCAGGTTGAATGCCTTTCAACCCGAATCAGTCCCTATTATTGTGAGCTGATTGATCCAAAATATTGACTTCAATTTCCAAATCTTGGATTGACAACATTGTTGTACATGTCTCCGAAAGTGTAGGTAAGTCCAATATTTGCCCAGAATGAGTAATCCGTTTTCAGTTCCCGTTGCTGCAGTAACAATTCTTCCTGAGTAACATCCCCTTTGGGCAGACTAATCTGATTATGAATGATTGAATAGTTAGCATAAACGTAGAATTCAAGACCTTTTGCAATTCGTAGGCTCAAGCTTGTGTTGATTGAGATTCTGTTCATGGAAAAATCATGCAGAAAATTTGAATATGAAGTATTGAGCCAAATTTTTCCCCATTTCTGAACAAATTCTGCAGCCAGAGCCAGGTTCTGATCCCATACCAGGTCTGAGGTTTTATTGAATATTGTTGTATCAGAATAGAAATGACCGTTTGGACCGGCATTGTAGTTGATCCGGATTTGCTTTCTGGTTGATTCTTTGTAGGGAAAAATGCTAAACTCTATGGCTGGATTGACATACCAATGGAACTTCATATTGGAAAATGTGGATGTTAAGCCTCCCGACCAGCAGCCGGCTGACCAGTGTTCGTTTATTGTAAATACATTCTGCTGAGATAGCGAATATGACCGATTTAGTGCTTTGTACTGATAGTCATCATACTCATAATTTGATTCAGAATAGGATTGGTTGAGCGTTGTTTCTGTTTTTGATTTTTCAGTTACCCTTCTGGCAGAAACGGATGAACAGATGTTGAAATCGTTATAGCTCTTGCTTCCGCCTGCATATCCGCTTGTACTCAAAGTAAAGACCCAGCTGTTCCATTTGTCTGTCATTTCTTCATCTATTTCGGGGAGCGTCATATCAATGGTTAATAATGCGGCAAGAGGAGTGTCTTTGATGTATGGAACCAGCCCGATTTTTAATTGGCTGACCATGCGGTTTCTTGTTATTTCATCAGTGTCATCGGGCAAATTAACATAAGTGACAGTGTCATTCTGATCTTTGAACTTTTTCTGGCCGATCAGGAACATACTGACTTTTGACCCTCCCGAACCAGTACTTTGTGAGGTGATGATCACATGTATATCTGACTCTTTTGGTTCCCGGACATAGTTCACCCAGTTGATCTCTCTGCGGAGGTGATCGAGGTCACAGCTATCGCAATCAATAAATAGATTGACGGATTGAGAACGTAATCCTTTTTCCTGACCCGTTGCGTGCATGGAGGCAATGAGCAACAATAACAAATAAAACAAAAACCTGCTCATGTGATGAAAATTGAATGAAACAACAGATTTGTTTAAGTCAGAACAAAGTAACGAAAATTTATTGGAAAGTGAAAAAAATCCTTTAAAAATTCAGTGGTATTGTTGAACAGGGTGTATTTTCAGGAGCCACAGTTCTCCCAAAGCTTTGTACCTTTGTAAAAAATGTAGCATGGGAATCAATGCCATTGTTGATGTATGGAAAGATGATGCCAGAATTGGCCAACTGTTGCGGGAATTGGAACAGAATCCCGAAGGCAGAATCCGTGTGAGCGGACTTCCCGGATCTTCTTCTGCATTTGTTCTGTATCAGCTGAAACCAGCAGTAGAGGGCATCATCTTCGTTGTTTTACCGGATAAAGAATCTGCACTCCACATGATGAATGATCTGGAAACATTGTTTGAAGATTCAGAAAAGGAGCTGTCAGACAAGAAGATTCTTTTTTTTCCACCATCATATAATAATCCCTATGATTTTCTCACCGCCGACAATCTGAATGTATTGTACAGAAGTACTGTCCTGCACAGGATCACCGCCGGAAAACCTCCTGAAATCATTGTCTGTTGCCCCGAAAGTTTCACAGAGTCTGTGATGCATGTTGAGGACATTTCACAATCAGCACTCCATCTGTCAGTTGGGGAGAAGGTGACAATGGATTTTATGACTGAGGTGTTTGATTCCTACGGATTTACAATTTCGGATTATGTCTATGAACCCGGACAATATGCTGTTCGGGGAGGATTGATGGATGTGTATGCCTATTCATTTGATCGTCCGTTCAGAATTGAGTTTTCGGGGAATGATATTCTCAGCATCCGGAGTTTTAATCCGTATACACAGGAGTCTGTGGAACTTCATAAGAAAATTACCCTTCTTGCCAATGTGGGAAAGGGAACATCAGAAGTGCCCCACCATGTCTTTGATCTGATTCCCGGTAACGCACTGTTCTGGATGCCGCCAGTTCGGGATTGTACAGCAAAAATTCAATCTGAGTTTG
Source organism: uncultured Bacteroidales bacterium (assembly GCA_964388575.1). Taxonomy (GTDB): domain Bacteria; phylum Bacteroidota; class Bacteroidia; order Bacteroidales; family DTU049; genus CAYMAZ01. The sequence goes on along the minus strand of CAYMAZ010000038.1, from coordinate 23,391 downwards.
AAAAATATGCTGAGTATGAGTTTCGTGAGGAAACAGATATTTCGGAAGTTTTGAAAACATATCTGACGGCATCAGGATTTTCACTGGCACTGGAGAAATACAGGCATGTTGAATATGATACACATTCTTCAGAAGATCAAAGAAGTGAAATTGATTTCAGGTTGAAGCAACATCCCCAATTTGCCAAAAACTTCGACATCTTGTTTGAAACTTTGAAACACTTCAGGGACAAATCAGTTGTTACCTATATTTTCTGTGAAAATTCAACACAGATGAAGCGACTCGATGCCATTATTGAAGACATTGAGGTGAGAGAAAACACCAAAGTTTATGAGAATATCCGTTTTGTGAAGCAATCGATACATGGAGGGTTCGTTGACCCCCTTAATCATTATGCACTGCTGACGGATCATCAGATTTTTGAACGGTATCACAGGTTCAGGTTTTCGGAACGCCATTCCGGAGCTGAAGGAATAACAATCAGGGACCTGCAGAACATTCATCCCGGAGATTTTATTGTGCATATTGATTACGGAGTTGGGCAATATGCCGGACTTGAGAAAATTGATGTGAACGGAAAGGAACAGGAAGCAATCAGAATTGTTTACAAAAACAACGATCTCTTATATGTGAGCATCCATGCATTGCACAAGATTTCCAAGTTCACAGGAAAAGAAGGAACAGAGCCACAGCTTGACAAGATCGGATCAGGGGCGTGGCAGCAGAAAAAGTACAGGGCAAAATCCAAGGTCAAGGACATTGCACGTGATCTGATCAGGCTGTATGCAGAACGTAAGGCGGCAGAAGGGTTTGCGTTTACTCCGGATTCATATATGCAGTATGAACTGGAGGCTTCTTTTATGTATGAAGATACTGAAGATCAGGCAAAAGCAACACAGGATGTGAAGGCTGATATGGAAGCAGACTTTCCGATGGACAGGCTTGTGTGCGGTGATGTGGGTTTTGGAAAAACTGAAGTTGCTGTCAGGGCGGCTTTCAAGGCTGCTGTGAGCGGAAAACAAACTGCTGTTCTCGTTCCTACAACAATTCTGGCTCTTCAGCATTACCACACTTTTTCACAAAGATTGTCAGGATTTCCTGTTAAAGTTGAATATCTCAACCGTTTTCGGAGCACGAAGGAAGCTCACAAAGTTATGGATGAACTGAGAAGTGGCGCTGTTGACATTATTGTGGGGACACACAGGCTCCTCGGAAAAAACATTGAATTTAAGGATCTTGGACTGCTGGTTGTTGATGAAGAACAAAAATTCGGCGTTTCCATCAAGGAGAAATTACGTGAGATGC
>CAYMAZ010000038.1:19790-22076 GCA_964388575.1 uncultured Bacteroidales bacterium | reverse complement strand
GTGTCTGCCAAAGAAAAAATCAGGCAACTGAAAGTGAACGTTGATACATTGACAATGACCGCTACACCAATTCCCAGAACTCTGCAGTTTTCCCTGATGGGTGCACGTGATCTTTCGGTCATAAACACACCTCCGCCAAACCGGCAACCAGTTCATACTGAAATCATAAGCTTCAATGCGCGCCGTATTGCAGAGATCATCATGTACGAAGTCAACAGGGGCGGACAGGTGTTTTTTATCAACAACAAGATTCTCAATATACAGGAAGTTGCACGGATGATCAGGCAGTTGTGTCCAGGGATACGTGTTGAAACCGGACACGGACAAATGGATGGTCACGAACTCGAAAAAACGGTTCTGGATTTTATTGAGGGCAAATTTGATGTGTTTGTGTGCACTGCAATCATTGAATCCGGGATTGATATTCCTAATGCCAATACAATGATTATCAACGATGCGCATCATTTCGGTCTGAGTGATTTACATCAGCTGCGCGGACGTGTGGGACGGTCAAACAAAAAAGCATTCTGCTATCTGATTACGCCGCCTCCGGTTACGCTCAGTGAACAATCAAGAAAGCGAATCAAAGCACTTGTTGAATTTTCTGACCTTGGAAGCGGTTTGCAGATTGCCATGCGAGACCTGGACATCAGGGGTGCAGGAAATATGCTGGGGGCAGAGCAGAGTGGATTTATTACAGAGATCGGGTATGAGATGTATAAAAAAATTCTGGATGAAGCGATGGATGAAATCCGCGTTGAAGAATCCACAGAAAAACCTGATTTTTCTGATCCTTCGCTCTTTGTGAAGGATTGTCAGATTGAAACAGATATGAGTCTGCTTATTCCGGATCATTATGTAAGCAATTTTAATGAACGGCTTGCATTTTACAAGGATCTTGATTCATTGCAAAGTGAAAAACAGCTGCTGGCATTTGAGAACAGACTTCGGGATCGTTTTGGCGTGTTGCCCGCACAGGTTATGGAGCTGATAGATGCTGTGCGATTGAGATGGTTGGCCTGGAAAGCTGGTGTTGTCAGGGTTATGCTGAAAAATGGGAAGATGACAGTGTTTTTCTTTGAAACGGAAGATGAACGATTTTATCAATCAGATGTTTATACCAGGATACTGCAATATGTTTTTGATCATCCCAAAAGCTGTATTATGAAACAGAATGAAAAGGGACAGTTGTATATTGTTTTTGCAAAGATTGAAACAGTGAGATCCGCCGTGGAAAAACTTGAGCAGGTGCTCAGTTTTGGCAGCGAAGAGTAATTCCATTTTTTTTCTTAACCAATTTTATCCGTTTATTTCCGGATGTATTTGATTACATTCCGTTTTGAAAAAATGTTTGGGTTTTACTTTGCAGAGAAAATTAGATTTATTTATTGCCACAAAGGCTCTAAGACACAAAAACTCACAAAAAATTCTATAACAATTGAAAAATGAATTAACAGGAAATAATGAAAAGAGAGAATTCAGAAAATTATCTGAATCTATTGAAGGTGTTGCAAAGCAGGTTGTTGACGCTGCCTTTACGGTGCATTATAAATTGGGACCTGGCTTGTTGGAAAAAGTTTATGAAGTATGTTTTTGTCATGAGTTGAATAAACGTGATCTCAAATTTCAGAGACAGGTTGATGTGCCTATTGTTTATGACAATTTGTATTTTAAAGAAGGGCTGAGGATAGATGTCCTTGTTGAAGATTGCATTATCTGTGAATTAAAAGCCATTGAAACTGTCAACCCTGTTTGGGAAGCTCAGATATTAAGTCATTTAAAGTTAACAGATATACGCCTTGGGTTTTTAATAAACTTTAATACTACTAAGATAAAAGATGGGATCAGAAGATTTGTGATGTGATTTTTGATTGATATTTTACAAAAGCCATCGATTGTTTCAAAGGCTGAATTACTGAAAGCAAGCTTTTTGATTCAGCCTTTGAAACAATGATTAAACAAAACTGAGGTTTTGTTTAATTTTTTAAATGGCTTTTGTAAAATATCAGCAGTCAAACGTTTTAACAACAACAACATTGCAATGCCTGCAGGAATGTCTTTTGAATCAGGAGGTTCATCTGCATTGGCTGAACAAAAGCAACATTTTTTGCAAATTAATTTTGTGTTTCCTGGTGTTTTAGTGTCTTTGTGGCAAAAAAAAGGTGCACTTTTCAACAAAGCACTACAACAAAATATAAGATGGAATGAAAAGGTATTGATGTAATTTTTTAAAATGGCTTTTGTAAAATATCAGCAGTCAAACGTTTTAACAACAACAACATTGCA
>CAYMAZ010000038.1:18584-19690 GCA_964388575.1 uncultured Bacteroidales bacterium | reverse complement strand
GAACAAAAGCAACATTTTTTGCAAATTAATTTTGTGTTTCCTGGTGTTTTAGTGTTTTGTGGCAAATTTTCTATTAAATCAAAAAAAAAGCTGCACTTTTCAGTACAGCTTTTCAGAAAAATAGGTTTAATTTTTTAGAACGTTGCTTTCACTTCCACATTGTCCAGTTTCCACTGTGATGAGGAATTACTTGATGTTCCTGATGAGCGGTATTGGAATCCGATGTAAATGGTCTGTCCGATATAAGCTGTGAGGTCAATCTGTCCGCTTGATGTCCAGACCTGTGAATGTGCGGCAGGCAGATTTGCAGGCAGTTCTGTCCATGTTGATGGTGTTGGGTCTCCGACACCTGGATAATCTGTAGAGATAAACGCTTTCATCGGATACTGAATGCCACCGTCTGTATATCGTGTCCAGCTTCTGAATGACAGAAACGGATCCGTAATACCGGCATCCAGGGTGATTGCCTGTGTGATGAGCCAGTCATTGCTTGCCACATCGCCACCATACCCGTTGGCTTCCATACATTTATCAGTTGAATTATGTGCCCAGTCTTTATTGCTTGCCACACTGTAGATGCTCCATTTGGAAGCTGCAGGAGCAGCGTCAAAGTTATCACCGAAAATCAGCTGTGCCACGGGTGCATTGGGATCAAAATCAATGAGATCATTCAGGTTGCGGATGTAAAGCTGATAGTCTCCGTTGAAAATTGAAAGAATACCAACAACACTCCCTGTTCCTGAAGGCAGCAGTGTTGTAGCAAAATCAGCATAATTGCTGGTTCTGACAAGAATTGTATTGTCAGCTGCATCTTTCAGATTTCTGTTTGTTGTTGCAGAAGCTTCAGCAAAAGGAAGACCTGGCTCTTCAAAATAGACGTCATCGAGTCTGATCAGTGTGCCCAGATGAGCGGTAGATAGTCCCGGGATGGTTGTGAGTGTGGCTTGTGGAACAGGCCCCGGTAAACTGTCGCGGAACAGGTGGTTTCCAATCAGGATGTCAGGCAGACGACCGATGGAATTGTTGTAGATATATCCGAGCTGTTGCATCCCCCCGTATTTACCAATATACATTCCCTGGCACTTAATAAACACACGTTGTCCGAG
>CAYMAZ010000038.1:0-18574 GCA_964388575.1 uncultured Bacteroidales bacterium | reverse complement strand
GTCCATTTTTGTCGAGGCTCACCTGAATACCTGCTGTTTGATCACGAATATACAATGTTTTGTAAATGTTCCCTGATTCATCATTGGCAATCACGATTCCCTGAATGATGATGTTGTCTCCGATGGAATCAATATTTCCGGTGTACATGGCTTTCAGGTCGGCAATGGTGGTGTTGGATTCAAAATCAACACTGGGGATGTTGACGGGTGGTTTGTCGAATTCTTCTTTGATGCAGGACTGGCTGATTGTAAGCATCAGCAGGGCAAAGAATGCTAAAATAAATGTTGCTGTTGTATTTTTCATAATATGTGATTTTTTAATTTGTTTTTTCATTTGTTTGACTGATTAGAACCGGTATGAGAGCATTGCGAAATAATTTCTGCCGTATGCATAGAAATACTTGGGCGGGAATTTGTCAAGATTTTTGAATTCAAAATCATAACGCATCTGTTCAAAACCACCAGATCTCATGCTCTTATTGTTTAACACATTGTTGATCCCGATATTGAATGCAATGAAATGGTTTTTAATCTTCCATGATTTGTAGAATGAGATATCAATGGTGTATCCGCTGTCAAATCTGTACTGTTCTGTGATGAGATCGATAAGCGGATCGTCGGGACCCAGGTTGCTGATTGCCTGCTCTGTTCTGCGTTCCGGATTGAACGACATGTAATACTTGTCGAAGAAATTAAAGTTTACATTCAGGAACCAGAATCTGTTGCTGTTGTAACGTAATCCGCTTGTGGCCACAAACTGAGGACTTCCGTAATCAAAGAAGTACATGGAATAGATTGTTTTTGATGTATCTGGTTTTGAGCCGTTTGCATAGGAAATTGTGGCTTCAGGTCTTGACGTGTAGATGTAATTTCCGATATTGGTATAGGTTGTCCAGTTCAGACCCGGGAGAAGGTCAACAGAAATACCGGCCTCAATGCCCTGATGGATTTTGTCAACATTGGTTTGAGTGAAGTTCACAAATGTTCTCAGGTCATCATGATAAAAGTTGATGGCACTGGTCTGGTTTTCAAAAATTGTCTGGTACACAGCAATTCTACCTGACACTCTTCTTCCGGTGCGGGAATATGAAACATCACCACTGAGAATTGATTCGTTTTCAATATTTTTAATGTATTGATTTGAAATTGTTGGTACAACAAAGATATTTGACAATGCGGGAGGCAGGGTCATGTATCCAACATTCAGTCTGAAAAAATCACGACCGGTGAGTTTATAGGTCATGCCGGCCTTGAATGCATAATTGAAGAAACTTTTGGGATCACTTTTACCAAGCGAATTGTCGGGATATCTTCCGTTTTGCATCAGCCCTTCTCTCCGGTACTGAGTGTAATCAATACTATAGCCTGCATACACATCGAAATAGGATTTGCTGTACTGAAACAATCCCCAGTTTTTGAATTTGTTGCGTGTGAGAACATAATTATATCCGAATGTATCTCCTTCTTTCAGCTGTATTCCTGCGTTTTGCATATCATTGATGAGGACGGCGGTATCTCCGGCGAAATCACGTTCTGCAAACTGATCAATGTCAATCCAGTATTCTCCGCCAAGCAGATCGCTGATTTCTTTGAAATTACGACTGTTGTACTGCTGACCTTCAATTCCACCGAAAAGGATCATATTGTTGTTGATGTCCCATCTGTATGATGGAGCCCAGTTGATGGTGTGACTGACGGTTTTGCGCTCTTCAATCATGTATTTGGCCATTTCGCCTTCCAGATTACGGAGATAGTTGACCTGATAGAGTTGATTCCAGTTGATCTGACTTACACTTTCATCAGTTTGCCATGCTTCAGTGACCAGTCCCTGAATATAGGGGTCTGTTTGATAACTTGGCAGATATCTGTAATAGTCTGGTCTCGGATCAGGAGCATCGAACCAGTTCAGAGATGTTGTTCCAAAGTCCGTATAGGCATAGGATAGCGCATTGTTCACTTTGAATTTTGATGAAGGTGTCCAGTAGTGATTAACGATCAGTGTGGGTTTGTTCAGGGTTCTGATCTTGGCATTACGAATCTGGCCTTCCTGCCATCCCCAGTTGGGATTATAGAAGTTGTTTTCTGTCAGGTCATAGGCTTCCTGTGTGGAAGGAGCCTGCAATGCTCTGCGGTAGGGTGAATTATATGCAGAAATCACAAGGGTATGACGCGCATTGAAACGCTTTTCAGCCCCGAGGAACAGTGACCATGCATCATACCATGTGCCTTCCACGTATCCTTCCTGTGCCCAGCGTTTTGATGCATTGGCCGAAAATGCCCAGTTGTTTTTCATAAGTCCGCTGCCGTATGTATACGTGATCCTGTTGTTGTAACTGCGGTTTGAAGCAGCATAGGTAAACTTATGCTGTTTGGGCATTAATGTCGGACGTGTGTTGATATTGCTCACGCCGGCAACACTTCCGAAAGCAAAATGTGCAGGGGTGAGGCCTGTGTATGATTCCTGGTTGCGCATGGCATCATTCAGTCCGCCCCATTCAGCCCAGACAGGCCGTTCTGTTTCAGCCTGATTCATGGGAATACCGTTGATGTACAGATCATAATAGTTTGATGCATAACCACGGTGCTGAAACCTGATGAATCCAAGATTGTATGATGCAGATGATAAAATGAAATCCTGGCTGTTGGCAAGGATCCCCGAAATGTTCTGATCAACTTTGTCACCTTCGAGGTCTGAAAGCGACACCACTGATTCATCAAAGCTTCCAAGGGATGTTTGTGTCCCCGACATTTTAATGGTGATGGGATCAAGCTGGATATCTGTTTCTCCGACAGTGATGTCTGTTTTGTAACTGTCATAACCGGAAGCATTGACCGAAAGCAGATAAAATCCGGGTGTTACTTTCAGTGTAAAGTCCCCGTTTTCATTGGTAACGGTTTCAAAAGAGCCGGCTGTGATTATTGCTCCTTCTACAGGCAGGTTGGTCCGTCCTTCAAGTATTTGGCCCGATACCGTGATTTCCTGTGCGTGTGTGAATGCCGAAATGAACATGAAGATGAACATGCCCAGGCAGAATTTTAAATATGTATTCATTGGGGTGTTTTTATTTGCCAAAGTTATATAAAAATTCAGATGTGTGTGCTGATAATTTTCATAAATAATTTGGATGAAGCTGGAAGTCGGAAGTCCGAAGAGGGGAAGATGAGAAACTGAGAATGCGAGAAAATGAGAGCTGTGACCCCTTATACCTTATGCCCAAATTTGACCATGATTTCCAAGGTCCACGGTTGCTGGTCATGGATGCTGGTTTGGTTTGTGGTTGGTGGTTTTTGGATTTTTACCAATCACTAATCACTAATCACTAATAACTATTAACTACGATCTATCTCGCTATCAAAATTCTATGCAGATCGCTGCTGTATGGGTCTGATATTCTAATGATGTACAATCCCTGGTTCAGGTGGGAAACATCCACACGGAGCCGATTCAGTCCTTTTGAACCCTGCAATGATGACGGCTCAATCACCTGCCGCCCGTCAGCAGAATTCATCTCAAACTCATAGGGCCCGTCAGCAGAAAGCACAATGCTGATCAGGATCTCTGTACTGGCCGGATTGGGCGCCACCGACATAATGTAAAACCCGGGCTCAAGAACCTTGCACCATGTGTTGTTCTGAAGATCATCATCTTCCACATCTTCATCGGGCATGGCACTGTAGCATACAACTTTGCGGTTGGCCAGCATCTCTTCCTCAAGCAGTGAGCTGAAGGTGTACCATGTGTCTTCTCCCGGCAGCAAGGTCCCCGACCATTGTTCGGTGACTGTTATCCCGTTGTCCACCTGAAGTTTCAGCTGAAGGCTGCGAACGATGCGTGTTCCCAGGTTGCGGATATTGATGTGCGATTGGATCAGATTGCCGCTGCCACTCTGCTCTGCTGAGGTGACAGCAATATCATAGGTTGAAGGAATCACATAGACAGTGCCGTATGTGGTGTCGCTGCACAAAAATGTGTTTTTTGCGATCAGCTCAACAGTATAAACGAAAGTTTGCGTATATGTATGCTCCGGATGCATCAGTGAAGAGGTGAACCCGTCGTCGAAATCCCACGCATAAGTGACGGCTCCCTCACTTTCATTTGTGAAGCTCACATCCAACGGCGGAACGCCATACTCTGGAGCGAATGTAAACGATGCATTGGGAAACGGATACACAACCACAGTTTGACTGCTACTGCTTTTGCATCCTTCATCGGTCGTGACCGCCAACCCGATCACATAGCTCCCGGTATCAGAAAACTGATACACCGGATCCCACAACGATGTGCTGTCGCCCGATGGAAATGTCCACATCACACCGACAATATTTCCCGTGACGGCTGTGCTGGTGTTATGAAACTGCACCGGCGTGTTCAGGCAGGGAAGCGATGTTTCAAAGGCTGCCACAGGAAGTTCATGGATGGTCACCTGTTTTGTGACTGTATTTTCACATCCGTTGATGGACCTGTTGAGCAGTGAAACATTGTATGTGCCGGTTGCCTGGTACTGATGTTGAGGATTCGGGAGCGTTGAAGTGCTGTTGTCGCCGAAGTTCCAGCTGCGCTCAATGATCATCTCCTGAGGCGGAACATCGGTTGTTTCATTGAAGGCTGTGATCTGTCCGATACACACATTTGACCAAATGAAATCCACAGGCGGTGAACGCCGGATCTCAATGCTCCTGACGGTGGTATCGCGGCAGCCATCCGTTGTGACGGCTGTGAGGTGCAACTGATATGTGCCCGAAACCGGAAATGTGAGTTCAGCATGTGTGGCTGAGGACTGATCCACGATCGTTCCCAGAGAGTCCGTTGCCCACCATTCCCATGAGGCAATGCTGCCGTATTCAAGTGTGGTTTGATTGGTGAACTGTACAGGCTCGCCGGAGCATCCGGTGAGCGGAAAGAACGAAGGTTGGGGATTGGGAATGACAAAGATGTCCTGATGTGCAGTTGCTGTACATCCTGAATCTGTTTCCACAAAGAGACTGACTGTGTGTATGCCCGGAGCAGGAAAATGATATTGCGGATTCTGCTGACTGATGGTGTTGCCGTCAATTGTCCATTGCCACTGGGCGATGGCGTCGGGAGCCACGGCCGATGATGTGTCTGTAAATCCTGTGGAGAACCCGAAACACACCGAATCGGCAAGAAACCCCACAGCGGGTTTGAAGCCGTGTATCAGAATGCTGATGCTGTCATGCGCCACACAGCCGTTGACATTGGTTACGGTGAGTGCATAGGTGCCGTCGGATGTGACAATGATTGAAGGCGTTGTTTCGGTTGTTGACCACACAAAGTGCATGGGCTGATCGCCCGACACAAGCCCGATGTTGTCTCCGCTGCACAGTGTGATATCGGGACCCAGTGATGCCAGAACAGCAAAGGAATCCACAGCCACTGCAAAGGTGTCTGTGATAAAACACCCCAGTGTATCTGTAAGCCTCAGCCAATAGGTGCCCGCCTGTGAAATAAACAGATGATCATCTGTTGAAAAATCTGACCACAAATAATCATAGGGCCCGGGCATGGTGCTGGCGTATTCTATGCTGTCTCCGAGGCAAACAACCGCATCCTGAAAACCAAAGTGCGGAAACTCCACATACACTGTATCTGAACTGAGTCTGCCAAAAATATCCACAACCTGTACAGAATAATGCCCGGTTTGATTGACAGTGATGGTGTCATTAGTGCTGCCGGTGGACCAGAGGGCGGAAGTGTAATCTGAACTTACTCCAAGTTTGACAGGACAAAATCCGTAGCTTACAATGATATCAGGTCCAAGATTTATAGGATTAGAATATTTATTCATAAGATATGTTTCAACCTGAGAAATTTCAGTTTGATCCAGAACATCTTCGAAAATAATTATATCACCAATATATCCCTTCCAATATCTGTTACTCATACCCCTGTCAATTCCTATACTTAAGTCCGGAATCGTTAGTGGAATGTTTAATCCAGCTCTTAATACTTTAAAAGTTTGAAGCGGAGCGAAATCTGCAGTATTTGTTTGACCGTTAATTACAAGAGATGGAGTTAAAATTGATGGATAAAAAGTAGTTGAGAAATAATTACCTACAAATAATAGATGATCATTTACCCCTGTCAACAATCCGGAATATTCGGGAAAAGTAGGATTTTCAAAATTACAGGTGATAAAGACAGTGCCAATTTTTATTGAATCAAACACATTTAAGAAGCTATTTTCAAATTTGATCAGAGATTGATTATTCAACGATTGAACATTATTTACGAATACTGGCTGCAAAGAAATATTTGTTTGTATTGCACTTGCTGAAGGATCCGCAATATTTGTCCATTGGCTGACTTTGTTTGAGCCATTATAAACAACACCGGAATCAGCCCTGAGCCATAATTTCAGATTTGGAAGTGCAGCCGGTGAAAAGATTTCAACTTTTATTGAGTTTGATTCAGAACATATATTACATGGATTACAAGCCACCACTCTCAAATAATATTCTCCATTCCCGGGCAGTGAGGTTGTTACTGAAGTAGTAAAAATACTGTCAAGTTCCTTTATCACATTGGAAAACAAAGAGTCAGTAGCTATGATCAAATTGTACAATAATGCACCTGTAGATTGATTCCAGTTGATCTGTATGATTGTATCTCCAAGAACTGCATTGTTTGCGGGAGCATACATATTGAAGGCCCCGGGCTGGGGATAAGAATCGCTGACCTGAACAGAAATTGTTTCCGTTGCACTGCACCCGTTGTCAAGGAACACAGTGAACTGTACTTCGTATATGTCTTCAGACAGAAACGTCCACAAAAGTGTGCTGTTGCTGCCGGCAGGCATGCCGTTGATCAGCCATAACTGCTGACTGATGGTTGTTCCCGGAGGAATTGTAACAATTCCCTGAAACAACACGGGGGTGCCTGTACACACCGGGTTGTGTTCAATGTGAATTGTTGGAACAGGAAAGATTTGTATTTGCTCGGTTTTTTGCGAATTACAACCGGCTGTGTCCTGAACAAACAGCTTCACAGTATGAAATCCTGTGTCGGGAAATACATACTGCACTGCCTGTCCGAACAGGGTGTCGGTATTGTCAACGATCCATATGCGCTGGGCAATATTGCCCTGAGGAACCGACAGATCGGTAAACAATGCCGTATCGCCAAAGCACAGAAAATCATATTGAAAATCAGGAACGGGCGCCGTGCCCACAATGGTGACAAACAAAGAATCTGTGGCAACACATCCGTTTGCATTCTGAACCTGAACACTGTACCACCCGCTTGTGTCAATCTCAATGAACGGGGTGGTCTCATTTCCAGGAAACCATTGATAGGATATGGCTTCATTCTGACCTGACAGAAGTTGAATTGTGTTTCCCGAACACAAGGAAGTGTCATTACCAAGAGAAACCTGTAATGTAAAAGAATCATAAGCAACCATAAAAGTGTCTGTTATAAAACACCCCAGTGTGTCAGTCACTTTGAGCCAGTAGGTTCCTGCCTCCGAAATCCAAAGTGTTGAATCGGAAGACATGTCTGACCATTCATAGAAATACGGACCTGGCAATATGGAAGCATATTCAACGGTATCCCCAAGACAAATGACTGTATCAGGAAATGAAAGAATGGGAAACTCAATAAATACTGTATCACGGCTGATGCGGTTGAATATGTCTGTCACTTCAACGGAATAATAACCTGTTTGGTTGATGCTGATCGTATCCGCCGAGCTTCCGGTTGACCACAGAACAGATGTGTATATGGGGCTGACGCCCAATTTAACGGGACAATACCCGTAATCCAAAAAAATATCCGGGCCAAGCTGAACAGGAAGTGCATACTTGTTCATCAAATATGTCTCAACCTGGGTTATTTCAGCCTGGCTTAACAATGTGTCATAAATAATAATATCTCCGACAAAACCAAACCAAAATCTGTCAAAATGTTCTCTGTCTTTCCCTATGTTCAAATTACTCCAGGAAACCGGTGATGCCAATTTTGATCTTAGCAATTTGAATGTTCTTAAAGGAGCAAAATTTGAAGTATTTGTTGTTCCATTCACAAATAAATTCGGAGTTGCAATTGAAGAATAAAAAGTTGTTGTACCACCATTACCAACTAAAAGAAAATCGGTTATTCCATCTGTAGTATTCACTCGTGATAATAAACCATTAAAATACGGAAAAGTATTATTTTGGTGGTTACAGGTAATAAAGAATGTTCCGATTTTTATAGAATCATTGATGGTTAAAAAATCAGAATCAAATTTAATTAAAGGCTGATTGTTCAGTGAGTCAATATTGCTGAAATATACAGGTTTATATGTGTTGTTGGATTGAGTGGCATGTAAAGCGGGGTTGGCAAGATTGGTCCATTCATAAACATTATTGGAGCCATCAGTTAAAACAGCAGAATCTGCCGATAGCCATACCACAAGATTATTGAGTGGAATTTGTGAATATGAACAAATATGGTAAAATACAAAAAATGGAAAAAGTAATAGTTTCAATTGTTTCATTCTATACTTTAAAAATATTTACAAATATATGAATTTTTAAATCCTCGATTCATGAAAAAAAATATATATATTTTCAAATTTTTAATGGAAATGCTTGAATTTATTATTGTAGAAAAAAAAATGGATTGTTATTCAGAGCGCATTGTCATTCTGAGTGAAACGAAGAATCTGAAACTCCGAGATACTTCACTTCGTTCAGTATGACAAGTCAGTATTGAGCAAGAGTATTGAGCAAGCAAAAGAATGAAGAATGAAGAATGTGGACAAGTGGCCTTGTGGCCAGGTGGACCAGTCTCTTGTTGGAGGTAAAACAATTAATTATTACAAATTTTAAATTTTCAAAGACATTTGCCTGGCTTAGTGAAACATAGAGCCTTTCCCATGGGGATCACGATGTGATGGATCTTCGTAGCATAAAAGATTTGGAGATTGACTATAAAATATTATTTTTGCTCAAATTATCCTGTGAAATGAGCATGTTCAAAAAGCACAAATGCGTATGAAAATATTTTGCGAGGTGCATCCGACTTTAAAAAACTAAAATATTTACGGATGAAAACATCAGACTATACAGTCATTAAACCAAAAACCCGCTTGCTGGATGCCGATCTGCATGAATTGTGGGAATACCGTGATCTGATCTATATGTATGTAAAACGGGATATCGTGACGTTTTACAAACAGACAATACTGGGGCCGCTGTGGTTTGTGATACAACCGGTATTGACAACCCTGATGTTCATGTTTGTGTTCGGAAGTCTTGCCGGCATTTCAACAGACGGTATTCCACAACCGTTGTTTTATTTCAGCGGCATTCTCCTCTGGAATTATTTTGCAGATTGTCTGACACGAAATTCAAAAACATTTATCGAAAACCAGGGCGTGTTCGGGAAAGTGTATTTTCCCAGACTTGTGGTTCCGATTTCGATTACAATTTCCAACCTGGTGCGGTTTTTTATTCAATTGTGCATTTTTCTGATACTGTATTTTTATTTCATGTTTACCGGCTCATCGGTCAGCCCGAATGTGCATGGCCTGCTGCTGCCATTGCTGATTGTGATGGTTGCCGGCCTCAGCCTGGGCTTCGGGATCATCTTCTCTTCAATGACAACAAAGTACAAGGATTTAACTTTTCTTCTTCAGTTTGCAGTACAGTTGTGGATGTATATTACGCCGGTGATCTATCCCCTGAACTCCATTCCTGTGGAAAAACAATGGATCGTACAGCTCAATCCCATGACCTCTGTCATCGAAACCTTTAAATACGGAGCCATCGGAACAGGCGTGTTTTCATGGTGGTGGTTGCTGTATAGTTTCGGGTTTATGTTACTGCTGCTGGGCTCAGGAATTATGATCTTTAATAAAGTTGAGAAGGGGTTTATGGACACTGTGTAGTTATTAGTTAATAGTTATTAGTTAATAGTTATTGGTTGACTAAATAGCTCTGAAAATAAACTTCCCTTTCCGTCACACAGAGCCAAATCAGTATTGAGCAACAGTAAAGAGCAAGAGAAGAATGAAGAATGGGTTGTCGTTCTGAGCGCATTGTCATTCAGAGCGCATTGTCATTCAGAGCGCATTGTCATTCTGAGTGAAACGAAGAATCTGAAACTCCGAGATACTTCACTTCGTTCAGTATGACAAATGCATTGTCATTCAGAGCGTTTTGTCATTCTGAGCGTAGCGAAGAATCTAATTCAAATAGAAATAGATTCATGAAATTTTGTATTTTTGGAGAAGATGAAAACATTAGGAACGCACAATTATTTTGTATACATAACAACAAATAAAAATAAGACAGTTTTATATACTGGAGTGACAAATGAATTAAAAAACAGACTGTTTTGGCACAAAGAGGATTCGAAGGAAAGAAAAACACATTTTACTGGAAAATATAATGCTTATCATCTGGTTTTTTATGAACGATTTCAAAACATTGATCAGGCTTTGTTAAGGGAAAAGCAAATTAAAGGTTGGGTAAGATCGAAAAAAGAAAAACTCATATCAGAGTTTAATCCTCAATGGAAATTTTTAAACAATGAGATTTAAAGTCATTGGCAATTTATCAAAATCCAGATACTTCACTTCGTTCAGTATGACAAATGCATTGTCATTCAGAGCGTTTTGTCATTCTGAGTGAAACGAAGAATCTGAAAGCCTGAGATACTTCACTTCGTTCAGTATGACAAATGAGTTTTGAGCAAGAGCAGAAGAATGAAGAATGTGGTCAGGTAGCCAAGTGGTCAAGTGGTCCAGTCGGTTGTTTCATCAATAAATTATTGTCCCATAGGGATGCCTATGGCATAAATATCAAATTGTCCCGAGCCATAGGCTTCCCGATGGGAAAGGGATGCCTTTGGCATAAGTTGTAAATTTTAAATTTTCCAGAGTTCGCAATATTGAATATTTGCTATTTGATTTTTGCTATTTTCTATGCCTTTGGCAGAAATTTTAAATCACTATTGTCCTACAAAACAAAAAAAATTCCCTTAGGATGTAAATTGTCTTAATCAATTTTTGCCTCTGTCCTCAAGGATGAATTGATTTTCAACAATTTACATCCTTTAGGAACGAGGCAAATAAATTGGTGAAAATCAAACAAAGCAAATATCCAAAAGCAAGCTCCATTTCAAAAAATAAATAATACATTATTTTATGTGCCTTTCAAACTTTAAATATTTTTTCCTGGCCAACAATGAAATATTTTTCCCTTTCCGTCACACAGAGCCACAGTTCTGCGGTATGTTTAATTTTTTCCGGAAGTTTTCGAACTGTGTGTCGAAGTGAGACGGAAAAACAGTAAGAGCAGGAGTATTGAGTTTTGTTTCTTTATTGATTTTCAGCTCGGTTACCCCTAAATCCTGTTTCGGCAAAATCAACACATACCTAAAGGGGAGGCTGAAAATCCATTTGCAAAGCGTATTTTTGGAAAAACTTTTTCACAAAACGACTTTCATAACTTTAGATATTCTGAAAGATATCTCAGAAAAAAACTTCTATATTTGCAAAAAGCACAGCACATAAACTGATAAAAATCTTCTATAAATAACATGGACAGAAGTGTGGCCATTAAAATAGAAAACCTCAGCAAGCAATATCGCCTGGGTGTGATCGGAACCGGCACCCTGTCACATGACCTGAAACGCTGGTGGACAGTGAATGTGCGTGGAAAAGAAGACCCATACCTGAAAATCGGCGAAGTAAACGATCCGTCACTGAAAGGAAAAGAAGAGTATGTATGGGCACTGAAAGACATCAATCTTGAAATTGAGCAGGGCGATGTGATTGGCATCATCGGGAAAAACGGTGCCGGAAAATCCACATTGCTGAAGATCCTTTCACGGGTAACCAAGCCCACCACAGGCAAAATCCATTACAAGGGCCGCATTGCTTCATTGCTTGAAGTGGGCACCGGATTTCATCCAGAGATGACCGGACGCGAAAACATCTATATGAACGGCGCCATCATGGGCATGAGCAGAGCCGAGATCACCCGAAAGCTGGACGAGATTGTGGCGTTTGCGGGTGTGGAACGCTTTATTGACACCCCTGTGAAACGCTACTCAAGTGGAATGACCGTGCGTCTTGGTTTTTCTATTGCTGCCCACCTTGAACCCGACATCCTTGTTGTTGACGAAGTGCTGGCTGTGGGCGATGCCGAATTCCAGAAAAAGGCCATTGGCAAAATGCAGGATGTGAGCAAAGGACAGGGCAGAACAGTGCTGTTTGTGAGTCATAATATGGCAGCTGTTCAAAATTTGTGCACTAGTTCTATGCTTTTAGTGAACGGAAAAATTCGTTCAATTGGAAACACTTCAGATATTATTCAAGAATATCTTACAGGATTACAAAATATTAAGAAATGGCAGGGGAACATTGAAACAGATATTTTAAACGTATATAATACTTATGTGAAAAATTCAAAAAATGAAGATCAATTTTTATGTTCAAGTGATGAAATTGAAATTGGTATAGAATTGGAAATCAAAAAGGAAATATCTGACCTTGTTTGTGGCATTAATATAATATCGGGTTTTGGTTATCCAATTCTTAGAGCTAACTATAATGATTTTAATTTATGTAATAAATTAAATGTTGGAAAATATTTATTGAAATATAAAATTCCTCCAAATTTTTTGGCTGTTGGTAATTACATAATTGATTTTGATATTGCAATCCCTTTTGTTGTAAGATTAATTGGAGGTCAAGTTAATTTATCTTTTGAAATAATTTCAAACAGTGCAGTAGGTAATAAATATACTTTGGAAGGGAGTGCTTTTTATAATTCAATTGTAAGGCCTGATATTTTTGTAAATGAAACGATAAAACCCATAAAAAACAAAAATGGTAGACTATAAATCAAGAAAACTCGAAGAATGCAATGTTTCATCTGACAAAATTTTGCATCATGGCTATCATAGGTTTTATCCTACTTTTGTTGACAAATTCAGAAATGTTTCTGATTTTAAAATGTTGGAATTGGGCTATGAAAAGGGACATTCAATAGAACTTTGGAAAAATTATTTTCAGAATCCAATTATACACGCAATAGATATTATTGATGACCCAAATGATTCAAATCTGAATGACTATTATAAGGTTGATCAAAGTAATAATGTCTTTTTAGATTCCTTTTGTAAAAACAATAATAACAAATATCATTTTATTATTGATGATGCATCACATGTGCCAGAATATCAATGGAATACATTTATTAGATTTATTAACCTATTGAATGAAGGTGGTGTTTATATCATTGAAGATGTTGAAACTTCATTTTGGGGGAGAAGTAACATCTATGGATATGTGTTTGATTCAAAAAAATCATCAATATTTGCTAAACTAGAAGCTATTTATCATGTAATTAATAAAGAATTTATTCCGTGGAATATTCAAAGAAAATTTAAATTGACAAATATTGAGATTGAAGCCTTGTCACAAATAGAATCAATAACAATAGCTTATAATTGTATAATCTTTACTAAAAAAGATTTTTCCAACTATTTAAAATTTTACAGGGACAATTTTGATTACAGATTTAAACAAAAAAAAAATTCACTCAAGAATAGGAACTTATTTAAAATAAAAAAACAAATAATGAAGTTTGGTTCAGTAATTAAATATAATTCTTTAAATTTCTTTAGAAAAAGTGAAAAAAAATAAAAATATTGCCGATTATGATTTTGATAATTTGATGTAGTGATTTATAGTACTTTACCATGAAACTCAGTGTATTTGTTGTCACCTATAATCATGAGCATTTTATCAAAGAATGTTTGGATGGAATATTGATGCAACAAACTACATTTGATTTTGAGGTCGTTATTGGAGATGATTCCAGTCAGGATTCAACCCGAAAAATTTGTGAGCAATATGCCGAAAAATATGAAAACATAAAACTATTGACTCAAGCAGCACATTTGGGTGTTTCAGGTAACTGGAAACGTGTTTTACTTGAATGTACAGGTGAATTTGTTGCAATGTGTGAGGGAGATGATTACTGGACTGATCCTCATAAGTTACAGAAACAGGTTGATTTTTTGGAGTTACACAGGGAATTTACAGGATGTTTTCACAATGCAATGCGTGTTAATGAAAATGGAGATTTTTTATATCTTATTCATGAAGAGAACATGAAAACAGAATATATATTTTCTGAATGCATTCAGGGATGGTTTGTGCCGACAGCAAGTTTTGTTTTTCGAAGAAAGAAAGAAATTATTGATGGAATAGAAAAAAATGCACAATTCAGTCATGTAAGTACAGACAGGCTATTGGTTGCTCTTGTTTCATTTTATGGGAAACTTGGTTATTTGAATGAAGCAATGAGTTCATACAGAAAACACAAACAAGCTGTGTCACAATCTTATATTTTATCAAATATCATGAAAGGAAATGTGATTCTGTTTAAAACATTAAGGCATTATTTTTATCCTATATACAAGAATGAGCTCAAACATCAAATATTCAGATGGCACGGTCAACTTGCAATGGCATATATTCATGAAAAGAAATATTTAAAATATTTGAAAAGTGTTGTGCAAACATTATTTTATGCCCGTACATTCAATGAATTAAAAGCATACGTGAAATTGTATGTGTTAAAAGCATCATACGAAATAAATTAGTTACAAATATGAAACTGAGTATATTATTAATAACATATAATCAAGAGAAATATATTGAAGAATGTATTAATGGTATTATTGAACAATATCTACCATATGAATTTGAAATAATAGTAGCTGATGATTTTTCAAGTGATAAAACATTATCAATAATTAAAGCAAGATTAGGAGAAAAAAATTTTCCATTAGAAGTTTTATTTAATGATAAAAATCTCGGTATTTCCAAGAATTATAAAAGAGCATTTCAGCAATGTAAAGGAGAATATGTTGCAATTATTGAAGGAGATGATTATTGGACCGACAAAAATAGACTATTTAAACATGTAAAATTTCTTGATGAACATGATGAATGTGTAATGAGTTTTAATAGATTTGTCATTTATCATGAAGAAAACAGAAAATTTGAAATTCCAAGTTGGGATTCAAGAGATAATTTTGAATATATAACTACTAGTAGATTGGCTCAAGGGAATTGTATAGGCAATATGTCAGCTTGTGTTTTTAGAAATTCAGCTTTAAAGAAAATTAGACCAAATTTATTTGAATTAAATGTAGCTGACTGGATGCTTGGAATGGTAATAGGTCAATTTGGGCTTCTAGCTAAACACAAAGATATTATGTCTGTATATAGAATAACCTCAAATGGTAAATGGAATAGTCTTTCATCGATAGAAAAAAGGAAGAGGATATTAAAAAATATAGAATTGTATAATAAATATTTAGAGTATAATTATAATGATGAGTTTACTTTTTACAAGAAGAAAATAATGAAAGAAAATAATCAAGTTATATTGAAAATGATATTTTTAACAACAATAATACCTCCAATATTAATATATCTTTTCAAACTTTTTGTTCCTGAAAAACTAATTTATTATATCAAAAAATTAATAAATAGAAATTAATGAAGTTTGAAGAACATATTTACGTCACCCGTCCGTTTCTGCCTTCGCTTGAAGAGTTTTTGCCCAGTCTGGAACAGATATGGCAGAACCGGGTGCTGACCAACAACGGGCCCTTTCATCAGGAGTTGGAGCAAAAACTCTGCGAATATCTGGATGTGCCTTTTATATCGCTGTTTGCCAACGGTACCCTTGCATTGTTCACAGCTTTGCAGGCAATGAACATCAAAGGTGAAGTCATTACAACGCCATTCAGCTTTGTGGCAACCTCCCATGCATTGTGGTGGAACAACATCAAACCTGTGTTTACTGATATTGACCCTGTGCGGCTGACACTTGACCCTGCAACAATTGAAGCAGCCATCACTTCCGAAACATCTGCCATACTTCCCGTGCATGTGTACGGCAATCCCTGTGATGTGGATGCCATTGAAAATATTGCACGCAAACACAACCTGAAGGTACTCTATGATGCTGCACATACATTTGGTGCAAAATACAAAGGGCAAAGCATTTGCAGTTTCGGCGACATGTCGGTGCTGAGCTTTCATGCCACCAAAGTGTTCAATACCTTTGAGGGCGGCGCCATTGTGTGTCACGATGCGGAAACCAAAAAGCATATTGATCATCTGAAAAATTTCGGTATTGAAGACGAAGTGACTGTGGTTGCTCCCGGCATCAATGCCAAGATGAATGAATTTCAGGCTGCTTTTGGACTGCTGCAGCTGAAGTATGTTGATGAAAATATCAAAAAGCGCAGACAAATTGCAGAATTGTACAGAGAACACCTGAAGAACATCAAGGGACTGCACATGTTGAATGCGCCTGATCACACCGATCAGAATTTTGCCTATTTTCCCGTGTTTATTGATGAGGCTGAGTTTGGCAAAAGCCGCGATGAAGTATATGAAACTCTCAAACAACATCAGATTTATGGAAGGCGGTATTTTTATCCGCTCATCAGCAGTTTCCCGCCTTATAGGGAGTTGCCGTCTGCTCATCAGGCAAACCTGGCAGTTGCCACTCAGGTTTCGGAATCGGTGATCTGTTTGCCGATGTATCCTGAGCTTGAAACAGAAAACATAATTCATATTTGCAAACGAATCCAGTCAGAATGAGACAAAACAAAACAACTATTCTTATCACCGGTGGTGGGGGTGTAACAGGCCGGGCCATCGCAAGATCGCTCAGATTAAGTAAGCATTGTAAAGATTTCGAGCTGGTAGCCTGTGATATTTATCATAATGAATATGGGTTGTTTGAGGGTCTTTTTGACAGATGTTATCAGATACATCATGTTGAAAATGAACAGTATCAGAAAGATTTCAATGCAGTTTGCAGAATAGAAAATCCTGCAGTAGTGCTAATTATGACAGAAAAAGAAGCGCTTTTCTGGACCAAACACAAACCTGATTTTCCGACCATGATACTGCCTGAAAAGTTTTCTGAAGAGGTCATCAGTAAATACAGGCTTTTCAGAAATCTCGAGAATACCAGTTATATCCCAAAATTTCAGGTTGTTGACAACAACGAAGAAGGAATCCAATTGCTTTCAGATTCATTGAAAAAAGAACCTGTCTGGCTGAGAGCATTTGATGATGGTTCAAGTTCTGGTAAAGGAGCGTGTTATGTCAATCGTATTGATAAAGGTGTTGCATGGTTCAAACTGAATCCACAGATCAAACAATTTTTGTTATCCGAATTTTTACCCGGAAGAAACTTTGCCTGTTGCATGTTATATTTACATGGGAAGCTTCTGCAATATGCAATCTACGAGCGTCTTGAGTATTTCATGCCACATCTTGCTGTTTCAGGGGTTACGGGGAACATCAGCAGGGGAAAATTGGTCAATGAAAAAGAGGTGTCTGAAGTTTCTGATCTGGCTGTCCGGTTTCTTTGTGAAAAATTCAATGAAACCCCTCATGGAGTTGTAACTGTGGATTTGAAAGGGAATATCAGTGGATCACCCAAAATTACAGAAATCAATTTAAGACATACCGCTGCAACAAGTGCATTTGCTGCAGCAGGATGGAATATGGCTGAATTTCAGGTGCTGGCTGTATTGGGGAAAACAGAGCTGATCCCAATGCATGAACCCTGTTTTTCTGAAGATAATCTGATTCTGAGGGATATTGATGGTTTGCCTGAGTATATTGAACAATACAGCACCCTGAAAAAAGACAAAATAATTCATATATGACATTGACAGTGCCATTGGTCAGTATCTGCTGCATCACATATAACCATGAACTGTATATTCGGCAGTGTATTGAAGGATTATTGATGCAGCAGACAGATTTTTCCTTTGAGATTTTGATTCATGATGATGCCTCAACAGATGGAACTGCAGGTATTATCCGGGAATATGCCGACAGATTTCCTGAATTGATTTTTCCGGCATTTCAGTCAACTAATCAATATTCGCAGGGTGTGAGAGGAATGAATGTCAGATTCAATTTTAGCAGAGCCAGGGGTAAATATATTGCAACATGCGACGGGGATGATTTTTGGACTGATCCGCTGAAATTGCAGAAGCAGATTGATTTTCTGAAGGAGAATGAGGAGTACTCAATGTGCTTTCATGATGTGGAAGTACAGCATGAGTCAGATATGAATAAACAGATCCGGCCGAAAAAGAGATTTCCGGCTGATCAGACAGAGTTTAATTTTGATGATCTTTTGACGCTTGGGAATTTCATTTACACACCTTCGGTTGTTTTCAGAAATTTGTTTGGTGACTATCAGCTTGTTCAGTCGCTCACAGGAGATTATTTTATGAACCTGCACATCGGAAGTAAGGGGAAAATTAAGCGATTGACAGAGAAAATGGCGGTGTATCGTATCCATAATGACGGAGTGTTTACGCAAAGGTATGAGTGGACAAATACTCAGAAATCAGAATTTTATGAGAAGCAGATAGAGACATACCGGCATGTTTTGAAAACCTATTGTCATACAAAAAGCAGAAAAAAAACGATTGGAATAAAATTATGGAATCTGAATTTTGTGTTGAGGTTTTGTTACATAGATTCCGGAAGATTGGGAA
>CAYMAZ010000037.1:0-31773 GCA_964388575.1 uncultured Bacteroidales bacterium | reverse complement strand
ATATGTATGAACTTCTGAAAGGAAATCAACGGCTTGAATCAGGAAGAATTGGGGTGGTGAAGTGAAATCTGATTACTTTCAAAATTAGGTATATATACAATCATTTCATTACAAACGATTATCTCAGTACTTTTTGAGATTATCATTCCCATTCCGATGAATGAGTACTGTAATCACCGATTTAGGCTTTGTTGATTTCTGAAAGCAAACCGATATTGAATTTATTATAATGTATGATTACAACTCCCCATCAAAGGTTGGGAAGATATTAAAATGAAATATCAAATTTTTCCGGGACCTTTTCAAAGTTTTTTCAAAAACTCTATCTGATGTTTTTCAGCAACTCTACAGTAAAATCCCAGAATTTCTGAACAGTAGGGATCAATAAACGCTCGTCGGGACTGTGGACACCCCTGAGTGTTGGGCCGTAGGAGATCATATCCATGTCAGGGTATTTTTCACTGAAAAGTCCACACTCAAGACCTGCATGAATTGCCCTGACAACCGGTTCTTCATTGTATAGTTTTTTCCACGCTTCTTTTGAAAGCTGCAATATCTTACTGTTAGGATTTGGTGTCCAGCCCGGATATCCGTCGCTGTGTTCATACTCAGCACCTGCCAGTTGAAATACCGAAGCAACCTTGTTGCAAATGTTTGTCTTGGCGGAATCAACCGAACTTCTCTGGCTTGTCGTTACAACGATGTTGTCTCCGACAATTTTTACTGAGGCCAGATTGGTCGAAGTTTCCACAAAACCCTTGATATCCTGAGCCCAGGCAATCACACCATGCGGCAATGAATACACAAGGTTGAGCAGAGTTTTCTGAAGCGGCATTGCAAGAACGGAAATATCGGGTTTGTGTTCCTCAATTTTAATCTCAACGGCAGGATCAGTGACAAAAAATTCCTTTCTGACAATCATGTTGTATTCCTTCACAAGCTCTTTGAGCTTTTCAGAACGATTTCCGGGCAGACAAACAACAGCAATTGCTTCCCTGGGGATTGCATTTCTGAGATTACCTCCGTCAATTTGAGAGAGACTGATCTGCAGATCATCCTGATATTGCCAAAGGAAACGGCAAAGTATCTGATTTGCATTGCCAAGCCCTTTTTCAATATCATCGCCCGAGTGTCCTCCTTTCAACCCGGATACTGATATTTTAAAAAACGGCTGATCTTTTGGTGCAGGGTTTGTTTCAAGAGGCAGACGCCCGACAGTATCTTTGCCACCTGCACATCCGATAAAAAATTCTCCGTCATCTTCTGAATCCAGATTGAGTAAAATCTTGCTCTTCAGAAAACCGGCTTCCAGTCCGAAAGCACCTGTCAATCCCGTTTCTTCATCCACGGTAAACAAACATTCCAACGGACCATGCTCAATGGTCTGATCTGTCAGTAATGCCAGCTGAACAGCCATGCCGATTCCGTCATCTGCACCAAGGGTGGTTCCTTTTGCCCTGACCCACTCTCCGTCGAGATATGCATCAATAGGGTCGTTGTAGAAGTCCTTCTCAATATGGCTGTGTTTTTCACACACCATATCCATATGACTTTGAAGTGCCACCCATGGCCTGTTTTCAAATCCCGGAGTTGCATTTTTCCTGATCAGAACATTTCCGGTTTTATCCTTAATATGCTCCAGCTGATGTTCACGGGCAAAATTTTCGAGCCAGGCAATTATTTTTTCTTCTTTTTTGGAAGGGCGAGGGACTTTTGTGATTTCATAAAAGTATTTCCAGACTCCTGATGGTTGCAGATTTAAGATTTCGTGAGACATAATATTTCTTTTTAAAGTTAATTTTTCGATTCAAAAGAGTTAATATTCCAAAAAAAATTAATTTTACTGGCAAATTTAAATAAAATGAAGAATAAAATCTGGTTTTCAATAATATTTTTTATTCTTTTCGGGATACATCTTCATGCAAACAGGACACCACAAACTGTCCCTGATCCCAAAAAAACAGACAGATCAACCTACATCTCTGACCCTGATCAATATTTAAGTTCATCTGCAGAAACAGAATTAAACTCTATCTGCCTGAATATTGAAAGTCAGACCGGCATGCAGTATGCAATCGTTGTATTGAAAAGGATCAGTTACGAATGGTCTGTTTATGATTTTGCCGTTGAATTATTTACTGAATGGGGAATCGGACAAAAAGACAAAGACAACGGACTGCTGCTTCTGATTGTTATGGACACACACGACTGGAGATTTGTTACAGGATACGGAACAGAACACATCCTGACAGATGCACTTCTGAGAAATCTTGGTGAAAATTTCATTGTCCCAAATTTCAGGAATCAGGATTATGAGCTTGGTCTGATAGAGGTTTCAAAAAAAATTGAAGAAATCGTAACAAGTGACAATGCCCCAGAAAAAGCAAATTACTATCATTCATTTGAGACCTGGTGGCCAACCTGGATCATCGCTATATGGATCATTTGGGGCATCATTTTTCTTTTTGGTTTGCGGTCTTTTTTAAGGAAGAAAAAAGCTGTCACAGTAAAAACCGGACAATTTTATCAGGTCAATAAAGTTTCTGATAATCATACTGAGTTCATTCCCGAATCAAAAGTAAAGATTCCTGTATGGGGGTCAGACAGGACGCAAAGATTCATTTCCATTTTCATCCTGTCAGCCATTATCCCTGCCTTTTCAATGTATTATGACGATTTTTTCTCAAATCCTGCAAAAAACACATTTTGGGCAATTTACTTTTACAGCATTATATATGCGGCGATTGTTCAGTTCAGGCTCATCAACAAAACACAAAAATTTTCAAATGATTCCGTTCAAAGGTTTTTTGCGCTCAGGTCTGCAAACAACCTACTGATTCTGAGAGTTATTTTTTTTCCGATCCCTTTTCTGTTATACCATTTTGCTTACAAACATCAGTTGCGGAAACTTAAATCTTCATCTGCGATATGTCCAGTTTGTAAAACATCAGCCATGCCGGTTGCTGAAAGTAATTTGGCAGAAATATTAAGTCCACAAAAATTATTTGAAAATAAAATCAGAAGTCTCGACCACAGAGTTTATCAATGTGCAAATATGCATACTGTTGATGTTCCTTTTCCAGGCAAAAAAAATTCACTGTACAGTGTTTGTTCCTTTTGCGGAACAAAAGCACTAAGATATAAGAAAAGTCGCACAATCAATGCTCCAACGTATACATCGTCGGGGACAGGAGAAAAGGAATACCTCTGTAAGTACTGTCATAAAAAAACTTTTACGTCTTATGTCATCCCCAAGAGAACACAAAGCAGTTCAACATCCGGAGGCAGCAGTTCAGGAGGATTTGGTGGAGGCTCCTGGGGAGGAGGCAGAACGGGTGGCGGTGGTGCAGGAGGTAAATGGTAATATCAAAATATCATTCCTGCGAACTAAAAACGAACAAACAACAGTTGAATATCTTAATTTATATATACTGTTTTCTTATTAACATCACCTTTTTCAAGCCTGATTGTTGTTTCTCCGTACATCAGTTCCTGTCCGTCATCATCCAGTTCCCAGGCACGAAGTTCAAGGATCATTTCATCCCTGAAAGAATGTTCAAAGACTCCCATTGCATTACAGGTTCCTTCAACATTGACATCGTATTTGCTCATTCTGACTTTGGCAAAAGGGACAACTGATGTTGTATCAGCGAGATATTTAACATATACGACAGCTTTGATTTCTTCCTCTTTTTCGCATGAAACAGACAAAAGGATCACGGCAACAAACATACCGGCTGTAATAATTGACAGAAGTTTTTTCATCTTAATGAATTTATTTTGCAATTATACAAAAAAAACTGAATTGAGTTACACATGCATTGAAATTTTAAAATAAGTTTTCAGAATTTTATATATTTGCAAAAACATTAAAAATTAAAATTATGATGAAAAAAATTTTCATTTTAACAGCAATACTACTTATGGGAAATTTACTCAATGCTCAGACTTCTGATAGAATTGTGGAAATCATCACAAACTACGGAAAAATTCAGGTCAAACTTTATAATAACACACCTTTACACAGGGATAATTTTATCAAACTTGTAACAGATGGGTATTACAATGGGACCTTATTTCACAGGGTTATAAACAATTTCATGATCCAGGGTGGCGATCCTGACAGTAAAAATGCATCAACCGGGCAAATACTCGGACAGGGTGGCCCAGGATACACCATTCCTGCAGAGTTTATTAAGGAAAATTATCACAAAAAGGGCGCTCTTGCTGCAGCACGTATGGGAGATAATGTAAATCCCCAAAAAGCCAGTTCCGGATCACAGTTTTATATTGTTCAGGGCAAAACCTATGGTGATCTCGAACTGAATCAGCTTGAAATGAGAATGGGTATCAAATTCACTGCTGAGCAAAGAAATTCTTACAAAAATATTGGCGGAACCCCTCATCTCGATGGAGCATACACAGTCTTCGGAGAAGTCATATCAGGAATGGATGTGATTGATGCCATTGCATCTGTTAAAACCGGCAACGCTGATCGCCCTGTCAATGACATTAAAATGACAATGAAAATCATTAAATAGTTTTATTACAATTGAATTTAAAGCAGGGCAAAATGATATTTATTAATTTTGCCCTGTATTTTTTAACAGAATAGCCATGATTGATAAAATTAACCAAATTCGCAATGAAATTGAACATTTCATAATTCAGGATGCGCAATCCCTTGAAAATTTCAGGCTTACTTTTTTGAGTAAAAACGGGATATTGCCTAAACTTATTGATGAATTCAAGCTTTTGACTCCTGAAGACAAGAAGAATTACGGGAAATATGTTAATGAACTGAAAAGCTATGCACAGTCCGTTTTTGAAAACAACAAAGAAAATCTCAGCTCCGGCAGTTTCAATACCGGAAAAACTGAGATTGACATGACCATTCCTGCTGATTTTTGTGCAACCGGAGGCAGGCATCCGCTTTCTATCATTACCAACAGAATTGTGGAAATTTTCAATCACATGGGATATGCTGCTGAAGAAGGTCCTGAAATTGAAGATGACTGGCACAACTTCAGTGCACTGAATTTTCCACCCGAGCATCCGGCACGGGACATGCAGGATACGTTTTTTATTGAAACCAATCCGGATATTGCTCTCAGAACGCACACATCTTCAGTGCAGATCAGAGTCATGGAAACACGAAAACCACCAATCAGAAGTATTTTTCCCGGCAGAGTTTATCGCAATGAAGCCATCACCTCGAGGGCACATTGCTTTTTTCATCAAATTGAAGGACTATATATTGACAAAGGCGTCACCTTTGCAGACCTGAAGCAAACATTGCTACACTTTGCGCAACAATTTTTTGATGAAACCACAGAAATCAGACTTCGTCCCTCCTATTTTCCGTTTACTGAACCATCTGCTGAAATGGATATCTCTTGTAATCTCTGTCAGGGCAAAGGATGTACCTTCTGCAAATATACCGGATGGGTTGAAATTCTGGGTTGCGGAATGGTGGATCCCAATGTTCTGCGCAATTGCGGAATTGATCCTGGTGAATATTCAGGATTTGCCTTTGGGATGGGAATTGAACGAATTACAAATCTCAAGTTTACAGTCAAAGACCTCCGGTCTTTCTCTGAAAATGACATCAGGTTTTTACAACAATTTCAATGCATTACACACTAATCAATATGCAAAATCTTCATATCCGCATTACAAAAATTTTCAGCTTTGAAATGGCCCATGCCCTCTGGAATTATCAGGGGAAATGCAAAAATATTCACGGACATTCATACAAACTGCATGTAACACTTTCCGGAAAACCACTGAACAAGCCCGGTGACCCAGAAGATGGCATGTTGATGGATTTCGGAAAACTGAAAAAACTGATCAAATACAATCTGATTGACCAGTTTGACCATGCATTTGTGATCAATGAAAACAGTCCGCTCTCTGAAAAAATAAGAGAAATGATGATACCATTTGAGAATGTAAAACGTGTCCCTTATCAACCTACAAGTGAAAATCTTGTCATTGATTTTGCTAAAATTATAAGGGGAATACTTCCAGAACATGTGAATCTGTACTCTCTCAAGCTGAGTGAAACTGAAACCTCATCAACCGAATGGTATTCCGAATGAACTGCCCCGCCCAAAGTGTTGCTGTTTAGTCAAAATCCTGAGAGCATCGTTTACAGTGAATTTTAAAAAATTGAGTTTCACTAAAAAAAATAGTCTGCCTGAAATCAGACAAACTATTTAAGGTTTATGGAATTCTTGAATAAATGTGTAATTACTCAGTTACAGCTCCTTTGATCTGAAGAACAACAGGAGAATTGGCAGCGTTTGAAATAACAGTAACCTGTTTGTTAATCGGGCCAACAAGATTTGTGTTGTAGGTCACTTTGATTTTGTTTGATTGCCCAGGCATGATTGGTTCCTGTGGCCACTCAGGCACAGTACAACCGCAGTTTGAACGTGGTCTTGACAGGATTAGTGGTTCTTTACCGGAATTTTTAAAAACAAAATCATAAGATCCGTCAGATCCTTTCTTTATTGTTCCATAATCGTGAACTGTTTTTTCAAATGACATAACGGGACCTGTCTCTGTGGCTGAACTTTGTGCATTTGAATACAATGCAAATGCGAAAAGAATGAATCCTGCTAACAATATTTTTTTCATAATTCGTCAATATTTAAGTTTAAAATTAATTTACTTCTTAACTGAAACCGGTGCTGCTGTTTCCTGCTGAAAGGGCATTATTTCAGAAGGGATTTTCTCAACCATACCGGCAATTTTTAGATTTGTCGGACTGTTTAATGCATTGGATATGATTGTCACCTGTTTGTTGATTGTCCCGACAATATTTGAGTTGTATTTAACCTTTACAACTGCAGAAGCTCCTGGCAAGACAGGATTTCGGGGCCATTCAGGCACTGTACATCCGCAAGATGAACGTACATCACTTATGATCAATGGTTGTTTCCCAGTATTAGTGAAACGAAATTCATATTCTGCCTTGCCTCCCTGAATCACATTTCCAAAATCATGCAGAAGTTTGTCGAATGAAATTTCGGGACCTGAAGATTTGTTATCCTGAGCTGATACACATCCAACCATCAGTATGATCATCATTGTTAAAACGATGTTTTTCATTTGTTTAGTTTTTTTAGCAATTATGAAAATATCAAAATTTATACCAAAGCAATTAAATTATTTTTTTTTAACTGACTTTCGCGCAGTTTGACAGATCAAAAACTTCAAAGTTTAATCTTAGAATTATATTTTTTTACTTCTTAAATTGTGCAATAGTTTCAACCTGAAACGGATTTTGAAGATATTGTTTGACAGCGCACTGATTGGCACTCAACACTACAGCATCTTTATATTTTTCCGGAAAACTTGCAGGAAGGAGAATTTCAATTACAACCTTACCAATACGACGGGCTTCCTGATCATAAATAACTTTCTGAGTCATTTCGATTCCATCAGAATTGATTCCCCTGCCATCACAGAATGATTTCACATAAATGCCAGCGCAGGTGCCAAGCGAAGCCAGAAATAATGTAAACGGACTTGGAGCTGTATTATCCCCTCCAGGCTGAGGCTGGTCAGTTTGAATTGTAAAACCGTTTACATATGCATCAATTTTTTTATTGCCAGGAAAAGTGACTTTTATTTCCATAAAATTGTTTTTAATGATTTGAATAAAGAGCTAATACGTTAGTTTGAAAAGGGATCGTCCTGAAAAAAGGGATCCTGAGGTCTTGGATTTGAAAATTCCGGGTTTGTCAGGAATGTCGTATCCTGAAGTGTCAACAGAAAATTTTTAAGGTCCTGTTTCTGGAAGGGCAGTAACTGTGCCCCGCCTTCATTAATCTTATGCATCAGCGGATGGACATATGGAGACCAGAGGAGATGATGACTGTAAAAATCAATCACTTCATCAATGGTCTCAAACCGGCCATCTCTCATGTAGGGGGCGGTTGAAAATATATTTCTGAGGGTTGGGGCTTTGTATGCTCCGATATCAACCGGATTCCCGGTGATTGCATAACGATCCCTGGGATCACCAAAGGAATTATCAGTTGCATTATTATAATACAGATTTGTTGTAAACAATGGATTTCCGTCACCACCATGACAGTGAAAACAGTCAGCTCCTTCTTCTGTTACGAACAAAACGAAACCATTCAGTTCGGAAGGGGTCAGCTGATACTCTCCCCTGAGATATTTATCAAATTTGCTATCATCAGTAATGAGTGTTCGGATAAACTGTGCAATAGCCTTACTGATTCTTTCATATGTCACTTCAGGTGTACCAAACGCAGCCTCAAACATCGGCGGATACATTGGAATGGAAGCGATCAACTCAACTGATTTGTCTATGTTGCCGATCATTTCATGCGGAGCCACAATGCCCATCCAAACCAGAGATTCAATATTTTTGCGGTGATATCTCGGGTCGTCCTGATAGACATACGGATTCGAGTCATGAATCATTCCGTTCCAGAGATATCCGTTGGAATTAAAGACAAGATTTACCAGAGGCATTGTGTAATGAGGTGTATAAATGCCGGTCAACCCATGTGTTTGTCCACCTGGGTATCTTGGATTATCAATTCCTGTTGAAAAGCCTCTGGACTGAACATGACACGTTGCACAGGACATAAGACTGTCGGGATGTGTGCGCCCACTCAGCCTTCCGTCATAAAATAAATGTCTTCCTAGCCTGATTCCTTCAACAGTCATCGGATTATCAGCAGGAATATTCAGATTTGTGGGAAATCCGGGCGGAATCTGAATCGTATACGGTGTTGCCTGCGGCAAAGGTGTTATCACCGGATCATCAGGTTCACAACCAACAAAAATCATGGCTATGAACGTAAAAATAACCAAAATGAAATATTTTTTCATAATTATTGTATTTCAATATTGTTCACAGAAAAAACATTGCTCCCATTTTGGCAGGCTGCCTGCATGGCATCCTGATTCTGCATGATGTATCCACCCCAGAGATTCAAATCGAAATCATTCGGATTTTTGAACCATTCATCCACGTGCATCACAATCTGAATCACTGTTGTTTTGTCCTCTTCAACTGCAAATTGAGCATTGGGCAAACTGACAGTAAAATAATTCTGAACAAATCCGGTGATGGAATCAACTTCAACCACACCTCCGGCATATATCTGTCCTACACCCAAATGAAAATCAAAGGGAGTGATCTGATTTTGGGGTTGCTCTTTCCATTTACCATTGAGTTTCAGATAATGGTATCCTCCATTGGGTCCACCGAGAAAAATCGGCCAGAACATATCCCTTTCTGGTGGATTCACATACATATAGGGAATGTTTTTTGCAGCAGGAATACCAAAAATAAAACTCAGTGAAGAATAGTTACCGGCAGGAATCCTGTCAAACACATTCCATGTGAGTGTTGAAGGAATATCTTTGTCTATGTAATAAATATCTGTCCAGTCTTTAATCATTCTGCCACCAAATGGTGAATGCAAAGTGACGTCTGAAATAAAATACTGAATTTCATTAATCATCAGTTCATTGCCGGATGTATTGAAATACATCAATGTATCGTATACAATAGGTTGATTGTCCCAGTAATGCAAAAACTCAAACCTGATTTTCCCGTATTTAGTTTCGTCAACAGGATCAGGCTTTTCACATGAAAACAGCACGAATGAAATGAGCACCATCAACATGGTGAATTGAATCATCGAATTTGTTCCGTTTGCTCTTTTCATATTTGTAACATTTATATTAACTTACAAAGATAAGAATTATTTTTTAATTAAACGGAATAATTCCTGAGACTGTCACAGGCATGAACCTATCGTTTGTTCTAATTTTTTCCTTATAAATCTTTCCATCAACAAGAACCTGCACTCGGGAAAATGAATTTTCAACAGTGTCTCTCACTGAAACATATATAATCTCTCCGGGTTCAGATGAGAATGAGACAATCCAGGGATTTGCAAGAGTGTATGGTCCGTCAACTCTCAAATTTAATAATGTGTCTGACTGTGTTTTGTAGTAAACATTAAAACCATCCTGAAAGTCAATAACTCTGTAAGTAACTTTCACATTATCAATTTGTTTTTCACATGCCAAAAAAGATAAGGTTGTAAAAACAAATAACATACGAAATATCCACTTTTTCATAGCTTTATAATTTTACAGTAACATTAATAAAAAATCTTCTCCCAGGCTCAAATATTTTAGAAGATGATCCGATCATTCTTCTGTTCAGATGCTCATAATAATACTCGTTTAGTAAATTATGAATACCGCCAGAAACAAACACACTTTCACTCAGCTTATATCTGGCGGAAAAGTTCAGCAACACTGTCCCCGGTGTTGTTTCTTCATAAAATGCTTCAGACACCCTGTTTTGGGCTGCAATAATTCTTGTATTCAGATTTAATGCCAGTTTTCTGTCAAAAAGATTCAGCATCAGATTTGCATTTGCTTCAAAAGGGGGAATTTCACCAATGGGATCATTTTGAATTAAGGTATCGCCGATTACCTGCTGACCAACGGGTTGAGCCGGGCCAATGATAGCTTTTGCAACTTCACCGATTGTGCCCATTGTATAAGCCGCATTTGCTGAAAAAACAAGTCTTTTATGAGCTGGAGTGGAATATGCAAATTCCAATCCTGTAAAAGTTGCATAATCAGCATTGTAATATTCTTTGACGCCAAGAACACCGACAGACAAAGGCCTTTGTTGTGACGGCGGAATTCTCTGTCCGGCTATATAATTCTGAACGTATGAATAAAACACTGTGAACTCAGCAACTCCAAGATTAAAGTTTTCATAATGTAAAGTCAAATCAATTTCATTGTTTGCTTCAGGGCTAAGCTGAGGATTCCCCAGGTAATCATAGTTATCATAACCCACCGGAAGGAGGATGATGTATCGTTCAAGCATATCGGGACTCCTCAAACCTCTACCAAGTGCAACTGAAGCATTAAGTTGTTCACTGATATCATAAGCGTATCCTGCACTTGCACTCACATTGAAAAAATTACTTGCAATTGAGTCACTTCCATATGCATAAATTTCTCCCAGCATTGGGTGAACTGCACGAATGTCATCAGATGTAGCCTGATTATAATCCAGACGAGCAGCAACAAAAGCAGAATGCTGGCCTTTATTAAGGTTCCACTCTCCAAAAAGACCGGTATTGTTGATTACAGCATTGTTCCAAAGTTGATCAACGGCTTTTGGAATTGTCCCTGAAGGTGTCGGAGCCTGAGCAATCATATTTCTGACACGCTGTCCGTCTTTTTGAATCCGGTGAAAATCAGCACCGGCAACAAGTTCAGATGATTCTGTCACATCCCATGTACTTCTGAATTTGGCGCCCATGGTTTCCGCATAAACAGTTGAGACCGCTGCCACAGTATCCGAAATGGGTCGTTCAAAGTTATCCATGATATGTTCTACGGAAGCATAATACATTGAAAATGAAAACGTTTTATTTGATTCAAAAGGTAAGACTCCAAGATAATCTGCATGAGCAAACCAGGTATTATCAGATCTTTCATCCATAGGCAGTGCTGCAAAAAGGACATCTCTTCCCTGAAGATTGTTATAGGTCAGTTTCAGCATATTTTTATCATTAAAACGATGTAATGCCTTGAATCCGAAGTTGTATTTCATAACCTGCATTTTCAGCAAATCACCGTTACCGTCTTTGAAATTGCCTAGATCCGTTTTACCACCAAATACCATCAAAGAAGTGTGTTTATTCCCGGCATCCAGGCGAATGTGTTCGCGCATTCCAAGATCAGGGGACATTTCTGCAAACGCATTGAGGCGAAATTCAGGTTTGTCATTATTGAAAAACACAGGATTATGGGAAATCAGACGGATGGCACCACCAAAATTTGGTCCGTATTTTAAAGCATAAGGCCCTTTAATCACCTCAACACGCTCTATGTCATGAGCATCGATGCGGCTTACTGTTGGATCCATTCTGTTCGGACAACCTCCTTCAATACTGAACAATCCGTCAATGTATACACCCAGCTGCGAATATTTAAAACCACGAACAACGGGGTCCAGGACAGCTCCTCCCCTTCTCACTCCTCCAACATTGGGAATGT
Organism: uncultured Bacteroidales bacterium; assembly: GCA_964388575.1. GTDB lineage: Bacteria > Bacteroidota > Bacteroidia > Bacteroidales > DTU049 > CAYMAZ01. The sequence continues at coordinate 19,683 of CAYMAZ010000037.1, read as the reverse complement.
TGCGAAGGACTTCACCAACTTCGCCTGTTCCAAGCAACTGAAGCTGTTCAGTTTCTATACTGTTCACTGTAACAATTCTGTTGGGACTTTTTTCTCCAATCACTTCAATACCACTCAGGAAATAGGGTTCACGCCGGAGCTGAATTTCAAGATTCAACGTTTCTCCTGCTTGAATCTCCAGCTCTTTCTCAACGGGCTTATATCCCAAATAAGTCACCTTCAGGATATATTTACCTTGTTTTGCCACAATTACAAACTCTCCGTTCATGTCACTGACTGCTGATTTGTTTACAGGAGAAAGAAGTACAGCAGCATAGGGAAGCATTTTACCAGTTTCCTCATCGTAAATTTTTCCTTTTATTGATTGGGAAAAAACCAATAATGGCAGAAAGAATAATGTTAACAAAATTGCTTTAATTAATTTCATAATAGAAAAAGTTATAATTATTCAATATTGCAAATATAAATAAATTTCGAATTACAATTCGTCCCTGAAATACTACTTTTTCAGTTTCATTGCAATCTGTTCGGCTGCTTTGATTAACGGATAAGCTGCAGGGGAAGCTGTGAGGCATGGATGTGTTCCAATTTGCATAGTCAAAAAGGAATTCACAGACATTCTGTTCTGAATTGCAAGACCAATTACATTGGTCAGTTCTCCTGCTTCGCGTCCGCCGATAACTTCGCCACCAACGATCACACCTGAATGTTTTGCTGCAATGAGTTTCACAATTTGTTTGTGCATTTCTGGCAAATTACCGGGATGTCTGTTCACTCCCTCAAAAAAGCCTGTTACGACTTCAAGATCCTCATCCTGAGCTCTTTGTTCTGTCACACCAGCTGTTCCGAATCCGGCATCATCCAGGGCTGTTGAATAGATCGCTATGGTACCGCTGAATGTCTTTACAACATTCAGGTGAAATAAATTCATTCCTGCAATACGTGCTTCGGCACAAGCCGTTGATGCAAGCATTGTGGGCACTCTGCGTCGTGTAACAAAATCCCGCTTCTGAGCACAATCCCCGATAGCAAAAACATCATCCACTTCTGTACGCATATACTCATCCACAATCACAAATCCATCTTCATCAACAGGAATTCCTGCCTGAGCTGCAAGCACTGAATTTGGTCGGTAACCCATTGACAACACAACAGCATCCATTTCCAACTCTTCTCCATTTTCAAGTTCAATCTTTTCGACTTTATTGTTACCTATTACCCGTTTAATTCCCGTTCCGGTTATTACTTTTACATTCCTGGATTCGAGCATTTCCTGAATTTTATCAGATAATTCCACGTCAAATGCAAGATTTAAAATGTTAGGTAATTTTTCAATTAATGTCACTGAATACCCGCGTTTTTTGAGTTCGTCAGAAAGTTCTACACCAATAAATCCTGCTCCTATGACAGCAATTTTCTTCAGTGACTGAAGCTTTGAGTTCATCAAATCAAGATATTCCCGATCTTTTGGAATAACAAAAACATTGTCCAGATTAGCTCCTTCAAGCCACGATGGTTTCACTGGGTTTGACCCTGTTGCAATGACTAATTTCTGATATGAAATGACTTCACCACCTTTCAGATGGGCAGTTTTTTCTTTGGTATTGACACTGACAACTTCATCAACAACTGAAGTGACTCCGTTTTTATCCATCATTGCGTCGACCGGCATAATATTTTTTTCACTTGTTCCAAGCGTTCCAAAAATATATGGAATTCCGCAGGGAACCATCACATCCTTTTGTTTCTTAATGAGTGTAAGATCTTTGTCATTCCAATACATTTTGGCTGTAAGTGCAACGACCATGCCTGCTGCACTTCCTCCGATTATTAATACATCTGTATTCTTCATATTTTTTTTTTTTTTAAATTTTATCCAATCCGAATTTTAAATCCTCAATAATATCTTCTACATCTTCAATTCCCACTGAAAATCTGACCAAATCATCGGTGATACCTGCTTTCAGTTTGTTTTCTGAAGAAACACCAGCATGTGTCATTGAAGCCGGATGTTGAATAAGCGTTTCCACACCGCCCAGAGATACTGCCAGCAGTGCAAGATGAACATTATCCATAAGCTTCTTTCCTGATTCATATCCACCTTTGAGCCCAAAACTCATCATTGAACCAAATCCGCTCATTTGTTTCAGTGCAAGTTCATATTGAGGATGTGATTTCAATCCGGGATATTTTATCCAATTCACTATTGGATGTGTCTGCAGGAAATCTGCAACTTTCATTGCATTTTCCTGAGCTCTGTCAATGCGGATTGACAATGTTTTCAACCCTCTCAGCACCATAAATGCCTGGGTGGGATCCATATTGCATCCTGTATATACCATTGAATGTCTGATTTTTTTATATACCTCAGGATCCTTTGCAACAATGACTCCTCCGACGATATCTGCATGGCCATTGATAAACTTTGTAATTGAATGCAACACAACGTCAGCTCCCAAATCCAGTGGTTTCTGAAGATAAGGCGAACAAAATGTATTGTCAACCACAAGTAATATATTATGGTCATGAGCAATTTTTGCACATTCCTTAATATCGGTGATATTCATGGTGGGATTTGCTGGTGTTTCAATATACAGCACCTTCGTTTCAGGTCTGATGGCTTTTCTGATATTTTCAATATCCGAAGTATTCACAAACGTTGCTTCAACGCCAAATTTTACAAAATCCATTTCAAGCAACCCTCTGGCAGGGCCATATACAGAATCGGAACTCACGATATGACTTCCTGCACTCAGTAACGACATATACACTGAATTGATTGCTCCCATTCCTGAACTTGTTGCAATGCCATCAAATCCGTTTTCCAGTTCGGCAATATTTTTTTCAAAAGCCCGGATTGTCGGGTTAGCGATTCTTGTGTAAATATACCCGTCGCTTTTTCCTGAAAAGCAGTCAGCTCCGTGCTGAGCATTTTTAAATTTGAATGTGGATGTTTGATAGATCGGGACTGTTGCACTTCCGAACTCATCTTCAAATGCTCCTGCATGAATCAGTTTTGTGTTAAATCCTTTGTGTTTTGTTTCCATAAGTTTCTGATAATTTAATAAATAATATTTTTTTTATTGGTTTGTTAATCTAATTGCGCCCTCCAGACATTTTAACTGGCAATCTCCGCAACCTGTGCAAAGACCATAGTCAAAAACCAGCTGATCTGAATGACATGGAACCTCCATTGTGAGACAATATTTAATACATCGTGAACAAAATTGGCTTCTGATGATTGATATGGCATTGACCTGACACACTTCTATACAGGTTCCGCATCTTGTGCATTTATGCAAATCGACCAGTGGGATAGGATGACTGTTCATTTCATGATAGGTTATTAGTATTCTATACCTTTCCGGGCTTCAATACCCGAAGAAAAATAGTGTTTGATTTCCAGCATTTCAGTAATCAGATCAGCCAGTTCGTAAAGTTCAGCAGGTGCATATCTGCCTGTTAAAACAATTTCCGCTTCCTCTGGCTTGTTATTCAAAATGCTTTTTAGTTCTGATACAGTAAATAGGTTGTAGTAAAGCGCAATACATACTTCATCCAGGATATACACGTCAAACTTCCCTGATAAAAGTGCTTTTTGTGTCTCTACAAGTCCATGTTTTGCAGCCTCGATGTCCTTCTGATCAGGTTCATTTGTAATAAAGCAATCCAAGCCATACTGGTGCAGTTCAATTTCCGGAAACCTATTCAATGCATTGAGTTCTGAATAAAACATTCCCTTGACGAACTGGGCAATAAAAATTGTTTTTCCTGCACCAACAGCACGCATTGCCAAACCAAGAGCAGCAGTTGTTTTACCCTTGCCGTTACCGGTATACAAATGAATCTTCCCTAACATAAGGTGTAACTATATTTCCGTTAATTTTCCTTTTTCAAACTGCTCCAAAGCTTCACTCAATGTCATATCGTGTGCCTGAATAAAAATTCTCATGTTCAGTTGTTTCAATGCTTTTGCAGCATTTTCTCCGGGACCGTTTCCGGTTATTAAAACATCCGGATTCAGGTCAAATACCTTTTGTGCTGTTGCAGTTCCAGCACCATGAGCAACATCTTTTATTGCAGTATTATCCAATATTTCCATTTCTTTTGTTTCATCATTATATAAAACAATAAATTCTGCCCGGCCAAACCGGGGATCTATCAATGAGTCCATATGAGGACCTGAAGAAGTAAATGCAATTTTCATATTCGATTTAAATTTAACGTTTTCATATTTTTTTTATTTTCTTCCAGATTTCTGTCATAAGATGTTCATAACCTTCGTCAATTTCCACTACTGATTTTCCCTGAACCATTGATTTTGTAAAAACAGGATCATATGGAATTTCAGTAATTAAAGGAATGTCATTCTCTGACAAAAAAGCATGTATCTCTTTAACTGTTGGCAGATTCAGGTCTGACTTGTTGATGATGCATGCTGTTTTAATTTTAAAGTTGTCTATCAGCTGATACAGTCTTTTCATGTCTGCCAATGCTGACTTTGAAGGCTCTGTAATCAGCAAAACAAGCTGAGCTCCGGATAATGAAGAAATTACAGGACAGCCCAATCCGGGCGAACCGTCAACAATAACAAATGATTTGTTCTGAATTTTTGCCAGGCTTTTTGCTTCATTTTTTACTCTGGCCACAAGTTTACCAGAGTTTTCTCCACCGGCATCAAGACGCGCATGCACCATGGTTGCTCCAGTTTTAATTTTTGAAACAAAGACATGACCAGTCTTACATTTTTTCATTTCAATTGCATGAACTGGGCATACTTTTTCACAATATCCGCATCCCTCACAGGAAATAGCATCAACGACACATGTTTCTTCAGTAAGAGTAATGGCATCAAACCGGCATACTCTCACACAGTCCCCACAAAGACTACAGATATCCTGATTGACAAATGCAAACACGCCGCTAAAGAATTCTTTTTTAGAAGCAAAGTCAGGTTCAAGTAACAAATGCATATTTGCAGCATCAACATCACAGTCTGCGACAACAACATCATTTTTTGCAATAATTGCCAGAGCTGCTGCCACTGAAGTTTTTCCGGTTCCACCTTTTCCTGATAATATAACGATCTCATTCATCAGCAAGTTCCTCCATCAAATGATCATAAATATCAATAATTGCCTGATTCACATGTCCAATCTTCATAAAAACAAGCTCTCCCATTGCATAACTCTCTGCAATTCTTCTGTCGTACTGAATTTTTCCCAATACAGGAATCCCGCTTTTCAAACAATAATCATGTACTCTTGCATCCCCTATTCCATCACGATTTATGACAACTCCGATTCTTTTCTGAAGAATATTCATTAGTTCGACCGCAATCTTCAAATCATTCAAACCAAACGGAGTCGGTTCTGTAACCAGAATCACAAAATCTGCATCCCGGACAGCTGCTGTAACCGGACAAGAATTTCCCGGAGGACAGTCAATTATTTCAATTTCAGCATTCATAGCGTGCTCAATTGCAAATTTCTGTGTCTGATGAATCAGTGGGACAGCCTGTTCTTCTCCGATTCTGAGCTTCCCTTCAACGAATTCTTGGTGAACATTGACGAGCTTTCTTATCTCACCGATTTTATGTCTAACCATAGGCAACGATCCTGTGGGGCAAAGTTCTGAGCAGGCATAACAGGAATGACATAATTCATTAAACACTACTATATTCTCACCAAGTTGGATGACAGCATGGAAATTACAGTTTTCTGTACACTGACCACACAGAATACATTGTTCAGAATTCCACTCAGGAATATACTTATATGCATCAACCTTCTGAGATTCAGTTCCAAAAACAAAAAAACCGCTGTTAGGCTCTTCTACATCAAGATCTGTAAGCAATACCTGATGTTTCTTACTCAGGTACATTGCCAGATTTGATGCAAGCAATGTTTTTCCGGTTCCCCCTTTCCCACTGGCAACGGCAATTTTTTTCATATTTCTTCAGACTTCAATTAAAAAACTGAAGTATTAGTGATCACAATAGTTGGCACTCAGTGAAAGATTTTCATTCAGAAAATCTTCAACAAGTTCTTTTGGTTCTTTGATGGGTGCTCCGACAAAAACATTGATCTTTTGTTCATTAAACAAATTAACCGCATGTTGACCCATGCCTCCTGCAATTACATCAGTGGTGCCGAATCCGGCAACCCATTTGGGATACAATCCGGGCTGGTGTTCTGGTGGAACAATTTCCTGCATCGCAGTAATGTTTTTATTTTCAACTTCAACAATTGCAAATTTCTGGCAATGCCCGAAATGAGCACAAAGCATTCCGTTTTCAAGTGGAATAGCAAAGATTTTTTTCATAGTTTTCGAATTGAGTTTTTAATGAGTGAATTGATTTATTAATGTATAAGAATTATTTTTATTTGTTCTTCAAATCAAACAAAAGTTAGTATCTCCGTGGTTAAAAAATGAACCAGCCACATTATTCTCTAACCTAACCGGAGATACTTCTTCTATTTAGTTCCCCTTATCTGCCTCCCATGAATCCATTACGGCATCCGCGTCCCATTCTCATTCCACGTCCTCCACCGAAACGATTCATCATTCCATAACCCAAACCTCTTCCGGTTTGAATAAATTCATTTGTGTTCCCTGATGCCTGATTTTCGACATCATTTGCATTTTTCGCATTCTGACCAAAATTGGTACATCTTCCCATACGACGTCCTGTCATTGGGCCTTGTCCCATTGGTCCTGTTTGATTAAATCCGGGCATGATTTCCTCCTTTTTAAAATTTAATACTATTTTGATCCGCTCTGGAGACGTTTTCCTTTACCCTGGCCGCCACCCGCCTTACGTTTAGCACCCATTCCTTTTCCAAGCTGATCAATATTTTCTTTTTGTGAAGACTGTTTACATCTTCCCAATCCCCGTCCGGTGCCAGCACCTTTTCCTTCGGGACCTGTTCCATCCATTTTTGGCATAGCTGTTTGATTTTGATTTAACAATTTTATAATATTACTTACTGTTTGAGAACTGTTTTTCACAACAATCATTCTGATCTGAAAACGATCAAGAAGAGCTTTGACTCTCGTCCCAAAATCCCCTGACACAATCTGTTTTACACCTCTCGAGTGCAGCATTTCAGCACTTTTTTTCCCAGCTTCCTCAATCTTATCTTTGTTGGGATTTGGTAGAAATTCTACAGATCCTGATATTGAATCATGTATGACAAAATAATTACATCTTGCAAAATGCTTGTTAATTTGTGAATCAAATCTGTTTTCCGGAGCTGAAATTGCTGTTATCATTACCTTTTTACTTTATCATTCTTTATTTTGGTTTAACTACCTGCATTGAAAACAAATGACTTCCTCTCCCTCAGAACTATGAATATCCGAAACCTCTGTGTTTCCGTAACACGAATGAAAATTCTGACCTTTACACAATGGGCAGCAATGGAGTATGATGTGCTTTTCGGGATGATTAAAATAACAATCGCAATCAGCGCAATGATACCATTCACTGTCAAAGTACACCTTGCCACCTTCAATTGAAATTGGCCGACCCTCAACGAATGCTGCTGAAATTTTTCTTAAAGCAGAAGCATAAATCCTGGTGAATGTTGGTCTTGAAACTCCCATAAATACAGAAGCCTGATGGTGATTCAAACCTTCATAATCACATAAACGCAGGGCTTCATACTCTTCAATCAACAAAATAACCGGATTTGAATCGGGCTTTTCAATTGTAACTCCAAATGGCTTAAACCCTTTTAAAATCGGAAGATCTGCAACTTTTCTGATGTTTCTGTAACGTGGAGACATTTTTTTATGAACTATAGTTCACTGCAAAATTAATGAACATTTGTTCAACAACCAAATTTTTTTTCTAATTTTGTAAAAAAAATTTATGTTACAAGAAACAATTCAAAGCAGACTCGTTTTTCCCTGTTGCCTGAATGATCACAAGACCTTGTTTGGAGGCGAAGCATTAAAATGGATGGATGAGGTGGCTTATATGACAGCAATCAGACATACCAGAAAAAAAATGGTTACAATTTCTGTTACCGACACTGAATTTTTGATACCACTCAGAGCAGGCATGATAGCGGAAATCAGAGGAAAAGTTGTCCGTGAAGGGCATGTTAGACTTGAAATCCTTGTTGAAATATTTGCAGAAGAAATATATTCGGGAACAATTGGTAAGGCAGCAACCAGCAGGTTTATTTTTGCAGCAATTGACGAAAACCTTAAAGCAACAAGACTTTGATTAAATTCAGTATATTTGTATTCTGACATTTCTGTTAAGTTCGAATCAGAAAACGAACACAGTTTGTCTGAAGAATCAGTTTCAATTTGAATTCAATAATAATTGAATACTTCTTTCGTTTTAATTCAAAAAATAAAATACCATGAAAAAGAATGATTTGATTCTGCTCATCGGCACATTTTTGTTTTCGTTTTTATTTTACAAACAAAGTGCGGGTTTGAATGTTTTTATTTTTTCACTGATCATGCCGGCATTACTTGCTGCATATAAGCCCGTATCTTTAAAAAACAAACTCTGGATTTTCGGTGCAGTTCTTACAATAATGACCGGATTCTCTGTTTTTGCAAATGCAACATTCCTGTCTGTTTTTGCATTCTATGCCGCCATCACATATCTTGCTGGTGTAACAGTCAGTCAGAATGCATCTCCATTGAGTGCAATTACATATGGTAGTTTTTCATACATAACATCTTTCGGGTTCATGATCAGCGACTCAATTGAGAGAAAAAAAGCCAACGAGGACAAAGTGCGAAAGAAAATACAGTGGAATGCAATTCTTTTTCTCGGGATTTTTATTGCTGTGATTGTAATGGTATTTTTCTTTCTCTATCAATCAGCAAATCCGTTATTTAAGGAACTGACAAAATTTATCAATCTGGATTTTATTTCATTTCGATGGATCATGTTCACATTCATGGGTTTTCTACTTGTGTACGGCTTCCTATACACAAGAAAACATGCAGGGTGGAATCATGCAGAACTGAATCCGAATTTTCTGATTCATAAAGAAAAAATTAACAATTCTTCAAACAGATTACTTTGGTTTCATCTTGACGAACAGCTCGAAAAAAAAGCCGGTATTATCCTGTTTTTGTGCTTAAACATAATGATATTGATTATAAATGTTCTAGATATTTCATATCTCTGGACTGGAGTTCAACTTCCTGAAGGGTTTACTTTTGCAGGATATCTTCATCAGGGCATATACACTCTGATATTTTCATGTGTTCTTGCAATTCTTTTAATTTTACTCATATTCAGGGGAAAATTGAATTTTGTTGAAAACAACAAATTTCTGAAAGTACTTGCACAACTCTGGATTGTTCAGAATATATTCATATCATTATCATGTGCTTTCAGAAATTACATTTATATTTCAAACTATGCACTGACATATAAAAGAATTGTAATCTATTTATTGCTGATACTCCTGGTTGCAGGGCTTATCACTACAATCATAAAAATCATTAAATCAAAAAACACATATTTTCTTTTCAGAAAAAACAGTTACGTCATCTTGATTGTCTTCATCCTGTTCAGTTTTTTTAACTGGGATGGTATTATTGCAAAATATAACATCAACAACAGTGAATATCCTGACATTTCATATTTATTGGACAAAAACAACTCAACACTTCCTCATTTGCTTCAATATGCAGAAACTGTTCCCCACACTGAAAGAAGTACAGATTTATCCGTCAGGGAAAGACCTTTTTACACACCTGAATCAGTTTACTGGCAGGGAGAAGCACTGACTGACAGGATTTATAATAAAACAATCAGGCTCATTGAACAGCATGAGCAAACAAGCTGGAAATCTACAAATCTTTCAGATATTAAAACAATCAGACTGATACGAAAAATGTATCGTGAAGGCACACTGAAACAATTCGTCATTGCTAATAACAAAGATATAAACATCAATTTGCTCAAGGAATTCAAAGGATTGCAGCGTCTGTCCATCAGAAACTCCAAGTTCTCATTGGGTCAGAATCCGGAGAATCTCCTTTACTTTGCAGAACTGAGAGAACTCGAACTTTCAGGGATGGATCTTGAACACATTGAGGGTCTTCCAACATTTAATCATTTGCAATCAATCAACATCAGTAATAACAATATTCATGATTTTTCAAAATTATCAGTATTCCAAAACCTGAACAAATTGAATATTTCATCAAATCCAGTTGAAGAAACTGAATTTATTGAAACACTTACCGGTATAGAGTCACTAGATATTTCAAGAACTCATGCCAAAGATTTACAGTTTTTATCAAAACTTCCCAAACTTAAGATTTTATATCTATCAGCGATTCCAGCAGTTGCTTTTGAAACACTTCCGGTTTGCAACACGCTTGAGGAAATTGATTTGTCTGATAATTCAGGATTAAACAATTACGCAAGTTTAAGAACCTTCCTTTCGGGAGCGCCAAATCTTGCAAGAGTGACACTACACAACACCGGTCTCAGTTCACTTTCTTTTTTTTCAGACACCATCGTCTTTATGAACCGTATAAGTTTACCAAATAACAGCATTCTCAGCAATGATGTCTCGCATCACATCACATATCTTGATATTAGTCAGAACTCATTATCAAATCTGAACGGCATACAAATCTTCAACAATCTCATCGTTTTACATGCTTCCGACAATTCAATTTCTGACATCAGGCAAATCAAACACTGTAGAAATCTGATCGAACTGGATTTGTCCAATAACCCATTGTATTCACTTGAAGGCATAGAGCAACTAAAGGATTTGAAATATGCCCATTTCAGTGGATTTTCATTTTCGGATATCGGCGCACTGGCAGAACTTCCCAAACTGGAAGCTTTGACTCTCGAGGAAGGATTCATTGAAGCAACAGATGTTTTTACGAACATGAAAACAATCAAATATCTTGACCTGAGTAACACGATACTGACGTCTCTTGCGTTTTTAAATCAACTTCCCGAACTGGAATTCCTCAACCTCAGCGGATATACCGGAAACGATCTTGAACAAATACAGTTCTGTACTTCACTCAAGGTTGTTGTGTTACCACCTGTTCCCATGAAGCTCAAAAGAAAGCTGGAACAGGAAATCCCACAACTCAAAATAATCCGTGACTGGGAATTTGAAACAGCTGACTTTTACAAATCAAAATACGGAGTTCTGGGGTCACAGTCTTATTGAAAATTCGTAATTTTGCAATACAACAAAAAATGAGCAGATGTCAATTACTGTAAACGGGATCACAAAACTATACGGAATTCAAAAAGCTGTGGATTCAGCAACTTTTCACATTCAATCAGGAGAAGTAGTGGGACTGCTTGGACCAAACGGAGCCGGAAAATCCACATTAATGAAAATTCTGACCTGTTTTATTCCTTCAACTAAAGGTGAAGCAAAGGTTTGTGGAATCAATGTTATGGAAGATCCGCTTGAAGTAAGAAGTAAAACTGGATATCTGGCTGAAAACAATCCGTTGTATCTTGATATGTATGTTCATGAATTTCTGCTTTTCATTGCATCAATCCACAAGCTCTCAAACAAAAAACAAAAAGTTTCAGAGATGATTGAACTGACGGGACTTCAGCTTGAGCAAAACAAGAAAATCGGACAGTTATCAAAAGGATTCAGGCAACGTGTTGGTCTGGCTCAGGCTCTGATTCATAATCCGGAAGTATTGATTCTTGATGAGCCAACTTCAGGACTGGATCCAAATCAAATTATTGAAATCAGAAATCTGATCAGTGAAATCGGCAAGGAAAAAACCGTATTGCTGTCAACACACATCATGCAGGAAGTGGAAGCGATTTGCTCAAGGGCAATCATCATTGATCTTGGAAAAATTCTTGCAGATGATTCCATTGCCAATCTGAAGGAAAGAACCGGGGCAAATATTGTTTTTGTTGAATTTGACAAGGCTGTGAACAAAAATCATTTATTACAAATAAATGGTATTGTAAGTTGTAAAACTGACAATGAACTCAAATGGGTAATTGAATCAGAAAAAAACACAGATATCCGGAAAGAACTGTTTCGTTTTGCAGTGGATAGGGATATTTCCATAATTTCACTGGAAAAAGGAAAATCCAGTATAGAGGATTTATTCAGAAGGCTCACAAAAAAGTAATATGAAACTTTTTGAAACAAGCCCGAAATATCTTAACTTTGTAAGTTATGTTGAATTAAAAGAGTGAAAACAACCGCACATATAGTAACGATCTTTTCGGTTCTGATCCTTATGGTTTTAAAATCGTACGGAACACATCAACGTGCTGCTGAAATTACATTCAGACATATATCAGGATATACTTATGAATTTACTTTAACAAGCTATACTTATACACCAAGCCCAGCCGACAGACCCAGCCTTGAAGTTTTATGGGGTGATGGCACAAGCAGCATATTACCAAGAATCATCAAGCAACCTCTTTCAGGACAACCTGATATTACAAAAAATGTCTATGTGGGTTCTCATACTTATCAGACTCCTGGCACATTTGAAGTAACGATGGAAGATCCAAACCGGAATTCAGGTGTGATCAATATTCCTTATTCAGTGAATGTTCCGATGTTTATAAGCACAACAATTGTTGTTAATCCTTTGATTGGGCCCAACAGTTCTCCGGTTCTTACATTTCCACCCATTGACGAAGGGTGTGTGGGAGTTCCGTATTATCACAATCCCGGAGCTTCTGACCCTGACGGAGACTCTCTTGCCTATGAACTTATACCCTGTCGTGGTGAGGATGGGTTAAATATACTCGGATATACCTACCCAACTGCTTCAAACAGCTTTTCAATCGATCCGGTTACAGGAACACTCACATGGGACAGCCCTGTTATGCAGGGAGAATACAATGTTGCTATCCTCATCAAAGAATATCGTAACGGAATATTACTGAGTGCGATAACCAGGGATATGCAGATCAATATCATCGCATGTAATAATCAGCCTCCGCTGATTTCAGTTATTGATGAAATTTGTGTCAATGCAGGCGATTTCATTTCTATCAATGTTACTGCATCGGATCCCGATTTGGACAATCTTACGCTGAGTGCCAGCGGATCACCCTTTCTGTCAACAAACAGCCCTGCATATTTTCCCACTGTCCAGGGGACATCTCCTGTCTCCTCAACCTTTTCCTGGCAGACAAACTGCTCTCATGTTAAGGTTCATCCCTGGCCGGTTTACTTCCGCGTTGAAGACAACAATACAGAAGTCAGTTTAATTGATATTAAAACAACATTTATAACCATTGTTGCTCCGGCACCTGAAAATCTGACTGCTACAGCACAGGCAAACAGCATCAGGCTTGAATGGAACCGAAGTTTCTGTACAGAAGCATCAGGATACAAAATTTACAGACGGACCGGCCCATACGGGTTTATTCCAGCACATTGTGAAACAGGAGTCCCGGCATATACCGGATATTCATATATCGGAGAAACATACAACCTGAATGATACAACGTTTATCGATAACAATAACGGTACCGGACTCAGTCATGGTCCTGAATATTGTTACATGGTGATTGCTGTCTTTCCTGACGGCGCTGAGAGTTATGCTTCAAATGAAGCATGCACTTCACTCATCAAAGATGTGCCCGTCATAACAAATGTCAGCATTCAGAATACAGACGAACTGAACGGATCTGTTTATGTTGCATGGAGCAAGCCCGACACTCTTGATACCACTGTGTTTCCAGGCCCCTATGAATACCGTATTTTCAGAGGGCAGGATTTCGCTCCGACAGTGTTTAATCAGGTAGGGACATATTCAGACCTAAATGATACGACATATACCGATACGGGTATTAACACAAAAAATCACCCCTGGTCATACTATATTGAACTTTGGGACCTCAGTCAGACAATTCCGGAATTTATTGGAAAAACCGTCGCAGCTACTTCAGTTTTTCTCTCCATCGTGCCTTTTGATCAGGCGTTAATTCTAAACTGGTCATTTTCTGTACCCTGGACAAACGTCAGTTATACGATATACAGGTACAATGAAACAACCTTTCAGTTTGATTCTGTTGGTGTCACAACAGATTCAACATTTACAGAATTTGGACTTGAAAACGGCAGAGAGTATTGTTATAAAGTAAAATCATCAGGCAGCTATTTTACAACAGGATTTGTTGATCCGATTTTGAATTTTTCTCAAATACAATGTGATATCCCCGAAGACCTGAATGCTCCTTGTACTCCACAATTGACAGTCGTCCCCGAATGCGAAATACCTTCAAACATGCTCAGCTGGACCAATCCCATTACTGAATGTGAATTTTCCGGAGATGTGGGAATGTATCAGATTTACTTCTCTCCTACTTCTGATGGAACTTTTTCAGTTATCCACACTGAGAATGATCCATACACATTGAACTACAGACATCTCATAGGGCAAACCGTTGCAGGGTGTTATACCATTGTTGCTGTTGATACTGTTGGAAATGCCAGTGCATTCTCTGACACAGTATGTATAGATATCGATGATTGCAACCTTTACAGATTGCCAAATATTTTCACACCCAACGATGATGGTTACAATGACACATGGATTCCTTTTCCCTATGATTTCGTGGAGAAAATTGAACTACAGGTTTTTAACAGATGGGGCAAAGTGGTATTCGAAACACAGAATCCTGATATTGGATGGAATGGCAAACATTTTCAGAACGGTGATGAAGTAGCCGAGGGTGTGTATTTTTTTGTATGTGAAGTATTTGAAATTCGTCTATCAGGCCTCACTCAAAGAACTATCACCGGAAGTGTAACCATCATCAGACAACCAGACAATAAAATATATTAACAATAAAATAACTTCAGTATGTTCAGCGGAATTGTAGAAAAGACAGGAAAAGTAGTAAAAATTGACAAAGAAGGTGGAAATATTCATTTCACAATAGAGACAGAAATTGCAAAGGAGCTCAAAATCGACCAGAGCATGTCACACGACGGGGTCTGTCTCACAGTTGTTCAGGTAAATCCTGAAGCAAAGACATATATCGTCACAGCCATTCAGGAAACACTCGATAAAACCAATCTCCGGACATGGGACATCGGATATGAAGTCAACCTTGAGCGGAGTGTAATTGTTGGTGGACGGTTTGACGGACATATTGTCCAGGGACATGTTGATCAGACGGCTGAATGCACAAAAGTGGAACAATTTGACGGCAGCTGGAAGTTTTATTTCAGATATGACCAGAGCACGGGCAACATCACAGTTGAAAAAGGTTCTATCTCAGTCAACGGAGTCAGTCTGACTGTTGTGGACTCGGAAAAGGATGTTTTTTCCGTTGCAATTATTCCTTATACATACGATGTCACGAATTTTCATAATTTCAAACCAGGATCAATTGTCAATATTGAGTTTGATGTATTCGGAAAATATGTAGCAAAGCTTCTTGATGCATATTTTGAGGCCAGGAAATAACGAGAAAACGTGTTACAATTTGCGGCAATCTTCTTTCCGAAAATCACTTTCCGGTTCCTTTCACAACAGTAAGTATCGTATAAAACAGGATTTTAAAATCCATTGCCAGGGACATGTTTTCAATGTAAAGCAAATCGTATTTCATTCTGGCAATCATTTGCTCCACGTTTTCAGCATAACCATATTTTACCTGACCCCAGCTGGTAATTCCGGGTTTGACACGATGTAAGAGTCTGTAATGAGGTGCCTGTTGAACAATCAGATCGATATAGTACTGTCTTTCAGGCCGGGGACCAACAAGAGACATGCTTCCAATAAGAACATTATAAAACTGAGGAATCTCATCAAGTCTGTATTTTCGCATGAATCTGCCAAAACGGGTTACTCTGGGATCATTCTTGTTGGACAATTGTGGTGTTCCGTTGGATTCAGCATCCACAACCATGGATCTGAATTTGTAAATCCTGAAAGGGACACCATTGAGTCCGATTCTCTCATGTGAATAAAATACTGGCCCTCTTGAAGACCGCTTCACACCTATGGCAAGAAAAAGATATAAAGGCGAAAATATCAGCATCACAAGCACTGAAACAACAACATCAAAGATCCGTTTTGCAATTTGTTGCCAAAGGGGCATAATCTCATAGGGCATTTCAATTAAAGGAATATTGAAAATTGCACTGTATTTAACACTTCCGGCTATGATATCTTTGTAATCCGGCATAATTTTGATCATCACCTTCAGATTATTAGACTCAAGAAGAATTTTTTCAATTACAGGATGCTGAGCAGGATCAATAGCAATGATCAATTCTTCAATTCGGTTTTGTTCAACAATTTCCTGAATTTTTTCGATGGTTCCGAGACATGGAAGAACATCCTTCATCATATCTTCTGATTCACCAGAAATACGGATATACCCAACAAATTTATTCCCTGAAGCCACATTCTGTGATGTCATCTCATTGTAGATCTTCATAGCATTTCCGTTACTTCCGACAAGCAATGTATTGAAAGCAAGAAGTCCTTTGTGAATTTTCTTGTTGGTCTGCATGGTCAGAATAAAACGCACTGTTGCCGTTAACAAAAAATGCACAACAAATAAAAACAAATAAAATTTGTAGTAATCTTTGTATGAAATAATCACATCGTCAAGAATAAAAGCAAAAAACAAAATGGTTACACCAATAAAAGTAGCCAGCAAAATCTGTCCTGTCTCCTTTATCCGCGATCTCCTGAATATGCTTCTGTATGAACCGATAATTGTGTATAATAAGAGCCAGAAAAAAGGAATAATTATAATACTATAGTAAAATTTTGGATCTGTGATGACTGCTTCAATATATTCCTGAGGATCAGAATAAAAGCCACGTTTTCTGTAAAAGAAAAACATGCCCCACGAAAGCATAGCGGTAATAAAATCTAAAATAATATATTTAAGTGTTCTGAGCTTTTTATTCATCATCATGTCTTAATAATGAAGCAATTTAATATTGTCAATCCATATTTTACCTTCAGTATCACCATCTTCAAGTTGTGATGCAATAAAAATATTGAAATTTATGGCACTTTGCAATCTTGAAACTGTCGGGGTCAGATTCACATATATTTTTTTCCACTTATCAGAGGGCGTGATCACAACAATCGGATGCTGTGTAGAAAAACCAAATTCATTTGCATTTACACCAATGAAAAACGGGATTGTACTTTTACAGTCAAGTTCAATAAAACTAAAACCACCACCCTGAGGTAGAGTATAACTGTTTAGTGAATTCACTTCGCAGAATGGTCTGTCAGTTTCCAGTGCGATGTGACCTGAATACAATCCTTCCAAGACATTTTGAGGATCATTAATCTTGTGCAAAGTTGTATCGCTTCTGTTTGTTTTCTCGAAAATCACACCAACAGATTCAAAATCTTCTATAAAATCAAATGACAATCCATTCACATAAACAGATGAAGGGATAATTGTAATGGTGCTGTCGGGATAAAGCACTGCACTGGTTGAAAATCTTGTATAAAAAGTATACACTGCTCTGGTAGCTGCTGTGCCATTCAGTTTAATTCCAGGAAATATGTCAATTTCACAATTCCCGTTAGCCAGGACAGGGACAGTAGCAGGTAATTCAAAAGCACCAATTTTCTGCCCATTGACATAAACCCAGGCATCTGTAATATTATAACTGGAAGTTCCTTCTGAAGGAATCGCTTCAAATGTATACTCCGGAATATGTATGTATGAAGGAACCTGCACATCATTTTCGAACCAGGAACACGAGGTTACCAGAAGTTGTAATGTCAAAAAAATAAATAGTTGGGGGTAATGCTTTTTCACAAAACTCATTTAATAATTATTTAACGAACAAAGGGAAATAAAAGTATCTACAATTCAAAGAAATTCATTTTATTATTGATCTTATCAAGTACCATATGAGCAACTTCCAAAGCATAATATCCGTCAAAAATCCCAACAACAGGGTCATTATTTGATGTGATTGAATTATAGAAACTCTTCAGTTCAGTTTGTATTGCATTGACTGTCATGGTCTCCGGAATACTACGAATTATTTCCTTTCTGCCTTTGCCCTCTCCAAGATCAATAACCATTGCAAAAGGATTTTTTAATGTTGATTCATCTTCATCTTTGATTTGTATTATTTCTGAATTTTTCTCAAGAAAATCAACAGAGATATAAGCATTTTTCTGAAAAAAACGAAGCTTTCGCATGTTTTTCATTGAGATTCTGCTCGCTGTAAGGTTAGCTACACATCCATTTTCAAATTCAAGCCGGGCATTGGCAATATCGGGTGTATCACTGACAATCTTGACACCATCTGCAAAAACTCTCTTTACCTTTGACTTCACAACACTCAACACAATGTCAATATCATGAATCATCAGATCAAGAACTACTGGCACATCAGTCCCTCTGGGATTGAAAAATGCAAGTCTGTGTCCTTCAATAAAAACAGGATTGCTGATCTGATCTGAAATAGATAAAAATGCAGGATTGAATCGTTCAACATGCCCAACCTGAACTTTGACATCTGCTTCCCTGCTGATCGCAATTAAAGATTTTGCTTCCTCCAGCGTCGTCACAATTGGTTTTTCTATGAACACATGTCTGAATTTTTTCAATGATTTTGATGCACATTCAAAATGCGCAATCGTAGGTGTTACAATATCCACCACATCAACTGCATCAATAAGATCATCAATCTTTGAAAACGCCCTGATATTAAACTCCTGACTTACATTTTGTGCATTTTGGGCATCAACGTCATAAAATCCAACCAATTCGTATTCAGATATTGACTGAATGCATTTGATATGAATTTTTCCAAGATGACCTGCTCCAAGTACTCCGATTCTGAGCATAATCCTTTTTTTTGCAAAAGTAAATTTTTTACCGCAGCTATTTTGTATTTTTGCAAAACAATTCATTAAAAACCACTCCTGATTTTATGAAAGTTGACACCTACAGACACAAAGGTCTCAGAAACAAACTATTAGAAGAAATCAAAAAGAAAGGGATACACGACCAGGCTGTTCTGCAGGCAATTCAGACGATTCCCAGACATTTTTTCATGGACTCATCCTTTACTGAAATTGCATATCAGGACAAACCCTTTCCCATCGGATGTGGTCAAACTATCAGTCAACCCTATACTGTTGCATTTCAAACTCAACTGCTTCAAATCAGCAAAGGTCACAAAATATTGGAAATTGGTACAGGAAGTGGTTATCAGGCCTGTATCCTCTCAGAAATCGGTGCTAAAGTTTTTACCATCGAAAGAATAAGGGATTTATATATTCAAACAAAGAAATTTCTGAGTGAATATGGATATAAACCAAAAATATTTTATGGTGATGGCTATCAGGGTCTTCCAACATTTGCTCCTTTTGACAGAATCCTTGTGACTGCAGGAGCTCCTGAAATACCACAACCCCTCCTCGATCAACTGAAACCAGGTGGTATTCTTGTAATCCCTGTTGACCAGTCAGAAGGGCTCCAGATGATGAGAAAAATCACCAAGACCAGCGAAAATACGTACGAGACAGAAGAACATGGGTTTTTCAGGTTCGTCCCGCTCGTGGAAGACAAGGAATAAACTACTACACCGCAAACAGATGTGACTCAAACATCATTTTTATTTAACCAATATTATTAGCTTTATTTTATCATAAAAAAACCGTCCGGAATTTCTTCCGGACGGTTTTTCTGTTTTGCAATAATAC
>CAYMAZ010000036.1:0-32878 GCA_964388575.1 uncultured Bacteroidales bacterium | reverse complement strand
TTAATTATTAATAGTTTAAATAGTTTTTTCAAATGAGTTTAGTAGACACTAGTGAGCAAATATCAATATATGAGGGCTTCAAAATCCCTTTTAATCTGAATAATGTGACTATCGAATACCTTATCCCAAATCGCGATGATGTATTATTTCAGTATAGGCTGAATGAATCTGGGGAGTGGAGTCAATGGAGTTACGTAAACAAAACTGATTTGATAAATCTCAGGCATGGATATCATACTTTCTATATCCGGGCAATTGTAGGCGATATGCCAATAATTTACAACCAGATTTCTTTCCGTATAGCTTTACCGTGGCATCGCACCTGGATCGCTTATCTTTTATATTTAATTATGTTTTTTTTGTTTGGGGTATTTGATTTATATACGTCAGAAAATATTACTAAAAAAGCAGAAAAAAAAGCTGTTAATAAAAGAGCAGAATTCTTTACGTCAGCAGTTACAAAAGCATAACGAGAAAATCATGCTTCTCGAACAGGAAAGGTTACAAATGGAAAACGAAAGAATGAAGCAGCAGCTGAAATCCAAAACCATCGAGCTTGCCAATAAAGCAAAAGAGAATGAAGATAAAAACAGGCTCCTGCAATCTTTAAAGGAGAAGTTTGATGCAATGCAGAACGAACCTTCCTGTATCGAAAGAAACATGAGCGAGATCCGGAGGTTATTGGGCTCTTACATGAATAATGACGACAGAGCTTTTGAGATTCAGATGAATGAGTTGCACCAAGAATTTTACAGAAAATTAAAAGATAATTATCCATCCCTTTCGTGCAATGATTTGAGGCTGTGCGCTTATCTTAAAGTTGGACTAAACTCCAAAGAAATAGCAGAAATTATGAACATTCAACCATCAAGTTCCTATATAAGCCGTTCGCGTTTAAGAAAGAAACTCAACCTACGTCCCGATGAAGATCTGTACGACTTTCTGAATAACATATAGATCATTTGAGTAAAACTGTTCTTTAAAACATTCAATCCTATTTGTTGCAGAATTTGTAATTACGTTATAATTTGGGTAAGTGTATTTGAGATTTAAATCTATAACCCAATTTTTGAAAAATATTTTTGAAACAAAAACGATTCTTCTTAAAAATATTCACTTCGTTGTTTTGCCACCCATATTGGTAAAAATACTGTCAACCGGTTCCCAGAGTTCAATTTTATTGCCTTCCGGATCCATGATATGAACAAACTTTCCGTATTCATATTCTTCAATTTCGTCAAGGACAACAACACCGTTTTCTTTCAGTTTCAGAACAAGTGCTTCAATGTTTTGCACTCTGTAATTGATCATAAACTGCTTTTCGGATGGATCAAAATAATCAGTTTTCTCGTGAAAAGGACTCCACATAAGATAGTTGATCTCTTCAGGCCTGTTGGCATTCCTGAACTCAAACGGTGAGCCATACTCATCAATTTCAAGACCCAGATTACTGCCGTACCATTCTTTGATTTCTTTCGGATTTTCTGATCGGAAAAAAATTCCTCCAATACCCGTTACTTTTGGTGTTGTATCGTTCATATAAATTGTTTTTTCTGAAAAGTCTTGCCTGTTTTCAATTTCTGTTACTTTTTTGCGTTCAATTATAATATTTCTGCAATTGGTTGAAATCAAAATGAATAAAAGAAGCAGCACACAAAATAAGAATTGTTTCATATCTTCGTAATTTTAAGTGATTCTAATCTTTAACACAGAGAACGTAAGGGGCGTTTTTTATATAATCAGAAAAACGTAACATACAGGAATGATTTCCAAATTTATTAGTTTGGTATTTATGTCCGTCTCTGATGTCAGTGAAGCTTTGACAATTTAACTGTGGAAGTTCACCTGTTCGGGAGTCTTCATCTTTACATGCATAAAATAGTGGCAAAACAATCAGTAAAAGAAAAAGAGTTATTCTATTTATTTTTTCTTTGATAAGCATTATTTTCTGTTTATTTTCATGAGTGATTAAAAATATTGAATTTTTCTTTCTATGATTTGTAAAGGCTTCCCAGAGGAATATACAATTTTCGTTATCCAGTTCCCGTGATGATCATATTCGAATACAAAAGACTTCTTTGATTTTTTACCTTCTGATGAGATGACATGTTCTTCAATCACATTTCCGAAATTGTCATGAACAAACAGAACTTGTTTTTCAAGTTGTCCGATTTTGTCGTATCTGTTGTTGACAATCATGTTTCCGATTTCATCATACTGATAGGTAAATATTTTCATTAACTCTCCGTCTACATTGTAGCTTCTGTCTTCTGTGAGCATTCCGGTTGAATCATAAATGAAAACAAATTTTTTCTCATATTTGCCATCCCCAGAATAACTTAGATCTTCAATTATATTGTTATTTTGATCATATTTATATAAAATTTTTCGAATGAGCTGCTCTTCATTTGAATATTGTTGTTGTTCTATTCTTCTCCCCAGACTATCTGTAAGGTACAGATATTTTTTGTCAATGCTACCATCGGCCAAATATCGGATGTCTTGTGTTTTATAACCGTCAGAATTAAAGAGATTTATATAATAATAATCTGTTTCGCCCTTATGGATCAAATTATCAGAAACGTCGACCTGATAATAATATTCATGAATATTTTCAATACGTCCTTTTAGGTTCAGAAATTTCAGATCATTGTTCTGTCCCCAAAGTGTAAGGGGAACAATAACACAATACAGGAGAAGTATCAGAAAAAATCGGGTTATCATAGATTATATCATATCAGAATAAAGAAGCAAATTTAATTCAAAAAGTTCTTCTTTGTGGAATAAATATATTCTTATATTTGTTGATCCTTAAAAAATTATCAGTTTGTTTTGTAAGCAGTTATTCAGACGCAAATCCATACACAGTATTCTTAACAATACAGAAGCAGGAACTTTGAAGGGTCCGACTCTTAAGCGAAATTTAAAGCTGATAGATTTAACTGCATTTGGTATTGCTGCCATAATTGGTGCCGGAATTTTCAGCACGATTGGCAATGCAGCTTTTTATGGAGGTCCTGCTGTGACATTTCTGTTTTTATTCACTGCTGTAGCATGCGGTTTTTCAGCTCTTTGTTATGCTGAGTTCGCTTCTGCCATTCCAATCAGCGGAAGCGCATATACATATGCTTACGTGAGTTTCGGTGAACTTCTTGCCTGGATCATGGGATGGGTGCTCATTCTCGAATATGCTGTCGGAAATATTGCCGTTGCCATTTCATGGTCCGAATATTTCACTGGATTCATTGCCGGATTTGGCATCATCATTCCGGAATATTTTTCCATAGATTATTTAACTGCAATCAAATCACATTCAGCAGCGTCTCTATTAATGGCGGATGGCTCGCAACTGACATCATTACCTGTTTTCATACAGAAAGGTTATATTGCCGTTGAAACGGCACCACATCTTTTTAACGTACCAGTGATTTGTAATATTCCTGCATTTTGCATTGTTGTTTTAATTACAGTACTTGTTTTTGTTGGTATTCAGGAGTCAAAAACAGCTAGCAACATCATGGTGGTTCTGAAAATTCTTATTTTAATACTTGTTGTCGTTGTAGGTGCCTTTTATGTGAATCCTGAAAACTGGTCACCCTTTGCTCCAAATGGAATGTCGGGAATGTTTTTGGGCGTTGGTGCTGTATTTTTTGCATATATCGGATTTGATGCAATCAGTACTACAGCGGAAGAATGCAGAAATCCTCAGAAAGACTTACCAAGATCCATGATTCTGGCACTGGTCATCACATCAGTTTTATATGTGCTTGTGGCTTTGACACTAACAGGAATAATTCATTACTCTGAACTGGCAGTTGGCGACCCGCTGGCTTATGCTTTTGAAAAACTTGGATTAACAAAATTTTCCGGTATCATTGCGTTTGGAGCTGTCATTGCAATGACCGGAGTTTTGCTGGTTTTTCAGATGGGACAACCGAGAATCTGGATGAGTATGAGCCGCGATGGTCTGCTGCCGTCAAAATTTTCAAAAATTCATCCCCGCTTCAGAACACCTTCTTTTTCAACTGTTGTCGCTGGGTTTTTAGTTGGAATTCCTGCTTTATTTATGAATCTGACTGAAGTAACTGATCTTACCAGTATCGGAGCATTGTTTGCCTTTACTCTGGTATGTGGAGGTGTTATCGTCATACAGAATCTAAAAAGACAAAAGAACAGAATTTTTCCGAAAAGTAAATTTAATATTCCCTATATCAACAGCCGATATCCAATGATTTCGATCTGGATCGTTGTGATAATCGTTTTTCTGTCAATTACTCCCTACGACAGGATGCCTTCCATCCTGCTTCATACACCGGATTTACTGTTTCTTATTGCATCTTTTATTATTACATTGTTTTCCGTGATTTTCAAATGGTCTCTGATACCTGTAGCCGGGCTGGTGATCAATTTGTATCTGATGAGTCGCCTTGATGCTCCAACATGGCAAAAATTCCTGATGTGGCTTGCGGTTGGTGTATTGTTGTATCTTGTATATGGATACAGAAAAAGTAAACTCAGATTCGAAAAAGAAAAATAGCATACTTTATTTGATCTCAAATTCAGTTTCAAACAGAAGACTTTTTCTATTTTTGCAAAATGTCGGTAATGATTATCACTGCGTTAATACTATCTGGTTTATTGGTCGGTTTTATCAATACACTTGCCGGAGGCGGAACAATAATTTCTCTTTCTTTGTTGATGTTTCTTGGGTTGCCTGCACCTGTAGCAAATGGAACCAACCGTATTGCAGTTATATTTCAGAATATTGTTGCTGTAAGAAATTTTAAAAAAAGCGGAATGTTTCACTCTGCAAAAGGACTCTGGCTCAGTATTCCAACAACAATTGGCTCACTTGCCGGCGCAAAAATTGCCGTTCTGTTAAATCAGAATATGATTGAGAAAGCAATTGCTTTTGTGATGATTGTTATGCTTGTGTTTATGATTGTCAAACCTCAAAAATGGTTAAACGGAAATCAGAAATTATTTGACAAACCATTAAGCTGGCATACACATGTTCTGTTTTTCTTTGTTGGTTTATATGGTGGCTTTATTCATGTGGGTGTTGGCTATTTTTTGCTTGCTTCGTTGGTTTTGAATTGTGGATTTGATCTTGTTAGGGCAAATGCTTTTAAAAATTTGTTGGTTTTACTTTACGTGCCATTTACATTGATCCTATTTATTATTCAGGATCAGGTTATGTGGAAATATGGTCTGATCCATGCCATTGGGAATATTATTGGCGCATACATTGCATCAAAGTATGCTGTAAAATGGGGATCCGGTTTTGTCAGATGGGTCACTGTTGCAGTGATATTGCTTAGTGTATCCGACTTACTCAATATTGTTGATATTCGAATGATAATACAAAGCTTAATGTCCTGATAAATATTTAAATACTCAAACCGGAATTCGACCTAATTTTGACAGACCAAAAAATTATGAAAACAATACCAGATACACTCCCAGTAGTTGAAATGTTCAACAGTATACAGGGCGAAGGAATGCATACCGGAAAGGCAGCATTTTTTATAAGATTGGGAGGCTGTGATGTGTGTTGTACCTGGTGTGATGAAAAGATCGCATGGGATGCTTCGCAATACCCACAAGTTTTCGTTGATACCATAATAAGTCAGGTCAAAAAAAGCAGTGCAAACACTGTTGTTGTTACGGGAGGAGAGCCGTTCAGAAATGAATTATCTGGACTAACAGAGCAATTACATCTGTTGAACATTCTTTGTATGGCAGAAACTTCAGGGACAGGGAAAATATCAGGGAAATGGGATTGGATCACTCTTTCTCCCAAAAAACATTATCCCCCGAAAAAGGAAAATTATATTCAGGCAGATGAATTGAAAGTCGTAATCCAAAAAGAAGAAGATTTTAACTGGGCTGAAAAAAATTTGTCAATGGTCAGGCCTGGCACAATGCTTTATCTCCAACCGGAATGGAGTCGACATGATGAAATTTTACCGCAAATTATTCGTTATATTAAAGAAAACCCAAAATGGAGACTTTCAGTTCAGATGCATAAATTTCTAAACATCCCCTGAAAACTCGATTTTGAAAATTGCAATTATTCCAATGAACTATTTATTCAGGACGTCCCTGCTTGCATGTATCGTCATCATTATATCAAGTGTTGTTGCAATGGCCCAAAATCCAACACTCACGTCTAAAAACAAAAAGGCAATCAAAGCATTTTATAGTGGTGTTCAATACTTTGATCTAAGAAAGTATTACGATGCAGAAGAACAGTTTAATCTCGCCATCAGACTCGATCCTGATTTTCTGGAACCGATACAAATGCTGGCGTCAATGTATGAGGAACAAAAGTTGTATGATAAAGCCATTATAAAATATGAAGAGGTTCAGAAAATGAATCCTGATTTTTTCCCGAATAATTACTATCTGTTGGCAAACATTCAGATGAAAGAAGGAATGTATGAAAATGCCCTGACAAACTATTTGCTGTTTTCTGAAAGGTCCGATATTCACCCTGAACTTCAAAACTTTGCCTTTGAGCACATACAAAAAGCTGAAATTGCAATTGATCTGAAACAACATCCTGTTCCATTTAATCCCATCAATCTGGGGCCAACTGTCAATACCGCTGATATTGAATTTTTTCCAACACTCACTGCCGACGAGCAAACATTGTACTTCACAAAAAATCGACCCAGAGATCAATATACAATTTGCACATATTGCAAATATGAAGAAGATTTCTATGTCAGTCATAAGGTCAACGGACAGTGGTCTGTTGCTGTTCCACTGGGACACCCAATAAATACTCACGGCAATGAAGGAGCCGGAACCATTTCTCCCGATGGAATGACGTTTATTTATACTGCCTGTGAAAGAGATGATGGTTATGGAAGTTGTGATCTTTATATGTCTAAAAGGATTGCCGGAAAATGGACATTTCCTGAAAACATGGGCCCCGTAATCAACAGTAGTCGGTGGGACAGCCAGCCAAGTATCGCTCCTGATGGAAAAACCCTGTATTTTGTAAGCTCAAGAGATGGAAACAGAGATATTTTTGTTTCTGTTGCTGATGAAAATGGCGTATGGCAAAAACCGAAGAATATAGGCGACTCTGTGAACACTGCAAAAGATGAAAATTCCCCGTTTATTCATCCTGACGGAAAATCATTGTATTTTATGTCCGATGGCCATCCCGGTATGGGAGGTATGGATATTTTTCTGTCCAGGAAAAAGGATGACGGAACATTTTCAACTCCTGTAAATATTGGATATCCTGTAAATACTCATAAAGATGAAGGTTTTTTTATTGTAAGTGCTTCAGGAAGTACGGCTTATTTTGCATCTGATCAACTTGGTGGCTATGGCGAATTTGACATCTACCAATTTGATATGCCGGAAGAGGTCAAACCTGATCCTGTTTATTATCTGAAGGGCCTGATTACCGACAAGATAACTGAACAACCTGTGAGAGCAGAATTTGAACTTTACGACCTAAAAACAGGAAATCTTGTTGTCAAATCTTTTTCTGATGAACTGGATGGATCATTTCTTGTCTGTTTGCCATCCAATGCTGATTATGCTCTGAATGTGAATAAAAAAGGGTATCTATTCTGGTCAGAACATTTCAATTTTTCCCAGACATCTGACTCTACAAAGCCGATAGAAAAAAATATTGAATTACAGCCTGTTCAAACTGGAGAAATCGTCGTAATGAATAACATATTCTTTGACTTTGACAGTGATCAGCTTAAAAATGAGTCAGTAGTTGAACTGAACTTGCTGCTAAAGCTTTTAAATAATCACCCTGATATGCAAATTGAAATCCGGGGACATACTGATAATGTTGGATCAGCTCAATACAACAAAGTTCTGTCAGAAAAAAGAGCTCTTTCTGTTTATCATCATCTGATCCAATCAGGAATTCAGAAATCAAGACTAACTTATAGGGGTTTGGGAGACACGATTCCTGTTGCATCAAATGAAACAGATGAGGGAAGAGCCAGAAACAGAAGGACAGAATTTAAAGTAACCAAAATGTAGTAATTTTGTCCCAAAATCTTAAAATCTAATGAATCCCGAAGAAATCAGTGCTCTGGAAAAGCAATATCGTGCAGCTTCCCCCCAGGAGATTATTCGCCTGGCAGTTGATATGTTTGGTGAATCACTCGCTTTTGCAACAAGTCTGGCCTACGAGGATCAGGCTGTTACATTCTTGTTGTCTCAGGTATCACATAATGTTGAAATTTTCACCCTGGACACAGGTCGTTTGTTTCAGGAAACCTATGATACAATCGAAAAAACAAATCAGTTTTTCAATATCCGGATAAAAATTGTATTTCCCGACAAATCAGCTGTCGAACAAATGGTGAATGAAAAGGGTATCAATCTTTTTTATGACAGTGTTGAAAACAGAAAGGAGTGCTGTCATATTCGTAAGACACTTCCCCTTCAACACCAACTATCAGGGAAAAAAGCATGGATTACAGGGCTTCGTCGCGAACAGTCAGTAACAAGATTTGGGTTGAAAAAAATAGAATTTGATGATAAAAATAATCTTATAAAATTTAACCCCATTGCTGACTGGTCAGAGAAACAAACGATTGATTTTATAAAGAGCAACAACATCCCGTTCAATTCACTACAGGAAAAGGGTTACAGAAGCATAGGATGTCTGCCGTGTACAAGGAGTGTGGAATCAGGGGAAGAGGTACGGGCTGGTCGCTGGTGGTGGGAAACACCGGAAAATAAAGAATGCGGGTTGCATAAATAACCTGATGATATGAAATATATTGCATTTGCCTTCTGTTTCTTTTTTGTTGTATTATCTTGCAGCAGATCAACAGAAAAGTTTGATGAAACAATCTATCCGAAAGACTCGATCATTGATGAAACAATACTTGAGGATTACATGGTTGAAATTTTTTTGATTGAAGCAGCAATTTACAAAGCACAACATGAAGGAAAAAGTGTGCAGAATTACGCCACAGAATACTACAATAAATTTTTTTCAACACATCAGGTTTCGAAACACAAGCTGAAAATGTCAATAGAATATTATATATCCAGAAAACAAATGGATCAATTGTTACAGAATGTTGTGGTCAAACTTACCGAAATTGACATAGAACATACTCCAACAAAACCTGATTCAACGAATCAACCTGAAAAGAAAGAATTTTGGCTCGACACATTATTTAATACAACCAGTCAGAATTAGGTCCTTCATTGTTTGGTATATGTCGCATTGATTGTATCAGTTGTGGCACCCCCTGTGGCAACATATTGAAAGGAAATGGTCTTTTGATTGGCAGCCATAATACCACTTCCTTTTACAATGTAATCACCATCACACATAAATTGTTCAGGTATTGTAATCGTATATCCGGCAATGGCTCCGGTTGCTTTTTCGTTGACACCCAAATTGTGAAAATTTGCAAGAAAAACTTCATAATCATTGGCTGTGGACTCAGAAATGACAACAGTATACGTTAATTGAGAGGACTCAACACATGTCCACGTTCCCACAAATTTTGAACGTACAGCAGGATCATCATCGTCAGGGTCATCCGGAACACATGAAGCTATGAAAAAAGCTGATGCTGCAAAAAATGTATATAACAAAATGTGTTTCAGGGTTTTCATTTTTTTATAGGTATTAATCAAATATCATACTACTTTTTTCAAAGTTACAAAAGAATAAAAAATTCAACAAATTATTGAAGTTCAAATGTATTGAAAAATGCATCTGCATCTTCTTTATTCACTGAGCCATCAGCACTGAGTAAGCCGATCTGATACAGCCGGTTTTTTACGAGATAATCTCTCATATGTGCTCCGTAACCTTCTCCGCTTGCAGTAAACTCTAAACCCGGAAACTTATTGATACTGATCTCCTCAGAGAACAACACTTTCATACCAATTTCGCTCACAAAGCCCGTCTTCGCATTTGTAAGTAATTCCTGAGGATCAAGATCCTGAATGTTCTCAATCTGGTAATCCGTGTATGAAATCATATAAGCTATTAAATCCTCATGTTCATAAACATACATATTATTTTGAACAATTCCGGCTTCAGTTTCAACAGATTCCGTTGTGAAATCAGGTTGTCCCGGAAATGAAATAGCAAAAGAGTTATCCTGAGGTGATACGGAGTATGTCAAAGGAATTAGAGATTGCTCCAAAGAAGTCGGATCTGCTTCGTCACCATTGCTTTTGTTAAAGTTGCAACTGTTTGCAAAAATAATACAGCAAGCAAAAATTATGATGTGTCGTTGTTTCATGTTTTTTTGAAATTTGATGATTAATTATTTGAACGAATTATATGTGTGTTGTGCAAATATTGCACATTATTTTGTCTGATGATGATTAAATATATCTCCGGTACAAATGATTGAATGTTCAGACTGAATTGTTGTCCATTGTGTTTCGTTATCATGATTGTCTTTCTCGTTATATTATAAACCGAAACAAAACAGGGATCATCTTGAGGCATAGTATAGAATATGTTGGCAAAAGCAGAATTTGGTATTGGATTCTGAGATGAACAATAAATATTTGAAAACAAAACAGTACAGAAAAAAATGTAAATTGGTTTTCTCACAAAAAAAATGTTTACAAATATATAACGAATTATATTGAAGTTTGAATTATTACAGCAGGTTTAACAAAAAAAGTTGAAAGTATTGCAGTAAGTAGAGAAACAAAAAAAGTCAGAATTAAACAGCTGATATACTGTTCCATACCACTTTGTATCCAGATGATTGTAAAGGTTATGCCAATAATTATTGTCAGAAAAGCAGCTCTGGCATGATATTTTTTCCAAAACAAGGATAACATAATAACAACAGAGAATGTATCACCTATTCCTGCCCAGACATATTTGACAATGTTGTATATTAAATGTTCGCGTGCAATCAATGCAAATCCAAAAGCCATCAGTGACAGTACCGTTGTAATTAAGCGGGATCTGCCAAGCGGACTTATTTTGAATTTTTTTCTTTTGGAATGTTTCAAATTTTCGCTGATTTCTGTAGCAGATAGTATCAATAATGAATTTGCTGTAGAGATCATTGCGGCAAAAGCCCCTGTAATTAAAACTGCTGCGATGACAGGAGGAAACACTTTGAGTATTACAGCCGGCATTATAGTTTCCCTGTCAGCAATTGTGCCCGGCCCAAACATAGCCAGTCCGATCCAGCCAATTAAAAGAGCTCCTGTATAGGCGAATATTGTCCAGAAGATTCCGATATTTCTACCTCTGATGGCTTCTTTCCTGTTTTTAATTGCCATAAATCTTGTTGCAAGTTGAGGCATTCCCCCCAAATAGCCAAACATCCAGCTAAATCCACTGACGATGATGACACCTGCTCCAAAACCACGGGCTGCTCCTGTAAGTGATGTGTATTCAGGTCCAGAAGCAATGAGTGCCTGTTGAATTGTTGGGGCAAAAACATCCGGATTGTTTGCAAGATAATAAAAACCCATAACCGGTCCAACAACGAGTGTAACAAACATGAGAACCGCCTGAATGACATCTGTGTAGACGACACTTCGAAAACCACCATAAATTGTGTAAGGAACAACAAACAACACAATAATCAGAATACCTGTGCCCAGATCCAAACCAAACATTTCATGAATTGTTTTGCCGCCACCGATAAATTGTGCCCCTATGTAAAAAAAGAAGAAAAATGCAATAATAAAACTGCCTGTAATCTGCATATATCGACCTACAGCTCCGTGTCTTCTGGAAATATATTCCATAAAAGTGTTTGCATTATACTTCTCAGCTTCTGATTGCAATTTTAGAGCAATAAAAATCCATCCAAGCAAAATACCTGTCACACAACAAATAGCTGCCCACATTTCTGTGAGTCCCAGTGCATATGCTGCTCCTGGAAGTCCCAGCAATGCCCAGTCAGATTCTCCTGTTGCACGCTCCGATAGTGCAGCAGCCCAGCCAGGAAGATTGCGTCCAGCAATAGCATAGTCTGATGAATTTTTTACTTTTCTGCCAATAAACATCCCCAGGGCAGTGATGATTAACATATAGGCAATCATGACAATAAGAAGCAGGCTTTGGCTTTCCATATTGTGTTTTTTTTACAATATTAAAAAAAACTCAGAATAATCAAGTAATTTTGTCGGAATGAAAAAGAAGCCTAAGTATTATGTGGTGTGGAAGGGCAGAAAAACTGGTGTTTTCGGATCATGGGAAGAATGTTTCCAACAAGTACATGGTTTTGAAGATGCACAGTATAAATCTTTCCCGACACAGGAAGAAGCAGAAATTGCATTTCATAAAGGGTTAACATCTCCAGTAAAACAGCAGAAACAACAGGTTCAGACATTTCTTAAACCCATAAAACGAAGCATTTGTGTTGATGCTGCTTGTTCTGTGACAAAACAGCTGATGGAGTACAGAGGGGTGTTTTATGATACAGGAAAGGTTTTATTTCACAGAGGACCCTATGAAGGAGCATCAAACAATATCGGTGAATTTTTGGCTATTGTTCATGCAATGGCATATATGAAGCAAAACAACCTCAATTATCCCGTATACTCTGATTCAAACACTGCAATAAGCTGGGTGTTAAAAAAACATGTCAATACAAAAATAATTGTTAGTGAGCCTGTAAAGCTTATGATTGAAAAAGCTTTAACATGGCTTTATAAAAATAAAACTCCTTATGAATTATTAAAGTGGAATACTGCTTTATGGGGTGAAATACCAGCAGATTTTGGCAGAAAATAAGGAGATTATTGGCCACATTTATCCAAACATTCTTTAATAATGTTGATGATATTTGGTTTCAACATGTAAATTGTGTTTTTACCTTCCCGTTTTGAATCAAGTACACCCTTGTTTTTTAAAATGTTTAAATGATGTGACGCAGTTGCCTGTTCGATGTCTAAACGATTATAAACCTGTGTTACATTGAGTTGCTTTTCT
The DNA here is from genome assembly GCA_964388575.1 of uncultured Bacteroidales bacterium. Classification (GTDB taxonomy): domain Bacteria; phylum Bacteroidota; class Bacteroidia; order Bacteroidales; family DTU049; genus CAYMAZ01. The sequence goes on along the minus strand of CAYMAZ010000036.1, from coordinate 19,941 downwards.
TTTTCAAGCATTTGTATAATTGCAATTCTCATGGGATGAGCAAGAGCACGAAATTTACTGGCTGCATCTTCCAATTTTCTGGAATCCAGTACATACTTTGCCATAGTGATTGATCCTTTTTTTAAATTACAAAATTAAAAAATATTATTGATTATTTATGCAGATCTTTGATGTTATTCGAATTTAAACATTGAATGTATCGGGGCGAGACTTTTCAGGCGTTGTGCTCCATTTAAAAAATCAAGTTCACATATAAACGAAAAATAGGTTTTTTGTATCCCAAAATTCTGTATCAGTTTGAATGTTGCTTCTGCTGTTCCGCCAGTTGCAAGCAAATCGTCATGAACAAGAACAATATCCTCCTGCTGAAAAGCATCGGTATGTATTTCCAGAGAATCAGAGCCGTATTCAAGCTCATATTCAACGGAATATGTTTCAGATGGTAATTTTCCAGGTTTTCTGATTGGCACAAATCCAGCGTTTAGCTTATATGCAAGAGCTCCACCAACAATAAATCCGCGTGACTCAATACATGCAACTTTTGTAATTCCAGCAGTTTTGAATATTTCATAAAAATAATTGACAATAAATTCAAATAAATCCGGCTGTTTCAGAGCAGTTGTAATATCCCTGAATAAAATTCCTTTCACTGGAAAATCTGGAATATCGCGGATTGCAGACTTCACATCATCAATTGTAACAGTTTTCATGTATTTTTTGTGCCAAAGTTATTAATTTTGTTTTTAACACGAGCCTCAATGAAAGTGACAGCTGATTTTATTTTTACCGATGACGGACGTTTGACAAAAGATCTTTGTGTTGTAACAAACGATGACGGTACGATCACATCATTTGAACCTGATTGCAATGATCCCGATACAATCAGATATGAAGGTATTATACTCCCCGGGTTGTTTAATTGCCATGCACACATTGAATTTGCCGATGCCGATTTTGGAAACATTCATAGCCTTGATGATTTTCTAAAAAAAATGAAGCGTTATCAATTGAACAGGTCAAATCATCCTGATCGGAAGAGTATTTTTAGACTTGACGAAAAATTATTTGCTCAGGGAATAGAATTTTGTGCTGATATTTCAAATACAGATTTTACAATTGACATTAAAGAAAAATCAAGAGTTCATTATTTTTCATTTGTTGAAGTGTTTGAAACACTTTTTGACGATCCAGAAAAAAAATTTGAACAGGCTTTGTCTATTATGCAAAAATTCATTCAAAGAAATTTATCAACTTCTCTTGTCCCCCACTCCATCTATTCAGTTTCGAATAAAATGATAAATTTATTATCAATCTATAATCAAGACAATAAGAATATTAGCAGCATACATTTTAAGGAAAGCTTTAAAGAAAATGATTTGAAGTCCTTTCAAAAATTAATTTATAATATCCAGAATAACAATAAATTAGAAAAATATTCACAAAAATTTTCTCCAACTGAAAGTTTAACCATTTTAAAGCAAATATTTTCTCAGGATCAAAGGGTACTATTTGTCCACAATATTTACATGAATGAAAAAGAACGCAAATGGCTTTCAACATACCAGAAAAATTGCGGTCTCTGTATTTGTCCAACATCAAATTTAAATATTGAAAAAAAAATGACAGATATACATAATATCCAAATTTTTAAGCATCGTGTATTTTTGGGTACCGATAGTCCGGCATCAAATCCAAAAATGTCTCTTGTGAATGAAATGTATCTGATGCAAAAACAATTTCAATTGGTTCCTGAGGAAATTTTTAAAATGGTCACAATTGATCCTGCAACATTTTTCCAAATGCAAAAGAAAGGGAAAATTTCTCCCGGACAAAAACCGGGCCTGGTTCTTCTTTCACAATTCAACTACAGAAAAATGCAGTTTACACAAAACAGCAGATCTGTCAGAATTTTGTGATTTACCAGATATCCTCTTTAATTACTTTTTCTTTCATTCCCTCTTTCAGACTTTTCACTACATCATGGATGGCTTTGTCAACCTGAACCAGATACAATTCATAAACCGGAAGATAAGAAGGATCCTCAGGATTGAGCCATCTCTCCAATGGATATTTAGAGCTCTCAAGCATGGTAAACTCAGTAAACGTGTATCGGTATCTGTTTTCCTTGAATTCCAGTCGTAAAATATAGGAAACAACAGTATTGGAATTAATTTCACTACCGTCAGGTTGAACATCAACCATACGAATTCTATGCTGAAGCATTATTCTGCCATCCTCAGGATCTCTGACTTTTGTGACTTGTTGGGGGTTTTTATATTCTGAATTAACCCATTCTATACATCTGTTATATAAGGCGTCTTTACTCCCGTTTTCTTTGACCACCTCCTGCCATGTAATCAAACCGCTATCTTCATTAACGGGGATGTTGAGCATCTGTGAAAATACATACGTATTCATAAATAAAACAAATACGATTAAAGAAAAGCACTTTTTCATAGCAACGAATTTTAAACAAATTTTTTAAACAAAGTTTATATTGAACAAAATAAATGCCAAACAAATGCAAATTTATGAAATTATCATAATTTTGCTTCTCTGAATACGAAATTCATCTTTTTTTCGTAATTTCGTTAATTCATCTGTTTACAATGGAAACGATTATACAAAAACTTGACAAATTCATAAGAAAATATCATTTTTCTTTACTGCTGAAAAATATTATTTTTTTTGTAATTTTTTCAGTTGCCCTGTTATTGTTTTTTACTTTTGTTGAATATTCTTTGTGGCTCAATTCAACAATCAGAATGGTCATTTTTTTTCTTTTTACTTCATCAGTATTATTCACAGGTATATGGTATCTTCTTCTCCCCTTTTTAAAAATTTCAAAATTCAATAAAAAAATTGATCGATACAAAGCAGCTGATATTATTGGAGAATTTTTTCCAGAAATTAAAGATAAATTCCGAAACCTTTTGGAACTGAAAGAAATACAAAATGTTTCACGTGAAAAATCGGATCTGCTACAGGCTGCTATTGAGCAAAAAACAAAAAATATTGGGTTTTTTCAGATACAGAATGCTTTGGATTTTTCAAAACTCAAAAGAGCAGGTTTTTTGTTGTTGCCTGTGCTACTGGGTTTTTTTATGATGACATTTACAAAGCCTGAAGTTATACAGGACCCCTTAAGCCGAATCATCAATTTTAATGAGAAATTTGAACGCCCCGCCCCTTTTAGTTTTGTCCTGCTAAACCAGAAACTCACAGGAGTACATGGCCAATCCGAAACATTGGAATTGCAGTTTGAGGGAAGCAGTATTCCTGCAAAAGCATCACTAATTCTGAACGGGAACATCTATCCGATGCAAAAAGTTACAGCCACGAGGCACCAATATACAATTCATCAACTTAAAGATAATTTTTCCTTCCAGTTTGAGGCCAATGGATTTCAATCTGCTGAATATTCCTACAAAGTAATCAAGAAGCCAACAATTCTTTCCTTTGCTGCTGAAATGATTTATCCTCCTTATACCGGAATGCCAAATGAAATTAAAAAGAATTCAACTGACTATCTTATTCCACAGGGCACTAGAATCAAATGGACATTGAAGGGCAGAGATGTCAGTTCAATTATTGCGACCTACAATGAAAAAAAAGAATCTTTGAAGACATTTCCGGTTCATCCTGAAATATTTGATTATTCTGCAAGGTTCATGTCAACTGGCAAAGTGAATTTTACAGCCTCAAATCAACATATGAAAGATTCTGATACCCTTACAATGTTTATTGATGTCATACCTGATTCATATCCGACAATTGAAGTAGAGGAAATAAGAGATTCACTCCTTTTGAACAAAGCTTATTTTACCGGAAATATTTCTGATGACTATGGTTTTACCAGGTTGAAGTTTTTTGTTAAAAGTAGTACTCAAAGCGAGTTTACTGAGACTGAACTCCCCTTTTCACAACAAATTGTTGAACAGAAGTTTTTTTATATGTTTGATTTTTCAACAGTTCCTAACTGGAGAGATGAAAAAATTGAATACTATTTTGCCGTTACAGATAATGATGCAGTGAACGGAAATAAAACATCAAAATCCAACATCAGAATGTTTTTAATGCCCGGGCAGGAAGAACTTAACGAAACATATCAGCAAAAACAGGAATTGGTTAGCTCTGAAATGATCAATATATTAAAAGAAGCCCAACAGGTCCAATCAGAAATTGATTTACTCAGATTTGAATTAATGAACAAGAAAACACTTTCATGGGAGGATAGAAACAAATTTGATCAACTCCTTCAACAACAACAGAACCTTGAAAAGAAACTTGAAAACCTGAAAGAAGAAAATTTAAATAAGAATCTCTTTGAGGAACAAATAAAAGAAATGGATCCTGATCTTCTCGAAAAGCAACAACAGTTGGAGGAAATGTTCAATAAACTGTTTAACGATGAAATGAAGGAAATGATACGCCAAATCCAGGAAATGCTTCAGGATCTCAACAGGGAGAAAATAATGGAACATATGGAGAAAATGCAGATGCGGACAGAAGATATTGAAAAAAGAATGGAGGAAAATCTGCAGTTGTTTAAACAACTGGAATTTGAAAAAGAATTTCAGGAAGTGATGGACGATCTGAATAAACTCAAGGAACAACTTGACCAGCTTAATCAGCAAACAGAGCAAAAACAGAAACCAAATGATGAACTGGCCAAAGAACAGGATACAATTAACAAGGAATTTGAAGCAATAAAAGAAAGTATTGAAGAATTAAATCGTATGAACGAAGATCTTCTGGATCCCATGGAAATGCCAGAAGTAGATGATTTAATGGATGAAATATCAAAAGATCTGAATACTGCAAAAAATGAACTGTCAAAAAATAAAAATCTACAGGCAGGTCAAAAGCAAAAAAGCGGATCAGAAAAAATGCAGAATTTGTCTGATATGATGCAGAATGCAATGGATAATTACGCTATGGAGTCGCTTGAAGAAGACTTAGAAAATCTGAAAGTGATACTAAAAAACCTCATTCATATCTCCTTTGCACAGGAAAGAAATATTGATCTTGGTAAGGGTTTGGGACCAAGAGATCCCAACTATAATCAGGTGATGCTCAATCAGAATAAGCTCATGACAAGATTTAAAATCGTGGAAGATTCGCTGCATGCTTTAAGTAAGCGTCAGATGATGATTCAGCCATTGATTACACAGGATCTTGCATTGATCAGGGAAAATTCAGCAAAGATTAACACATATCTAAATTTTGGTGCTATTTCCGCTGCAATCGTTCATCAGCAATACCTTATGCAATCAGTAAATAATCTTGCATTATTACTTATTGAAGCTTTGAAAGAAATGAATGAGATGATGATGCAGGCTGAAGGAGGAGGAAGTTGCAGCAGCAAACAAAAGAAAAAGGGATCCAAGCCCGGATCAGGCCCTTCTGCAAAGACGATGAGACAATTACAGGAACAGTTAAACCAACAAATGGAAGCATTGATGAAACAAATGCAAAGTGGGAAAAAAGGAAAAGAGGGTCAGGGAGGTCAAGAGATCAGTGAAAATCTTGCAAAAATGGCGGCTGAACAGGAAGCCATAAGAAAGCAGCTGCAACAATACTCAGAGATGCTGAAATCACTTGGCGAAGATGGAGCTCAAATGCTTAACGAAGTCATGCGACAGATGGAGCAAACAGAGAGGGATCTCGTGAACAAAAGATTGGATCTGAATACATTAAAACGCCAGAATGACATTATGGTTAGACTTATGGAATCAGAAAAAGCAGAAATGGAACGTGAAAAAGAGGATAAAAGAACATCCAGAACAGGAAAAGTTATCAACACAAGTAACCCTGAGGAAATTTTTCAGTATAAAAGAGATAAAACCACTTCTGAAGAAATTATCAAGACCATTCCCCCGGCATTCAATAGTTTCTACAGACAAAAGGTAAACAATTTTTATAATGAGCTAAATAAGTAATAATGAGAGAAAAGACTTATACTCTTGTATTATATACAAAACCCTCTGAATTTACCAGGCTTGAAGCATTCATTGAAAAAATCAGCGACGAATTTAATATTGGCCATACTTATTTTTCAAACATTATTGTCAGCGTGACAGAGCTGGTCAAAAATGCCATGACACATGGGAACCAGAACAATCCCGAAAAAACTGTGAGGATTACTTTCGAAGATAAGAACGGTCAACTCAACTTCACTGTTCAGGATCAGGGTCAAGGTTTTAATTTTGAAATATCCGATATAAAAAACATGTTATTAAGCCCTTATGTGAAAAATGGTCTCTCTATAGTCCAATCATTGTCTGACGGAATGATGCTTCATTCAAATGGTTCTGAAATTACCGTGATGTTTGATATATCATCAGCTAATGAACTTCTTGGAAGAGCAAGGATAAATACACTTACAGCCAAAGCACAGGAAATTAAACATAAAAATAATGTGCATGAATGATGAACAGATTCACGATATTTATTTTTATTCTCAATCAGCTGATACCCCTGATAATGAAATTATTATAACAGATTACTTATCATACATTCTTCGGGATATCTATTTAAAGGAGCATTTTCTGATAAATTATATTTTTCTCAACAAAAGCGATATTGAGGAAATGAACAGACAGTATCTGAAACACGACTATCCGACAGATATCATTTCATTTGATTTTTCTGATGATTTTGGAGTGTTTGGTGGTGATATCTTCCTCTGTCCTGAAGTAATACAGGATAATGCTCTTGAATATAATGCGGAGTATGAAACAGAGTTGATCAGGGTGATGTGTCATGGAATTCTGCATCTGCTTGGTTATGGCGATAAAACGGAAGAAGAACAGATTGAGATAAGAGAGCAGGAAGAGCTTTGTCTTGAGATATTCAGAAATCGTGAAATTATGTAACTTTGCAAATTCAATTTGTGAAGGTTCCAATGTTTTCAAAATATGATATTATTGTTGTGGGGGGAGGACATGCCGGATGCGAAGCTGCCTGGGCGGCATCAAAAAACGGATTAAAGGTTTTGTTAATTACCCAACATTTAAATAATGTGGGAATGATGTCTTGTAATCCCTCTATTGGTGGAGTGGGGAAGGGGCAACTGGTTAGAGAAATTGATGCCATGGGGGGAATGACCGGAATTGTTGCAGATTTATCAATGATTCAGATCAGAATGCTTAACAAATCTAAGGGACCTGCAATGTGGAGTCCACGAAGTCAGAATGACAGACGTTTATTCAGCTTTTACTGGAGAAAATATCTTGAATCCAACCCATACATTGATTTCTGGCAAGATACAGTTATTTCTATTCTGGAAAAAAATGGAAAGGTAGCCGGTGTGTACACTCACATGCACCAACATATCGAGGCAAGAGCAGTCATTATTACTGCCGGAACATTTTTAACAGGAAAGATCTATATTGGAGAATATACTTCGGAGGGGGGCAGAATAGGAGAAAGCGGAGCTAATGGACTGACTGCATCTTTAAACTCGTTTGGCATTGTTTCTGACAAGTTGAAAACTGGTACTTCTGTGAGAATTGACGGAAGAACAATTGATTTTTCAAAACTCCAGGAACAGAAGGGAGATGAACCGGTATTTGGATTTTCTTATACCGAAGTGCCACTTCCGGAAAAACAACTGAGTTGTCACATCACTCATACAAATGAGCAGGTTCATGATATTCTCAGGACCGGCTTCTCAAAAAGCCCCTTGTTTACTGGCAGAATTGAAGGGACTGGTCCGAGATATTGTCCTTCAGTTGAGGATAAGATTGAGCGGTTTTCAGACAAGGAATCACATCATTTATTTCTTGAGCCTGAAGGGTGGGATACATCAGAATATTACATCAACGGATTTTCTTCTTCACTCCCTTTTGATGTTCAGGTAGCAGCACTCAGACATATACCGGGGCTGGAATATGCAAAAGTTCTCCGCCCGGGATATGCAATTGAATATGATTATTTTCCTCCAACACAGTTGCACTATTCTCTGGAAAGTAGAATGCTTGAAAATCTGTATTTTGCAGGTCAGGTTAATGGGACTACCGGATATGAAGAGGCCGGTGCTCAGGGTTTGATTGCCGGGATTAATGCATCACAGAAATTACAAAATAAGAACGCTTTGATTTTAAGCAGAGACCAGGCATATATTGGAGTTCTTGTGGATGATTTGGTAACAAAGGGCGTGGATGAGCCATACAGATTATTTACATCAAGGGCAGAATACCGGCTGCTACTCAGGCAAAGCAATGCCGACCAAAGACTCACTTCTCTGGCAAGTGAGTATGGACTTACTGATGAGAAAAGAGCGGCATTAACCGAGGCAAAATATAGGAACATCAGAGAGTTGACAGACTTTTTTAAAAAAGAGAGTATTGAACCTGAATCTGCAAATCCAGTACTAGAAAAGGTTGGGTCAAGTCCTCTCATTCAAAAAACACCTCTTCACAGTTTATTACTCAGAAATGAAATAACAATTTCATTATTGATTGAAAACAATTTGTGCATACCACCGCCTCATCTGATGGGCTCAAATATTATTGAAGAAACAGAAATATCAATTAAATACAATTCATATATCCAACGTGAACAGGAGGTATCGGAGCGATTGCAAAGGCTTGAAAACATTCGGCTGAGGCCTGATTTTGATTATCACGCACTACATTCATTATCCTATGAGGCAAGGGAAAAGCTGACAAAGCATAAACCTCAGAACATTGGACAGGCATCAAGAATACCGGGTATTTCCCCCTCTGACCTGAATGTGTTGATTGTTTTTTTAAAAAAATGATGTTTCACGTGGAACAAAAGAGCTTAATAGCTTATTAAACAATGTGTTAAGTGTTGATTACTTTTTAAGAGCCTGATCAATTCGTTCAATAAAATCCAGAGAATCATCAATATAAAAATGTAATTCAGGAATATGACGAATCTGATGACGTATTCTTTTTCCTAGCAAAAAACGTATTTCAGAAACATTCTCTGTGAATTTTTTTAAAATACTTTCTTTGTTATCAGTAGCAAAAATACTTAAATATACACGAGCAATGCCAAGATCAGCAGTTGTACGAACCATTGTTACAGTAACCAAAGCCTTTTCGCATAAATGCTTCACTTCTTTCTGAATTAATTCAGATATTTCAGTTTGTAACATTTTGGCAATTTTCTGTTGTCTGATACTATCCATGGCTCATGTTTTTGGTGTTAGTACGGAAGTGTAGTAGAAAAGAAACATCATTATTTTCAGAGAAAACACGGGTTTTTTTTGTACGTTTGCCTTCTGAAACACAAAATTACAAATTTTTAAAACACATTCTCCGCAAAGCAATCAAGATAAATGAAACGCATAAGATATCTCCTTCAATATGTGAAGCCATTTTGGAAATCGGCATTTTTGAATATTATATTCAACATTATGACGGTCATTTTCGGACTTTTCTCACTAACGATGGTTGTTCCTTTCTTGCAAATTTTGTTTAAACCCGATACATCAGTTCAGATTCCGGCAGAAATGCCTGCTTTTGCATTTAATAAAGATACAATTCTGGATATTTTTTATTTTTATATGAATCGTCTGATTACCGACAACAACACAGCCAGTGCATTGATGTTTGTTTGTGTGATTATTGTGCTGCTGTTTTTTCTTAAAAACTTTACCCGTTATATGGCCATGTATTTTCTGGCAACAGTCAGAAACGGAGTAGTTAGAAATCTGAGAAATAAAGTCTATAAAAAAATACTCATCCTGCCCCTTTCATATTTTGCTAAAGAGAAAAAAGGAGACATTATGTCCAGAATATCTTCAGATGTCAGGGAGGTTGAGTGGAGCATTTTAGCTTCACTTGAAATGTTGTTCAGAGAGCCTTTTACATTCTTGTTCTATTTTTTTACATTATTTGTTTTAAGCACAAAACTCACCCTGTTTTCACTTCTTTTATTGCCTCCGGCAATCTGGCTCATCAGCTTTATTGGAAAAAGTCTTAAACGAACCTCTGTAAAGGTTCAAACCAGACTTGGTGTATTGTTTTCGATTGTTGAGGAAACAATATCAGGATTGAGGATTATCAAAGGCTTCAATGCAATTGAATTTTCTGACAATAAGTTTCAGGAGTCCAATCAGGGCTTCTACAGATTGAGTAACAGGCTTTACAGAAAAACAGATCTCGCTGCTCCTGTCAGTGAGTTTCTGGGAGCTGTCATACTTGTGACCATCATTTGGTACGGTGGTAGACTTGTGCTTACTTCTCCCGAAACGTTCAGTGCCGACATGTTTATTTTATTTATTCTGGTATTTTCTCAGATTATTCCGCCGGCAAAAGCATTTACAACCGCTTTTTACCATATTCAGCGAGGGGCAGCATCACTTCAGAGAATTGATTATGTATTGAATGCCGCTGAAAGAATAGTTGAAGCAAAAAATCCTGTCAGAAAAAATACTTTTGAAAAATCTATTCAGTTTGCAAATGTAAGCCTAAAGTATGATGAAGCAGATGTGGATGCATTGCATAACATTACAGTAGAAATCAAAAAAGGTGAGAAAATTGCTTTGGTTGGAGCTTCAGGTGCGGGAAAATCAACCTTTGTTGATCTTTTACCAAGATTTTATGATGTAACATCCGGCAACTTATTTATTGATGAGATACCAATAGAACTTTTACATATCGAAGATTTAAGAAGTATATTCGGTATTGTTTCTCAGGAAACCATTTTATTTAATGATTCAATTCGTAATAATATTGCTTTCGGGTTGAACGGAGTCAGTGATGAACAGGTTATTCAGGCTGCAAAAATGGCCAATGCTCATGATTTCATTATGAATACTCCTCAGGGATATGATACTTATATTGGTGACAGGGGATCAAAGCTTTCGGGAGGTGAAAAGCAAAGAATCAGTATTGCAAGGGCTGTTCTGAGAAATCCATCAGTTTTATTGCTTGATGAGGCAACATCCAATCTGGACACCGTTTCAGAAACCCTTGTTCAAAGTGCGTTGGATACACTAATGAAAGACAGAACTGCAATTATTGTGGCACATCGCCTGTCTACCATTATTCATGCAGACCGAATTCTTGTACTTGAAAAAGGTGAGATTGTGGAACAGGGAAATCATGAGGAACTGATCAGAAAGAAAGGAAAATATTTTGAATTGTCCAGGATGCAATCTTTTGTTTAGTTCAAAAACGCCATAGGGTGTTCACCTGCAAATATGTTAAAAAGTGTTAAGCAATTTGAAGTGTTTGTTTATTTTTTTACTTTTGTTTGTTGGCAAATTTGACTTAATGAAAAAGGTCCTGTTTTTGTTCTTCTGTTTGTTTCTGGGAGTGAAATTTTCTTTTGCACAGGGATTTACTTGGGAACAGATTGAAATCAGTCACTATAATATTCATCTGAATGTGACAGATTTTCAGTCACGTGAAATATCCGGACATACAGATATTACAGCTGTGTCTGGCATCAATGGTCTGGACAGTGTGCACTTTTATCTTGCCAAACTTAATGTTGACAGCGTTATGTTTAACGGTCAGCACATATCTGCATTCAGTCACATTAATGACAGTATCTTGAAAATACCTCTTTCTCAACTCCAGAATGCAGGTGATACATTTCTGATTACAGTTTATTATCACGGAGAACCATTGCTTGATCCGAGCGGATTTGGAGGCTTTTATTTTTCTCAGGATAATCTTTATGCCTTTAACATGGGTGTTGCGTTTTCAGATGATCCCCATAGCTACGGTAGGGTTTGGTTTCCATGTATTGACAGTTTTACACATAAATCCCTGTATGATCTTTACATTACAACGGCCACCCCGATGTATGCAGTTTGTGGCGGGATATTGATGTCAAAAACAGAGGATACAATCTGTGGTACAACTCTGACACACTGGAAAATTAATCAGAAAATTCCACCATACCTTGTATCAATTGCTGTTTCAGACTTTGTCCTGGTTGCAGATACGTTCATCAGTGCTGCCGGCAGTATTCCGATTCATACGTATGTACGCCAACCGGACTCTGTTAAGGTTGCTGGCAGTTTTGCAAATCTGAAAGACTTACTCATTGGATTTGAACAGAAATTTGGGACCTATCGTTGGGATCGAGTTGGTTATGTTGGTATTCCCTTTAATTATGGTGCGATGGAGCATGCAATGAATATTGGATATCCACGGTTTGCAATTAACGGAAACCTATCATATGAGTCACTCATGGCACACGAGCTTGCCCATTCGTGGTTTGGAAATCTTGTTACATGTGCTTCAGCTCCTGAGATGTGGATTAATGAAGGCTGGGCCAGGTTTGCCGAAGTCGTTTACAGAGAAATTCTATATGGTGAGGAGGCCGGAAGAAGTTATCATAAAAGTCAACACAAAGATGTACTCCACAAGACACACATAACAGATGATGGCTATAAAGCGTTGCACGGTGTTTCACATGATTACACATACGGAAGTACTGTATATGACAAAGGAGGTGTTGTTGTGCAGGCAATGAGACATTATATGGGAGATAGTTTATTTTTTGAAACTGTCAGAGCATATACCAATCATTTCAAATATAAGTCAGTTTCATCTTATGAGGTGCGGGATTTTTTCAGTGTGTACTCAGGAATTGATATGACTGATTTTTTCGACACCTGGGTTTTCAGACCCGGTTTTATTACGTTTACTGTTGATTCGTTTCATGTGGAAGCATATGGCCAGGATTTTGAGGTTTCTGTTTGGTTTGATCAGAAGGTGAAGGGAACAACAGAGTATTCAAATCATAACAGGTTTGAAGTTCTCTTTTTAGGAGAACATTTTGAACAACATACAGAAATGGTATACATTAATACTCAGGCAGAAATAAAAGAGTTTGTTCTTCAATTCCATCCCGTGGCAATACTTGTTGATCCTCTTGACAAAACGGCTTTTGCAACGACAAAGGATGATATTGTAATCAGAGATGCCGGAACATTGGACCTTTCATATGCCATGTGCCGGCTTATTATCAATAATCCCGGCGCTGATTCTGTCAGAATTCTTCTCAGACATCATTGGGTCGCTCCCGGTGGCTCAATCAGTTCGGAATTGATTAGAATTTCAGACTTCAGATATTGGGAAATTGACGGAAATATTCCTGATAATGCAGACATATCTTTGCGTTTACAATACAACAGATCAACATCATCGTCCGGAAATTTGGATAATATATTACTGCCCACAAGCGGATCAGCTGATTCATTGGTGCTGGCATACCGACCTGATGCTTCGCATTCATGGACGATCGTTCCGTTTACAAAAACAGGAAATGTGATTACTGGTTTTATAACAACTCCCAAACTTTTACCCGGACAGTATGTTTTCGGAGTGGGGGAGCCAAATCAATCAAATATTCATCAGCATGAACCTTCAAAACAAAATATCATGAAAGTTTTTCCAAATCCCTCAAACGGGCATTTTACGATCGAATTCGACACGGATTGCCCTCAACCGAGCATCAGAATCTTCAATTGCATGGGAAAGCAAATTGAATGTACAAGACCCACACTGGGAAGTAATTCAATTACCTGGGATCCGGCTAAAAATCCTTCAGGAATGTATATCATACAACTGCATGATACCAGAAGAAAAAAGATGCTTGATTCAAAAAGTGTGATTTACGAAAAGTAAATTTTCTGATTTTTGCTATGAAACAGGAGAAAAGTCCGCATCCTTGCGGACTTTTTTATTAAGAACAATCTCCGGTTAGGGGAGGGAATTGAGAAAATCTATCTGAGCCTGAGTGAGTATTTGATTGTTATCGGTAATGTCCCAGATAATTGATTGTATTTCAGAAACAGTGTCGTAATTGTCCATGGTTATGAGTTCTTTTGCTTTAAGAATACTGACCACTTTCACCAATTCCGAGTTATTTGTAGTTGGTCCGGTATAATACACTGCATCCCAGTCACTCGGATCCCTGTTGAGATTGATGCAATATGCCCTTAATACGGCAAATGTTGTATCATTTGCAAATAATGGAATTGTAAGGGGCTGCAAAATGAAACCGTGCTGATAAACTTTTGTACTGTCAATAAATATCAAACCTCCGGGAATTATTACTGTGGTATCTGAATTCAATGAATTCAAAAATTTGATATAGAGATCAACATAACTTCCTGATCCGAATGGAACCCAATTGTCATTGGTATGCCTGGGTGTTCCCAATTGAATATGTCTTTTATCTCTGACAGAAAAAAGTCGTTTTCCGTAGTCTTCCCCACCTCTGATCTGATCGATAATACTTACATAGGTGGGTAAAACAAATGTAGTTCCGGTGGGAAATCCCGGATTTTCACCAAGGCCGTTGCTGTTTGATGGCATGAGAATGCCGGGGTCGTCTTTCTTTTTTTTGCATGCGACCGTAACGAATGTTATACATAAGGCGCACACCAGAAATAGCTGAAAATACTTCTTTGTTTTCATGGTAATTTTATTGAAAATGATTGACAATAACAAAGGTACAAAAATCCAAAGTGAAATGGTGTTAAAAAACCAAAGCTTTTTTATGATATAAAATATTCAGGCTTAGGATAATATACTACTGTTCTTTTTCGCCAACGATGGAGGCATAATAGAACTCCCTGTTCATTTTTGCAATGTGTTTCTTATGAATATTTTTGGGGCATTCGGCTTCACAAGAGTATACATTGCTGCAGCTTCCAAATCCCAGTCGTTCCATTGTCCCGATCATGTTTTTAACACGCGATACCGCTTCTGTTTTTCCTTGGGGAAGATATGCAAAATGCGATACTTTGGCTCCGACAAAAAGCATTGCAGCTCCGTTTGGACAAGCAGCAACACATGCACCACAGCCGATGCAGGTTGCTGTTTCAAAGGCAAGATCAGCATAATATTTGGGAACGGGGATAGAATTTGCTTCAGGAGCACTTCCTGTATTAATTGAAATAAATCCGCCTGACTGAATGATGGTGTCAAAAGCAGAGCGATCAATGACAAGGTCCTTAATCACGGGGAAAGGTTTGGCTCGCCATGGTTCAATGACAATTGTCTGACCGTCTTTAAAACTACGCATATGTAATTCGCAGGTGGTTGTTCCTTTTTCAGGGCCATGTGGCCTTCCGTTAATGTATAAACCACACATACCACAAATGCCTTCACGACAATCGTTGTCATAAGAGACCGGACAATTGGTATATGAAAGCTCATTATTATTTTGAGTTAATAGTTTTTCATTCAAAATGTCAAGCATTTCGAGAAAAGAGCACGCCGGGGAGATATCATCGATGTGATATGTTTCAAACTTCCCTTTGGAACGGGAATCCTTTTGTCTCCATATTTTGAGTGTGAATTTCATAATCGTAATGTTTAATGTTTGACCTTAAAACTATTTATAGCTGCGTTGTTTCAGTTCAACGTTTTCAAATTTAAGAGGTTCTTTGTGAAGCTGGGGCAGGGCGCTGTCTCCTTTGTACTCCCATATGCTCACATAAGCAAAATCATCGTCGTTACGTTTTGCCTCACCCTCTTCTGTCTGGCTTTCTTCACGGAAATGTGCGCCACAGGATTCCTTTCTGTTCAGGGCATCCGTCACAATCAGTTTCCCAAGTTCCAGAAAGTCAGCAACGCGTGAAGCTTTTTCCAGATCCGGATTCATGCCATCTGTTGTTCCGGGAACGTTCACATTACGCCAAAACTCTTCTTTCAGTTCATCAAGCAATACAAGAGCCTTGTTCAGTCCTTCTTCATTTCGCACCAAACCGGAATAATCCCACATAATTTTTCCAAGTCGTTTGTGAAATGATTTTGCAGATTGCTTTCCTTTTACAGAAACAAGTTTTCTGATCTTTTCCCGGACTTCCTGTTCGGCCTGTTCAAACTCAGAAGACTGTACATTGGTTTTGGGAACCCTGATTTGATCTGCAAGATAGTTCGTGATGGTAATTGGAAGAATAAAATATCCATCACCTGAACATTGCATCAGTGAACTGGCGCCAAGCCGGTTTGCTCCATGATCAGAGAAATTTGATTCACCAATGGCAAACAATCCGGGTATGGTTGTCATAAGTTCATAATCAACCCAGAGTCCTCCCATGGTATAGTGTCCTGCCGGATAGATCTTCATTGGTGTTTTGTAAGGATTTTCTCCGGAAATTTTTTCATACATTTCGAACAGATTGCCATATTTACTTTCTATGGCTTTTTCTCCTTGTTTTGCTATGGCATCTTTGAAATCCAGATAAACGGCAAGCCCTGTATCACCCACACCGAAACCGGCATCACAACGTTCTTTAGCTGCGCGGGATGCAATATCACGCGGAACGAGGTTTCCAAATGCAGGATAACGACGTTCAAGATAATAATCTCTTTCCTCTTCCGGGATATCTCCGGGAAATCGTTTATCTCCTTTTTCTTTCGGAACCCAAACCCGGCCGTCATTACGAAGAGATTCTGACATCAATGTGAGTTTTGACTGATATGGGTTGAGCACGGGGATTGAAGTTGGATGGATCTGAATAAAACTGGGATTGGCAAAGGCAGCACCTTTCTTATATGCAGACCAGGCTGCAGAGGCGTGAGAATTAACGGCCAGTGTAGATAAATAATAAATAGTTCCGTAGCCTCCTGTTGCCAAAACGACGGCATGAGCACCATGACGTTCAATTTCACCGGTAATCAGATTCCGCACAATGATGCCCCGGGCTTTTCCGTCAACGATGACAAGATCCATCATTTCACGCCTGTTGTACATTTTTACATTCCCTTTTGCAAGCTGCCTGGACAAAGAGGAGTATGTTCCCAGCAGGCATTGCTGACCGGTTTGTCCTTTTGAATAAAAAGTACGTGATACCTGAACACCCCCGAAAGACCTGTTGTCAATAGTTCCACCGTAATCTCTTGCAAAGGGTACACCCAGAGCAGTATAATGGTCAATCACCTGATTGCTGACCTCTGCGGCTCTGTAAACATTGGCTTCTCGCGCACGGAAGTCCCCGCCTTTAATCATGTCATAAAATAAACGATAAACACTGTCTCCGTCATTCTGATAATTTTTTGCAGCGTTGATACCGCCCTGTGCAGCCACAGAGTGTGCCCGCCTGGGTGTATCCTGATAGCAAAACACTTTAACGTTGTAGCCAAGTTCTCCAAGCACAGAAGCAGCTCCGGCTCCGGCCAGTCCTGTTCCCACAACAATTATTTCAAGCTTTTTCTTGTTTGCCGGATTGACAAGTTTTGAAGTGTTTTTATATGTTGTCCACTTTTCGGAAAGAGGGCCATCAGGTATTCTTGAATTCAGTTCCATAATTTATTATTTGAAAAGTTTAGTTATAAAAAAATATAAAATACACCGGGATAATGATAAAACCCAGGGAAATGCAGATTGTGTAAACTGCACCGATTACTTTTATCGCGCCAAAGTATTTGCTGTGCTGAAAACCCAGAGTCTGGAAAAATGACTGAAACGCATGATACAGATGAAACCCCATTATGGATATGAGAACAATGTATATCCATGAATATAAGGGTGTTGTGAATAATGCAACAGCCATTGGATAGAAATCATGTGTATTTCTTGCAACTTCGGGCTTGGCAACCAGCCCAAGTTTTACAAAATAAAAATTCATAAAATGAATGATCAGAAAGGTAAAAATTGCAAGCCCTGTCCAGATCATATACCTTGAAAAAAATGAAGATTCAGATTTTGTTGCCACTTTATAGCGGACAGGCCTGACTCTCCAGTTGTTGATTTTTAAAGCAACACCAATTAAAATGTGAATGATGATTGCAGCGAACAAAACATATTCAAAGATTTTGATGAAAACGTTTTCTGACATAAATCGGGCTGCCTTGAAAAACATGAATCCGTTATCTCCCTTGATCATGAGAAGATTGATGCTCAGATGGATAATCAAAAAAGACATGAGAAAAAGGCCCGCAATGCCCATTGTGATCTTTTTTGTGATGGATGCAGTTTTGATGATGGAAATTGCCATAGGGGAAATGTTTAATATATTTGTAAAAAATTAAGATGTAAATTTGATTAACAAAAGTATAACATCATTTAGAATAACAAAATATTTTTAAAAATTTTAACAAATTTATGAAAAACAAATATCTTCCCTCATCATTTTTTTCAGGAAACAGGAAAGCTCTGGCAGACAAATTACCCGAAAACAGTCTTGTGCTCATTTCTGCAAATGATTTTATACCCAAAAGCGCTGACCAGAATTTTCCGTTTTACCAGAACAAAGATTTTTTTTATCTCACAGGACTTGATCAGGAGCGGTCAATACTATGTCTTTGTAAATCACACCCCAACCCTGAAATGCGTGAAGTTTTGTTTTTGCTCAATGCCTCAGAGGAAATGGAAATATGGACCGGACACAGATATACGAAAGACGAAGCAAGAAAGATCAGCGGAATTCAAACCATACTCGATCTGATTGATTTTGATGGATTGATTAAAGAGTTTTTTGTTCTTTCAGAAATCATTTATCTCTCTCAAAATGAATCTTCAAAATACATCACGGATTTCCCTGTTGCAAATGACCTGCTCATAAAAAAAATCCTGAATCAATATCCCCTTCACACGTATCACAGATTGTCCCCGTTTCTTGCTGAGTTGAGGCTGGTAAAGCAAAACGATGAACTTGCAATGATCAGCCATGCCATTGATATCACAGAAAAAGCTTTACAGAACATTCTGAAAATTGTTGGGCCTGATTTGTACGAATATCAGGTTTCGGCCGAAATAACACGGAATATTCTCTGGAACGGAGGAAAAGGACATGCTTTTGATCCGATTGTTGCTGCGGGGAAAAATGCCTGTGTTCTGCATTACACAACTCCTGGGTCAAAACTGATAAAAGGTGATCTTATGTTAATGGATTTTGGTGCTGAATATCAGTATTATGCTGCTGATTGTTCCCGCACAGTCCCTGTGAGCGGCAGGTTTTCTGACAGACAGAAGCGA
The DNA here is from genome assembly GCA_964388575.1 of uncultured Bacteroidales bacterium. Taxonomy (GTDB): domain Bacteria; phylum Bacteroidota; class Bacteroidia; order Bacteroidales; family DTU049; genus CAYMAZ01. The sequence goes on along the minus strand of CAYMAZ010000036.1, from coordinate 1,011 downwards.
TGTTACAATGCAGTATTAAATGTGTTGAAAAAAGCAAGAAAACTGTATGTGCCGGGGAACACGATCAATGGAATCAACGAACAGGTCAATGCCTGGATGGAAGAGGAAATGATTGGGCTGGGTCTTTTTACAATAAAGGATGTTGCAAAGCAAAAACCGTCAAATCCGCTTTACCGTAAATATTTTATGCACGGGACAGCACATTTTGTCGGATTGGATGTGCATGATGCCGGCATGAAACACATTCCTTTTCAGAAGGGAATGATACTGTCCTGTGAGCCGGGAATTTACATTGAGGAGGAAAACATGGGGATCAGAATTGAAAATATGATCCTTGTTAACGAAAAACCAGTTGATCTGATGGAACATTTTCCAATTGAGGTCAATGAAATTGAAGCACTGATGAACAATAAGAAAACGATTTAGTTCAATTCACTGAAAGACATTACATTTGCTCTTTCTCAACGAATTCATCATCTTGTGGCCGGGAAGATTTACAACCCCAGTTCTTTTAATATTTGTTCAGCATGGTTTTTTGTATCAACCTTTCTGATAATTTTCTCAATCATTCCTTTTTCATCAATTATAAATGTCGTTCTCAACACACCCTCGTATGTTTTGCCGTACATTTTCTTCTCTCCCCAGGCTCCATAAGACTTTAGGAGGGTTTTCTCAGAATCGGCAATCAGCTCAAAGGGAAGCTGATACTTTGATTTAAATCCGTCATGGGATTTTTCACTGTCGGGACTTACTCCGATGACTACAAATCCAAGAGTGTTAAGTTTGGAAAAATTATCACGTAAATTGCATGCCTGCGCAGTACATCCTGAAGTGTTATCTTTGGGGTAGAAATACAAAACGATTTTTTTCCCCGTAAAATCTTTCAATGTTTTGCCTCCGATATTAAAATCAGGAGCTTTTTGACCTTCTATTAGATGACTCATAATTATATAGTTTCACTAGTGTCTACTAAAAATTTAAGCTAAGTTGAACACCGTCTTTATCAGATAT
>CAYMAZ010000035.1:0-32933 GCA_964388575.1 uncultured Bacteroidales bacterium | reverse complement strand
AATTACAGAAACAGCTGGCGTACCTGCTTCCAACTGACGTTGTATATGCAATGAAAATTTTTCATATTTTTGATGCGCAGTTTAGGTTCTCTTTTGTTTGGATATCAGTTTGAACAAAAACGTATCCTGAACCAGACGAAAAGCGTCTTCACGGCACATATTCGCCTGGAAATTGTGTTCATTGGTAAAGAATCTATAACATTTAAAACGTAGACAAAAAAGACCAATAAAATGAGTATTAACATGCAGATTTAAAAGATCATGAGAAAACAAACAAACTTTTTGATTTACCCTTTACTATTAATAGGAGTATTTTTTGTATTTGCAGGCAGTTGCAAAAAAGATGATGATGACAATGGGGACATTAATGCCGGCAAACCTGAAGTGACAACTACAACCGTTACTGACATAACTCAGACTACTGCAAAAAGCGGTGGAAACATTACTTCTGACGGAGAAGTTACGGTAACAGCCCGCGGGGTATGCTGGAGTATCGGACAAACTCCGACAACAACAGATAACAAAACGACAGACGGAACAGGAGCAGGAGAATTCTCCAGTTTATTGATTGGTTTGGTGCCTAATACAACTTATTATGTACGAGCTTATGCAACAAATAGTTATGGAACAGCTTATGGCAGTCCCATGTCATTTACAACACAAAACAGTAGTGGTAATACATTTACCGATCCCCGAGATGGCAATGTTTATCAAACTGAAATCATTGGCAATCAGGAGTGGATGGCTGAAAACCTTGCTTATTTACCATACGTATCTGGACCCGGAACCGGCTCACAAACAACGCCTTATTATTATGTATATGGTTATTTTGGCACAGATGTAAATGCAGCAAAAGCCACAAGTAAATACACTACTTATGGCGTGCTATACAACTGGCCTGCAGCTATGGCGGGTTCGGCAAGCAGTAGCTCAAACCCAAGCGGTGTTCAAGGTGTATGCCCTGTAGGCTGGCATTTGCCAAGCGATGCAGAATGGACAGAATTAATAGATTACATGGGTGGAGAAAGCGTTGCCGGAGGCAAACTAAAAGAAAGTGGTACAATGCATTGGAATAGTCCAAATACCGGAGCAACCAACGAAACAGGCTTCACAGCCCTTCCGGGTGGCTCACGTATCAACTTTGGTGTATTCAATTACGTTGGAAGTTATGGCTACTGGTGGAGTGCTACGGAGAGCGGTGCCTCAGATGCATGGAGCCGTTACATGAGCTACGGTGGCAGCAATGCTTTCAGAAACTACTATACTAAGGAGTTGGGTTATTCTGTCCGTTGTGTGAGGGATTAATTGTTCATCATAGAAAAGCAGTCGTTCCTTATTCGAGTGGTATTAAAAAATCCTGCACATCATCCTGAAAATCTGATTTGCCTTTTATAGTAAAAGAATAATTAGAAAAAACATGTCCTGTAGGGACACAATATCGGTAAAACTAAACACAACCCGAAAACATAGTACCGTCAGGGACGATATATTACCATAAGCCAACGTACATCAGCTGTCAGATTTTCTTTTTGTTTTGAATTACTGCTTCTTAGCACACAATCCTCTGCAACGACGGGGGCATCGCGCTGGGGCAGCTGATGGTTGGGGTCAGGTTGAGATAAGATTTTAATTTTTGTGTGAGAAAAGGTGTTGTTTGTAAGTGAAATAATTTAAATTTGCTACAAACTTTCTTTTAAAAATCAAGATTATTCAATCACCAACAAGAGTTTCACATACCATGCCCAGCATCAAACACCTTGTATCCATTTTGGTCATCGTATTTTTTCAGTTTATGTCATTTGAACATCTGACTGCACAGAACTGCAAAACAAGTATCGGTATTGCAATTTCTCCGGGATTTTCAACATTTTACGATAAGTTTGATAATGAACTTTTAGATAATCGTTTTGTCATATCAGGCGGGCTCAATATCAGACATGACATCGCCAACGAAAAGATTTTTCTGCTATCAGGGTTAAATTACACCTGCAGAGGGTTTGCCAATGAAAACCTAATAACTGACATTCAGGGCAACATTGTCGGAACAATAAAAGGAGAGGAATCTTACCATTATGTTGAACTCCCACTCAGCGCAGCATATAATCTCAATGGGTTTTTTATCGGCGGAGGCATCAGTTTCAATTATCTTGTGAAAAGGAAATTCATTGTTGACGGAACACTTATCTCAACATAAATGCAGCATCTTGAAAAATTCAAATTCGGCTCACATCTCTTTGTCGGATACGGTCTGAAATTATCACAGCATTTTTCTTTATCATTGAATGCTTATGTCAACTATTTATTTCAATACAATTTTCTCAATTATGGTGCTGAAATTGGCCTTAGATATACATTTGAAAAATCAAAAGACAAAAAAGAAAGAGAATCTTTTATATTGCCTGGTCCATACTAGTGTAAAGTGTAAGGTGTTTTGTCATGTTGATTCGCCGAAGGCGAAGAAATATCTCATTTGTAGGTATATAGATTCTTCATCCCGAATGAATTCGGGATTCAGAATGAAATCATACGTAAAATAAGTAATCAAATTTATAAAAGGAACATCCGGCCAATCTGCTGATAGCCTGAGATCAAATCTCGAATATTCTTCAAGTCACCATATACTTTATCACCTGATTACCTCATTACCTAGTTACCCCATTACCTCATTTCCGTATTCAATTATCCAGATCCATGATTTTTCATAACTTTGCAGAAAAATTAAATCTATGTGTTTAAGTATTCCAGGTCAGGTCATTCACATTAAAGAAGATAGAGCAATTGTGTCAGTAGGCGGCACCGAATACGAAGCGTCACTTCAGTTGCTTGACGATGTGCAGGTCGGCGACTATGTCCTCATCCACACAGGCTTTGCCATTCAAAAAATCAGCGAAGAAGAAGCCATTGAAACTCTGAGTGTTTTTCAGGAATTTGATGAGCTGAACGAACAGTTGAGACCGGACCTTCAGGAATAATCGCCTGAAACAAACAAAATCCTGACCTAAAGAAAAAGAGGTTCATGAAATACATCGATGAATATCGCGACCGTGAAAAGGTAGACAGGCTGGTTAAACAAATCCGCTCAATCAGCAGGAAAGACATTGTGTTGATGGAAGTCTGCGGCGGACATACATGGGCTATTCAGAAGTTCGGCATTCCGTCACTTCTCCCTCAAAACATCAGACTAATTTCCGGGCCGGGCTGTCCGGTGTGTGTCACCGACCGCCGTTTCATTGATCATGCTGTTGCGCTGAGCCGTCTTGAAGATGTCATAATCACTACTTATGGCGACCTGATCCGGGTTCCCGGTTCCACATCGACACTCAACCATGAAAAAAGCAGGGGAGCTGATATACGCATTGTTTATTCTGTTCTTGATGCCCTGAAAATCGCTGCTGAGAACCTTCAGAAAAAAGTTGTTTTTCTCGGAATAGGCTTCGAAACCACAACACCTCCGAGCGCAGCGGGAATCATCAATGCACAAAAACAAAACCTGAACAATTTCTTTCTGCTCAGCTCTCACAAAGTCATGCCTCCGGCCATGTCGGCGCTCATTGACGAAGGAGTGACAATCAACGGTTATATTGCTCCGGGTCATGTGAGTGTCATCACAGGCACAGCCATGTATGAACCAATTCCTAAAAACTACAACGTTGGTTGTGTTGTTTCCGGCTTCGAGCCTGTGGATATTCTGCAGTCCGTATACATGCTTGTCAGGCAATATGAACAAAACGATTTTAAGGTTGAAATTCAGTACAAACGAGTTGTCACACCCGAAGGAAATATCAAAGCACGTGAGGCGGTCAGCGAAGTATTTGAATCCCGTGATGACTGGTGGCGCGGACTGGGAACACTTCCGATGAGTGGATTGGCAGTGAAAGAAAAATATGCAGAATTTGATGCAGAACGTATGTTGCCTGTTGAAATCGAAGAAACAAAGGAAGACAAAGGCTGCATCTGTGGCGAAATTCTCAAAGGCCTGAAGAAACCTTCTGACTGTAAATTGTTCGGCAAAGGATGCACTTCAGCAAATCCTGTCGGAGCATGTATGGTATCGCATGAAGGAGCTTGTAATGCATATTTTAGATTTGGATTGAATAGTTATTAGTTAATAGTAAAAAATAGGGTTAATGTTGAAAAGGAAACTAAAAGAAGCGAAGTTTCGCAAAATAAATATTTTGTCCCGGCTCATTTCACAACGGGATCTCTTCGGAACACATTGTAATAACTGATAATCTATTCTTATATGCCTTATATAGTTCAAATAATTCAAATGATTCAAATTCTACAAAAAAAAGATATTCGTCTTTTTGTAATTTTAATACTTAAAGATTAACAAATATTTATGGAACAAAACATACTTCTCGGGCATGGCAGTGGTGGAAAACTGAGCCATGAGCTTATTGAAAAAGTATTTATCAGACATTTCAACAACGATATTTTGAACCAGCAAACAGATTCAGCTGTGCTGGAGAAACTGGCCTTTACAACCGATTCCTATGTGGTTGATCCCATATTTTTTTCAGGAGGTAACATCGGTAAACTTGCTGTGTGCGGAACCGTCAATGATCTGGCTGTATCAGGAGCAATCCCAGGATACATCAGTGCAGCTTTCATCATAGAAGAAGGGTTTCCATTATCCGATCTTGAAATAATCGTTCAATCCATGGCTGACGAAGCCCGGAAAGCGGGTGTGATGATCGTCACCGGAGACACAAAAGTTGTCAGCAGGGGACAATGCGACAAGGTGTTTATCAACACTGCAGGAATCGGTTTTATTGATGAAAAATTCAGACACATTTCAACCGGTTCACAAATTGAGGCCGGTGATCTGATATTGATCAACGGTAGCATAGCCGATCACGGGATGGCTATCATGGCAGGCAGAAATTTCGGAACGTTTAAAACAGACATTGTTTCAGACTGTGCCAGTCTGAACGGTCTGATTGGTGAAGTGCTTGCATCCGACTGCCGTGTAAAGTTCATGCGGGATGCCACGAGAGGCGGCATTGCAACAGTGCTGAGTGAGCTGGCTGGAAATGCAGGCAAAGGCATTGAGATTGAAGAAAAGTCAGTGGCAGTGAATGAAAATGTCAGAGGCATGTGTGAACTACTCGGTTTTGACCCGTTTTATGTGGCCAACGAAGGGAAAGTTCTCATTGTTGTGCACAAAGATGATGCTGAGAAAGCGCTTTCAGTTATGCAGAAACATGAGTACGGAAATCAAAGTTCCATCATCGGACAAATCACTGACGATCATCCGGGTAAAGCCATATTGATCACTGAAATTGGCGGAAAACGGATTATTGATATGCTTGCGGGAGAACAATTACCCAGAATATGTTAAGAAAATAATATGCATGAATTATCTATCGTAATGAACATCCTTGAAACTGTTGAAGACAGTGCCATAGAACACAAAGCAACAAAAGTAAGTGAAATTGAACTTGAGATTGGGTTGCTCTCAGGAATAGAGTTTGATGCCCTTGAATTTGCATTCGAACATGCTCCCAAAAGCAAATTATTACAAAACGTGAAGTTTCAGATCAATAAAATTCAACCACTAGCCAAATGTTCAGAATGTCAGCATGAGTTTGATACTTCAGAATATTCTACTCCCTGTCCAGAATGTCACTCGTTCAGAACTGAACTGATAAGAGGTGATGAACTGAAGATACAATCATACAGGATGGAGTAGGCGGGGTCTTCGGCTGCGCTCAGACCCCTTTTATAAATCATTATATTTGCTAAAAAAATACTCTCATGGGCGGATGCATGTATATTTTAGAATGTTCCGACGGAACTTATTACAACGGAAGTACAAAAAATCTTGCCAGAAGATTCAATGAACACAGACTTGGACTGGGTGCAAACTACACAAAGCAAAGATTGCCGGTTAGACTCATTTACGTTGAAGAATATAAAAGAATTGACCATGCATTTGAAAGAGAAAAGCAGGTTCAGGGTTGGTCGAGAAAGAAAAAAGAAGCTCTCATGACAGCAAACTATGAACTGCTGCATGAACTATCTGAATGTCAGAATGAAACTCATTATAAAAAAATCATAAAGGGGTCTGAACGAAGCCGAAGACCTTATTTTCAAAAATCTCACTAACTTTGCATCAAATTAAAAAAATATACAATTATGTGCGATACCTGCGGTTGCGATCAAAACGATCAACCTATCAAATATACAATTCCCGGGAAGGACCATGCTCACGATCATGGACATAATCACGACCATGCTCACGATCATGATCACTCAATTGGTGAACACAATCATGTTCATCCGCATACCCATTCACACTGTCATGCCCATCCTCACGACCATGATCACGGACATACACAAGATGATGACCACGAACACGAACATACACATTATCATGAGCATCCGCACGACCACACTCATGCAAAAGTTGTCCAGCTTGAGCAGGATGTGCTGTCGAAAAACAATCTCTTGGCAGAAAGGAACAGAGGGTTCTTTGAAGCAAAGCAAATTTTCGCACTGAATCTTGTCAGTTCTCCGGGCTCTGGTAAAACCACATTACTTGAAAAAACAATTTCATCTTTAAAAAGTGAAATCAGTTTTTTTGTTATTGAAGGAGATCAGCAAACAACAAACGATGCTGAAAGAATTAATGCAACCGGCGCACCGGTCATTCAGATCAATACAGGAAACGGATGTCACCTTGATGCTGAAATGATTAACAAAGCTGTAAAACAGCTGAATGTTGAAGAGAATTCAGTCCTGGTAATCGAAAATGTCGGAAATCTTGTTTGTCCTGCATTATTTGATTTGGGAGAAAGTAAACGTGTGGTTGTTATCAGTGTCACTGAAGGTGAAGATAAGCCACTGAAATATCCCGGAATGTTCCGGTCTTCAGATATCTGTATAATTAATAAAGTTGATCTTCTGCCCTATGTTGATTTCAATGTTCAAAAAGCGAAAGAATATGCACATCAGGTTAATCATCATCTTGAATTCATAGAATTATCTGCAAAAACAGGTGAAGGAATGGAAGATTGGTTTGATTGGCTCAGAAAACAGTCGTAAAAAATCAAATTATTGTATTGTGAATCGTATTGCAAAAGCTCAATTGTCAGAAATAATTTTGACATTTTCAAAAATGTTTTTACTTTTGTGCCATTATATTAAATAAAAGTAACACATGCAGGTCAAACGATTTGGAGTTTCTCTTGAAGAAGATATCCTTGATGCACTCGATAAACTTGTCATAAAGCATAGTTTTCCGAACAGATCTCAAGCAATCAGACATCTGGTAAAAAGTACACTTGTCATAGATAAAGTTGATGAAAATAAGGTTGTTGCTGGAGCAATAGTCATTGTATATGATCATCATAAGAGAGAACTGAATAACAAACTGATGCATGTTCAGCACGATTATCACGAATTGATTTTATCTACCCAACATGTCCATCTGCAACATGATTTATGCCTTGAAACAATTGCTGTAAAAGGAAGAGCTAAAATGCTGATTGAACTGGCTGATAAAATTGTTGGGACTAAGGGAATTAAGCACGGAAAGCTCGTTATTACAGATTTGTAATATATTTTTTAAACCATAAGTAACACGAATGTAATAATTAATAACACATAAATGATTAAACTTTTCATGAAACTGTTTGTATTATTGACGCTTTCAATGTTTGTATTATCTATTAGTGCACAGACAGAATCAAATGACTCAATCAAAAAAATTGAATTAAATGAGTTTGTGGTTACTGCGACAAAAACCGAGCGGGATCCTCGTGAGATTCCTGCACGAATAAGTATTATCAATGCTTCTGAAATTGAAAATACAGTTATCATGCAGGTTGATGATATTATCAGGTATACCCCTGGGGTAAACATCAATCGAAGTACTGGAATTTATAGCATGCGTCCAATGGTTACCCTCAGAGGATTATCTGGAGACGAACAGTCGAGAACTCTTGTGCTTGTTAATGGAGTTCCTGTGAATACCTCAGATGAAGGAGGTGTAAACTGGAACCGCTTCAATCAGTATGATATTGAAAGGATAGAGATTTTCAGAGGTCCCGGTTCGTCTTTGTACGGAAATAATGCAATGGGCGGTGTGATCAATATTATTACTAAAAATCCGGAGAAACCCCAGGAAGTTAACGCCGGAGTCAGTTATGGCACATACAATACTTTCAGACAGGATTTAAACCTGCGTCTGAGAAATGAAAACGGATATTATGGAACACTTTCACAGTATTATATTCAAAGTGATGGATATATTAATGTTCCTGACAGCAATAGAACCCAATTTGATATAGCCAGATATCTGGAATCTGTGGGAGTTTCAGCGAGAATTGGGAATGACCAAAATCAATGGTTTAATTGGGAGTTGCAATATGATATATATAGAGATAAAAGAGGTGAAGGCTATCAGATTTATACTCCCGATGGATGTTACAGAAATTTTCATACAAATCTCATCAGAGGGCAATTGAAAGGGAGTAATGCAAAAACTTTGTATCATCTCAATCTTTATTATCAGTTGGAAAATTATTATGACGTAAATGAGCAGATGAGGACAATTTATTCAAGATATGATGTGAATTCTTTCAGAAAAGATTATGGTTTGTTTTTCAATCTGAACAGGGAAATTCTGAAACACAACACATTAACTACAGGGTTTGAGTATAAAATTGGGAGTGTCCATGGAGGAGATTATTATCAGACAGAGCCTTATGATACTGTTTTAAATGCGGGGATGCTGACAACACTTGCAGGGTATATTCAGGATGAACATTCATTTCTGAATGAGCAAATAATTTTTGTCGGAGGTGTCCGATATGATTATGTTACATTTTCAGATGGAAAATATTATACAACAAATCCCTGGAATACAATTCCGGAACTTGTAGATCACAGTTGGGCTGAAGTCTCTCCCAGGGCAGGTTTGAGGTTTAATTTTTTTGAAAATCTCAGTGGTTATTTGTCCTATTCTCATGGTTTCAGGGCTTCAATACTTGATGATCTGACAAGAACAGGCTGGATGTGGGTTGGCCCAAAATATGCAAATCCTGAACTTGAACCCGAATCAATTAATAATTACGAGATCGGTGCTGATTTGTATCTGTTCAATGAATTTAAACTATCAATGTCCGCATACGTAATGTTGGGTGACGATTTTCTCTACTATGTTTCAACCGGTGACAGTCTGTTCGGTAGACCCATATTCAGAAGAGAAAATGTTACAAATGTGCTTGTCAAAGGCATTGAGGCAGAACTGGACTATCATGTTACTGAAAATATTCAGATGAAAGCAGGTTATACATATGCAGATTCAAGAATCACAAGTTTTGAAGAAAGGCCCGAGCTTGAGGACAACAAACTGAAATTTGTGCCATTGCATAATGCATCATTATCAATCTTCTGGAAATTCAGATTTTTTAATATCTCAGGTCGTGCAATTTATAAGGGCTCTCAGTTTGGAGATGATGTAAATCAAATCATCCTGGATGACTATGCTTCTTTTGACCTGATGATTTCAAAAACAATCCGTGATAAGTTTACTGTTTCATTTGAAGTTCAGAATTTATTTAATGAGAAACATATGGAAACAATTGATTACATTTCCCCTGGCAGATTACTTTCCGGAAGAATAGTTCTTAAGATCTAGTACAATGACACACAAAAATCTGTCCTTAACTATGCGAACGACTTTTTTTCTGGTGGTAATTATTCTGCTTTCCTGCAATAATATTAATCATCCTGAAAATAATGAAACAGTTGTTGTAAAGGACATGCTCGGAAGAGAAGTTGTTGTTCCGGCTGAAGTCAACAGAGTCATTGGTCTGAGAGCCGGAGCATTGAGATTGCTGCTGTATATGGATGCGGCAGATTTGATTGCCGGTATAGAAGAAAATGAAAAGCAGGGGAGTACTTTGTATATGCAAATCTTTTCTGAGCTGAAGGAGTTACCTTCTTTGGGTCCCATGATGGGAGGTGATGCAGAAATGATCATGAATGCACAGCCCGATGTGGTTTTTATGTCATATACAACGGTTGGTGATGCTGATGCATTGCAGGAAAAGACTGGTATACCGGTCGTTGCACTGCATTTAACTGATATGGGAACCACACAGGATACACTGTATGAATCATTCAGGCTGATTGGCAAAATCATCAGTAAAGAAGAACGTGCCGAACATTTGATCGGGTATATACAAAAACAGATCAGTGAATTGAATCAAAGGACAAAGGATGTTCAATCAGACAACAACCCATCAGCATTCATCAGTGGTCTGTCTTATAGCGGTTCATTCGGAATATCTTCCACTCATCATGAATATGCACCGTTTGCATTACTGAATGCAAATAATGTTGCTGCTTCAATTGATAAAAAACTGGTCTCTCATGTAAAAGGAACTTTTATTGATATTGAACAGCTGCTACTTTGGAATCCTCAATTTATTTTTATTGATGAATCAGGCCTGGAACTAGTGATGAATGATTTCATCTCAAAACCCATATTGCGCAGTTCATTAAATGCTGTGAATCAAGGAAATATATATAGTGTGTTACCATACAACAATTATGCAACAAATTATGAGAGTGTTGTAATCAATGCATGGTATATTGGTTCTGTGATGTTTCCCGATAGGTTTGATGATGTTGATATCTCAGTGAAATCCAAAGAACTGATGTCGATGTTTTATAATAGAAAAGTTTATGGTTCGAAACATTTTGTCACTGGAATTGAAAAAATCAATATTTTAAAACACAATGAATGACCATCATTCCATTATTCATTACAAGAAAAACATCAGATTCAAGCTGATGTTTCTGTTATTTTGTTTGATATTATTGGTGGTGATGGTTATACTTGCCTTACTGACAGGTTCTGCAGACATAAACTTTGCTGATATTTTTCGTGTTTTTTCAGGACAATCAGATGAATTAATCCAAAAAATTATTATTCATGTCAGATTGCCCCGAATTGTGGCAGCTATACTAGCAGGAGCTGCATTATCAGTTTCGGGAACTGTGATACAGAGTTTATTGAGAAATCCATTGGCATCACCCTTCACGCTTGGAATATCTGGTTCTTCAGCCTTCGGAGCAGCTTTTGCCATTGTACTGATTCAAGTTGGCAGAAATTTCGAAGGCTCAGGGCAGTACGTTGCAGAGGCTCATCCGTTCCTCATTTCGGGCTCAGCACTGATATGGAGTTTAATCGGTATTTCGGTTATTCTTGCTTTGTCAAAGTTAAGAGGAGGCAGGCCTGAAGTTGTCATACTTGCAGGAATTATTATGAGTTCACTGTTCGGAGCAGGAATCTCTGCAATGCAGTATTTTGCCGATCAGGTTCAACTCTCATCTATTGTACTTTGGTCTTTCGGTGATCTTGGCAGGGCAAACTGGACCAATGTAATTGTGTTGTTTATTGTTACGAGCATCACCATTTTGTATTTCTTCACAAAAATCTGGAACTACAAAGTCCTTCAGTCCGGCGATGAATTTGCACAAAGTACAGGAGTACATGTAAGACGAATCAGACTCACCGGTATGGTCGTTGCATGTCTGGCAACTTCTGTTGTTGTTTCATTTTATGGTGTAATCGCATTTGTTGGTCTTGTTGTTCCACACATTCTTCGTCGTATAATTGGCGGTGATGAACAATATTTGATTCCTGCTTCAGTCATTTTCGGAGGATTGTTTGTGCTTATTGCTGACACACTTTCCAGAACTGTTATTTCTCCCGTAATTCTGCCAGTTGGGATTCTGACTTCATTTTTGGGTGCACCATTATTTTTATTTTTGCTGATGAAAAGAACATCTGATTACTGGGACTGATAATATAAACTGATGAAAAATATAACCATACAAGATCTTGAATTCAGATATAACGGAACACCTGTTTTATCAGACATCAACTGTGAGATCGAACATGGAGATTTTCTTGCTGTTGTCGGCCCAAACGGATCAGGTAAAAGTACTTTAATCAGGTGTATCAACGGTTTTCTCAAACCACGCAAAGGAAAGGTGATGGTAGATTGTAAAGACATCACTGATTATACACGTTTTGAAAGGTCACAAAAGATCGCGTATGTTCCTCAGGTGAGTCATAAGCAAATGGCTATCAGTGTATTTGAAACAGTTCTTCTTGGTCGAAAACCATATATTCAGTGGGTGCCGTCAGCTGAAGATAAAGAAAAAACTGCACAGGTTATTCATGAACTACAACTTGATGACATTGCCAGCCGGGATATTAATAAGCTGAGTGGTGGACAACAGCAAATGGTCTATCTGGCAAGAGCAATTGTGCAGGAACCTGAAATACTTTTGCTCGATGAGCCTTCAGCAAATCTTGATCTTAAACACGCAATTGAGTTTATGGATTTACTTTTAAAATACTGTAATGGCGGAATGACAGTGATTGTTGCATTACATGACATAAATCTTGCAATTCAGTATGCATCAAAGATATTAATGCTTCGTGAAGGAAGAATATTTGCTTTTGGCAAAGAAGATATCATTACTGAACATAACATAAGTAAGCTTTATGATATTAACGTGCGGGTTATACGTGAAAATAATCTGAGTCATGTGATTCCTCTTGGCACATTATCCAAAACCATAAATAAAGATTAACGATGAAGAACATTGTATTTCGCCCTGTTGGTATCGTTCATAATCATGTGAACGAACCGGATGATTACAGGAAGATCAAGGAAAAACCCGGAAAAATTGAAATATTCAAGGAATACGAAAATGCGCTTCTTGGGATCGAAGAGAATGAATACCTTGATATTGTGTTTTATTTTCATCTTTCTGAATCCCAATTGCAGTCAGATACAAAAAGTTTTCCCGGAATACAGAAAGGTGTCTTTGGGAGCAGAAGTCCCAAACGCCCTAATCTTATCGGTGTTACAACTGTTAAACTGATTGAAAGAAGTGAGAATATACTTACTGTTCAGGGTCTGGATGCCATTAATAACAGCCCGGTTCTGGATATTAAAAACTCCGATACTTCTTTATTTGCGTTAGAATCTGACCAGAATCCCGTACATCAGGCAAAAATGAAAAATAGCCCCCGGATTGATATTCGTAATGATATTTACGCTGGCAGGACTGAAAATCTGATGATCAAAGCTGCTCAGATGCACGGACATTACTGTCCAGGACTTGCAATGGGAATTATGGCAGCAGTATATGCGATGAATGCGCTCAATGCTGATTCTGACGGGATGGAAGACCTGCTGGCCATCACTGAGACAAACAACTGTTTTGCAGATGGTGTTCAATTTGTGACAGGTTGTACGTTTGGTAATAATGCGCTGATATTTAAAGATCTTGGTAAAACAGCATTCACCCTCACACGCAGGGACGGACAAGGTATCAGAGTTGTTTCGAAACCTGATTCACAGGACGTGATACGCAATGCTTTTCCTGATTTCAAAGATTTGTATCAAAAAGTTGTTGCAGAACAAAATCATGATCCTGCATTGTTGGTAGAATATCGAAAAAAATCACTTGAAAGAGCTTTCGGAACACTTACATTGCCATTTGAATCACTTTTTGGTGCTGAGAAGTTACAAGTCAAAATACCGGGCTATGCAAAAATTCATGAAAGTGCTGTATGTGCTGTTTGTGGTGAGAGTGTAATGATTACAAGAACCTTTCAAAATGAAGAAAATGAACAAGTTTGTTATGAATGTGCCCATCATGATTATCGGATGTTGACAGGAAACGGAATCATGAATATTTCAATGCTGGAGGGAAAATGAGCACAGAAGTTTCGCTTCTATTGGGCACGACATTAACCATTGCTTTCGTTCACACCCTGACAGGTCCTGATCATTATCTTCCGTTTATTGTGATTGCAAAAGCAAGAAACTGGAATATGAGAAAGACTTTATTGTTTACTGCTTTGTGTGGTCTCGGACATGTCGGTAGTTCTGTCATTCTTGGAATTGCAGGTATTGCACTTGGAATTGCTGTCAGCAGCATTGAATTGTGGGAAGGACAGAGGGGAAGTATCGTGTCATTGCTCATTCTGGCTTTTGGTTTTGTGTACATGATCTGGGGGATTTTCAGAGCTGTAAAAAACAATCCCCACAAACATCTTCATGTGCACGGAGACGGTCATGTTCATGAACATGTGCATACACATCAAGATGTGCACGTACACCCTCATGACAGGAAAGACAGAATTAATATTACACCATGGATTTTGTTCACCATTTTTATTTTTGGACCGTGTGAACCACTGATACCGCTTGTTATGTACCCTGCTGCTGATCACAATTCAGTGTTGCTGATCACGGTCACTCTTTTGTTTACAATTGTTACCATTGGAACAATGCTGGTTCTGGTTCTGTTTGCAATGAAGGGATTCAGATTTCTTCCCTTGAAGAAATTTGAGCGTTACGGACATGTAATTGCTGGATTAACAATTCTGTTGTGTGGTGTTGGAATGGTCTTTTTCGGCTTGTGATTTTGTTTAGTTTTTCAAAACAAAATCTTTTAAAAAAGTGAAGGCTTCCAGCATGTTCTCAGCTGCTTGTTGCGTCAGTTCTTCAATAAAATCAAATTCATATCCTCGGATATGTAAGATATAAGATTCTGGTGTTTTTCCGTAAATTTTTTTGCAGAGATCAACAACATATCCCACAGAAACAGCATGCATTGTAAATTCAATCGTCGCATTATCCGGAGTTACTTCTTCAAGTCTGAAACTTTCAACATCTTCAACAACAGAGGCATCAACAAAAATGACAGTGTCAAATTCTGAAATGACAGCAGCATCTTCAATATTGAGTTGATAGTTGCAATCGACAGAAACCTGTTCAATATTTTCATTTTTTGCCCATATTTCAAACAATTCCGTAAACCGGGCACCGAGTCCGTCGTCCTGTCTTCCTGGATTTCCATATCCGTATATCAATATTTTTTTCATAGTATGGATTATACGTCATCAAAATTACAATTTTTTTCTCAAAAAAAAGTCCGCCGAAAATGGACGGACTTTAGTAGTTATATACTGTTCAGTATTATGATCTGTAATGATCAATCACATCACCTTTTGAATCAAGCAATTTAATGTCCAGAGGCATTTTTCCGAGTGCATGAGTCGCACAACTTAAGCACGGATCATATGCTCTGATGGCAATTTCAACTGCATTTTTCATAGGTTCAGTAATTTCTTTCTGACCTGACATCATCTTCTTTGCAACAAAATTCACTGACTGGTTCATTGGCTCATTGTTGTTTGTTGTAGAAACAATGAGGTTTGCCATTGTAATCTGGTCATTTTCATTGATTGCATAATGATGGAACAAAGTACCACGCGGAGCTTCGATCAGTCCCACACCCTCATTGACTTTAGTTCCCTTAGTAACAAGGTCGTCTTTCTGAAGATCCGGATCAAGGAGCAATTCCTTAATCACTTCGGCAGCGTGCAATAGTTCAATAAGACGTGCCCAATGTGTATGCAAACAGTAATTGTTCGGTTTGCCGTTAGTATGAGCTTTGAATAATTCGTATTCTTTCTGTGCCAGTGGTGACGGAATGAAGTCACAGGTATTAAGACGTGCAAGAGGACCTACACGGTACCAACCTTTGTCCTTACCGATATGTTTCAGGTAAGGGAACTTCATGTAACTCCAGTTACGGACTTCTTCTTCAATGTGCTTGTAATATTCCTGATAGTCAACATCATTGAGAATTTTATTTCCTTCACTATCTACAGCTCTCATCACACCATGATAAAAGTCAAGGGCGCCGTCTTTTCTGACAAGGCTCAGGTGATTTGAAGGGAAGTAAGCGAAATTATCAACAAATTCCCTGTTTTTCATATAGTAATCCTTAAACAGTTGAACTGAATCATACGCCCATTGGATCATTTTATCAGCGTTCAGGGGATCAGCTCCTTTCAGTAAAATATCTCTTTCTTCAATACTGAGGTTTTTGTTGATACCACCTGGTATTGCACCTGTGCCATGAATTTTCTTTCCGGCAGTGTAATGGATGACTTCCTGTCCATATTTACGCATAAGAACAGCCTGAGTTGCCAGTTCAGGAAATTGAATAGCAAGTCCGATAACGTTACGGATTGCAGGATCAGCGTCATATCCGAGCAGAAAATCGGGAGCAGATAAGTGGAAGAAGTGCAGTGCATGTGACTGAAACATCTGTCCATAATGCATCAATCTTCTCATTTTTTCGCCGGTAGGAGTGAGCCCTTCTCCTGTTCCGGCACCGACAATTACATCAAGTGCTTTTGCAGCTGCAAGGTGATGGCTGACGGGGCAAATTCCGCAAAGACGCTGAACGAGAACAGGAGCTTCCCAGTAGGGGCGCCCCTGGACAAAACGTTCGAATCCGCGAAATTCGACAATATGAAGACGTGTTTGGGCAACATTCATATTATCATCGAGATGAATGGTCACTTTGCCGTGTCCTTCAACTCTGGTTACAGGTTCTATTGTTACTTTTTGTGCCATTATGTTTTTTTTATTTTTGATTAATCAAACTTAATTAATTCGTAGGGAATATTGAGTTCATCACCGGTGACAAGTGCAACCACTGCCTGCCAGATTAAATCAGCTCTTGGAGGGCATCCTGGAAGAAAATAGTCAATCTTTACAATTTCGTGCAAAGGATACACTTTATCCAGAATGATCGGTAATTCCTCGTCATTGGGCATAATTTTTTCAGTGTTGTCACCCACAGTAGGACCTCCCCAGTAAGCTTCCTCAAGACATTCCCTTACCGGAATTCCGTTTCTCATTGCAGGAAGTCCACCCATGATGGCACATTCCCCAAATGAAATCAGAATTTTACAGTGCTTTCTGAAATCTTTCAGCACTTCAACATTTTCGCTGTTGCAGCATCCTCCTTCAATGATTCCGATATCACACTGTTTAGTAAATGTTTTGATATCATCAATCGGAGATTTATTGAATTCAACGAGCTCAATAAGTTGCAGAATACGATCATCAATGTCAAGTAATGACATATGACAACCGAAACATCCGGCCAGTGATGCTGTTGCTATAATAGGTTTGCTCATATACTTTTCCTCCTGATTATTTTTTTAAATTTTCAATTTCAGATCCAATGGGGACATTGTCATATTTTCTTTGTCCAATAGGGTTGACAAATCCCACTTCTTTGCGAAGAATTGCCCCAACAGGGCATATTTTCATTGCTTTCTGAGCATTTTCTTCACTCATGGTCTGTGCAAGCTTTTTGTCAAGAGTGATTTCAAGGTGCTTACCTCTGCCTTTAAAGGCAAAATAACTTCTTCCCTGTTCATCTTTGATCATACGAATACAACGTTTGCAGAATATGCAACGGTTCTTTTCAAGGAAAATTTTTGGTGATGATGCATCCAGCTCCCTTCTTTCAAATGCATATGGAAATCTGGGAACCATCATTTGATAGCGATAGCCCAGTGCCTGAAGGTCACAGTCCCCACTTTTCTCACAAGCCGGGCAGAAATGGTTGCCTTCAACAAACAACATTTCAACAATGGCTTTTCTGATATCCTGAAGTTCAGGAGTGTTGTTTTCAACCTTCATGTCTGCATCTATGGGTGTTGTACAGGCGGTCATAAAACGACCGTTGATTTTAACGGTACAGATTCTGCATGATCCTGCCGGATTGACGTCTTTCCAATGGCAAAGTATGGGAATATAGATACCGTTTTCAGCAGCTACATCTACCAGCAAACGGCCTTTTTCTCCCTCAATTTCTTTACCGTCTATTGTGAATTTTACGATTTCACTCATGATATATTTTTTTATTGTTATTTAATTAATTATTCGTGATGTTCTGGTAGGTGAGCAGGACGACCGACAACTTCACATGATTCTTCAATGGCTTTCTGCATATCAAAATCACTTTGATATTCGGCATCTTTCGCTCTTGCTTCGTACAATTCTCTAAAATTAAGAATCGTGGTTGAAATCGGATTGGAGGAGGTCTGTCCCAAACCACAACGGCTTGTTTTTCTCAGAATTTCACCCCAGGCAGCCATATCTTCAATATCTTTTTTGATGGCACGTCCTTCAACAACTTTTTTCACCTGCTTTGTTAAGATCATATTGAATGAACGGCATGTAACACATGAACCACATGACTCATCTTCAAAAAATTCCATAAAGTTCAGAACAACGTCTTTCAACAAGTCACGATGCTTCCCGATGACAATCATTGAGCCTCCTGTGGGAAGATCTTCGATTGCAATCTTTCTGCTGAATTGAGCTGGAGGGATACAGATCCCGGATGGTCCTGCAACCTGAACAGCCTGAACATTTTCAGCTCCAACCATTTCAAGCATTTCATTGATTGTCATGCCCCACTCAACTTCATAAATTCCGGGATTTTTAACATCGCCTGAAATACTCAATAACTTAGTTCCTGATGATTCTTCTGTTCCCATTTTTCTGTACCATTCACTTCCGTTTTCAATAATTTTTACAGTAGAACAGAATGTTTCAACATTGTTAATAATTGTTGGCCGTGAATCATATCCTTTCTGTACAGGAAAAGGAGGTCTGTTACGTGGTTCACCACGTTTTCCTTCAGCAGATTCAATCAGTGCTGACTCTTCACCACAAACATAGGCTCCGGCACCAAATTGAACACGAATGTCAAAATCAAATCCTTTGCCCAGAATGTTCTTTCCTAAAAGATTACTGTTTCGAAGATCATTTAAAACACTTTCCATAAGGGCTTTCATGTATTTATACTCGTAGCGTAGATACAGAATACCTTCTTTCGCACCGATTGCATGACCTGCAATAGCCATACCTTCGAAAAGCATTGGCGCACGTTCAGTAAGTAATACCCTGTCTTTAAAAGTACCTGGTTCTCCCTCATCAGCATTGCACAAGACAATCCGATCTCCAGGTGACTGAGAACAGAACATCCATTTGAGACCAGTTGGAAATCCTGCACCTCCACGACCACGAAGATTGGAATTCTTGATCTCATCAATCACTCCTTTTGCATCCATTGAAAGTGCCCTGGAAAGTCCTTTTCCCGGTTCATATTCTCCGAGACAAACCGCCCCTGCTTTACGAATGTTGTTTTTTACCATCGATTTAACAAGAGGATGTGCATTGTTGCCATCGCCGTATTGAGTCACCATGTCTTTCACAGCTTTGCCTTCACGCATCCACTGTACAATCTGACGTACCTTTTCACGATTCAACTCCGTGAAAACAACATTATTGATCAGAGCAGCTGGTTCCTGATCACTCATGCCAATACATGCTGTATAAGCAAGACTGATGAGATCATCAGATGTTTTTTCACCAACTCTGATTCCGGTGAGTTTCTGAAATTCGTCTGCAACCTCTTCCATCCCCATCATCATTGATACCACACTGTTGTTTAAATATACAGCATATTTCCCAACCGGGTCGGTGGTGAAAAAGTGATAAAAGGTTTTGGTCTGATTTACTTCAACTTCTGAAAGTCCGAGTTCAGAAGCGATAATGCTGACTGCTTCATCCGATACACAACGGAATTCAGACTGAACTTCTATCAGAATGTCCATCAAGCGTCCGTGTGTTTTTCCAAAGGATTCAACAATACTGATAATTTTCTCTTTCATACATAAATATATTAGTTGTAACTGATTTGTTCAAATGCTGTTAAATTGCGGCAAATTTAAATATTTTTTTATTTAACTTTTTATTTTGAGTTCATTAATGAAACAAATACCTTAATTTTAGTTTAGAATGAATAAATTATGTAGATTAAGTGTTTTATATTCAGATATATATATGTTTATATAATACACAAATGAACAGATGTGAAATTGCTAATTCTATTCCTTTTGAAATTTTCATTCTTCAATTTTTACAACTTTGACGGCAGATAGTTTGAAACCTGCAATTTTTGAATATGGATCAAGTTTGTCATCAGTTAAAAGATTCACACGAGATTCATTGAAGTGAAAAGGCATGAATAGCTCCCCAGCATGAACACCATGATGAATTCTGACATGTGTTTGCAGACTTCCCCTTTTATTGCTGATTCGTACAACTTCCTTATCTTCACAGCCTATTTTGGCAGCATCAGAAGGATTCATGAGCACGTAACTTTCATTTCCAAAAGCTTTCAGTGTTTCAACCTGGCGTGACATCGTTGCAGTATGATACTGATTGAGCATTCGGCCTGTATTGAGCAGGAATGGTAACTCATCTGTCGCCTGTTCTGCCTGCCGGACATAATCAACAGGAAAGAGTTTTCCCTTTCCTGATTCAGTGTTAAACCGATCAAGATATAGTGTGGGTGTCCCGGGATGATTTTTGTCGGGACAGGGCCATTGCAATTCCTCATTTTCAAGCCTTTGATAATCAATGCCGCCAAAAATCGTTGCAGCCATTGCGATTTCGTTAAAAATGTCAGATTCATTTTCATAAGTTCCCAACATAACATTCATCCTTCGTGCAATTTCCCATATAATATTCCAGTCCTGTCTGGCCTCTCCAGGAGGGTTGACTGCTTTTCTGATTCGGAGTACCCTTCTGTCGCTGCTGACAACTGTCCCGTTTTTTTCAGCGAAACCAGTTGCAGGCAGGACAAGATCAGCAAGCTTTGCAGTGTCAGTCATAAATATGTCCTGAACAAGCAAAAAATCAAGTTTCTTAAACGCTGCTTCTGTATGATTCAGATGAGGATCACTAACCATCGGATTTTCTCCCATCACATACAAACCTTTGATTTTTTCATCATAGGCAGCTTTGACAATCTCAACAGTCGTCAAGCCGGGATTGGGATTAAGCTTTTCATATTCGACATTCCAGATTTGTGCTATCTTTTTTCTGTTTTCATCGTTTATCACCGGAATGTATCCTGGATACATTGAGGGAGAGCATCCCACGTCTGTTGCACCCTGGACGTTATTCTGTCCTCTGGGCGGATTGATTCCTGAACCTTCTTTGCCGATTTTTCCTGTAATAAGCATCATGTTAATCAGGCTGAAAACATTATGTGTGCCAGTCACCTGCTGGCTCATTCCCATGCCGGTTGCGATGATCGCCTTTTCTGCCTGAGCATATACCGAAGCTGCTTCAACAATATGATGAGAAGCAACACCGGTTATATCTTCTGTATATTCTGGGGTGTATTTTTCAGTTAATTCTTTAAGTTTTTGAAATGCTTCCATGCCACCTTCAACCCTCTGCTGAATAAAATCATTGTCAATCCAGTTGTTTTCAATGATGACATTGATGATTCCGTTCAGCAATGCAACATCGGTTCCAAGTTTTGGCTGTAACCACACACGGGCATATCTGACCAGTGGCGTCCATCTGGGATCAACGACTATAATCTGTTGTCCCTTCTTAAACCCTTGCTTAATATAAGTTGCTGTAATTGGGTGTGTTTCAATAATATTGTTTCCAATAACAAAGAGACAATCAGCATGTTCAAAGTCCTGAATGCTGTTGCTTCCTGCTCCGTCGCCGATGGATTTGATCATGGCTGTTACAGTTGATGCATGGCATAATCTTGTGCAATAATCGACGTTGTTATTCTCAAAGGCCAGTCTGATGAATTTCTGAAATAAGTAATTATCTTCATTTGTCGCCTTGGCTGATGCATATCCGGCGAGAGCGTCTTTTCCGTATCTGTTTTTTATTTCAGCAAATTTCGAAGCAGCAATGTCTAGTGCTTCATCCCAGCTTATGGGCTCAAATTTTCCGTTTCGTTTAATAAGTGGATGTGTCAGGCGTTCGCTGCTTGCAATGTAATTATATCCGAAACGTCCTTTTACACACAATCTGCCGTCGTTGGGCATCACACCTTCGACCCCATTTACTCTGAGAATTTTATTGTTTGTTGTAAGAAGTTCCAGCTGACAGCCAACTCCACAGTAGGGGCATGTTGTTCTGGTTTTCTTTTCAATAGTATTGAGGTCAATTTCGCTTCTGTGAGGCTTTTCTACTAATGCACCAGTTGGACAAACCTGTATGCATTCACCGCAACCATCACATTCTGATTCACTCCATACTCCAAATCCGGCAATCACATAAGAGTATATACCACGTGAAGCCATTGTTAAGACTTCTTTGCCCTCAATCTCGTCACAAGCTTTGATACATCTGAAACATTTGATGCATTTTGATGGATCATAGGTCAAAACAGGGCTTGTATCATCAATTTGATTTTCAAGTGTGAAAGGAATTTTTGGATACTTTCTGTTTGCGGGATCACGAAGGTCATATCTGTCAATAAGTTCAGCAAATTCATCTTGATAGGCAGGATCCCTTGCTTCATTGTGTTCTGATAGCAAAAAGTCAAGATTGTTCCTTCTGATGTACTCGAGTTCTTCATCAAAAGCAGTCACAACCATTCCGTCTTCCACTTCTACAGTACATGACATGATAATGCCCTTTCGTCCTTCAATTCTGACTCCGCACAAACGGCATGCACCGGTTGGAGTCATGCGCGGATGCCAGCATAAACCAGGAATATCAATATTGTTTTTTCTGGCCACCTTCAGTAGATTTTCGCCTTTTTCAGCCTGTATTGTCTGGCCGTCTATGGTAATTAAAATTTGTTCTTTCATGTTTGCAAAACAATTAATTTAGTCAAGTTGATCAGCACAATGTTCAAGCAATGATTTGATTGGCAGAATAGGGGATTGTCCGAGCGGGCAAAGTGATGATGTCGCCATATCAGCAGAAATTGTTTCAATTTTTCTGAGGACTTCGATTTTCAGCTCAGATGATTTGTTTTTGACTTCTTCCCACATTTGCTCAATATGGTGTGTGCCGACACGACATGGAACACACTTTCCGCAGGATTCATGTTTGAAAAATTCAAAAATAGAAGATAGTGTTTTGGACAGGGAGGATGTTTCAGAAAGCACAATGATTGCACCTGAGCCAAGTGTCAGGTTTCGTTTTCGCATTTCAGAAAAACATACCTGGGTATCAAGCTGCTGAATTCCTGCAAATGTGCCGGCAGCTCCGCCTGTCAGTAAAGCTTTGAATCTGTTTCTGTTTGGAATTCCTCCTCCCAGATCTTCAATGATTTCACTTAATGTACATCCTGGTTCAATTTCATATGTTCCGGGATAATTGATATCACCACTCAGGCAGATCAGTTTTGTTCCGGGAGTTTCTTTCGTTCCAAGTTTTCTGTACTTTTCATATCCGATGCGAAATAAGACAGGCAGGTTTGCAAGGGTTTCAACATTATTGACCAATGTTGGCTGTTGCCACAATCCTTTTTGTGCCGGAAATGGTGGTTTGATTCTCGGATAGCCTCGTTTGCCCTCCAGTGATTCAAGCAAAGTCAGTTCTTCTCCGCACAGATACGATCCGGCTCCTGGGACAAGTTCAAGATGAAACGAATGCTGGCTTCCACAAATGTTATCTCCAAGGAAATTCATTTCATAGGCCTGTGAAATTGAGTTCTGTACAATATCAATGGATTTGTAATATTCAGCTCTGATATATATGTAGCCTTTGATAGCTTCAACTGACAGAGCTGCAATGATCATTCCTTCAATGAGCAGGTGAGGGTCATTTTCCATAATCATCCTGTCTTTGAATGTGCCGGGCTCGCCCTCGTCTGCATTACAAACAACGTATCTGAGGCATATTGGTTCAGATGCAGCTGTACTCTGAGTTTTGATACCAGTTGGAAAACCTGCACCTCCTCTTCCTTTTAAACCCGATAACTCAATTGTATTCAAAATTTCTTCCTGAGACAGAAGCAATACTTTTTTCAAGGTTTCATAGCCGCCCTGACTGATGTAATCATCAATCAGCATGGGATCGATCTTTCCTGCATTTCTGAGTAATTGTCTGTTTTCCTTAACCATTGGGATGAGATTTAATATATTGTTCTGTTTGAATAATGATATTGTCTGGAGTCACCCTTTTGAGATAATGTTCATTAATGCTTACTGAAGTAGCATCACCGCATCTTCCCAGACACTCTGAAGTTTCAATACTGACAAGTCCGTCTGTTGTTACTTCATCCATTTCTTTCAAACCGAAATGGGACATCAGCAGATTCAGTATGTTCTCAGAATCATGATTGATGCAAACAGGAGATTTGCATACTCTGATAAGAAATCTTCCTCTGGGCTTATCCGAAAACATAGAATAATACTCAACAATTCCCTGAACAGCAGCCATGGAAAGTTTCGTGTAGGTAGCAATTTCTTTCAGTGCTTCCTGAGGAATGAAGTTTTGTCCACTGCTTTTCTGGATTTCATGAAGCATCCTGATCAGATATTCACGTTTGGGAGGATATTTTTTTATAATTTCTTTGTAATCAATCAAGCTCATTGCACATAGGTTGTTTGTTTAAAAAATGAAGGATATCTTGTTGTGTATTAATATTGAAAAAATGATGACTATACTGTATGTTGAAGTATTTGATCTGTAAGGTGTTGAAAAATAGTGATATTTTGAAATTCTGAAGATTTTCCAGATATGTTTCAAGAAGTGTGTAACATCGCTTTGACCAGATGGTATGCAAAGGCTCTGTACCCCGCTCATGTTTCGGGACGATGGCATCCGAAACGTAATCTATGAGTTGCGTCTGCTGAATTATCAGGCCGGAACTGATGCAGGGGAGGTCGCATGCAAAAACGAAACAGTGATCATGTTTTGTATATTTCAAGGCAGCATGTATTCCTGACAAAGGACCCTTGCCGGGATGTACATCTTCAATGACATGCACGGGATAATTCCTGTATACAGACGCATTTTCATTGGCCACAATTGTGATTTCGGAAAACAAGGGCTTTATAACACTGATCATTCTGTCAAGAATGGGAGAACCGTCAATTTCAATGAATGCTTTATTGAAACCGTTCATCCTTGAATTTTTGCCTCCAATAAGAATTGCTGCTGAAAGATTCACTGTTTGAGTTAACTTTGTGTAGGACAAAGATAATGATTTTTTGAAGTGAACTCAATTGTGTAATTAAAAATGTCTGTGCTAAAAAATTCATAATTTTGAAGCAAATTAAGCAAATGAAGATATTATTATTAATCGGCAGCGGAAGCTTTATCGGTGGAATATTAAGATATCTCGTCACATTGACAGTACAAAAAAAAATGTTGTCATCTTTTCCCTATGGCACATTAGTGGTCAATATTCTCGGCTGTCTTCTGCTCGGAATTATTGTTTCAGTGTTTGATAAAAAAAAATACTGTACAGCAGTGATGTTAAATTGTTTCTGACCATAGGACTTTGCGGTGGTTTTACAACATTTTCAACGTTTACCCTCGAAAGTTTTATGTTGCTGAAAGACTCAAATTATTTTCACTTTTTCAGTTACTCTTTGCTGAGTATTTTGTCCTGTCTGCTTGCCTTTTTTCTCGGTTATATTGCCATCAAATACGCCTGATCATGAATGAACAACACAAAGCCCGGAAGTTGTCTGTCTATATCAGCAATACAGATAAGTTCAGACATTCTTCATTGTACGAAATGATTGTATATGCTGCAAAACGGTACGAAATTGCAGGAGCAACGGTAATTAAAGGGATCATGGGATTTGGTACGAGCAATGTTGTCATATCTTCCAAATTCTGGGAATTTTCAGAAAAGATATCTGTCGTGGTAGAGATCATTGATACCAGTGAGAAAATTGAAGCTTTTAAGAATGAGATTTTACTCCCCTGGATGGAAAAGATCAGAACAGGATGCCTGATCACAGAAGAAGAAGTGGATATTGTTTTACTGAAAACAGGTTCAAAACGATGGCAGAAGTGATCTGAAGATCAGGAAATTTATTCAAACACCAGGGAAAATTCTTCCTTTTCAATCACATTACCAACGATTGCAGAATGTTGATAATCATTTTCATGCATTTCTTTTAACAGTTGTCCGGAAAATTCATAAGGGCAACATAGTAACAATCCGCCTGAAGTTTGTGCATCAGACATGATCATTTTTTGTTCATAACTGACGGTCTCACTGTAGAGGCATTCTTTCTCAGTGTATTCAGTATTTCTGAAACATGCCCCCGGCAAACATCCAATTGCTGCCAGTTCTGAAGTTCCTGGGAATAACGGAACGTTTTTAGCATGGATTTTCAAAGTCATATTACTGGCAGTTGCCATCTTCAAAGCATGCCCGGCCAGCCCGAATCCTGTGATGTCGGTGGCGCATTTTACGTTATACTTTTGCATGATCTCAGCCCCGGCGGCATTAAGCTGTTTCATGCTTTCCAGCACCATTTTGTATTTTTCCTCGTCTATTTCTCCGATACGTTTGCCGGCCATGATAATTCCTGCACCGATTGGCTTTGTCAAAATCAAAACATCACCTGGTTTTGCTGCTGCATTGGAAATGATCCTTTGCGGATGGACTGTTCCGGTAACAGCCAGTCCGTATTTTGGAGTCTCGTCAACAATGGTATGCCCGCCAACAATAACACCACCAGCTTCTGTGACCTTATCAATGCCACCGCGTAAAATATCGCGGAGAACATCAAGTGGAATATGAACAGGAAAAGTGACGATGTTTAATGCTGTCAGCACTTTGCCTCCCATGGCATACACATCGCTCAGGGCATTTGCCGCGGCTATTTGCCCGAACTCATAGGGATCGGAGCACACAGGCGTGAAAAAGTCGGTGGTCTGTATGAGAGCAGTTTCATCATTGATTTTAAACACACCTGCATCATCATGTGTATCAATGTTTACGAGTAGATTGGGGTGGGAGATGACAGGAAGCCCGGACAATGCTTCACTCAGTTGTTTTGCAGAAAGTTTTGCCGAGCATCCGCCGTATTCTACGGTTGTTAATAAATCGAATGTTTTCATTGAGTTATGTTCTTAGTAAATTCAAATAGAACAGTATATTTAAAATGTTCGTTATTTTAATAATATATATGCGACAACGAATCCAGAAAATTCTTATGTTCGAGATATCTTTCTTCATTGTTGATTGCCCCGCGCGTTATCCTTCTGATGGTGTCTGAGGCTATGATGAAGGTCATGGGAGTGAGATCACTATCGGGAATATTGTTGTTGTGGTAAAGATTACGAAAAGAGGATTTTAAACCTTTAATTTTGTAGTATGCCGGGTATTTGTACCTGAAATGAGCAGGGCAATCCAGCTTCTTTCTTACTTTGTTTTCATACATCGTATCTTCAGCTGTCACGGCGAGCCATTCAAAGTGCTCATGAGTATCATCATAAAGTTTATTGGTGAATGTGATATTATGATATGTAGCAGGACAACCGGGATCGTATGTGACGATAACATAATTTTGATGTGAATTATGCACTGTTGAATCAACAAATTTTTGAATCAGTTCTGATGGGCTGATTCCTGGTTCAACTTTATATTCTTCAACTTTTTCCCAGTCTGCTGTTGGAGGTGGAAGAATAATAATAAAATTACAACTGCTCATGTAAAAGAAAGTAGTAAAACATGAGATAAATAAAAGAATATTACGCCTGGTCATCTTCATTTTTGCAAAGTATTAGAAAAGTTTTGATACTTATGAATGGACGCGCTCATGTCATTACAAGTTACAAATTGAAGCGTTTTTTCAGAGATAAATCACTTTTCCGGTTGTACTCATTGCGTCAAGAATCTCATACAAGTTGGTAATTCTTCCGATGCTGTGTTGTTCAGTTTTTCCGAAATATTCAAGACAATTTCCGCAGGTTAGGATTTCAGTTCCCGAAGCTTCAAGTATTTTCAGAGACTCAAGCACAGGAGAATCTTCAAGTGAAAGAAAAATAGCATATTTCATGAAAATTACTTTATCCGGCCTGGCTGGAATTTCAGTAAATGTCTGCAATGCTTTGATAAGCATCATCATGCTGAGGTTTTCATTTTCAAAATCAAGGTGGTCGGGACCAGCAAATACAATATAACCAGATGGATTTTTGTCTTCAACAGAGCAATAATCCTCAACTTTTACATCTTCAGGAATTGTTCCTGTTTTGCTGACCAGTAGTCTGAACCCTTCACTGTTTTTCTCTGTTTTAACACTGATTTTATGTTCTTTCAAAAAATGTGTGATGTTACTCACAGAAACATCATTATCACACAAAATTTCAAGTGTTTCATTTTCTGAGAGTTCTGACAGGGCTTTTTTCGTCATAATGAGCGGAACCGGACATGTTTTTCCGATTGCATTGACTGTTTTAATATTCATGATTTTGTAAGTTTTATGTTATTTTTATGAGTTCATCTTTTTCAGAAAATCTTTTCCAAATGTTGTAATTTCGATTCGTGTGTCAATATTTTCACCGTAATGGAACTGTATCAGTTTTTCGGATTCAAATAATTCACCGAGAAATGCTCTCATCCGCTTGGTACAGCTGACAATTGTTTTGTATTCCGGGATGTTGATTCCACCGGTTTTCTCATTTAAAGTTCTGAGAAGCAGAATCCTGTATCGATCAGCAACATCACTGTGTATAAAATCATCTTTCACATACCTGATTTTTCCTTTATTCTGAAGAAAAGTGAACAACTGTTTAAGTTTTTGCTTTGTAATTCCATTTTCAGCAGCTTTTTCCTCAATTACAGACATTGCGGGCATTTCATCATCAAAAGAAAGCAACAAATCTTCAACCCATGCCGTTTGTTTCATTGTTTTTTCGTCAAACCGCGGTTTGTAGCCGGAAACAATCCATGTGTTTTCAAATCGATCTACAATTTGCTTTTCTTTCATTTTTGTGAGGAGGAGTTCAAGATAGGTTTTTCCGGACTTGTATTTGGAAATTCCTAACTTTCCTAAAAGTTCATTTGTCTCAAGACCTTTTGAAAGCAACGGATTCAGTTCATGAAACTCATTCAGGGATTTTATAATTTTTTCCCTATACAGATTCTCACACTTCTCTGAAATGCAGATATTGTTATTCTGATTTTCATAAACAATGATCCCTTCATAATTGCCGGAAACTACTGATATGATTTCATCTTTGGTCTTATTCAGCTTTTCAGCAATCTCGTCAGTCAAAAAGGGCCTGAATTGTCTGGTCAGCAACATGCGGATATCTTCTGAAGCAGCGGTATCTGTCAGCATAGAAATGCATAAATTTTCCAGCATTTCAGTAAGTTGGGGTGTGCGTTTTCGATGGTGCAGGGGAGAAGCATCAATAATGTATCCGCCTCCCATTGTCAGAGATGAAGAAGTATTTCTGATAATGAACTTGTCGCGGTTCATGAGAATGGCAGGTTTTTGTAAAAGAATTTGCACTATCCCGTCCTGTCCTCCGGAAATGTCATCTTTGTTGAGCAAATGCATTTTTGCTGTGCATTCAAAAGTTCCGGACAGGAAAATTACATTTGACCAAATCCCAACAGATGGAGATTGATTAAAAAGGTTAACATAAGCATCAACCATTATTGTTGATTCCAGCTGTTTGTCAGAGATGAGCATTCCCCTTTCAAAATCTTCATGTTTCATTCCGATAAGATTAATGGCTGCGCGGTCCCCTCTTTCAACATGATCAACACTTTTTCCATGCCGTTCAATTGACCGGACCCTGAATTTTTGTTTCTCGCCCGGAAGAACATACACATCATTTCCGACAGAAATATTTCCCCCGAGAACAGAACCTGTAACAACACTCCCAAATCCTTTTACAGTGAAAATTCTGTCAATATACATTCGGAAAAGATTTCCTTTTTCTTTTTCTCTGATTGTTGAGATTATTGAATCTATTGCCACAATTAATTTCTCTTTGCCTGAGCCTGTAATTGCAGAAACCCCTATTACAGGTGCATCTCTGAGTGTCGTATTTTTCAGATAATCAGTGATTTCAAATTTTGCCAGTTCCACCATTTCCTCATCCACAAGATCAGTTTTGGTCAGAACCACAATTCCTTTATCAATTCCAAGTGCTGTAATGATGTTAATATGTTCTGCCGTCTGTGGCATAATGCCGCTGTCACTGGCAATGACAAGAAGCACAAGGTCAATACCGCATGCGCCTCCAACCATGGTGTGAATAAAATCTTTATGCCCCGGAACATCTACAATGCCTGCAGTTTCTCCCGAAGGAAGATCAATGTGTGTGAAGCCAAGATTAATTGTAATTCCCCGTGCTTTTTCTTCCTTATGTGTATCACAGTCGAAACCGGTCAGCATTCTGATTAATGAAGTCTTGCCATGGTCAATGTGTCCTGCAGTCCCGATAATAATATGTTTCATAGTACTCTAAAGGGTGAAAATATTTTTTTATCAATCTAATCACTTGTAATTGTATGATATGCATCAGCGATAATTCCTGCAATTTTCTCAATATCATTTTCTTCAACAGTTAAAACATCAAATAATAGTTTACCTCTCACAAGTATTCCTACTACAGGAAGTGGTTTGAGCAACAACGACCTGTACAGTTGTTCAGACAGCCCGGCGTGATCTTTTTTTGAGGCATTTTCAAACAGAATGGTGACTGCAAAACTGGCAAGAGTTTCATCAGGAAGAGAACCGCCTCCGATCATCACCTTGTTTTCATCAATGCTACAGAATACCTTTTGCTTCACGAGAAATTCGGAAAGTATTTCTGCTCTGGCAAGAATTTGAGAGGGCGACTGTTGTAATAGTTTGAAAATCCTGTTTTTTTTCTGCAAAGTGTCATCATTTAAATAAGTCAGACATGCTGTTTCTAGAAAAGCAATTATTGTCTTGCAAACCCGAAGAGCACGAAACATCGGTTCTTTCCGTAATTTGTCAATAAATTTCTGCTTTCCCGCAATGATACCGGCCTGTGGACCACCAAGGAGCTTGTCGCCGCTGAAACAGACAAGATCAACACCTGTCATAATACTGCTTTGAATGTCAGGCTCATCTGCAAAACCAGGATGATTCATTTTTCTCAGCAGTCCCGATCCCTGATCAAACAACACAGGAATTTTCAACTCTTTACTAATTTTAACCAGTTCTTTCAGTTCAACTTCCTGAGTAAACCCTTTGATGATGTAGTTTGATTTGTGTGCTTTAAACAACATTGCTGTTTTTCTGGAAAAACCTTTTCTGTAATCATCGGGTTTTGTTTTGTTGGTTGTACCGACTTCAACCATTTTGCAGTCCGAAGCGGCCATAATTTCAGGTACACGAAATGAACCTCCGATCTCAACAAGCTCTCCGCGGGAAACAATGACCTCTTTATTTTTTGCAAAAGTCCTGAGGCAAAGCATAACGGCAGCAGCGCAATTGTTGACAATCAAAATATCTTCGGCACCAGTGAGATATTTAAGAAGTTCACGAACATGGATATTCCTGTTTCCCCGCTCACCTTTCTCAAGGTCAAACTCCAGGTTGTTGTATCCGCTCAGAAGTTCAAGGACTTCCTGAGTCATTTCTTTTCCGAAAGGTGACCTTCCGAGATTCGTGTTAATAATAATTCCGGTAGCATTGAACACTTTCTTCAAACTTCTTTGAGTGAGTAACTGAAGTAAATGGATTATTTTTTCAGTTATCTGGTGTTCAGTTGGCGCTTGTTTTCCGTTAATTATCTGAGTTCTGTAAAATTCGATTGCTGACCTGGCAGCATGTTTTACTGCATCATTTCCATATTTGGAAATAAGCATCCTGACTTCTTCGTAATGAAGAAGTTTGTTAATGGCCGGAAGGCTTTGCAATGCCCTCTGTGATGTATTCATACTCTTTTTCGGATCTGGTCCATAATGTATGTAAAAATTGGCAGAAAGAGCAGGAATCGAACCTGCCACAGCCGGTGTTATCCGTCTGCTACCGGTTTTGAAGACCGGGTGGGACACCAGTCCCGTTCTTTCTATTTATTTGATTTGCAAATATATGAATTTTTGACAATGAGAAAAAAACAGAATTTGATTTTGAAAAGATTCAACTTCATGTAAAATAAATATTAGCAGTTTGTAAGTAAAAACATGAGAATGGTTTCGTAATTTCTTATTGTTGGAGTCCCGATTACGGGATAAATTCTTCCGACTCGAATCATGTCTTCGACATGATAAACTCCCGACCACTTTCCCATGCAAGGGAGTTTATTCCGCGGAGCGGAACGAGCCAACTGCGCCGATTTCAAAACTTTGATAAAACCTCTTGGGTCCAATGCCTTTAATATACCTTTCGTGGTTATATGCTTCTTTTCTGGTCGTAAATTTTTTTGAATAAACAATATTCCAGTCCCTTGATTTCTCAGTCGTTCTTGTTTTGCCTTTATTGTGTTCTTTGAGCCTGTTTCCCAGATTGTTGGTAATACCAGCATAGTAAATGTCAGCAGTTTGAGAAAAAATGATGTATGTAGTGTATTGCATAAATATTCATTATTAAAAAAGAGCAACATGTTTGCTGCTCTTTTGTCGGAGTGGTCCGACTCGAACGGACGACCACTTGCACCCCATGCAAGTACGCTAGCCAACTGCGCCACACCCCGATCGTATCATTTCTATTTGCAAAATTAATAAAATTAATCTCACAAACATAAATTTTTACTGTAGAAATACAATTTTTTTATGAATACTCAATTCAGTGTTGTTGATAATATAAATTCCGGTTTGTAATTGTTCTGTTTGTAATTCAG
Organism: uncultured Bacteroidales bacterium; assembly: GCA_964388575.1. Classification (GTDB taxonomy): domain Bacteria; phylum Bacteroidota; class Bacteroidia; order Bacteroidales; family DTU049; genus CAYMAZ01. Next base: position 429 of record CAYMAZ010000035.1, on the reverse strand, counting down.
TTCTGTACAATCCCTGGCTGATTTCAACTGCAACAAGGTCTGAAATCTTTTTTCCGGTAATATCAAACACATTTATTATCAATACATTGTTTTGAAGGTTTTGAAGAGTAAATTCTATCGTTATTGAATGTTCATTTGTGATGATTGATATTTCCGGATTAGAATTCAAATCTTCAACATTTGCATTCAGGTAATGAATCATGCCTGAATATGTTGTACAACCAAGAGAGTTGGTTGCATATACTCCATAAATTCCAGGTTGTGTGGCAGCATAAATATTTGTAAATGCGCCGGGAATGGGTACATCATAGTGTGTCCATACATAACTTGTGAAGTTGCCGGTACATGTGAAAATATTCCCGTTAACAGTTAAATTCATAGGACTTTGTTCCAAAACGGTAACATATATGGAATCTTCAACTTCACAAC